>NZ_FOPY01000045.1 GCF_900113605.1 Modicisalibacter xianhensis
CCGGGGGTAGAGCACTGTTTCGGCTAGGGGCCCATCCCGGGTTACCAAACCGAGGCAAACTCCGAATACCGGTGAGTGCAGCGTGGGAGACACACGGCGGGTGCTAACGTCCGTCGTGAAAAGGGAAACAACCCAGACCGTCAGCTAAGGCCCCAAAATCCTGGTTAAGTGGGAAACGATGTGGGAAGGCTCAGACAGCTAGGAGGTTGGCTTAGAAGCAGCCATCCTTTAAAGAAAGCGTAATAGCTCACTAGTCGAGTCGGCCTGCGCGGAAGATGTAACGGGGCTCAAACCAGGTGCCGAAGCTACGGGTGCATCGAATGATGCGCGGTAGAGGAGCGTCGTGTACGCCGATGAAGGTGGATTGAGAAGTCCGCTGGAGGTATCACGAGTGCGAATGCTGACATGAGTAACGACAAGGGGAGTGAAAAACTCCCCCGCCGGAAGACCAAGGGTTTCTGTTCTACGTTAATCGGAGCAGAGTGAGTCGGCCCCTAAGGCGAGGCCGAAAGGCGTAGTCGATGGGAAACGGGTTAATATTCCCGTACCTCACGTGGTTGCGATGGGGGGACGAAGAAGGCTAGGTGAGCCGGGCGTTGGTTGCCCCGGTGAAAGTGCGTAGGCTGGGGTTTCAGGTAAATCCGGAATCCCAAGGCCGAGACACGAGACGAACGGACCACGGTCCGGAAGTCATTGATGCCACGCTTCCAGGAAAAGCCTCTAAGCTTCAGATCACGTGAGACCGTACCCCAAACCGACACAGGTGGTCAGGTAGAGAATACCCAGGCGCTTGAGAGAACTCGGGTGAAGGAACTAGGCAAAATGGTGCCGTAACTTCGGGAGAAGGCACGCCGGCATGTAGGTGTACACCCTCGCGGTGGAAGCCGAGGCCGGTCGAAGATACCAGGTGGCTGCAACTGTTTATTAAAAACACAGCACTCTGCAAACGCGTAAGCGGACGTATAGGGTGTGACGCCTGCCCGGTGCCGGAAGGTTAAGTGATGGTGTTAGC
>NZ_FOPY01000044.1 GCF_900113605.1 Modicisalibacter xianhensis
TCGCTGCTCCTGGATGAATTGAGCAATGAGTTCACGCGCTGCCAGCAGAGGATAGCTCCTAAGGCTTAATCTATCATCCGGCCTCTTACACCTAGGATTTCTTCCAGTTTCTTGACCTGTAAACTGATTGCCGGCTGCGATCTGCCGAGTAATTCACCAGCGCTCGTGAAGCCTCCAAGATCCTTGATGGTGACAAAGGTTCTAAGTAGGTCCGTGGGGATGTTTTTCATAATAAACAGGGTCTTAGGTTATGTTTCGCGTTACTGGGAGCTTGGTGTCTACAGGCATGACAGTCCTGACTCATGCAGCATATCTTCGTAGCGAAAACGAGTACAAGGGAAAAAACGAGTAGCTTGCTCGAGACTGCAGTTGAGGAAGGCAAGCCTGGCTTATGGGGGCATTAAGGATTCAAATTTTTGTCTCTTGGGGCCTGCTTATATCTTGTTTTATGAAGTTCTTTTATCTTTTAAAAACAAGGAAAAATAAATGTATTACGCAAGCATTGAAGCTGTTGACTGGCAAGTTTATGCCGTTATCGAGGAAGAGAGGGCACGGCAGGAAGCGCACATCGAACTGATCGCTTCCGAGAACTACACCAGCCGCGCCGTGATGGAGGCGCAGGGCAGCCAGCTGACCAACAAGTACGCCGAGGGCTATCCCGGTCGCCGCTACTACGGCGGCTGCGAGTTTGTCGACAAGGTCGAGGCGCTGGCCATCGAGCGGGCCTGCGCCCTGTTCGGTGCCGACTACGCCAACGTCCAGCCGCATTCCGGCGCCCAGGCCAACGCGGCCGTGTTCATGGCCCTGGTCAAGCCCGGCGATACCGTGCTGGGCATGAGCCTGGCCCACGGTGGCCACCTGACCCACGGCGCCGCGCCGAACTTCTCGGGCAAGCATTACCACGCCGTGCAGTACGGGCTGAACCCCGACACCGGCGAGATCGACTACGAAGAGGTCGAGCGTCTCGCGAGAAGCCATCGGCCGAAGATGATCATTGCCGGCTTCTCGGCCTACTCGCGGGTCATCGACTGGCGCCGCTTCCGTGCCATCGCCGACGAGGTCGGGGCCTACCTGATGGTCGACATGGCGCATGTCGCCGGCCTGGTCGC
>NZ_FOPY01000042.1 GCF_900113605.1 Modicisalibacter xianhensis
TGTCTAGTCCTGAAATAGGTTGACACCTAATTTCGCCTCAGAGCGCCCGATGCACTGCATCGGGCGTTTTGTATTTCAGGGCCAGGTGGGGCCGGTCACGGTTATAAATTTCAACCGATTCGTTGACCATGGTGCGGGCTTGGTCCAGGTCCCAAGGCTGCACCAACAGGAACTCCGTTTTCAGGATTCCATTAACCCGCTCCGCCAAGGCATTCTGGTAGCAGTCGTAGCCATCGGTCATCGAACAGCGGATGCCATGACGAGCGTGCAGGCGCTGGTAGCGATCGCAGCAATACTGAATGCCTCGGTCCGAATGATGAATCAACGGCTGGTCACCGAACCGTTGTCGCAGGGCCTTGCGCAAGGCCTGCTCCACGTCCTCGCTGCGTAGGCTCTCATGCACATGGTGACCAACGATCTTGCGGGAGTAGGCGTCGGTGACCAGGCTCACGTAGCTCATGCCCGAGCGGGTCGGTAGGTAAGTGATGTCCGCCACCCAGACCTGATTGGGGCGACTGGCGATCACCTGATCCGCGCCCGGCTTGAGCAGGTTGGGGTGACGCCGGAAGCGATGGTGGCTATGGGTAGTCTTGTGGTAAGCCCGGCGACGAGGCACCAGTAGCCGGTGAGCCCGTAGTACTTGAAACAGCTGATCCCGCCCCAGGTGCAGGCTCACGTCAGCCTGCTGGTGCAACAGGTAGTGGAGCTTGCGGCCCCCGATCCGGGGCTGACAACGACGGATCGCATGCACGAAGCCGATAACCCGCTGGTCCCGGCCAGCTCGCTCCCGTTGCGTCCGCTGCGCCTGATACCAGGCCTGACGACTGATGCCCAGAAAACGACATGCCCTGCTGACGGTCAATCCGGCAACGCGTTCTTGCGTGAGGACTTGCCGGACCGCTTTTTTACCGTGACCCCGTAATCCTTCTCCATCACATCGACAACGGCTTCGAAGAACTGGGCCTTCTGCTCGGCCAGACGCAGCTTCTCCTCAAGTTCCTTGATGCGCTGCTCCGGGGTCGGAGGCGATTTTGGCATGACAGGTCTCCTGGCGGCGCGCTCCGTGGCCCCGGGACGCCAGTCCTGGTGACCATAGCGACGCAACCACTGTAGTACCGTCGAGCGGCCCTGGATACCGTAGCGAGCCTGAGCCTGCTTGTAGGTCATCTCGCCGCGCTCGACCTGGTCTACCACCGTCTGTTTAAAGGCCAGGGTGTAGTCCCGCTGGGTGCGTTTAATGCGTTGATTCATCACGTTCTCCCAAGATAAGGGGCGGAACGTGTCAACTCTATTCAGGACAGGTCA
>NZ_FOPY01000041.1 GCF_900113605.1 Modicisalibacter xianhensis
CGGGCGCACCACACCACGCCGCGGTCGAAGGTGCTGCGCACCGGGTCGGGGGCCGTGCTGGGCTCGCCGGAGGTCGGGCCGGCGATCTCGTCCTCGTGTTTCAAGGGGCGGTTGTCCTTGTCTGTCGAAGGGGACATGGGTCCTCCATGCAGTACGCGCAGGGCACTGCCATGGTCAGAATGGGGGCACAAAGTTCACGGGGCCGGATGTGCCGGCCCCCGGGTCTGTCATGAATCCGTACGAAGCGTCGCCCGGCCCTGGCCTGGCGACGCTTCGCAGCGGTCATTATCGCAGTGCTTACAGCTGGCCGCGGGCCTTCAGGAACGAGGTCGCGGAGTCATAGATCTTCTGGGTCATCTCGTTGCGACCTGCCCATTCCTTCCATTCCTGCTCGGCGGCCTGGCGGAACTTCTTACGCTCTTCGGCGGGCAGGTTGTACGGATGGACGTTCGGATCCTGCTCGAGCTTCTGCAGCACCTCGATGTCCTGTGCACTCAAGCGGGCAATCATGTCGTAGGCCATACGATCGAAGGCAACTTCCAAGGTGGTCTGCAGGTCTTCCGGCAGCCCGTCCCAGATCTGCTTGTTGATCGATACGGCGATCATCGGCATGGAATGGAAGCCCGGATACAGCGGATACGGCGCGAACTGGTGCAGGCCCTGGGCATCGTTGTTCGAGAGCACGGTGGAGTCGGCCGCATCGATCACGCCCTTCTCGAGACCGGTATAGACTTCGGAACCCGGCAGGTTGACCGGGGTGGCGCCGATGCGCTCGAAGATGTTGTAGACCATGCCCTGCGGGGCGCGAATCTTGAGCCCCTGAAAGTCCTCGATGGTCTTGATTTCCACGGTGGAAGGCACCGATTCCAGCGGGAAGGTGGCCGCGGAAATCAGGTGCGTACCATAGGGCTCGGCCAACTCGTTGTAGAGCTCCTCACCGCCGGCATTATTCATGAACTCCAGGAAATCGTAGGGGTTCTGCCAAGCGCCGACCAGGTTACCCAACATGCCGAAGGCCGGGTCCTGGCCCGAGAAGTAGCTAGGGTCGGTCATGTGGCCCTGAAGGATACCCGAACTCACGGCCTGCAGGGTCTCGGTCGGCCCTACGACGGCATTGATCGGCATCACCTCGATCGACACGCGGCCGTCGGTCATGGTCTTGATCTTGTCGGCCCACTCCTGCTTGATCTTGAAGCTAGGCTCGCCGGAGGTTTCCGAGGCCTGGAATTTCCATTCGTATTCGGCAGCCTGGGCGGCGGACATTCCCAGCAATATCAACGAGCTGGTAGCGACTACGGCGTGCTTGAGTTTGGTCATACGTTGTCTCCGAATAGCGCTTGTTGTTGTGACTTAGGGCATCGAGTGATGGTGACGTCACGCTCGACTTGCAGTTCACCAGTCTAGGCTGTGATTGAGCCGGCGTGATTGGTTTTAGAATGTTGAACATAGACAGCCTATGTTCAACATAGACTTTCGTATGGGGTGGGAAAAAAGGGCCCCAAGGCATTGCGGGGCTAGACAGGGCAACCTGCCGAAGGAGGCCGGTAACCCCTTGAAAAGACAGATGCTTGGTCGCTTGCTGGGCCGTGGTAAGAGTAAGAATCGCGTTACCGAGACAAGAGCGAAATATTCACTGATATATTTTTATATATCAATTTTGTGGTTTTTGCATATTTTGTGGTTATCGGGTTTGCCGGTATGGTGCGTCCATACGTCAATGACGCGTGGCGCTTAGCACGCCAGCCACCGTGAAGGAGACAGCCATGTCGAATGAGAAACGCCAACTTCGCAGCGCCGCCTGGTTCGGCAGCGCCGACAAGAACGGCTTCATGTACCGCAGTTGGATGAAGAACCAGGGCATTCCCGACCACGAGTTCCAGGGCAAGCCGATCATCGGCATCTGCAACACCTGGTCGGAGCTTACCCCCTGCAACGC
>NZ_FOPY01000039.1 GCF_900113605.1 Modicisalibacter xianhensis
GGCCACTTGACGCGGTCATGTAAAGACTGCTGAGACGATAATCTGGTCAGGCTGAACGGTTCAGCTGAACAGAACTGAATTGTTCAGCGGTTCCTATAGTTAAAAGGAGGGTTGCAAACAGAAAGATCTATTTTTTTATTGAGGTTTTTTATTTTTGTTATGAATTCTTGGTCTGTACTGTCACCTAGTAAATGTGAAGCGTTAGGGAAGTTTTTTTTTAAAATGCTGTAGGCTTCTTCGTCTATATCTACCAAGATGTGATCGCTAAAACTATTGGCAAAGGGGTGGACTAAGTCGCCATGGCCTGCCGCTAAGTCAACGATGGTGTGGCCATGCTTGCAAGGAGACTCTTCTCGCAATATCCTCGCAAGCTGGCTAGGGGTAAAAAACTGTTTCAAATGATGCTTGCTACTGGTTTTCACTGATAAGAGTACTATTATGATTGATGATACGGTAAACCAAGGATACGAACAACGAGCCGATTATATAGAAAATAGCGAAATTGTAAAGTGGAACGCGCAAAACAAGCTGCAAGAAAATATTCAAGATAAGCTTTTGCAGCGAGGGGCGAAGGTCCTTATAGGCCCTCGAGGTGCTGGTAAAACTCATAATATGAAGATGGCGCATATTGCTTGCCAAAAAGATAATGCTAAGCCTTTTTCTGTTTATGTTAGCTTTGCTAGATACCTTCGAGTTGAACAGTTTAAAATTAAAGCTTCTAATGCAATATCCATATTTCATTCATGGGTCTTGTCAAGGATATTAGAAGGGATTCATGAGTCTCTTGAGTATTCAGGATTAAGTCTCTCAGATGTTGGCGTGGAGATAGACCTGAGCATATTGCGAAAATATCGTTCAGATATTGAGAAAGGGGACTTTAAAGAAGAATATAATGACCTTATTGACAACATAAACATTGATCTTGTAAGTGGCGCGCTTGAGAAAGCCTATACTGCTTGTGGCAGGAAAAGGTGCATAGTTTTATGCGATGATGCAGCCCTAGTTCTTGCTAGGGACTTTATGGTGGAGTTTTTTGATATATTTAGGAGTTTAAAGAGTTCGCGCGTATCGCCTAAGGCTTCTGCCTATCCACTAACAGATTTTGGACCGCGTTTCCACTTAAATCATGATGCTGAACCAGTAGAGTGTTGGATAGGAGTAGAGCATCCTTCATATGAAGATTTTTTCAAAAAAATTTTTGAAAAAAGGTTTGTTGAAAACCAGTTTGATGAATATGTTTCCGCATTTTCCTACGCAGCATTTGGTATTCCTAGGACTTTTATCAGTCTTGTATTAGAGTTTTATCAAGATGTTGAGTCATCACGGTCTAAGCAAAGTTTGTTTAACAAAATAATAAAAGATAGGTCTGAGTTTATTAAGGCAGAATACTCAAGCTTGTCATCAAAAATGCCTCATTACAAGAAGTTTGTTGAGGCAGGGGCGGAACTATCTGACAAGATAGTTGAGCTTGTAGCTGAAGAAAATAAAAAGGCGTATACAGATAATGGAGAAAAACAGATATACGTTGGTATTGAATTTGGCGATTGTGCTCCGGCAGAAGAAAAAATAATATCTCTTCTAAAAGAGACAGGTTTGGTTTATGAAAATGCAGCCGTAAGTCATGGGAAAGGAAGAATATATAGAAGGTTTATGCCGCATATTTGTCTTCTTATTGATGCTAAAGCATTCCAAATAGGGAAAGGGAGTTCTGTAAAGAATATTACAGAGATATTCCAAGCTGGCAATGTTAAGCATCCAGTGAGAAGGAGGTTTTCTAGCCTATTAGAAAGAGAGGTAGGCGATATAACTATAGACTTGCCTGGGTGTCCTGTATGCGGAACTGAAAGGGTTATGGAGAACCAAAGGTTTTGCATGAGCTGTGGCGCAGAGCTTAAGAGCATTTCTCTTTATAAGGAATTGCTGAGCCTGCCTATCGATAAACTGCCGTTTACTAAATGGCAAAAAACAAAGATAAAGGAGGAAACAGATTTTAAAACGGCAGGGGATATAGCTATATCTGATAATGTCGCAGGTGTAATAAGAAAGATAAAGGGTTTTGGTCCTGCTAGGACTCACTTTGTTATTGAAAGTGTTAAGGAACCGCTGAACAATTCAGTTCTGTTCAGCTGAACCGTTCAGCCTGACCAGATTATCGTCTCAGCAGTCTTTACATGACCGCGTCAAGTGGCC
>NZ_FOPY01000036.1 GCF_900113605.1 Modicisalibacter xianhensis
CACTCCAACATGCAGGGCATGGACCACTCCAACATGCAGGGCATGGACTACCCCGGCGAGAAGGAGCCCACCCCAGAGAGCCGGACTACTGGGCTACTACCGGCGGGCATGGCACAGCCAGGTTCACGTTATGACCAGCCCGGTATCGGCATTGATCCCAGCGAGAGGCGCGTACTGGTTTATAGCGATCTCAAGGCCTACACCCCCTGGCCGGATGTTCGTCCGCCTGGACGCGAGTTGGAGCTCCAACTGACCGGCAACATGGAGCGTTACATGTGGTCGTTCGACGGTAAGAAATTCAGTGAGGTCAATGGCCCGATTCACTTTGAACACGGCGAGCGCCTGCGGTTGATTTTCGTGAATAACACCATGATGGAGCATCCCATTCACCTACACGGCATGTGGATGGAACTGGAAAACGGTGCCGGCGAGCTGATTCCGCGTAAGCACACGCTGAATGTCAAGCCCGGAGAGCGGGTCTCCGCTTTGGTCAGTGCCGATGCACCGGGAAGTTGGGCCTTCCACTGTCACCTGCTCTATCACATGGATGCCGGCATGTTCCGGGTCGTCAAGGTCGCTTAAGGAGTGCGGACTATGCGTTTTACTGCTCATTTGTTGGCGGGACTGGGCTTCCTGACATTTACCTCGGCTACCTTGGTGCATGCCGATGACGGTTCCAGTGAAGGTTATGATGCTCCGCCAGGATGGGGCTTGCCGATGGAACAGCATAACTTTGGTACGTTTCTCGTCGATCGCCTGGAGTATGCCTGGACAGACGAGAACGAAGAAGCCGTAGTCTGGGACTTTCAAGGTTGGTACGGCGGTGATTTTCAGCGCGTGTATATCAAGGGTGAAGGCGAGAATACCCAGGGCGACGGAGAGGATGGTGAGTTCGAGTCGCTCGACTTGCTATATAGCCATCTGGTCGCCGACTACTGGGAGTTGCAGGGCGGCATAGGCTATCAGGGTGGGATCGCATCCAACGACCATCCTGAACGCACTTTTGCGGTAATCAGCCTGCTCGGTACGATGCCCTACCGCTTTGAGGTTGATACCTCGCTGAGGGTCAGTGATGAAGGGGATGTATCGGCCAGCCTGGAAGCAGAATACGAAGTTCGGTTGACACAGCGCGCCATCCTGCAGCCGAGAGCTGAAGTTGAAGTGGCGGCAAGTGATGTCGAGGAGTTTGGTGTCGGAGAAGGTCTGAACTCTACCCGTGTCGGCTTGCGTTTACGTTACGAAATTACCAGAAAATTTGCCCCCTACATCGGTGCTTACTGGGAAAAACAATATGGCGACACAGCCGACATGACGCGAGAGGAGTTCGGAGACGTCGAAGGCTCCGGTGTCGTTGCTGGGGTCAGGATGTGGTACTAACCCTCGGACGATACTAAGGAGAATAAGATGCGAATGATTTATGGGGCAGTCTTGACGCTGATAGTGCTGGCTGTTGGCGGTGTCGCGATTGTCTACAGCGGAGCCTACAACGTTGCTGCAAGTGATGAGCATACGGCGTTAGGAAAGTGGGTAATGCATACCACAATGCATAACTCGGTCAAGGCGTCTGCTGATGACATAACGGCTCCTGACCTGAACGACAGCAGTCTGATTAAACAGGGCGCAAGTGCCTATGACTCGTTGTGTGCCGCCTGTCATCTTAAGCCTGGGCTGGAAGACACGGTACTACGGGCAGGACTCAACCCGATGCCACCCAACTTGACGAAGCAAGACCACTGGGGACCGGAAGAACAGTTCTGGATCATCAAACACGGCATCAAGATGACCGGTATGCCGGCTTGGGGTAAAACCCACGAAGATCAGGAACTCTGGGAGATGGTCGCGTTTCTGCAGCGTTTACCTGGACTCTCCGAGCAAGAATACCGTGAGTTGGTACAACCGGCAGGGTCCTCTACCAGCGGGCAGGCTGATGATGGGCATGATCACGAGCATGGTGACATGAACGCAATGATGGGTTCATCGTCCAATGCCGCCTCAGATGATCATCATGGGCAGGATGATGGCCATGACCATGAGCATGGAAACATGAGCGGGATGATGGGCGCACCGTCAAAAACGAATGATCAGCAAGGCGATGGCCACGCTCACGACCATGGGGACATGGGGGGCGAGGAGAAGGTAGCGACGCCGGATAGCCAAGCTAAGGCATCCGATACCACGTCGCCTGCTTCTGCAAAGGAAGACGCTGAGCCGGACGACCACTATGCAGATGGCCATACCCATTAACAGGTTGGGCTAGCGAGGCATGTCATGCGCTTGTTACTCGTAGAGGATGATGATCTGCTGGCAGAAAGCTTGGCCGAGGCCTTGGAAGATGCAGGATATCGGGTAGATGTCACGGCGCTGGTTCGTGAGGCTGAAAAACTCATGGCCCGGGAGGATTACAGTCTAGTGATCCTTGATTTGGGACTACCCGATGGATCTGGCCTCGAAATGCTGGAACGCTGGCGGCGCGGTGGCCGCCGGTTGCCTGTGCTCGCCTTGACCGCCCGTGATAGCTGGGAAGATAAAGTGGCAGGCTTGCGCCGAGGTGCGGATGACTATCTCACCAAGCCGTACCATGAGGCTGAGCTGCTTGCCAGGCTTCATGCTCTGCTAAGACGAAGCTCGGGGGCAGTGGAAGCGGAACTGCGAGTGAACGGGATTACTCTTGATGAAGTGGCCAAGCGAGCCTGTGGTGTCGATGGCTCTTGGCATACCCTTACTGCTACCGAGTACTGCCTGCTGCGTTATCTCATGTGCCATCCGGATCGGGTGCACTCGAAGGATAACTTGCTGAATCAGCTTTATACACTCAACCAGGATGCTGCCGCGCCGAACCTGGTCGAGGTATACATCGGCCGGCTGCGGCGGCTGTTAGGCAAGAACTGCATCCAAACGCGGCGAGGGCAAGGCTATGTACTTCCTTCGCATTGACCCGCGAAGCTTGCGGTTCCATCTGCTAACCCGCTTGGGGCTGGTTGCGCTAGTCGTTGTCGGTGTGACGTGGCTACTCCATGGCATGTTACTGCGTGATCTGGCCCGAGAGTTTCTCGCGGATCGGTTGCGACAGGAAGCTCACTATACTATCGAGCGCTTGCAGCAAAATGGTGGACCGCCTATCCAGTGGCTCGAGTCAGACTCACTCGCCTCGGAAGTTTTCCATCACCTTTATGTATTGCGGGTCGGAGACCAGGTCTCATCTTCTCATCCGGACAGGCTTTCCCTCCTGTCACCTTATCTAGATGAGACAAAGGCTGAAGTTTTTGAAGTCCCATGGCAAGGGCGGAAACTGCTTATCTATCGTGAAGCACTCACCCTAGAGGGGCAGCAAGGTGTCCTATTGATTGGCGAAGACTTTGCGCAAGTGGAGTCTGGGCTTGATGCACTGCACTGGTGGGTAGGAGCCATCGCCGGGGCTCTGTTAGTGCTACTGATATTACTAAATTTAATCGCGGTCAATCGCAGTCTGCGCCCACTTGCTTTCTTACAACGGCAGCTTTCTGAGATACAGTCGGGCCAACGGGAGCGGCTCGATTTAGATGTCCCGTCTGAGTTGGACAGCCTAATCGCCCAGCTCAATCATTTTATGGATGAGTTGCAGCGGCGATTGCTCCGCTCGCGTGAAGCCGTGGCCAACTTATCCCATACGCTACAAACGCCGCTCGCAGCTGTTACACAAGTTTTAAGAGGGAGTCGGCCCATCGACGAACAACGCCGTCACCGCATGCTGGAGCGTATGGAAGGAATGCAGGCGCAACTGGCCTCCGAGTTAAGGCGGGCGCGTTTCGCCGGGCCAATGACTGGGCAGCGTGCCAACGTCATCGGTGAGACAGAAATGCTTATCGACATGATGCGTACGCTGTACCCAGTAAAACGCTTCGAGTTGCAAGTTTCGCTTTCACCGAATCAAAACATTGCCGTCGAGCGCCATGACCTGAATGAGATGCTTGGCATCGTACTCGATAACGGCGGCAAGTGGGCTCGGGAATGTGTGCTGTGTCACATTTACAAAGATCAAGATTTGGTCATCGATGTGCAAGACGATGGCAGAGGGGTTGACTCATCGGCACTCCCTGAACTCGGCCAGCGAGGCAAACGCCTCGATGAAAGCACTCCCGGCCACGGGCTGGGTCTAGCCATTCTGAAACAGATCGTCGCTCAGTATCGAGGCAGAGTGACGTTCTCTTCGCCCCCTGGAGGAGGGTTTCACGTTCGTATCGTACTGCCTATCAATTGCTTGTAGCTAGAACTTCAATAACGCTAGGAGGTTAACATGATTCGCTTGATTCGACCGCTCTTGACGACTGCCACTCTGGCTCTTGCTACCCTCGCGCTGCCTGTTTCCGCAGACACGAACCATAGCCACGGGAGCAGTTCCGGCGGCCATCACTCTACTACTGCTCAGACAGTACAGGGAGAAGGTACTGTCAAGGCAATAAGCCCTGTGCAGCAGCAAGTGACGCTGGCACATGGCCCAGTCAAAGCGCTGAACTGGCCTGCGATGACAATGCCGTTCAAGGTGTCTGAAAAGAGTTTGCTAGAAGGTATTTCCGTCGGCGATGAGGTTCGCTTCGAGCTAGATGCCCAGAAGCGGATCTCAACACTACAGAAAAAATAACTATAAGCAGGGCATGGCGACGCCAAAGGCATGCCGAGCCCTGCTATATTGTGAGTTTGCTCGGTACATCTCAGGTACGTCCACATTATTTCCGCCTGTAGCACCGGGGGGCTTGCCAGAACAGGCAGGACACCAATAAACGCTAGGGCTACTGCCTGGCGAGAATATGACGGTGATCACCATCACTGCGCCTGGTAAAGGGCACAACCGGCTTTCCTGGTCCTCGGCCGCCCAAGCCAGGGCTGCCACGCTTATGTGAGCACCTAAGTTATCTACCTAAAAAGGAGTAAAGGGCTTTGATTAACTTCAACTCCGAATTCTTTAATAACCTTCAGCGCTGACTGCGGAAAAAATTTAGTAAAAAAATTTAACACAAAAGCATGAGTAATTCAGGGTGGTTTCAGGTTCTTCGTTGATAATGGATTCATCAACTAAGGAGGATCGTACCATGAAAGCTACTAAAGCTATTGCCCTGCTAAGCACAGTTGCTACACTTTCACTTTCAGCAATTATCGCGCTTGCTGATAGGCCTGCCGAAAATATTGCCGGTCAATCTGCCCAGCTAGAACATGTGCTACAAGATAAGCGTGAACCTTTAAGCAACAGAGACGCTAGCAACGCAGAAGTAGGAAGTGACATGGATGCAGTCGAAGCTTACCGGCAGTCAAACTTGCTTGGCCAGAGCGATGCTCTGTCTAAGACTAAGCCATATGCTTCGCTTAGTTTAATAAATCTAGCTGTTGATAAAAAATCTGGCATAAACAAAAAACAACAGAATTACGAAGCAACAAACCATAGCTCCAGCAGAGATAATCGTCGAGACTGGTAAGCTGGTTAAAATTTTCACGTAGGACATCAGTCCTTAATGGTGACCATCCCCATCAAGGGGGGTGGTCATTATACTTTTTGCGGCCGGGATTTAAAGGGTAGCCCTGAGCTTTGGTTTTACACCTTAAGCGCGGAATTTATCGTCCTCATGTGAAACCCAACTGTCCCAGAGAAACTGGTTCTTGGCTAATGAGGGTCTTCTAACCATTGATTCAGATCAACAGGGGAAAAAAATTACTGAAAAAAGCATAAAAGTGGACTGTTTTCTGGATATCATATGTCCTTAGGTGTCGGGGCCCGGATGATTAATTACGCGTTTCCAAAATAATTCGGGCCGGTCCTTCTGCCATTGCTTCATTGCACCGACCGGCGTCTGATG
>NZ_FOPY01000034.1 GCF_900113605.1 Modicisalibacter xianhensis
GCATCATCAGACGCCGGTCGGTGCAATGAAGCAATGGCAGAAGGACCGGCCCGAATTATTTTGGAAACGCGTAATTAATCATCCGGGCCCCGACAGTTACTTTCTTTTAGAGGTGCGACTCTCTTGAATTTGCTTGCCGCGGTTCCCGTTGGACTTGGCATACTTGATGTTTTGGCCAGATGTGCCTGTGTTGCGGTTCAGTGCATCGGCACGATCATTCAGTTGCTCGCGGGTCTTTTGGCTAGCCATAGATAATCTCCTGTGGGTGTGTGGCAGGAGTCAGGCTATCGCCTCTGGATGCCCTCGGCGAGATCAAAGTTGGCGACACGTTTTTAAATGGCCTGACATGCAACCAATACAAACCACTACTTCTCGGGCCCAAACACTTAGGTAGCTCAATCAGCTCGCGTCGAGTGCTATAAGAAGGTCTTCCTGTATTAGCGCAGCGAGCTCGCTGATTTTATCTGCAATCGAGCGTGTTACTCCGCTTTCACTCGCCAGTAAATAACCTGCAAGCTCGTGGATGGCTTCGGCGCGGTCCTGTTGCAGTTCGACAACTGAGTTCATGATGTGTCCTTCCTTCTTCGGTGGGTTGTAGAAGATGTTTCTAGTTTCACATGTTTCAAGTACGGTTAGCCGATAGCGTTAGCCGGGCGCTGAAAAGCATTGCAAGCATGCAGAATCAAGCATTGGCCTCCCACGGACCATCTTCAGCATTTGTCGGCCACGTCCCTATCCAGGTCGGGGTCTCGGTAGGCACTTTTGACATCGATACGCTCTCCACCTCAACAGGCCATTTAGCCCCCCCTCGGTAGGGTCGCAGGACGCGCCGTGGCTGATCCATCAGATTGATCCGGGCACGCTTCACCGCTCGGCTAAAGGCGGCACGCTCGGCGACCTCCTGCATAGTTAGCTGGTGGGTGCTGGGATTGGCTCGGCTATCGGTCCAATGCTGCATGGTGGCGTAGCTCTCTGGGGTAATCGAATAGACCCAAACACGAGGGTTTCCCTTCTGCCTCATGGATGCCTTGGACGTTTCGGGTGTCACAGTACTGGATGAATCTTCTAAGGTAATTCCATGGTTACTGTGACACCTTACCTGCCTCCCCTTTATGGCTATCCCCATCAGCGCTAGCACTTCCGACACTACGGATACAGGCCGCTCCGGGCGCTCCATAGGCATCAATGTTCCATTCTTATTGGTCTTAAACTTGCCGAACTTGCGAGGCACGATTCCCAGATGGGCTAGCAGATGGCGGTGCTGCATGATGCGATCCACAATCAGGCCGGCAACGTCAGGCGTCAGCCAGCCGGCGGCTTCGGTACCAATACCGTCGAACAGCCAGGCATACCCTCGCGCGCAGGCGGTCAGGTAGCGGCGCATAGTCACGGGCACCTTGGCATCCTCAGCGTCTGGCACAATGCCCCGGAAGGCATCGAAGCGATCCAGTCGGCGGACGGCCCGCCCGTCGTCCCAGAACTCGAGAGCATCCTCGGTCAACGGCTGCCCCTCCAGGCCCAGCGCTTTGCGGATACGATGCGCCTCAAGGGTGAGGTTCTGCAGTTCCCCACGGGGATTGTTGGCGGCGAGGACATTGGCCTCCCATTCACTCAGGATCGGGGCCAACATCAGGGTATCGATATAGCGCTGGTGAGCGCTCTCGCTGGCAACGCGCAGTGCAGCCAGGTGCTCGTTGCACACATCCTGGGCTCGGGCCAGGTGCCATCCTGACGCATTCAGTTGCCATAGCAGTCCCGCCGCGAAGTCAGCCTTGGCGTTCTCGCGGCTGGCGCGAATATCAGCCACTAGGGCATCGAAGTCCGTGACTGGTGCAGCTTTGCCCTCGATCCGAGCGGCGGTCTCGGCGGCCTTCAGGATGGCGTTGGGATGCTGCTGGCCAACGGTGGTGTTAGAAGTCAGGCCGATGACGTATCGCTTGAGGTAACGCACCCGGCGAAGCATTTGAGCAGCGTCTGCCGGGGTGACGCTGTTGCCATTGCCAATAAAGGCGCCCAGCGTAAAGTGTTTGGATATGTCCTTGTGCTCAATGCTGATCCCGCTGGAAATCACAGGTGAAGCAATCACCACTTCATAGGCCAAACACTCAGCTTCGGGGTTGGCCATGAAATCCCGCTGGCGCTTGTTACCGGCATTGTCGGCGTAAATGGCGAGCACACGCAGGCTGGGGTCGTGCTGGGTGAACAGCTCTTCCAGTGCCCGCGCCCGATACTTCGTTTCGCAGGCGATCCAGACGCGTCCATCGTTGGCAAGCTCTTTCAGGCATTCACCAATGACGTGTGACGGGGCGACATCCTGCCCGTACGCGAAATTGGCCGTAATGCCGAGCTTCGCTGGTGCCAGCATCTCGATGATGCGGAAGGTCTCGCCTGGACGGCACTGCTCAAGGAAGCTCAGTACGCGGTCATTCAAGCCGGCATCGGCTACCACAGCGCACTCGGCAACGGCTACGATCTGGCGCAAGCGATCGTAAACATCGCGATTGGTCGCGTCCCCGGTCCGGCATACCCGGCTCTCCAGAAAGTCCAGCGCCTGAGCAATCTCATCGATGAAAACCATCCGCACTCTGTCAATCAGCGGCGCATGGTCGGGTCGGCAGATGCTTGGCAGGCACGTTGCCAGGGCCTTACTGGTGCCAGCGTCAATATCTCCATAATGGGTCAGAGCCAACCGGGTGGCCATTTCCCTGACCAAGGACCGACGGTGACAAATGCTGAGGAACGCTTGGCCCATGGCGATGGCATGTGCCGCCATGGGCTGGCCAATCTTCTGTGTCTTGCCGGCTGCCATGGGGGCTTTCACCAGAATGACTCCGTGATAATCGCCAGGTGTCAGCGAAGGCAGCTCTGGAACGAGCTCGACACGGTGCCGAGCTTTCCCTTGGGGTGACAGGGAAACAGGCTGCAAGGCGGCAGGTCGGCGGTATTTAGCCGTGATGTAATCAACACGACCCGCGATGCTGTCCAAGGTGGTCGGGTGAATCAACCCGGCAGGAGCATTGGCTTCGATCTGCTGACGCAGATGGGCAATCGATATTCCGGCGGGGGTGGCCATGCTCATTCTGTCCATGATGGCACGCGCGATGCTGGCCGCTTCCTCGGGGGTGGTGGCCTTGCCCAGTGTCTTGAGCCAGCCGGCAGGCTTGGCACCCTTAAGAGTGGCCGGCGCCAGCTCCCAGGCATCAAATACCGGCACTTGGGAGACCGGCGCGGCTTCAAAAATTGAGCGGACCGCCTCAATACCCTTGTCGGTGGCCAGATCGTTAAAATCCTTACCGGGCACGGACGGCAGGTAGACAGGCAAGCCGGTTACCAGGGCGGCCTTGTGACCGATGCCGTAGCTTGTAAGGGGCTTCCCGAAACGGTCACTACCCTTCACTGCGTTATCATTATCCGCAGCCACTATATCGCCATCATGGGCCATATGAGCTGCGACATGCTTCAAGTTGCCCGCGTCGAAGGCAACGACGGCCTGCTTGCCCGTAGCTTGCCAAACGGTATAGCCGGTGGCATAACCTTCGCAGAATATGCGGCCTTGACCAGAATCGGCACCGACCAGGGTGTAGCAGCTATGCTTGCGAGCGTCCTTAAGGAAACGCTTTTCTCCGTCAGGCCGTATGGACTGAAGGTTAACCAATCTACCTTCAGGATCAAACATCGGCACTACTAGAGCGCCATTACTGGGATGCTGGCGCAGATTCAGGCCAACGGGATCAATGCCTTTGAGCACGAGATAGAGCTGATTTGTAGAGACGGGTGTGCAGCGACTCCACAGTTTACGCGCATGCTCGGCGCATTCAGCCCAAGTGTATGCTTGCTGTTGCTCACGCTTGACCTTGTCAGCTTTGATACGCTCAACATCGGCAATCGTGGCACGCTCCGCTCCCGAGACACTGAAGGTCTGGTAAAGAGCATAACGATGGCACTTAAACCAGCCGCGCCCAGTGATAGGGTTGAGTAGGTAGGTACCTTGTTTCTTGCCACGCTTGCCGGTGCTGTTGAAGGCATGCTTATTGCCATCAGCCTCGATGGTGTTGGGCGGATTCAGACCCGCGTCGATGATGTTTTGGCGAAATGCCGAGAGCAGGTCGTTATGGCTTTGCACTTTATGTCCTTACCGTTGGCTAGCAAGGAAGCTGCAAAGCAGCGCTTGAGCCAGAGGACAGTACGCCCCTGACCATCGCTCGATGAGCTACAGTATGTTCGGACGTAGTACGGCCCATGGATAGATAAGATGGTGCTATAGTGGAAACTTCAATCTGCTTGGAGTCACCACTGCCCCTTCTACAGAATTGAGGGTGACTACCTGCGTGGCAGGAATCCCCAAAAAGGAAACCGGCCAGGCCGAAGCTCGCCCACAGCCAGCCACCATAAGGCATAGTGGTCATCGAAAAATGCATGCCATAACGGAGGGTGCTAGCACGCTTATTTGAATTCGGGCCCCTACACCCGGCTAACGATTTTTCGCCTGCTCGGAATGAATAGCGATACAGGATAGAGGTGGATAACATCACTGGCCGCCCCCTTTGCTTTTGCGCTGGGCCTTACGGATCAGCCGGCGCGCTTTGCGGTTCGGGACTGTAGCAGGATCGACAGCGCATAAGATCTCTTGGCTAGGGATACCGGCGAAGACGTGGTCGCGCTTTATATTGAATTGCCGAGACCTGAGCAGAGAAAAATCTTCGGAATAACTCATTTCGCTACCCCTTGGATCAGCCTGACCTCTGCTGTGTTGCTGTAGTCCTTGCCAGCTTCTAGCCAGTCGAGTACATCTTTTAAACGATACCTTATGGTACGACCGTGCTTAACAAACCTCAGGGCAGGACGACCCAGCAGGATACCGGTAGTGCGAGATTTGCGAGCGGTCGATGGCTGAGCATTGATCAGGTAGGGAAAAACAGCCTTTTCTGGCAACTCAATTAGTGTAGGGTCACAGCCCTCGCGATAGCGGAGCAAGGCGCTAGTGGCAAGGTCAAGGTCAAGAGGGGATTGTTCGTGGATGTGCATTGGAGCGTCTCCATGTGGTTGGTTGACGCTCCAATTGTGTTAGCAATTTCAATTTTCGTCAGCAAACTGAAATTTCATGAAAATTGCAGTCTTCTTATTCCAAGCCTCATAAATTTTTTCGAGCCGCTTTCATCTCTTTATTAGAGCGGGCAAACAACTTCTCCATATTACCCCGCGTTACTCCTCTAACCCCCTTATTTAGCGACTCAAGACTATTTATAATGACTTCTTGGTCACTTCCGCTTTCTCCTTTCACATATTCCAAAAGTGCCGCAATAATTAAATAATGAGAAGGCTTTGCATCGCTCACATCTAGACTTTCATTTTTACCACTCTCATCATTAGCCTTGCTTGAAAGCCACTGTTTAAAATCAGAAGTTCTTACACAGAAGCTAAAATCCCCAACATAGTACCCAAATAGGCTTGGGCTAAATTCAATGCGCTCACTGAGATCTTTTAATTCCACGTATTCCCAAATGCCTGACCCAGGCTCTCTACACATAAATAAGTGCCCATCGAGATCCCCTCCAACTACAGCCAAAGTAATCTGTCTAAGCCAACCCTCATAGAAGAAATCATCACCACTCTCATCCTTACACATTATCTTTGCTGCTTCTTGTACTTCTAAAAAATCAGAAAAATCGTAATAATTCATTTTTTAACCAAACACTTAAAGTAATTAAATCGAATTTATGATGGTAAAGAACTAATTTTTTCCCATCCAAACGAGCGTCGAGGAAAACTGCTTTACATGGATACACTTGCTGCCACCATCTTATTAATATGGCATGCTGAGGCATGGCGTCCATCCGCTTCCACTGAGCCACCTTGGTCTGGATCAGCTGCATGACAATGTGCTTCTAGCGGCTCTGCTCGATAGTGTTCAGCCGGTTTCATCGGCTCCCTCGTTACCTCCCAGAAAGCTTCATGCCGACAAGGTCTATGATCATCGGCGCTGCCTCCGGTCATGCCGGGCTTGCGGCATCCAGCTCCGTATAAGAGAGGCAAGGCAAAAACTGCCTCGGCTCTTCTCTCTTCACTGGGCTGTACTAAAGTCATTCAAGCTGATTGGTTCAGCTTAGAACTCAGCCCATTCTTCCTCTTGCACTACGGCCTTCTTGATCGGCAGGGCCGGCGTCTTGGCCTTGGGCAGCACGAGGGCTGCGGTCAAACTGCTTTTTACTGACCAGTTCTTCATGTTCTTCTCTTGTCGTCGCTACGGCCGGGGAGTAGCTAAGAGACCGGCCGTAAAGCTTATCGGCAGACAAGACTAAAGATGAAGAATAAACCCCTTTTATCGCGCAGATACTTGCTCTCAGAAACCTCCATGCCGCCGTACTTGGCCTTCCAGCGGTAGAGGATCGGATCCGTGCCAGCACGGCCATCGATACGCCACGTTCATGCGCCTTGAGGATGGTGATGATCTGCTCTTAGGTGTAAGAGGCCGGATGATAGATTAAGCCGTAGGAGCTATCCTCTGCTGGCAGCGCGTGAACTCATTGCTCAATTCATCCAGGAGCAGCGAGATGGATATCAAACTGCATAAGACGGCGACCACCACACCGCGCATCCGCAAGGAGATCCAGCAGGCACCCGCCTCGGTCAGCGATAGCGAACTGGCTCGGCGTTATCATGTCTCGTGTCCCACCATTGCCCGGTGGCGTTACCGCAGCACGCAACATGATCGACCCCACACGCGACATAACCTGCTCGCGACGCTGTCTCCCGTCCAGGAAGAGATCGTGGTGGCTCTGCGCGACTACCTGCGTCTGAGCGTTGATGACTTGCTGGTCGTGGCAAAGGAATTCCTTCACTCCGAACTCTCACGCTCAGCACTGCAACGCCTCTTGAGGCGACGGGGCCTGCCCAGCCTGGCGGCGTTGGAAAAGCAGGAGAGCGCGACTGGCAGGCCCATGCTGGACTGAGCCGTCTCATGGATACCCTCCAGAAACTGCTGCTTCGCCACCTTGCGCCCTACGCTCTCCCAGGCGGCCTCGACAAACGCCTCGCGACTCAGTGCAGTAATGCTGGCCGGTGTGGGGAAACGTCAGCAGGAAATGACAGAACCAGTGGGCCCGGGACGCGCTGAGGTAGCGTTCCATCTCGGGAAAGTACAACGCCAAATAGTGGTTAACCAGGCTGTTATGGCAGCGTGTTCTGGCCCGAGCGATCTGCTGATAGGTATTCGAGATCTCCTGGAGGTCGAAGTACCCCTCACGGAGGAAGGATGCGTCATGCCTTGGGTCAGCAGATACATCAGAACACGCGCATCCTTTCGGTCATGCTTGTCCCATGAGGTATACAGCGCCTCTCGAACCCGAGCCCCTGCCAAGGATGAGGCGAGGTGCACCGGTATTCCCGCCTGTGCCAGCCGATAGGCAAGGGGCCGATGAAAATCCGCCGTGGACTCCAGAACGGCCAATACAGGGGCTTTCTGCTGCTTCAGGAACCGAATCAGGTCGTCGTGCCCAATACGCGTATTGGGTATTTTAAGCGCCTTTTCACGTCCATTGGGCCAGCGAACCAACACATCGTGGTAACGCTTAGCGATATCGATCGCGACACAAACGGTATCTGGCATAAGCTGAGGGGAGGCAGTCATCGTCGGTTTCCTTGTTGTGATGAGGGTCACACAAGGACCTCTTAGGCCACGATGGCTGCCTTTGGCCAGGTCGTTCCGCAGGTACTATGGCTCGGAGTTCGCCGGTCACGAAGCCGTGGCCAAGGCAGTGACCGCAGCGACCTACTTCTGCGATCCCTACTGCTCGGGCCAGCGTGGAACCAACGAGAACACCAATGGCCTGGTACGGCAGTACTTCCCCAAGGGAACGGACTTCCGGCAGATCACCGATGCCGAGTTGCGCAAGGTGCTGCGCTTATTGCTTGAATTCAGGCTTCAATGATGAGCCTTATCGGGAAGCCTGCTCCACTTCTCCTGTGTGACTTTGCTGTCACTCTAAACCCATCTATGGGTGCCAAGGTCTAAGGTTAGGTTATTCGGTGGAATGTAAAAATCTTGGTAATACATTGCTTCGCCTTCAAAAGAATAAGCTACCACATTAAGTATCACAGCATAAGCACTGTCCGGCCATTCACAGTTATCCGTAACCCACTTCGGAACAACCTCAAACCTCATTTTATGTCGGACCTTATGTACCGACATATGGTAGCGCTGGGAAATAAATTTCTTTATGTTCGTTCCATGGAGCTCAGACACTGGCTGATCCACTAATTCGGGAAACCGATCAGCCTGAGCGTAAAAAACATTATAAACCGAGAAAGCTTCATCGATATCCATAATTCTTTCTATTTTAACCAACGCGTGCTCGTCTCCATTGAGCGTTCCTGTCCATGGCCCAGGTTCTCGTGTGACATTCCGGTTGAGTACCCTAGTGCTCACAGGCAGGTATTCTAATTCATCCTCAATTTGGCGCAAAAAACGCATATGCCATGGACCTTGTGCAAGGGGCCGACTAAAACGGGCCACAACTGTACCGCTGCCCCGGCGCCGGTGAACCAGGCCGTCAGCCACAAGGGCACGAAATGCCCTCTGTACCGTGGCGAGACCGCATGGAGTCGCCTTTACCCATTCAGACTCAGTGGCGAGACGAGCCCCAGGGCGCCAGAAGCCCTGAATGATCGCGGTTGTCATAGCTTTACGAAGCTTTTCGTGCTTCGGTAAGCTTTCGTTGGCTGGCCAGAAACGGCGAACAAATTCATCGCAGTCATTTTGATCAATGCCTTGCATAGCTTATATAACGCCTCCTAAGCTTAAAAAACTGATGCTACTACCTTGACCCAGCGCGTTCATAAAAATGCTTTTATATGAGATGAAATATGTAAATAATATCGGATCACAGCCATGGAGCCCAGATTCAACGGAAAACCCCTCGCCCTAAACATCATTCCTAATGCCCCTTCTTTCCAAAAGGATTAGAAAACACCCCAGCATTAACAGGATCACTTTAATCCCTGCTAAATATGCAGCTTTTGCATATTAAGCAATGATGTTTGTTGAGATCATGAGTAATTGCCGCAAGGGCCTCCTCTGGCGTACTGTAGAAATCATCTGGCCCCAGCGCTTCCCAGTAACCGCTTGCGAACAATTCATCTTTGACAGTATTTTTTAGCGCGCAGAACTTTGCCTTTACTCCCTCCGCTTTCAAGCGGGCTATCTCTTGAAGCATCATTTCTGCCCCCGTCATATCAATGAAATTGATGCCGGAACAGACAATGAGAAGGTAATCTCCACGACCCATGGGGGCGCTGAAGTCCTTGAGGGACTGCTGGATATAGTCTGTCGCCCCGAAGAAAATCGACCCATCGATGCGCACGATTTTCATGCGTGGGCAGGTGGCAAGGTTGTACCGGCTCACACTTCGCAGGTCCAGCGCGGGGGCTAAATTCCTCGGTGCCACCTCCATCAGGCGAGGACGTGAGGTCCGCCGCAGGTAAAGAACAAGGGAGAGAATCACTCCCAGATAGATCGCAAACTCCAGTTCGATAACCAATGTAGAAGTGAAAGTGACCAAAAGAATAACGGATTCTTGCCTGTTGTGACGGAGGATGTGCCTAATATGGTGGCTGTCTATCAGGCCCCAGGCGATCAGCAATATGGCCCCCGCCATTGCTGGGAGCGGTAGTAGCGATGTGACCTCCGGTATCAGCAATAGAATGAAGACGAGGGCCAACGCCGCAATTATCGCGGCTACGGGGGTTTGCGCACCCGATTCATAATTCACGCCCGAGCGGGTGAACGAGCCCGAGCCCGCATAGCACGAGAAGAAGCTGGCAACAGTATTGGATAAGCCCTGTCCGATAAACTCTTGATTTCCGTCGATACGCTGGCCGGAGCGCATCGCAATGGCGCGGGCTATGGACACCGCCTCGACCAGCCCCAGAATGGCGACTGCCACCGCCCCGGGGAGCAAGGCATTGATTGTATCGATGGAAAAGTCGGGCACCGCAAAGCCAGGCAGGCCATCCGGTAAACTACCTACCAGCGGAACACCCTGACTTCCCCCATCAATTAGCCAACACAGCAGGCTGCCCACGATCATGCCGAACAACATCGTCGGAAGCCTGGGATTAATACGCTTGAGCAATAGGGTCGACAGCATCGTCGCGAGGGCGATCATTAGCGCGTAGAAATTGGTCTCCCCAAACTGCTGCGCCAGTGCCGTCCAGGTCTGGGTGAATGATGAGTTGGTAGGCACTGGCAGGCCTAGGACATATTTCATCTGGCTGCTGGCGATCAGCACGGCAGCGCCGGCAGTGAAGCCAATCACAACCGTATGGGAGATGAAGTTTACCAAGGTGCCCAGCCGCGCGAAGCCGAGCCCAAGCTGAACAAGTCCGGTCAGAAACGTTAGCGTCAGAACGGCGGGAATGAACTCCGATGAGTCCGGTGGAAATACATTGCTAACGACACTCAGAACAACGATGGATATCGCTGCAGTCGGGCCGGAGACAAGATGCAGGGAGGAGCCAAATAAGCCGGCAATCACAGGGGTAACAATAGCTGTGTACAGCCCATACTCTGGTGGCAAGCCGGCAATAAGGGCATAAGCTACACCTTGGGGAAGCACAATGACAGCTCCCGTCAAGCCAGCCAGGAAGTCTGCAGCCAATGAGCGTCGGGTCAAGCTCCGCCCCCAAACAAGAAACGGGAGCCAGCGCGTTAAGAAAGTGTACTGCCCTTGAGTGAAACGACTGCCTGATCCTTTCAATTATGCCTCCAGGGGATGCTAAAACAGCCATTGATCCATTCCGGCTCTAATGTCAGCGCCAACAGGCGTTGTCGGGCATGGCTACTTCAGCTATCCCCTCGCTTCGTTTCTCTGTCTTTCGCACTACTGCATAGCGAATGCGCTCAGCCAAGAAGCGATTCGGAGGCGCCGGGCTTCCGCCGCGGCGCCTACCCTACGCGGTATTACGCTTCAGGGAGAATGGATACCAGCCCTAGCTCAGGATCTACGACAACCTGATCGCCAGTCTTTATGAGAGTGGTGATATCGCCATCTTCAAACCGATCACACAGAGTCATATCGGCCAAGGCTGCGCCCTGGACAAGGATAGTGTTCGCGCTGTTGAACAGGATGGCCTTCGGCGCGATGCCACGCGCTTTCATTTCATGCAGCATCCAGGCGGATGCGACCCCGCCTTTTGCGGTGTTGAGTACAAGAATCTTATCGACATAGGATTGCCCCACCAGTTTATGGGCGGGCCGGGAAAAAATGCCTTTGATCCGATCGAGGTCGTATCGAGCCGAGAAGTTATCATTGGCAACCAGTGCTTCACCCTGAACTTTGCTTCCGGTCCCCTTGTGGCATTTCAATTCGGTCTTCATACGATCTCTCCTGCAATAGCTGAGTCGATACACACTTCCATACTGGCCAGTGCGGGCTGATACCCGTATCCGCTGATAATGTTAACGATTTTTGCCGAATTGCTGAGCAGGCTCTTCCAGTTGTTCGCTTCGCCGAGCTCGCGGGCGTATTGGTTGTAAAAACAAGTGCCTCTCAGCACTTTTGCACCAGAGGCTTCAATTCGATCGGTGAGGCCCATCCGGTCGCAGTCCGCCGCGACCCCCGGTGAGGTGCATACAATCAGTGAGGTATCCTTATGAATCCGTTTGCCACTGATGAGATCGGCGACCTGGCTCATTTCGACGAGCGATAGCTGAGGCGCCGCGAACACGACCACATCAACTTTGTCCCCCTTGGCCCCAAAGTCACCCTGGAATGCCTCCAGGTCCTTACGGGTGATGTCCTGAGCGTCGGGTATGATGTCGCCGCAGACATCGTCTAACGTCTGGGCCTCCGGGGTGATGCCAACCAAATGGAAGAGAGGTGTAGAGCCAAAGCTGGCCATCGCCGCCCCGAAGTGTTTCAACTGGTCGGACGTGGGGATCATCTGCAGTCCTTCCACAACGGGAACCTCCCAGTAGGAGCCTGACAAGCGGCCTATGAGACCACCTAGAATGCCCCAGTCCGTCAAGCCGACCGGCTGATGGCGGACAACAAAGCGCTTGGTTGCCTTACGGTTCTGATCCAAATGAAGCCCGTAACGGGGCGTTCGACCCGACAAACCTGCAGCCAGTGCGGAGGGGCCGCCTTCAAAATTTGAGCGGGCGCCGAGTACACTGTTGCTATAGATCACCACTCCCGTGTCCCCGAACGCCACATTATCCCCGAGCACGGGAGGCATGACCGTCTGATAGTTAATGCAAGTATCCGTCATCAGGATGCCCAGCTTCTCGCAAGCGGCAATCGTACGGCGCTCAAGCTCCGCCATGGTTTCCGTCTGCCCGAGTTCCTTGTAGTAGCTCAGGTCGACACCCCGAGGATCGGTAATCATCGGTACACTTACGTGCCTCTGCTCTTCCGGATGACTGGCCAGCGATTCCAGAAACTCCACCCCGGCACCCCCCAAGGATTCCGTGTCTCCCATCATGTGAGCTTGAGAAACCGGAACCAGATCCGGCGCGTCGAAAACCTGGCCGACACGCAGCATATGCTCGATGGCCCAGCGCTTGGGTTCGCCCATCTCCCCGGCCAGCATGGCCTTTTCTTCTTTAGTGAGCTTCATTGTTAGAGATCTCCAGTTGATACGGACAGTGCAGCAATAATTGGGTCCATGATCGATTCCCGGCTTGTGAGCCCCTTGGCGCAGAGCTTGGTTCTCATCAGCGGCATTCGGGATGCACTTCGAGTCCATTGCTTGACCTAAGCGCCCAATCAACCTCATGCCTACCTCATGGAACTCGGTAGCCAGAGAACGATCTCGGGGAAGAAATAAACCAAATAGAGCATTGCGATTTGAATCAGCAAAAATGGCGCGGCCCCGCGTGCTAGGGTCCCAAGCTTGATCTTGGATATGCCGTGGATGGTGAAGAGATTGACCCCAATCGGCGGCGAGATTTGTGCAATCTCCATGGCGATACAGGCGAATATGCCGAAGACGATGGGTTCCATCCCCACCTGTATTGCAACTGGCAGAAATATAGGGATAGATATAAGCAGCATAGCGGCGCTTTCAAGAAACATACCCAGCACGATGTAGGCGAGGATCATTAGGGTCACAGCCCCCACCCCACTCGCCGCTTCTATGATGGCTTGGGCGATCGCCTGGGGTACCTGCTCGAACGTCAGGAAATGGGCAAAGTACTGACCGAATACGATGAGCATGACCAGCATTGACGTTGTCGCCGTCGCCATGATGGCGGCATCCTTAAGCTTGGCGAGCGTCAACCGCTTTTGTCCCACGCCAAGTGCGACGACGTATAGCACAGAGAGCGCGCCTACTTCGGTCGGAGTGAAAATGCCGGTGTAAATCGCAGTAATAATGACGACAGGTAAAAGCACGACGCCAATGGTCCGGCGCGTCACAGCGAGCTTCTCCCGGGTGTTATAACTTAAGCTTGGCTGGGGCTGAAGTGCTATGGCTGAAGTAGGAGAACCCATGGTTGCACTCTCGCTCATCCCCGACTTAATTCGTGGCCTCGACAGGAGTACATACAGAACAAAAAGGCTCATCATAATAATGCCGGGAACAACGCCGGCGATAAAAAGCTGGCCTATGGACGTTTCAGTGATTACCCCGTAGAGAATCAACGGAATCGAGGGGGGTATAATGATTCCAAGCGTGCCTCCCCCTGCAACGAACCCGCCTGCCCGGCGCTCGCCGTACCCCTCTTTCACGAGCAGCGGAATGGCCACTAGCCCAACCGTAGCGGCGGTCGCAATGCTGGAACCGGAAATCGCGGCAAAGATACCGCAGGCCGTTATGGTCGCAACGCCCAGCGAATTAGGGACAGAGCCTATCCAGGCTTTGGTCACTTCAAAGAGATCGGCACCCGCGTCTGTACGTTGCATTATGGTACCGGTCAAAATAAACAGGGGTAGCGCAACCAGTTCAAAGATCGATGCTCCTTGCCAACTTGTCTGGATAAACGTGCGGAATACCAGCGAAGGGTCTTCCAGTAGCAGTGAAGCCACAAAGGCAGAGATCCCCATCGCGACAAAGACCGGCACCGTCAGCAACATGAGGAGGAACAGGAGGAAAATCGAGATATATCCCCCCCAATCGTAGAAGAAGTCCATGTTGGGTAACCTCTGTTAGTCTACTTCGGTATGCGGGAGGTCTTCTCTCCCACTCCGGCTGATGGCAACCAGTGTCTGTAGAAACAAGCCAACGCCACCCAAGGGAATGGCGAACTGGGGTATCCACATGGGAATTTCGAGAAGTGAGGCTGAAACCGTATCGTGGGTCCACGAATACCAGGCAAAGTAACTGCCGGATGTAATAATGAGTACTGCAAATAGCAGCACCGAAAAGTGCGCCAGAAGATCGAAGGCGCGGCGGTAGCTGGGAAACAGATCTGCAAGCAGAGTCACACGAAAGTGCGCACCCGATTTAACCGCGAGAACATTACCCAGGAAGCCGAGGAAGATAAAGGAATAAAGAGTCGTTTCAAACACCCAGATAGTTGGGTAGCCGAACGAACGCATCACGGCTTCATATGCGATGGGAATCGATAGAAAAAGCATCAATGCGATGGAAATGTAAGTAAAAACCCGCCCAACGAATTCTGAGATGTGTATCATGCCCTGACTCCATGTGAGAGGCTGGGCAGGACGGTTAGCGTTCCGTCCCTCGCCCATGGCCCTGTTAGGTTTAAGCCAAGCCAGAGAGCGGCTTAGACCTCCGCACCTAATCACTCACTCTCAATCATCTGCACAAGTTCAGCGGGGTATTGCTCCCGGGACTTCTGGGTGAAGGGTTCCAGCGCATTCTCCCAGGTTTCCCACGCCTCACTGCCCGGCTCTACTGCAACGACCTCATTCCCGTGGTTTTTGATCACATCGATAAGACGGCTTTCTTCATCGATGGCGAACTGCTGCATCGAGTCGCGGGCCTCCTGGGCTGACTCCATCACGGTCTTTTGCATTTCAGGAGAAAGCGATTCGAATTTTTCTTTATTCATAACGTAGGCGTGGATCAGCGTGCCTAATACACCGTTGTGATCGAGCAAAAAGTCAGTCACCTCATAATGCTTGAGGCCCACCGCACCACCGAGTCCTCCCATCGCCGCATCGACTGTTCCTCTTTGGAGCCCAGAATAAACGTCGCCAACACCCATAATGGTCGGTGCCGCACCAAGAGCCTGAATCACTTCACCCGCTCCTTTCGAATAGACGCGGACAGACTTGCCCTGAAAGTCGCTCGGGCCATTTATTGGAAAGGTTGCAGAAATTACAGGCGGACCGATATCGAACATTGCCAACAAGACTGCACCCTGTGCCTGAAGCTCTTCATTGAAGTAATCAAAAACCGGATTGCCAGGCTTCAGGTTGTCCCGTGTCCACTGAATGGACTTGGTCCACAACGGAGACGTCAGGATCGAGACCTCAGGAATATGGCCGGACCAGTTGTCCATCGTGGTAAGGGAAACATCAATCGTGCCTTGTGGGATCGCGGTCGCGACGAATTGCTGCTTGACCATTTCGCCACCAGCAAAAGAACGTGTTCGGATCTCGCCCTCGCTCTTCTCCTTAAGAAGCTCTTCAAATTTTGGAACGAATTGACTGACTTGGTAGTGATTCGGGCTACCCCAGGTCGAAATGGTTAGACGCTCTGCGTGTGCCGTTGAAATTCCAGTGATTCCTGCAAGTGCCAGGGCGAGAGACGCAGTTCGGAAAAATCTTGTCATTATCTTTTCCTCACAGAACTATGATTTTTATATGGTTTGTGGCGCGCAGTGGGCTTAGTCTACAGCGACAGGCCCAAAAACTACGTAGTTAATACAGCATAGTTTTACGGGTGTATCAATGCTGCCGAGAAATAATTCAGGAAGAGCACAAAAAGGCAACCTGATTATGCACGTTGATCTGCTATTATTTCGATCTTGGTCACACCTAAATAACTATAAGATTCAATGGGTTAAAACCAGGCCAAACATTTCTTCAAAACCCATATATTTAGGATATGTATTCCTTTTTTTGAGGCCTATATCACGCCTGTGAGCTGAGACCTACCCGAGTTCGTAATTCCATCACAGGAGAACTGTTATCTCCCCGCAGTGCTCGCGCTGTGTCTCGCAGCGTGTGATCAGCCTAGAGACCGCCCGCAAGCTGGGAATAACTGTCGGTGCTTTAGCCGGCTCTCTCAAGGGTGCCTATGTATCGCTCTACTCATCGGGAAGGCTGACCTCAGCGCACTTCCCTCTTAACCGATTGGCAGCGGCTGTCATCGCCGGCGCCAGGGGGAATCGCTGGGGCGGCTGCCGGGAATCGTATATTTCCTACATCTGTTTCCGCCCGGTGA
Source organism: Modicisalibacter xianhensis (assembly GCF_900113605.1). Lineage (GTDB taxonomy): Bacteria > Pseudomonadota > Gammaproteobacteria > Pseudomonadales > Halomonadaceae > Modicisalibacter > Modicisalibacter xianhensis. The sequence continues at coordinate 16,354 of NZ_FOPY01000034.1, forward strand.
AGGTACTCCGTTGCTCTGCCTTGGCTGTGGCCACAGCTTTCACGTAATGTACTGATCTCTCTTTCCCTTCTACCTGCCGGCGCTCTGCCGGTTTTTTGCGTTTTGGAGTTTCACATGGCACATCTCGTCGAACAAATGGCCTACGTTGGCGATACTCCCTGGCACGGTCTTGGGCAGCAGTTGTCAGCGCATCAACCACTAGAGGTCTGGCAACAGCAGGCCGGCATGAACTGGCATATCGAAGAAACCCCGGTACGGTTCATTGTCGATGCGGCGTCTCATCTGGGCAGCATTCACTCTTTTCCCGAGCAGAAGGTGCTGTTCCGCTCGGATACCCAGGCACCACTATCAGTGGTTTCTCAGCGCTACAAGGTCGTTCAGCCGCAGGAAGTGCTGAAGTTCTACCGGGACCTGACTGAATACGCCGGCTACGAATTGGAAACGGCGGGCGTGCTCAAGGGCGGACGCAAGTTCTGGGCCTTGGCTCGTAGCGGGCTGAGCACCTCACTAAAAGGGAAGGACGAGGTGAGAGGCTATTTGCTGCTGGCCACGTCCTGCGACGGATCGCTTACGACGGTCGCTACCCCGACGACAGTACGCGTGGTCTGCAATTGTAGTGGTCAACTAATCCCGGACAGTGTTTTAAGTTTTTCTTCAGCTAACGCAGGCGGGATCCCTGCATTAAACGCATGGGGCCGCTGGCGATTGTAATAACCCATCAGGTACTCCCCGATGTCCTTCCTGGCAGCGCAGATGCTCGGGTAGCCCAAGGCCGGTATCCATTCACTCTTCAAGCTCCGGAATAGCCTCTCCATAGGCGCATTATCCCAACAGTTTCCCCGTCGGCTCATGCTCTGACTCATGCGGTAACGCCATAATCGTTGGCGAAACAGGCGACTGGCGTATTGGCTACCTTGATCCGTGTGAAATAGCACTCCAGG
>NZ_FOPY01000032.1 GCF_900113605.1 Modicisalibacter xianhensis
CAGCTTCTCCTCAAGTTCCTTGATGCGCTGCTCCGGGGTCGGAGGCGATTTTGGCATGACAGGTCTCCTGGCGGCGCGCTCCGTGGCCCCGGGACGCCAGTCCTGGTGACCATAGCGACGCAACCACTGTAGTACCGTCGAGCGGCCCTGGATACCGTAGCGAGCCTGAGCCTGCTTGTAGGTCATCTCGCCGCGCTCGACCTGGTCTACCACCGTCTGTTTAAAGGCCAGGGTGTAGTCCCGCTGGGTGCGTTTAATGCGTTGATTCATCACGTTCTCCCAAGATAAGGGGCGGAACGTGTCAACTCTATTCAGGACAGGTCATACACATGAAAAAGGCCACCCGTAGGTGGCCTTTCTCGTGTCGACGCAGCGGCGTCGGCAGCGTTCTTGCTTGGCGCGCTTATGAACCGCTCTGCGCCATCTGCTGGACACGCTTCATCAGTTCGGGATCCTGCTGGATTGCCTGACCGATCGCGTTGAAGGTTTCGACATCCAAACCGCTCTCCTCGACAATGGAAACCATCTTGTCGTTGGCTTCCATGCGGATCTCCTGCTGCTTGGCCTGGTCGCCCTGGGCTTCCTGCAGGCGCTGCGTGTACTCCTGGGAAACCTGGGCGATTTCCTGGGAAGCATCGGCAAACTGCTGCAGCTGCTGGTCCGTGAAGTTCTGGTTGGCCGCCTGACCCTGTTGGGTCGCGCCGCCTTGCTGAGTCGCTGAGTCCTGCTGGGCCATGGCGGGCATGGACATCATGCCTGCGCTGAGCAGGGCGGCAGAAAACAGTGCGGTCATCCTACGCATGGTGATACTCCCTAATGGTGCTGTGTGTCTTCCCTGTGATGGTTCTCGGGACGAGAGGTTCCTGATTTCTTGTAGAAAAAGGAAACAGGAAAATCTCCCTTGATTTACAAACGTCTTCGAAGCGCGACATTTACCCGCCACCGGCCTGTCATGCCTGCTGCTGCAGCCAGTCGACGATGGCATCGATCCCCTCGACAACCACACGGGACGCCTCATGATCCATGACGGTCCCCGTCGATTGCAACAAGGCGGCACCGTCGAAATCGACATAGGCCAGACGCACGGTCAACTGACCGGGATCGCAACCGAAGGCGCTGCCTGGCAGCAAGGCGACCCCGGCCTCTTCCAGCAGGCGCCGGGTCAACTCGGCACTGGTCGTGATACCCCGCGCCGCTAGTGCCTGCCGGTGAACCTCGAAATCGGGAAACAGGTAGAACCCGCCATCAGGCGCATGGGTGCGCACGTTCGCCGCATTGAGACGTGCGGCACACCACTGACCGATCTCGCTCAGCACCTCACGTTGGCGCTGCTGGTAAGCATCGAGTGCAGCCGTACGGGTATAGGCCGTTACCGCCGCCTGCTGGACCGGGCTGGTCACGCTCGACCAGGTTTCCGAGGCAATGCCCAGCATTCGGGCAAATAGCTCGCTACCCAAGCCCGTCGGTACGTGCATGACGCCCAGTCGCCAACCACCGGCACCGCACCATTTCGAGAGCCCTCCGGTGGTCACGGTACCTTCCGGGTAGTCACGGGCGAACGCGCGATGCTCACCACGATGCTGAAGCAGACCGTAGATCTCGTCGGCGAGCACCAGTACACCATGGCGACGGGCGACGTCAGCCAGGCGCCGTTGCTCGTCCACGGTCGGCGCCAGCCCGGTGGGGTTGCCTGGTGCGTTGAAGACCAGCAACTTGAGCCGTTCGGGTTCGGCCTGGCAGTGCGCCTCGATATGTTCGGCGGTTACCTGCCAGCGTGTCTCGAAAGTCGCTTCCAGCCGGACGGCCCGCTGCCCGGCCATGCGCGCCTGGGGCGCATAGGAGACCCAGGACGGCGCGGGAATAAGAATATCCGCCTCGGGCAGCGCCTTCATCAGCGCAAACAGCAGCAGCTTGCTACCCGGCCCCACCACGACACGCGATGCCTCCCAGGGTGTGGCATCGACCTCGCCATGAAAGGTGGCCACCTGGTGGCGCAGCGCGGGGAGCCCCTGAACCGGCAGGTAATCCTTGTCCGCGGCATGTTCCGCCAGCGTGTCCACCGCCGGGGCAAACACGGGAAACGGCGACTGACCGAAACCGAACTTGTAGACTCGCTTGCCTTCGGACTCGAGCAGCCGCGACTGTTCGTTGATCAACAACGTATCGGATGCACGCGTGGCATCATCATCCTTGGCGTAGGCCGCTTCCAGGCGCTGGCTGACCGGCAGTGAGCGAGAATCGGGCTGGGTATTGGGCTCGTCGGCAGACTTCATCGGGGTGCCTCCAGGGCATGACGGACGGGGCGACTCATTCGACATTGAGACAGGCGATCAACGCCTCACGCTGTCGAATGCTGCTGATCGCGTCGTTGCCCATGGCATGGGCGACACGCGACAAGAGGAGTTCGACTAGCAGGAACAGGCTGGTCATGGGATTGAAGAAGAACGGACCGTCGGCCGGTGCCAGCAGCACATGATCGGTCAGGCTGGCCAGTTGCGAGCCAGGGTGGTTGGTCAACGCGAGCAGCGTCGCCCCCTGCTCCACGGCCAGCCGGCAATAGTCGACGCTGATACGCGTTTCGGGCCGGAAGGCCAGGCCAATGACCAGATCCCCCTCGGCCAGTCGCTGGCCCTGCTCCACTCCGACACCCGCCAGGGGCGAGACCTGCCTGACGTCATCGCGCAGAAAATCGAGGTAATAGGCGAGATAGTGCGCGGCGCCAAAGCTCGCCCGCAGGCCAATCACATGGATATGCCGGGCTTCGACGATCAGGCTTACTGCACGTTGCAGGACATGGCTGTCGAGCCCTTCGACCGCAGCGGTGAGGTTGGCCATTTCCTGCTGCCACAACGCCTGGTCCTGCGCCCCTTGAGCGATTGCGCCTTCCGGAGCCTGCCCGAAATCGAGTAGCCGCTCCGCCCGGGTGGAGTAGAAGCTGCTGCCCGCCAGATCCTCACGGAACAGGGCCTGAAAGGCACGGAAGCCGGAGAATCCCAGAGCGCGTGCCAGTCGGGTCAGGCTCGATGGGTTGACCTCGAGCTGCTCTCCAAGACGCGAGATGTTCGATAGCCCAACCGTTTCCGGCATGGCCAGCAAGGCATCGAGCAATTGCTGGGCCTTGGGCGACAGATGAAGGGCCCCGGTGTCACCGCGGCGAACCGAGGTCGCCAAGGCCTGCAACTCGGCGACGTTAGTCGGAGTCATCGAATGGGAGGTAGCGGACATGGACTCTCCTCATGCTGGATAACGTCACTATAGGGACCTGCTGACCCTATTGCAAATTTATTTGCAAACATGCAACTTAAATTTCAAACTTTCGTTCTTTTGTTGATTGTTATCTTGCGAAGGTTTGTCTAGGATAAACCTTCGCACGTGTATGTTTATCTCCTCAAAACGCCTCAAGGAAGAGTGTCGATGACTACCCCACGATCGCGTTACCTGCGCCATGGTCTGTGCCTGACCATGGTCATCTTGCCCGCCATGGCAACCGCCGAAGACAGCCTCTATTCGCTCAAGCTTACCAACGACACGCTATCCGCCGGGGGGGATGAGCACTACACCAACGGCATCGAGGTAACACGCGTCAGCATTCCCGACGAACACCACTGGGTACGCCAGCTCGCCGCTTACCTGCCCGGCTGGTCGGCACAGGGCCTGGATGCCGTCGGCTATCATCTGGCACATCAGATATACACTCCGAACGACATCCAGGCCGATGCGCTCATCGAGGACGACCGTCCGTATGCCGGCCTGCTGCTGGGGGGGTCTCACTGTTCGACGACGTCGAGCGCGAGGGCTGGCGCGAAGCCTCGGTACTCGACCTGGAGGTCGGTCTGGTCGGCCCGGCGGCCGGTGCCGAAAAGCTACAGAACGCTGCGCATCGGGTGCTAGGCAGTGAAGAAGCCGAAGGCTGGGACAACCAGTTGGAGAACGAGCCTATCCTCAACCTAGGCTGGCACAAGGCCTGGTGGGTGCAAGACGACTTGGGCGGACTGGAGATGGAGTACGGCCCGCATACGTCAGTGGCCTTGGGCAACCTCTACACTTATGCCGGTACAGGTGGCACGCTGCGCTTTGGCCAAGGTCTCGACAACAGCTTCGGGATTCCCAGCGTGGCGCCGGCGATGAGCCTGCGCCAGGGTTTCCTGCCCGGCAAATCCTTCGGCTGGTACGGTTTTGTCGGTGTCGAGGGACGCTACATGGCGCATAACCTGCTACTCGACGGCAACACCTTCGAGGATAGCCATGAAGTGGATCGCCGCGAATGGGTCGGCGACCTCAAGGCCGGTGTCGCCATCAACTGGGGCGATTGGCAGTTGGCCTACACCGCGGTATGGCGGACCAAGGAATTCGAGGCACAGGAAGAATCCGATCGTTTCGGCTCGCTGACGCTCTCGACCTGGCTATAGCCACCCGCGCTGCAGGCCTCGCCGATCAGGGCGTCGCCGTCGGCCTGATCGACGCGATGACAAAGCGACTCTCGGGAATGATCGGCATTCTCGACCAGTCGATGCGCAGATCCTGCTGCGGCACCTCATAAGTCATGTGCCGGGTCAGCTGACGCACGCCCTCCTTTATCAGGGCGATGGTGAACCATTCGCCCGGGCAGCGATGATTGACGGCATGCTCCCCTCCCCCCTGGGGAATGAAGTTATAGGCGTTGATGGCTTCCCGCTCGTAGCGTTCGGGGCGAAATTCGTCAGGCTGTGCCCAGGAACGCGGATCGCGATTGGTACCGAAGAGATCGAGCATGACACGCCCGCCCTTCGGGAAGCGATAGCCGTTCCATTCGAAGTCCTCGCGCACGCGTGCCGCGAGGAACGGAAAGAAGCCGTAAAGGCGGCGCACTTCCTGTACGAAAGGCTCCAACCAAGTATCGTCCTGGCGCAGGGTCTCGTGCCAGCCCGGGTGTTCATGCAGCGCCAGTGCGGCGAATGTCACGAAGCGGGCAATCGCCACGGTCGGGCGCAGCAGGTTGAGTAGCTCGACCGCCGCCACCTGGGGCTTCAAAAGATCACCCTGCACATCGCGATGCCAACTGACCCGGAACAGGGCACGATCCTCGTCGACCTGGATCCGGTTGCCGCGCACCTGCTCGACCAAGGCGGCCATCCATGCCTCGGAATGCTTGCGGGCACGCCGGGCCTGCCAATGCCGGCTGGCGACGCCACCCGCGCCATCGATCATCGCCGCTTGTTCGGCACACCGCGTATCGACCGCGTCCTCATCGACCGGCACCCCGGCCCAGCGGCACGCTGCCCGAAAATGGATACGCTGCACGGCGGAATGCAGCACAACCTGTGTCTGCCGCTGCCAGGACTTAATGGCCTGCTGCCATTCCTCTACCGCAAAATGTGTCAACTCCTTGATGTCGGCATCGCTCATCAGGTCCATGAACATCCGCTTGCGAACCCGGTGTGCCTCGCCATCCAGCCCCTGCACGCCGCCGACACCAAACAGTGTCTTGACCAGCAACCCAGGGGCAGCGCCTTCCCGGGTAAAGCGCTGTTCATCGTAGAACAGCCGCGCCGCCGCTTCGCCGCGCAGGCAGATCGTCTTTTCCATCATCAGCCGGGCACGGAAGATATCCGTGTCGTAACGCTCGCAGCGAGTCGAGATGAAGGTATTGCCCTCGCGCAACAGTGCCACGGAACTTTCCCGGCTCGAATCCAGGGGGATATAGACCATGGGTAACGGCTCCTTGCCCAACGACACTCCTGTCAGGACGTCAAACGTCCCGTATGACTCTGGCCCAGTCCATGCTGACTGTCGAGCCGGAACCCAACGAAGCCGGCCCACCCTCCCTGTGGAGGCGGGCCGGAATATGGTCTAGCCAAGGTCCTGATCAGCCGTAGACCAGGTTGGGCAGGTAGGTGATCAGGGCCGGGAACAGGATCACCAGCAGCAGCCCCAGCGCCTGCAGGGCCAGGAAAGGCAACGATGAGCGGAAGATCTGCGCCATGGTGATATGCGGCGGGCACACGCCCTTGATGTAGAACAGCGCATAGCCGAAAGGCGGACTGAGGAACGACATCTGCATGTTGACCAGGTAGATGACGCCGAACCACAGCGACACGTCGCTGGCATCGACCCCCGGCAAGCCGAGCAGACCGTCGAACGACAACGGCTGGATCAGCGGCACGAAGATCGGCACGGCCAGCAGCAAGATACCGACCCAGTCGAGGAACATGCCCAGCGCGATCAGCAGGATCATCATCACGAACAGCACACCGTAGGGCCCCAGGCCGGCGCCCGAGATCAATTCCTGCACGAAGTCCTGCCCACCCTGGAGGATGTAGAACCCCACGAAGATGGTCGCGCCGAAGATGATCCACATGACCATGGCGGTGGCCACCAGGGTGGTCATGCAGGCGGCATGCAGGTTGGGCCAGGTCAGGCGACCGTGCATTGCTGCCACGACCATGGCGCCGAGCGTACCGATACCGGCCGCTTCCACGGGCGTGGCCAGGCCGGTGAAGATCACCCCGAGCACCACGATGACCAGCACGATGGGCGCCAGCATCTTGCGTAGCAGACGCAGCTTCTCGGCGGTACTCACCCGATCTTCCACGGGCAGCGGCGGCGCCGCCTTGGGATTGAGCGTGCCGCGCAGCCAGCAGTAGAAGCCATACATGCCGGCCAGCAACAGGCCGGGAATCAGCGAGCCGAGATACAGTTCGCCCACGGACTGCTGAGCCACCACCCCATAGATGATCGCCAGAATCGATGGCGGGATCAGGATGCCCAGCGTGCCCCCAGCCATGATCGAGCCTAGCGCGATCTCGGGATCGTACTTGCGCTTGAGCATCGCCGGCAGTGCGATGAGCCCCATGGTGACCACGGCGGCACCGATCACGCCGACCATCGCTGCCAGCAGCGTCGAGGCAACGATAGTGGCAATTGCCAGGCCCGCCTTGAGTCCGCCCATCCACTTGTAGACGGTATCGAACAGTTCCTCGATCAGCCCGGCCTTCTCCAGTACCGCCGCCATGAAGATGAATAGCGGAATGGCCGAAAGCTGGTAATTGGTCATCATCGGGAAGATGCGTGACGGAATCAGGTTGAGCATGAACTGATCGCCGACCAGATACAGGAAGACCACGCCCAGCCCGCCGGTCACGAAGGCCAGCGGCAGACCGGCCATCAGCACCAGCATCAGGGTGCCGAACATCAACGCCGTGAGGGTGCCGATATCCACCTGATAGAGGCTGTTCTCGACACTCAGCGGGAAGGCCTCGTACTCATTGACGGCCACATTGACGACTTCATGGATGGCATAGGCTGCCAGTAACATGCCGAGCAGCAGCACCAACCAGGCGAACACATGGCTACCCTGTCCATGCTGCCGGGCGTGCCGGAACGCCTGTGCATCCTTGATGAACTGGGAAATACCCTGCAGCAGCAGCAGCACCCCGCCCAGCGCCAGGGTGAACTTCACCGGATAGTACTGGACCGCCCATTCGGTGAACGACGTCTCGTTGGCATACCCTTGGCCGAAGAACAGGAAGTCCTGGCTGACCGATTGGGCAAAGAAATTCCAGCCCGTGGACACCAGCGCCAACACGAAAATGAAGAAGAACACAGAAGTCATCAGATCGAGCGCCGCCTTGGTCAGTGGCGCCGCACGCGTATAGAGGATATCGACCCTGACATGCCCGCCCTCGCGGAGCGCAAACGCCCCGGCCAGCAGGTACTGCATGCCGAACATCAGGAACATCGACTCGTGGGCCCAGTTGGTCGGCGAGTTCAGGGCGTAGCGAACGAAGACCTCGTAGCAGTAGACGAGTGGCGCGATCAGCGACCAATAGGCGACATAGCGACCGGTGAAACCGGAAATCTTGTCGATGATTCGAGTCAAGGCATTACCCGGTGGCCGGTAGACGTCCTCTTCCTCGCCGACTGGCACTTCGGCCGTGGTATTGCCGCTGACGGTACCGCCGCGCCGAAAGCTGCGGTCGACCAGCCACATCACGATCAGGGGCAGCGCCAGCAGGACTAGCCAGTACACCCAGTGCGGCAGGACGAAATTGACCTGTAGATTCATGACCCTCTCCCGTGGCGACGCTTAGGCATCAAAGCACTCCTGAGAAACCGTGTTTCCCCATTCGCCCACACACAGGCGCCGCCTCCACGGGGAGACGACGCCAGCATGGAACGATGGGAACGAACTCAGCCGTTGAGCTGCTGGCCGGCGATGTCCTCGTCGGTGATCAGAGCCACGGCAGGGTCCTGCATGGTGCGCAGGTGGGCCTTGAACAGCCGGGTCGCATCCGGATCCTTGTTGGCCCACTTGAACCACAGCGGGATCGCAGCCTTGCGGAAGCGGTCGGCATCCTCCTCGGAGAGATGGATGATCTCGACGCCCTTTTCCTGATATTTCGGCCACGCCTCGGCGTTGGCCGCCTGGATCGCCGCGTAATGCTCACGGGAATAGGCGGCGACGAGATCGTGCATGAGATCTTGGACCTGGGGCGACATGCGCTCGAAGACACGACGGTTGATGCCGATATCCATCAGGTCGACGGCCTGGTGCAGGCAGGGCGTCGACGGCGGACCCATGATGATGTAATCGGTCACCTGCCAGAAGCCCAGTTCGTAGTTGACCGCTGCCCCGGTATAGTCGGATGCGTCGATGGTCCCCTTCTCGAGCGCCGGATAGACCTCCGACCCCGGCAGCAGCGTGGTACGCGCACCAATGGAGGCAAACGTCTCGGCGACGATCCCGCCGGGCATGCGGATCTTCACGCCCTTGAAGTCATCGAGACTGCGCAGGGGGACCTTGGAGTGGATCAGGTTCAGGTCATGGTGCACATGGCCGAGGAATTCCTGGCCCTGCTTGCGATAGAGGTCCTTGGCAATCCCGAAACCGCCATAGGCGCCGAACATCATGTCCCACTGGTGGGGCATCGACAGGCCCATGGGATAGGCCGTCAGGAAGACCCCTGCCGGCATCTTGCCGGGCCAGTAGACGGTGAACCAGTTCTGGCCTTCGAGTACTCCGTTGCGCACGGCATCGGCGACCTCGAATGCTCCGGCGACGGCGCCAGCCGGAAACGGCTCGATGCGCACTTCGCCACTAGTGAGTTCCTGGACACTATTCGCCCAGGTTTCGAACGTCTTGTAGCCGGTGGTTCCCGGCTGCCAGGAGGACTGCATGCGAATGCGGATGCCTTCCTGGGCCTGGACATTGCTGACCCAAGGCGCAGCGACGGCGGCAGCGGATCCAGCGGCAGCGACCTTGAGGAAATCCCGACGTGTGCGTGACTTGCCGGCACGGATTCCCTGCGAGGCGTCGCTATCGCTGGCGATGGTTTCGGTGATGATAGGCGTTTGGCTGTTGTTGTCTTTCATGGCATGTCTCCTGGGATTCGGACCGAGCACGGCGTGGTGCACAAGCGTTGTTAATTGTTGTCTCTCCATGTCGCGAAGCGCGCCACTGCGCTGATTGGCAAGGCCACTTCGGCATGGAAACGCGTCCCAAATCTCACATTAGCCAAATTGCGTTGGCTTTCCATCCACCCCCGTCAACGCTAGCCATCGCCAACGCGAGGCGTTTTCGGGACAAATACCGTACCCGGCCACACGGCAGTTGGGCTCGGGCTGGTCATACCAATTTACAGAACATTAACGCTCTTAGACCAAAGCACGACCGGGACCCTCGGCTTTGTCCATCTCGGGTATGGCACACCTCCTGCCAATCTGTTCTGCTGGAGCCTTCACCGTCGACGATGAGCGCTCCGCCATGTCATGCCCCAGGTATCGCTTCGTTTTCTCGTGGCTGGTCATGCTGACGCTCGGCCTAGCCCCACTTGGCAATGCCCATTCAGCCGACAATCCAGCCAATCCGCTGATTACCGACCGGGGCCTGTTCCGGCCGCTGATCCTGATCACGCCGAGTCTGGACAATGCCGATTACCGGCGTATCCGCGAGCAGCTGCAGGATCAACGCGGCGAGTTCGAACGGCGCCAGATGGTGCTCTACAGCATCGAGGCTGGCAATGGCCATCGAGCCGGTCGTCCGATGACGCCTTACGAGACGCAGGCCGTGCTAGAGGCCATGAACGTGGCGCCGGACGGGCCATTGACCGTGATTCTGGTGGGTATGGATGGTGGCAAGAAGATGCAATTGGAAGGCTTCGTGCCACCCCGGCAGGTCTTCGACATCATCGACAAGATGCCGATTCGCCAGTAAGACGACCTTCCCTGGGTGGGTTGGGGTTCGTTAGCAATCCCAACCCAGCCCTCAAACATACGTTGGACTGGCCGATATAGTCGACATGGCCATAACGAACACAATCAAAGCGCCGATGAAACACGCCCGGGACGGAAAAGGAAAAGACATGTCTCACTGTGCAAGAGTCAACGGCCAATGCGGTCGTTGCGACGGTGTCCTGCCGTTCGCATTCACCATGGCGTTCCAGCCGATCGTCGACGTGGCGCAAGCCAGGACCGTTGCCCATGAAGCCTTGGTGCGCGGCCCCAAGGGCGAGTCAGCCTTCAGTATTCTCGGCCAGGTCGACGACCAGCTACTGTACCTGTTCGACCAGGCATGCCGCGTCAAGGCCATCGAACTGGCCAGCCAGCTCGACATGACGACCATGCTGTCGATCAATTTTCTGCCTAATGCCGTCTACGAACCCAGTGCCTGCATCCAGGCCACACTGCAAGCCTGCCAACGTGTCGGCTGGCCGACCCAGCAGATCAACTTCGAGATCACCGAGACCGAGTACGTCACGGACCGCGACCATCTGCGCAACATCATCGACACCTACCATGCCATGGGCTTCACCACGGCACTCGACGACTTCGGTGCCGGTTACGCCAATCTCGACCTGCTCACCGAGCTGACACCCGATACCCTCAAACTCGATCGCCAATTGGTCACGAATGTCGACCGGGACCCACGGCGACAAGCCATGATCCGCGCCACGGTGGGCATGGCACAGGAACTCGGCATCAACCTGGTGGCCGAAGGCGTGGAAACTGCGGCGGAAGCCCGCTGGCTCTATCGCCAGGGGGTCACCCGCCAGCAGGGATACTACTTTGCCCGTCCGGGGCTCGAGCTATTGCCCGAGGTGCCGGCGTCATGCTTTGCGGCGATCCTTGCCGAGCCATGAATCAGCCCGGCACCACCTGGCCGCGCCCGGCCCGCTTGCCTTGGAAAAGCGCCCGGTCGGCAGCTTCGAGCAATGCCTCGGCGTTCTGCGCCCCGCTGCCGGTTGAGGCAACGCCGATGGTGACGGAAGGCTTGGCAGGATCGTCGCGCGAAGCATGGCTGGCCCCTCGGCACAAGCGCTCGGCAATGCGCAGTGCCTCGTCATGCGGAGTACCCGGCAATACCGCCAGGAACTCGTCACCGGCATAGCGGCCGAGGATATCCTCGGACCGCAGCAGGCCCCGCAGGGTATCCGCCAGCCAGACCAGGGCACGGTCGCCGGCGGCATGACCGAAACGGTCATTGATCTGCTTGAAGCGATCCACATCGATCATCATTACACTGACCACGCCCTGCTGCTCCTGCGCTACCGTCAGAGCCGCCTCGAGCGTGGCCAGGATGGCGCGCCGGTTGGGCAGACGTGTCAGCGCGTCCTGATGGGCGGCATCCTCTAGCACGCTCTTCCAGATCGCGAAGCGCTGGGTCATGGTGTCGAGGTAGCGGGCCACGGCACCGAGTTCATCCCTTGCCCCGCCATCGACCCGTACGGATAAATCGCCACTACCCAGCCGCTCGATGGCGCGCCCCAGGTCCCGGGCCGGCCGCACGATGGAATAGACGATCAGCGAGAATAACAAGAAGGCCGCAATCAGCGTGGCCACCCAAGCCAAAATCAGCAGATGCAACTGGCGCTGCTGGGTTTGGGAAGCCTCTGCCGCCTGGCGTTTCACGGCGGAGGCCAAGTGCATGCGTACCTGCTCGAGATCCTGGATCGCCGTGGTCAGTTGCTGGCGAACGACGCCGTAGGATGGCCTCTCTCCACTCAACTGCAAGGGCCGGGCCTGTTCGACGATGCCTTCGATGGTGGGGCGGGCCAAGCGCCAGGCCTGCTGGGCCTGGGCGATCATGTCGGCATCCATGTCCGGCTCCGGGGCGGCACTCGACAGTTCCGAGAACAGCCGGTCGATGGACAAGGTCAGTCCACCATAGTCCGGCACGGGCTCGCCGGTTTCCGCTGACAGCGCATCGGTCAGGGCACGCTGCAGGTCGTACTCCAGCGTAGCCAGGGGCACCAGCAGATTCACCGCCTCGTCGATGGTGTGATGCAACTCGCGTTCCTGATGCTGGAGTACCGATACACTGACCGTAATGAGCGCCGTCATCGGCACGACCAGCGTCAAGGCAGCAATCGCCATGCGCTTGCCGACCGAGATGCGGCGCAATGTCGACTCCAGCCATCTCACCGAGTTTGGCAAGGGTTTCTCCCGTCCTGTCCCGTGGTGGAGAAATTATCCAACACGACGACGCCTGCCGGAAAGGCAGGCATCGGTATGGGGACCATTGCTCGATACGACGCTATCACGTTCCCATGCCAGACGGGTCACGCAGTAACCTGAAAACGAAATCGCGACCGAATCGTCTGTCCCTTGCCTAGCTCGATCAGTCCATGATCGAGCGGGACTTGGCGATGATGGGCATCAACGTCATGGGTGACCGGCTCGAAACAGAAAAAGTCCGCACTTGCCCCCGGCGAGTAGACGAGATAACGCGGGCAGGCCGGGTCGGTATCAATGTAAAGGGTCAAATCGCGCGATGGCCAGCGCAACCGGGCATGACCGTTCCAGCCGGTGAACAGATTATCGATCTTGTCGTCAGGCAGGGCGCCGTCCCGGCGCAAGTCCCACTCGGGCTTGTCGGCGATGGCACGCCAACACGTAGGCAACTGGTCCTCGTCCCCCTCCCAGACGCCGTCGCTCGGCGCATCGATCCGCACGTCGCCGGTGCGCATAAACCAGGGATGTACACCCATGCCATAGGGCGCGGGTCGCTCACCCAGGTGAGTGACGACCAGTTCGACCGTCAGCGCCGCCCCGTCGATGCGATAGATCAGCGAGGCGCGATAATCGAACGGCGGCTGATGCCGGGATTCCAGGCCCAGCGTCAGTTGATTGGTCGTCTGCTGCCGTACCGTCCATTCTTGCTGCCAGGCGTCGCCATGGATGGGGAAGCGCTGGTCGTCGCGATTGGGTTCCAGCGGGTAATGCTCGCCCTGCCATTCGAAACCGCCACCGCTGATGCGGTTTGACCATGGCACCAGCGGATAGAGAGCCATGCGGTTGGGATCGGTATCCCGCGACGAGCCGGGCCGGAACAGATCAATAGGCCCGTCCTTGCGCAGCGCCTCGAAACGCACCACAGAGCCCCCTACTTCGGGAGCCACTTCCAGCCTGAGCAAGGTGTTGTCCAGCGTGATGGTCATTCAGCCTCTCCTGTCGAATCGGTCGCCTCAGAATAGCGTGATGCCCGCGTGCTGACTTGTCATTCGAGCTTTTCCTCCAAGGGAAGCTGTCAGCGGTTTACACTGATAACGTCATACGACTTTCTGCTAACCTAACAAACTCATAGTTTCCCGACTAACAACAAGGACAATGTCGGAACGGATTCCAGGTGCTCCCACCCATCGTTTCACATGGAGACAGAAACGACATGTCGCACTCCCCCTCGTCCAAGTCGGGCGCCATGGTCCTGCTGGTGGCGTCGCTCGCCGGCCTTGCCATCGCTCTCTATGCCTATATAACGCCCCTGACCGGCGTCACCGGCACGCTCGGCGCGCTTGCCGTCATCCTGGCCTGTCTGGCCCTCGCGCTCATGGCGCTCTTGCTCGCCGTCCTGAAAGGGCGTGGTGCGCGTATCGCATTGAGCATACTGGTCCTGATCGGCCTTGCCGGCACCTTTGTCGCCGGGCTCCTGCTTCATCAGTGGTGGATCGGCGTCGCCATGGTGGTCGGTCTCTTCGGGCTGATTCTCGACATGCGCCGTCCTTCTCGCGTCCAACACCCCGCCCACTCATGAGGAGCCAGTCCATGCCGACCACCGGTTTTATCCCACACCGTCTCGCCATCGCCGTGGCGCTGTGCCTGGCTCCTGCGCCGTTGCTGGCCCAGGAACAGTCACCGAGCCAAGACCCAGCAGCCGACCAGAACCAGACAGCGAACCCAGGCCAGTCAGAAGACCAGGATGCATCTGCCGAGGGTAACCAGTCTGCTGCCCAGGAAAACGCATCACAGACCGACGAGCCCACTGGCGAGCCGATACCGCTGGTTCCCGAGGAGCCGACCTGGGACAGCTTTCACGGCCAGCTCAACGCCCAGAAATACAGCCCGCTCGACCAGATCACCGTCGACAACGTCGGCGAGCTGGAAAAAGTCTGGGAAGTCCATACCGGTGACGTGGCGGATGGCTCGGGCGAACTGCCTCCTACGGTGTGGTCTGCAACGCCGGTCTTCGCCAACGATACGCTCTACATCGGCACCCCGTTCTATCGGATCCTGGCGCTCGACCCCGCTACCGGCGAGGAAAAATGGAGCTTCGACACCCAGTCCACCCTCGAAGCGATGACCCAGCCGGCACTGAAGAATCGCGGTGTCGCTTATTGGCAAGCCGACGAGCCGGTCGACGGCGAACCCTGCCAGAAGATCGTCTATATCGGCACGATGGATGCACAGCTCTTCGCGGTCGATGCCGATACCGGCGAGCAGTGCCAAGGCTTCGCCAACAATGGCGTGCTTGACGTCAACCAGTGGAACGACACTAACAACCGCTGGCCGCTCTCGCTGCTGCAGCCACCGACCGTGATCGGCGATCACCTGATCCTCGGCTGGGCCGGCAAGGACTGGGCCTCCAAACAGGCGCCGCCCGGCACCGTATTCTCCATCAATGCCCGCACCGGCGAGCGCGAGTGGGCATTCGAGGTTCTGTCCGAGGAAATGCGCGAGCAAAGCGGTACGGCCAACGTGTGGACACACATGTCGGCGGATGAGCAGAACGGGCTCGTCTATCTGCCGGTCTCCTCGCCGTCGCCCAACTACTGGGGCGGCAACCGTACCCAGAAAGTGCCGCTGGCAACGTCCACGACGGCTCTCGACATCGAGACTGGCGAAGTGGTCTGGTCGCGCCAGTGGGTCCACCACGATATCTGGGATTACGACATCAACGCCGCCCCGACACTGATGGACATTACAGTGGATGGCGAGGAAATCCCGGCGCTGATCCAATCGACCAAGCAGGGCTTCTTGTTCGTGGTCAATCGCCTGACCGGCGAGGACGTCTGGCCGATCGAGGAGCGCCCGGTCCCGGGGGGCGACGGCACCGTCGAAGGAGAAGTCTACGCACCGACACAGCCGTTCCCGACCAAGCCTGAGCCGCTGCTCGATCAGGCGGAAAAGCCTGAGGTCTGGTGGCTCGCCGATGCGGTCAGTGGCGGCCAGTGTTCGGCATTGTGGGATGATCTCTGGTACGAGGGCATGTACACGCCGCCGACCACCAAGGGCGAAGGTACGCTGACCTATCCCGATAGCTCCGGTGGCGTGCAGTGGGGCGGCGTGGCCTTCGATCCCGAAAGCCAGACCGCCATCGTCAACACCTCGCATATCGTGCAGTACCTGAAGCTCTACGATCGCGAAGCTTACGAACGGGCCGACAGCGGCTCGGGCAACGAGGTCGGTTTCTCGCCCCAGGAAGGCGCCCCGTATGGCATGCGTCTCAAGGTGGCACTGAACTGGCTCGGCATGCCCTGCTGGGAGCCGCCCTACGGTGAGTTGGTGGCCCTCGACATGCATACCGGCGACGTAAAATGGCGCCGTCCGGTCGGCGCCTCACAGCAGTATGGCTTCTTCATGCCGGAAAGCTGGGGCTCGCCCACCATCGGCGGTCCGGCGGTCACGGCCGGTGGCGTCATATTTATTGGCGCCTCGATGGATGCCAAGGTGCGCGCCTACTCGTTGGAAACCGGCGAAGAGTTGTGGTCGGACCAGGTCGAGGCGCCTTCCGTCTCGAATCCTGCGGTTTACGAGTACAACGGCCGCCAGTACGTTGCTTTCATCGGCGGCGGCAACACCATCCTGAAGCAGCAGGTTGGCGACCAGATCGCTGTCTACGCGCTGCCTGAGTAATCAGCGCAGGCGGTCGATGGTGCGGGGCAGGCTTTAGGGCCTGCCCCGTTTACGTTGCAAGCCCAACGGACCAGGTGCCCTGAAGCCGGTGTGTCATGCCGACAAGTCCGTGACGGGTCCCGCCGGTTCGGCGCACCGGAACACGGCGGATGGTACACCCTGCACCCCTACCGTCACACGGAACAGTGCCCCGGCCAACGCTTCATTGTCCCGCTCGGTGGCAGCGGTAGTGATATAAAGCTGGTTCAGGTCACGGCCGGCAAACGTGCAGGAGGTCACCCGTGATGCCGGAATGGGAATCGTCTCGTCCAACCGACCTTCCGGCGTAAAACGGCTCACGCGGCCACCGTCCCAATGGGCGACCCACAGTCCGCCGCTAGCATCACAGGTCATGCCGTCGGGAAAGCCCTGGGTTCCCGAGAACTGCACATGCTTGCGCTTGTTGGCCAGTTCCCCGTCGGGCGTGATATCGAAGGCATAGATCACCCGGCTGGGCGTATCGCTGTGGAAGAGCGTGGTGCCGTCCGGGCTGATCGCCGGGCCGTTGGCGACCCGGTAGCCACTGTCGACCTTGGTCACGCCACGTTCATCGAGACGATACAGCGCCCCCGTGGCGCGCTCGGCAGCATCGTCCATGGACCCGAACCAGAGCCGCCCCCAGCGATCAGCCTTGGCATCGTTGTAACGATTGCCGGGCGGTTCGTCATCGGGTGTGGACCAGGCGGATACGACCCGAGGGCCATCCTCATCGACGTCCAGATGCGCCAGGCGGGAGCGCAGCCCGGCGATGAAACCATGACCATCGCTGCGTGCCACCAGCCAGCAGCAGGGCTCATCGAGCGGCCAGTCGCGCGTGGCCCCCGAAGCCAGGTCATGCGCATGCAGCCGACCACCCAGGATATCCACGAACAGCACCTCGCCCTGCTCGCCCCGCTCAGGACACCACACGGGCCCTTCGCCAAGCTGGGCACGCCCCGCCCAGACGCATTCGACGGATTGGATGCCAATCATGCCGCCTCCCTTGATGCGCGAAATCAGTGTGAATGTCTTGGCACCTCGGAACCGCGACAGCCGACCAGGAAGTCGAAGTCGCAGCCCTCGTCGGCCTGCAGCACGTGCTCGATGTAGAGCTGGCGATAGCCGCCACTGGCAGCGATGGTGCGCGATGCCGCGGTGGGGTCGGTCTCGGCCAGGCGGCGCTCGAGTTCGGCGTCGTCGACCTCGAGGTGCAGCGTGCCGGCGTAGGCATCGAGTTCGATCCAGTCGCCGTTGCGTACCGCGGCCAGCGGGCCGCCCGCGGCGGCTTCCGGGGCAACGTGCAGCACCACGGTGCCATAGGCGGTGCCGCTCATGCGTGCATCCGAGATGCGCACCATGTCGGTGATGCCCTGCTCGAGGAGCTTGGCCGGCAGGCCCATGTTGCCAACCTCGGCCATGCCGTGATAACCACGCGGCCCGCAGTTCTTCATCACCAGGATGTCGTCGGCGGTGACGTCGAGCGCGGGGTCGTTGATGCGCGCCTTGTAGTCGTCGAAGTCCTCGAACACCACCGCGCGGCCGCGATGGGTCATCAGTTCCGGGGTCGCCGCGGAGGGCTTGAGCACCGCGCCATTGGGCGCCAGGTTGCCGCGCAGCACGCACATCCCACCATCCTCGCGCAGCGGCGTGTCCAGCGGCCGGATCACTTCGTCGTTATATAGCGGGGCGTCCTTGACGTTGTCCCACAGCGTCTGGCCGTTGACGGTCAGGGCATCCTTGTGCGGCAGGCGGTCGGCCTCGCCGAGCCGGCGCAGCACCGCGGGCAGGCCGCCGGCGTAGTAGAACTCCTCCATCAGGAAGCGCCCGGAGGGCTGCAGGTCGACGATGGTCGGCGTGCCGCGGCCGATGCGCGTCCAGTCGTCCAGCGCCAGGTCGACGCCGATGCGTCCGGCGATGGCCTTCAGGTGGATCACCGCGTTGGTGGAGCCGCCGATCGCGGCGTTGGTGCGGATGGCGTTCTCGAAGGCCTCTTTGGTCAGCACCTTCGAAAGCCGCAGGTCCTCGTGAACCATCTCGACGATGCGGTTGCCGGACAGGTGCGCCAGCACGTAGCGCCGCGAATCCACCGCCGGGATCGCCGCGTTGTGCGGCAACGACGTGCCCAGCGACTCGGCCATGCA
>NZ_FOPY01000031.1 GCF_900113605.1 Modicisalibacter xianhensis
AGGAACCGCTGAACAATTCAGTTCTGTTCAGCTGAACCGTTCAGCCTGACCAGATTATCGTCTCAGCAGTCTTTACATGACCGCGTCAAGTGGCCTGTTTTCCTGGCAACCGGGTTTTCCGGCTGCCAAGCCAAATTCAAGACGCACTAGCCCCGTTAGCATGCCCCTGACATCTTCCCGCTAGCACCAGGTTGCCGAGGGCGAACAGGGTGAACAACTGCGCCTGGTTCTTGGCCAGCCCCCTGTAGCGAACCTTCCGGTAGCCGAAGAGGTTCTTGATGACATGAAACGGGTGCTCCACCTTGGCTCGGATGCTGGCCTTGGCCTTCTCAATTGCCAGCAACAGCGTCTTCACGGAGCTATCCTCCATCTTCTTGAGGGTGCCGCGCTTGGCAGCGATACAGCATCGAGAGTCCGGGGCATCCTTCTCTTCGTCCAGATACTTCCACAAGCCGGTGTAACCCGCGTCGCCGTATACCCGCTTGTCATCCTCCCGGACCAGAGCACCGGCCATGGTGACATCGGCAACGTTGGCCGAGGTGGCGGCAACACTGTGGGTCAGTCCGGTGACTGCATCGACGCCGATATGGGCCTTCATGCCAAAGAAATACTGGTTGCCCTTCCTGGTCTGCTTCATCTCGGGGTCACGCTGCCTGGCCTTGTTCTTGGTGGAATGCGCGGCTGCCACAATGGTGGCGTCGACGATGGTGCCCTCGCGCATGAACAGGCCTTGCTCAGCCAGGCTGGCGTTGATTTCCTCGAAAATCCGCTGGGTTAGAGCATGCTTCTCCAGCAGGTGGCGGAAGCGCAGCAAAGTGGTTGCGTCCGGCACGCTCTCGACGGCCAGATCGATACCAATGAAGTCACGCATGGCCTGGCTGTCGTAGATGGCATCTTCGAGGGCCTCATCGGCAAGTGCGTACCACTGCTGCAGGAAGTAGATCCGCAGCATACGCTCCAGGCCGATGGGTGGCCTGCCGCGCTTGCCCGCTGCGTTGGGGAAGTAGGATGACGACAGCGCCTCGATCAGCTGTTGCCAAGGCACCAGGGCATCCATCTGGGCCAGGAACCGCTCGCGGCGGGTAACCTTCTTCTTGTTCTGATGCTCTGCCTGGGCGAACGAGATCTGCTTCATCGGGTGGCTCTGTCAGACGGTGGCGGTGTGGCCAGATTTTACCCCGTCGGTGTTGATCAGGCAGCTGCAGTGGGATTTATGCAGCGTTTCCTTAATGAGCTTCTTGGGTGACTTATGAGTAATTTGGATAGCTTTATTTCTCCTAGCAGAACCTCTGTTTCTCTAAATACTATGGATTTTTTTGATGAGAATGGTGAAGCATTCCATCAAAAGAAAATTTCGCCGATCGACAGCTTTTTATATGAGCATGAATCTTTAAGAAGAAATTTAGGTAGGCTGTATAGCCAAGATACCTACAGCGACCAGATTAATAATTTACTGCTTTTAGGTTTTGTTTCTTCTGTCGAAAGTTACTTGAGAAATCTTGTTATAGAAATAATAAATAAAGATGATTTTTCTTGGAGAAAATCCTTGAATAGGAAGATTAGCTTTGCAGCAGCTTGCCATAAAAAGAATAGGTTGGTAGTTGCGGCAATGCTTGAAGAATGCAACTTCTTGTCGAAAAATGATATTGTTGACCATTTAAAAGACTACTTGGGGGTAGCTTATCAAGATAGCAAGTCTCCTGAGCTTGCTGATATCCTTGGTTATTATAGCCAAGTGTGTCAGATAAGACATTGCATTGTACACAGAGCTAGTTATTTTGGAACCAAGAATGCGGTAAGTCTAGGTCTTAAAGAGCATAAAGTATTTCTTGATCGCCAAATCGTCGTCTCGATTGGCCTGCTCCAAGAAGTTTCTCTTATATGTAAAAATCTAGTTATTTTAGTAAATAAGTACGTTTTTAATTATATAATGGAAAGAACTCAGGGTAAGAATAAGGGGGTTTTGATATGGAGTAATGATTACTCCAAGGATAGAAAGGTTTTTAATGATTATTACAAAATTTTTTCTAGTAATAAACTTGCAGAAGATGGAGAGGTTGAGCTTAAAAAAGCAAGTGAAGTATATAGAGAAATGCTTGGAGGTAGTTAACTAGGCAGGCGGCTTGTGCCGCCTGCAAAATTTTTATTCAATATACCTGCGGGTCCAGTTCGCCGCGCGCGTAGCGCTCGAACATGTCATCCAGGCTGAGCGGCTTGATCCTGCTGGCGTTGCCGGCAGTGCCGAAGGCTTCGTAGCGGGCGATACACAGTTCGCGCATCGCGCCGACCGATTCCTTGAGGTACTTGCGCGGGTCGAACTCGGCCGGGTTATGGGCCAGGAAGCGACGAATGGCGCCGGTGGAGGCCAGGCGCAGGTCGGTGTCGATGTTGACCTTGCGCACGCCGTGTTTGATGCCCTCGACGATTTCCTCGACCGGTACGCCGTAGGTCTCGGGGATCTTGCCGCCGAACTCGTTGATGATTTCCAGCCACTCCTGCGGTACCGAGGAGGAGCCATGCATCACCAGGTGCGTGTTGGGGATGCGCTCGTGGATCTGCTTGATGCGCGAGATCGACAGCGTGTCGCCGGTGGGCGGCTTGGTGAACTTGTAGGCGCCGTGGCTGGTGCCGATGGCGATGGCCAGGGCGTCGACCTGGGTCTTGTTGACGAAGTCGGCCGCCTCTTCCGGATCGGTGAGCATCTGCTCGTGCGAGAGCTTGCCCTCGGCGCCGATACCGTCTTCCTCGCCGGCCATGCCGGTCTCCAGGCTACCCAGGCAGCCCAGTTCGCCTTCCACCGAGACGCCGCAGGCATGCGCCATTTCCACGGCGCGGCGGGTCACGTCGACATTGTATGCGTAGCTGGTCGGCGTCTTGCCGTCCTCGCCCAGCGAACCGTCCATCATCACCGAGGAGAAGCCGAGCTGGATGGAGCGCTGACACACGGCGGGGCTGGTGCCGTGGTCCTGGTGCATGACCACCGGGATGTGCGGGAATTCCTCGACCGCAGCGAGAATCAGGTGGCGCAGGAAGGGCGCACCGGCGTACTTGCGGGCGCCGGCGGAGGCCTGGACGATGACCGGCGAGTCGGTCCGGTCGGCGGCTTCCATGATGGCGCGCATCTGTTCGAGGTTGTTGACGTTGAAGGCGGGAACGCCATAACCGTATTCGGCGGCGTGGTCGAGCAATTGACGCAGGCTGATCAGGGCCATGAAGCTTTCGTTTCCTGAAATGAACTGCCGGGCGGGTGCCCGGCAGACGTTAGGTTGGCTGTCCCTGGATTTTACTTCGCGGCCGCTTCCAATGCAGCCACGGCGGGAAGTTCCTTGCCCTCGACGTATTCGAGGAAGGCGCCGCCCCCGGTGGAGATGTACGAGACCTTGTCCTCGATACCGTACTTGTCGATGGCTGCCAGGGTGTCGCCGCCGCCGGCAATGGAGAAGCCGTTGCTCTCGGCGATGGCCTTGGACAGCGCCTCGGTGCCCCGGCCGAACTGATCGATCTCGAACACGCCGACCGGGCCATTCCACAGGATGGTCCCGGCGTCCTTGAGCAGGGCGCCGAAACGCGAAGCCGTCTCGGGGCCGATGTCGAGGATCATCTCGTCGTCCTGGACATCGTCGACCGGCTTGGTCACGGCGTCGGCGGACTCGGAGAACTCGGTGGCGACCACCACGTCGGTGGGCAGCGGAATCTTGACCTTGGCCATCAGTTCCTTGGCCTGGTCGATCAGGTCGGCTTCGTACAGCGACTTGCCGACGTTGTGGCCGGCCGCGGCAATGAACGTATTGGCGATACCGCCGCCGACGATCAACTGGTCACACTTCTCGGACAAGGCATTGAGTACCTCGAGCTTGGTCGAGACCTTGGAGCCGCCGACGATGGCCACCATCGGCCGTTCGGGGGTGGCCAGGGCCTTCTCTAGCGCCTCGAGCTCCTTGGCCAGCAGCGGGCCGGCGCAGGCGTCGGGGGCGAAGCGGGCCACACCGTGGGTCGAGGCCTGGGCGCGGTGGGCCGTGCCGAAAGCATCCATCACGTAGACGTCACAGAGCTTGGCGTAGGCTTGGGCCAGCGCCTCGTCGTCCTTTTTCTCGCCCTCGTTGAAGCGCACGTTCTCGAGCAGCACCACCTCGCCGGCGATCAGGTCGAGGGAAACATCGAGGTAGTTCTTGACCAGGCGCACCGGCTTGTCCAGCAGGTCGCTCAGGTGTTCGGCTACCGGCGCCAGGGAGAACTCCTCGGCTGGCTCGCCCTCGGTGGGGCGGCCCAGGTGGCTCATCAGCAGCACCTTGGCGCCGGCATCCAGCGCCGCCTGGATGGTTGGCAGGCAGGCACGAATACGGGCATCGCTGGTGACGCGTCCTTGCTTGACCGGCACATTGAGATCTTCGCGGATCAGTACTCGCTTTCCAGCGAGGTCCAGGTCGGTCATCTTGCGCACGTTCATGTGGCTCGTTCCTCTTTTCGTTGCAAACCGGCGTTACGTTTCAAAGCGTTGCTGGCGCAGGGCGGATTCGCAGTGGGTCTCGAAACCGGCAAGACGCTCGGCGATGTCGAGCATGCGGTTGGCGAAGCCCCATTCGTTGTCGAACCAGCTCAGCATCTTGATCAGGTGGCCGCCGGCCACGCGGGTCTGGGTGGCGTCCACGATACCCGAGCGCGGGTCGTGGTTGAAGTCGACCGAGGCCATGGGCTCTTCAGTGTAGCCAAGCCGACCGGCCAGGCGGGTCTGGCTGGCGTCGCGCAGCAGCGCGTTGACCTCGGCGGCATCGGTACGCCGGCGTACGGAAAGTGCCATGTCCATGGCCGAGACGTTGATGGTCGGTACGCGCACGTGCAGGCATTCGAAACGTCCGGCCAGCGCCGGCATCAGGCGTTCGATGCCGCGGGCCAGCCCGGTGTCGACGGGAATGATCGACTGCATGGCCGAGCGCGTCAGGCGCAGGTCGGCCTTGTGGTAGGCGTCGATCACCGGTTGGTCGTTCATCGCCGAGTGGATGGTCGTGGTCACGCCGTGCTCGATGCCCAGTGCCTCGTCGAGGACGGTGAGAATCGGGATCAGGCAGTTGGTCGTGCACGAGGCCGAGGAAATGACCCGCATCTCGGGTCGTAGCGTGTCCTCGTTGATGCCGCCGACGATAGTGGCGTCGACATCCGCCTCGGCCGGCTGCGAGAACAGCAGGCGTCGGGCACCTGCCGCCAGGTGGCGTTCGGCGGTGGCGCGATCCTTGAAGCTGCCCGAGCACTCCACTACCAGGTCGATGCCCAGCTCGGCCCAGGGCAGACGGTCAGGGTCGGGCTCGGACAGGATGCGTATGGGCTGGCCATCGATGAGCAGTTCGCCGTCACGCGTGTCGACGTGGCCGGGAAAACGCCCGTGCGTGGTGTCGTAACGGGTCAGGTAGGCGATGGTGGCGAGGTCGGACAGCTCATTGATCGCCACGACCTGCAGGTCCGCTTCGGCGCGCCGCTCGACGAGGGCACGCAATACACATTGGCCGATACGGCCATAACCGTTAATGGCAATACGCAGGGGCATGGCTGGCGAACCCGATCAGTAAGAACGCAAGACGTTGATTCTAGCGCAAAGCCGGGGCGGGTTACCAAGGCGCACCAGCCAGCCGATGCGACAGCCTACTTGTGCGGGTCGATCAGTACACGTCCGTAGGTCTTGCCGGCCATCATCGCCTCGGCGACTTCACTGACCTGCCCGAGGCCGATCTCGTCGACGTGCATTTTCGAGAACAGGTCGTTAGGCAGGGCGGCCAGGCGTTGCCAGGCGACCCGGCGCTGCTGGATGGGGATCATCACGCTGTCGGTTCCCAGCAGCGAGACGCCGCGCAGGATAAACGGCATCACTGTGGTCGGCAGTTCGACACCGCCGGTCAGGCCGACCGCCGCGACACGCCCCTGATAGTCCATCTGGGCCAGGATATTGGCCAGCATCTTGCCGCCGACATTATCGACCACGCCGGCCCAGCGCCCTTTTTCCAGCGGCCGGGTATCGGCCTCGAATTCGGCGCGCTCATGGATTTCGACGGCGCCCAGTGCCTTCAGCCACTGGCCCTGGTCGGGCTTGCCGGTCACCGCATGCACCGCGTAGCCGAGGTGGGACAGCATCTGTACCGCCCAACTACCCACGCCGCCGGTCGCCCCGGTGACCAGCACCTGGCTGCCTGCCGGCAGGCCGGCCTGCTCCAGGCGAATCACGCTGAGCATGGCGGTCAGACCGGCGGTGCCCAATTGCATGGCTTCTCGAGTGCTCATCGGGTCGGGGCAGGGCACCAGCCAGTCGGCATCGACGCGCATGGTTTCGGCATAGCCGCCCCAGTAGCGCTCGCCCACGCCCCAGCCGGTCAGTATGACCTGGTCGCCAGACGCGTAGCGGTCGTCGCTGGACTCTCGCACTGTACCGGCAAAGTCGATGCCCGGCACCATCGGGTAGTCGCGAACGATCTTGCCCTTGCCGGTAACCGCCATGGCATCCTTGTAGTTCAGGTCGGAATACTCGATATCGACGGTGACTGCACGATCCGGCAACTGATCGTCGCCGATGTCCTCGATCTGGCAGCGCGGCTGCTGGTCACGGACCATCAATACACGCGGCATGACGTTCTCCTGACAGTGGTGCGGTGGATATGGATTTAGCCTAGCCTCAAGCGTTCGACGCGGGCAACGCGACCATGGTCCCTGTCCGTCGCCTAGCCGCGCTAAAGAAGACACCGCGGAAACCGAGATTTATCGGCACACGGTTGTGTGTAGGATAGCGGCTGGGACGGCATTGCCGCTTCAATGAACGTTTACGACTTCGGCACATCACGAGAGCCTGCGCATGAAACCGAGCCATACCGGCTGGCGCCATCTGGTACATTCGACCCGCTATTCCTACAAGGGACTCAAGGCCGCTTTCCTCAACGAGGCGGCCTTCCGTCAGGAACTGGGCATCTGCGCCTTGCTGCTGCCCTTCGCGTGGTGGATCGGCGAGACGCCGGTGGAGTGGATACTGCTGGTCGGCAGTTGCGTGTTCGTGCTGGTCGTCGAACTGCTCAACAGCGCGGTGGAAACCGTGGTGGACCGCATCGGCCCGGAACACCATGTGTTGTCCGGGCGTGCCAAGGATATCGGCTCGGCGGCGGTCATGCTGTCGTTGCTCATGGCCGGGCTGGTCTGGGGGCTATTGCTCTGGGAACGGATATACGGTTAGCCGCTAAGGTCGGCGGGAACGTCGATGTCGAGGAGGATGCCGGGGTCATCTACGTCGATGAAGTCGCAGGCATCTGCATGGGTTTTCAGCACCTCGCGGGCGCCTCGGTCGCCACGTAGATGGGCCAGTTCGGACCAGAACTGCCTGCCGAACAGCACCGGATGACCCGTTTGGCCGGTATGGCGAGGGCGGACGATACGCGACGCTGAAGCCGCACGAGCAAGGGCCTGGCACGTTGCCGGCTGAATCCAGGGCATATCGCCGAGCATCACGGCCACTGCTGCAGCGTCGGCCTGCGCCTCGAGCAGTGCAGACACGCCACTGGCCAGGCTTGTGCCCAGCCCAATCGCATCGCTCGGCGCTTGCACGGCATGGGGCGCGTGGCCGATGCTCAGCTCAGCGGGCCGCTCGCCTTGGCGAACGACAATCCACACTTCAGCGAAGCAGCGCGTGGCCAAGGCCAGGGTGGCACTCAGCAAGGGGCGGCCGTCCGCCAGCCTGGCCTGGCGCTTATCGGTGCCGAAGCGCCGGGAGTGGCCTGCGGCGAGCACCAGCGCAATGACGCGAGTGGGCTCGTGCCGGTCGATCATAACTCATTCCGGGGCCGGCCACGTTGCACGCGCAGGATGTCGGCCATGACCGCCATGGCGATTTCCGCTGGGGTCTTGCTGCCCAGGTCCAGGCCGATCGGCATGCGAATCCTGTCGATTTCTTCGTCGCTCAGCCCGCCTGATCGTGCGAGCCGCTCGGCACGCTGCTCCGAAGTTTTCCTCGAGCCCATCACTCCGATGTAGAACGCGGGGGTGCGCACCGCCTCGATCATGGCCAGGTCATCGATACGTGGATCGTGGGTCAGCGCCACGACCGCCGTGGCGGCGTGGCAGGCGCCGGAGGCAATGAACAGTGCCGGCATCACGTTCTGCACCTCGACCCCCGGCATGTCGAAGTCGGCCCTGGCCTCGGCGCGCGGGTCGCAAACGATCACCTCGAAGCCCAGCGTACGGGCAAAGTCGGCGCAGACCGTGGCGACGGGCGAGATGCCGGCAATGATCAGGCGCAGCGACGGACCCACACGGATCCTGACGCTTTGGGTATCGCGTTCCACGCGCGGCCCTTGCGCCTCGCCCTCGACGAAATGCGCGCGGCCCTCCTCGAGCAGTACGCGGCGGATCAGCGGCCGGCGACCGAGCAGGGTCGCGTGCAGCACCTCCAGATGCAGCAGGTTGCTATCACTGGGTTCCAGCCGCTCGATCAGAACATCGAGAATCCCGCCACAGGGTAGCGTCACCTGCGGGCCGCCGGCATCGTCGTCGCCGTAGCGGATGGTTTCTACCGGACGAGTGAAGGCGCCGTCACGCAGCCGCGCCAGGAAGTCCTCCTCGACGCAGCCTCCCGACAGCGAGCCGACGTGGCTGCCATCGCCGCGTGCCACCAGCATCGAGCCGGGTTCACGCGGCGACGAGCCGAAGGTGGCCAGTACCGTGCACAGCCAGACGGTCTCGCCGGCATTGGCCCACTGCATGGCCCGTTCGATGACCTGTAGATCCAGATGCTGCATGTGCCTCTCCTTGGCAGAACATCACACTAAGCTCTGTCTGAAAAATCGGCGAGCGATAACCAGACAAGGCAAAAATTGACGAAAGACGGACCGGGCTCGCGCTCGAGTTTACATGGGTAAATGAGCATCTTAAGTCGATTTTTAACGCTGTATGGTTGAGCGCAGGCATTCTTCAGATAGAGCGTAGCTTGGCGCGGGCTGTCCAAGCCACAAGAGGCGCAGCACCCCTCAATCCTATGGCCGGTCGTCTCTGGCCCGCATGGCGTCGCTGAGACCGGGGGTGGCGATGCCGGCAGGCTCGGCCAGGTCGATGACCGGCTGGATTCGCCGTTGGCACTTCATGGCATGGTTCTCGGCGATATCGGCGAGCCGATGGTCGAGGTAGGGATTGGCAAAGCGCTCGAAGACCTCGTCGCGGTACCGCTCCAGCGACTCGCGTTCCAGGCGTGTCGCGAGTGAGGGTATCACTTCCTCGTCGATGACCCGCTTCAGGTCGTTGTACAGGGCGGGGTCGGCTATCGCCTCGCGAACGAACATCAGTTGATTCTCGCGACCTGTCTGGCGCCAGCGATGTACTAGGTAGGTATGCGACAGGTTGAGCAGGTGCAGCTTGCGCATCGCGTACGGTGTCAGGTCGTCGACCTGAATCACATCGGGGTGTTGGCAGGGCAGGATCAGGCCGGGCTGATCCTCGATGGCCCACAGGGCGTAGGGCTCGGCCAGTGCACCTACCGGTTCGAGTGCCGCCGAGACGATCCGATCCACCAAAGTGTTGGCCCACAGGCACTTGGTCTCGAGCCAGGCGATGAAGGCGGTATCGTCGGGGTAGTCGCGCCGGGCCAGGTCGGTCACCAGGGCCTTGAGACGTTGACCGTTGTCGGTGACCAGTTCGCAGGGCAGCAGGGTCAGGCCCGCTGCGCCTGAATCATGGCGGGCCTTGAGCAGCTTGGTCAGCTTGCCCGGAAAGCTGGCGGGTACCGGGGCAAGGCTACTGTCGTCGCCGACCACATAGCCGGCATCCGCTGTATTCGAGACGATGTGGGTAGCATGGGCCACGAAATGGCGCTCCAGCGTGTCCCAATCCTCATCGGCAATCACCGCATCGGCCACGCTGTCGATGGTCCATTGCTCGTCGATGTCCCGGCCGTCGCGACGCCCGCGCAGGTGCAGCGGGTAGTGGCGTTGTGTGGCCAGGGCGCGCGCCTTGCGCTTGCCCTCCTCGCGAGAGGAGGTCTGGACCACCAGGATGCGTTGATCGCTGTGGCCGGCCGCCAGCGAGGCGCTGACGAAGGCGGCGGCGTGCCCCAGCAGAAAGCGGCTGGTGCCGAACTGGACGATGGACGCCTGGGCAGGTAGCTGTCGGGTCATGCTTGACGCCTCTCTCAATCGGGGTGGGTGTCGCAGGTCACCATGGCCTTGATCACGCCGGTGGCGGGGTCGCACCACTGCGGCATCAACGTCGGTACCTCGGTCAGCGGGCCGCGATGCGTGATCATCGCCGTGGGCTGCAGGTCGCCGCTTTCGATGAGGCGCGTGACGGTCTCGAAGTCCTCGCGGGTGGCATTGCGGCTGCCGAGCAGGGTGAGTTCCTTCTTGTGGAAATCCGGGTCGCTGAAGGTAATGTCGGCCTTGACCACGCTGACCAGCACGTAACGCGCCCCATGCCCGGCCAGGTCGAAGCCGCGATTCATGGCGGCGGGGTTGCCGGTGGCGTCGAAGACGATATCTGCCAGTGCGCCGTCGTTCAGATGCGCGATGCGGGCTTCCAGATCGTCGTCGATGGCATGCAGCACGTCGTCCGCCCCGAAAGTATCGCGACAGAAGGCCAGGCGGTCGCGGTTGGTATCTACCACTACAGTGCGGGCTCCGCGGGCCTTGGCGATCTGCAGGATGCCCAGGCCGATCGGCCCGGCGCCGACGATGACCGCCAGTTCGCCCTGCTGGATGGCACTGCGCCGGATGGCATGCGCACCGATGGCCAGACACTCCACTAGCGCAAGCTGGTCCGGCGAGAGGCGTGGTGATGTCACCAGGTGGTCGACCGGCACGCTGAGATAATCCGCCATGCCACCGTCGCGGTGCACGCCGATGACCTGGATGGCCTGGCAGCAGTTGGTCTTGCCTTGTCGGCAGGCCCGGCATTCGCCGCAATGCAGGTAGGGGATGACGTAGGCGCTCTGACCGATCAGTTCCGTGTCGACATCCTCGCCGACGGCCACGACATCGCCGGCGAGTTCGTGGCCCAGCACCCGGGGGTAGTCGAAGTAGGGCTGGTTGCCGCCGAAGGCATGTATGTCGGTGCCGCAGATACCGATGCGACGAATCCGCAGCAGGGCCTCGCCGGGCGCACAGGTCGGTTCGGGCACGTCACGCAGCGCCATTTGCTGCGGTTGGGTGCAGACCACGGTTTGCATGATGCCAGGTCTCCTCGATTGTTGTGCTGGTGGGGTCAGTTGGCCCAGCCGCCGTCGATCAACTGGCAGGTGCCGGTAATGAAGGCGGACTCGTCGGAGGCCAGAAAGGCCGCCAGGGCAGCGATTTCGTCGGGCCGGCCGAGGCGGCCCATTGGCTGGCGATCGATGAACTCCTGATAGACCGTCTCCTTGGCGCGCCCCTGCTGGCGGGCCTGGGCCTCGATGCGCTCGTGCAGCGACGGCGATTCCACGGTACCGGGGCAAATGGCGTTGCAACGAATGCCGCGTGTCATGAAGTCGGCAGCCACCGACTTGGTCAGGCCGACGACGGCGGCCTTGGTGGTGCCATAGGCAAAGCGGTTGGGCACGCCCTTGATGCTGGATGCCAGCGACGACATGTTGATGATGCTGCCCCCACCGCGCTGGAGCATGCCCGGTAGAAAGACCTGAATCATGTCGAACATCGAGGTCACGTTCAGGGCATGACTGCGCTCCCAGCTCTCTCGGTCGCAGTCGAGGATCGTCCCGCCGGGTACCATCCCCGCGCAGTTGAAGAGAATGTCCAGGTCATCGACCTCGCCGGCCAGGCGTTCAATGGCGCGGCGATCGGTCACGTCGAGCGGCGCGGTATCACACCCCGAGCCCGCCAGGTTCTCGAGCAGGCGTGGGTCGATGTCAGTGGCGATTACCCGGGCGCCTTCGGCGACAAAGCGTTCGACCGTGGCGCGGCCAATGCCTTGTCCGGCAGCGGTGATAAGCGCCGTCTTGTTGTTGAGTCTCATGATGTGGCGAGCCCCTGCAGAACGTCATCAGTAGCGGTCAACCTTTCATACAATACGAAATGCAGACCATCGGCTTGTAACTATGGATGGCCCTTGCCCCGGGCGGCAAGATTCTCGGGGTGAACTTTGGTCGTGCTGACGCCCCTTCTTCCGTCATGGCCCGTTCGCTATGCTGAGGGCATTCGATTCTTCATACGAGATGCCCATGGCGCTTCCCGATTCCTTTCTGCCCACGACCGATATTTCCGATTCGCTGCACGACACGTTGCGCAAGGTCGAGCAGCGCCTCCGCGAAGCGCTGACCCAGGCGGACAACCTCGCGGAACATCGCCAGGTGGAACCGCCCAGCGAGTTTTGGCTGGCCTTGTCGGCAGCGCACCGCGAACAACTGGCAAGGGTGCTGGTGGTGTCCGAGTTCGCTGCCGAGACCTTGATGCGCTTCCCGGACTGGCTGGCGATTCTCGATCAGGATGGCGAACTGGACAGCGCGCCCGATGTCGAGACGATGCGCCAGATGCTGGGCGAGGCGCTGGAGCGCGCCGACGACGAGGCGCAGATGCACGCTACCGTGCGCCGCTTTCGCAGGGCACGTATGCTGGGCATCGTGTGGCGTGACCTGACCCGGCCGAACGACCTGACCATGTGGGACACTGCGGCCAACGTATCGCGCCTGGCCGAGGTCTGCCTGGACGGGGCACTGGGCTGGCTGGAAACGCACTTCGCGCCGCGCTGGGGGCGTCCTGCTCCGCGTGCGGATGGCAGCGAACAGCGCCTGATCGTGCTGGGCATGGGCAAGCTGGGGGCCGGCGAACTCAACCTGTCGTCCGACATCGATCTGATCTTTGCTTTCCCCGAGAAGGGCACCAGCCGGGACGGCAAGCGCGAGTATGATCATCAGGAGTACTTCACCCGCCTTGGCCAGAAGCTGATTGCCGCGCTGGACGCAGTAACCGCCGACGGCTTCGCGTTCCGCGTCGACATGCGCCTGCGCCCGCTGGGCGATGGCGGGCCGCTGGTGGGCAGCTTCAACATGCTGGCCAGCTACTATCAGGACCAGGGGCGCGAGTGGGAGCGCTACGCCATGCTCAAGGCCCGACCGGTGGCCGGCGACCTCGAGGCGGGCCGCGAACTGCTGGCCAGCCTGCGCCCGTTCGTCTATCGCAAGTACCTGGACTTCGGCGCCATCGAATCGCTGCGCGAGATGAAGGCGCTGATCAACCGTGAGGTACGGCGCAAGGGCATCGCCGGCAATATCAAGCTCGGCCCCGGCGGCATCCGTGAGGTCGAGTTCGTCATCCAGGCCTTCCAGTTGATCCGTGGTGGCCGCGATACCGAGCTGCAGGTCACGTCGCTGAAGGCGGCCATGCAACGGCTGCCGGCACTCGATCTGCTGCCTCAGACGGTCATCGATGAACTCGAGCCGGACTATGTCTTTTTGCGCGACCTGGAGCATGCCCTGCAGGCCATGGACGATCGCCAGACCCAGACGCTGCCCGACGACGACATCGACCGGGAACGCCTGGCGCTGGCCATGAGCCGCCCAGGGCACCAGTGGTTTGATAACTGGCCGGCCCTGATGGCCACCCTCGAGGAGGTGCGCGAGCGGATACGGCGACACTTCGATGCGGTGATCGCCGATCCGGAGGAAACCGCCGACGCGCCCGAGTCGACCGACGAGGCTACCGAGGACGACGAGATTCCCCTCGACGAGTGGCGTGCCTTGTGGCGCGGCGAGCTGACCGAGGAGGAGGATCGCGAACTGCTCGATAACGCCGGCTTCGATGATCCCGATGTGGCGGCACGCCGATTGCGCACGCTGCGTCAGTCACGGGCGGTGCAAGGTATGCAACGTATCGGTTTCGAGCGCCTGGATGCGCTCATGCCGCTACTGCTGACCGCCGTGGCGGAAAGCGAGGCCCCGGACACGGTGCTCGAGCGCGTATTGCCACTCGTCGAAGGCGTGCTGAGACGTACCGCTTACCTGGCGCTGCTGCGCGAGAATCCCGAGGCCCTGGATCACCTGATGACCCTGTGCGCGGCCAGCCCGTGGATTGCCGACCTGATCGCCCGCCATCCGATCCTGCTTGATGAACTGCTTACTCCCGCGACGCTCTACACGCCGGCCGACAAGGCACGGCTGGCCGACGAGCTGCGCCAGTCGCTGGCGCGCATCCCCGAGGAGGACGAGGAGGCCCAGCTCGAGGCCTTGCGCATCTTCAAGCACGCCCAGGTGTTGCATGTCGCCGCCTCGGATATTGCAGGCGCCCGGGCGCTGATGAAGGTCAGTGATTACTTGACCTATATCGCCGAGGTGGTGCTGGAGCAGGTGCTGGTTATGGCCTGGCGCCACCTGACGCGCAAGCATGGCCTGCCTGTGGCCAAGGATGGCTCGCGACCGACCGAGCCCAACTTCCTGATTGTCGGCTACGGCAAGCTGGGTGGTATCGAACTCGGTTACGGTTCGGATCTTGACCTTGTGTTCCTGCATGACGGTGCGCTGCAAGGCAGTACCGACGGCAAGCGCGCCATCGACAATGCGGTCTTCTTCACACGGCTGGGGCAGCGCATCATCCACCTGCTGACCGCCGTGACGCCGTCGGGGGCACTCTACGAGGTCGACATGCGCCTGCGCCCCTCGGGCAATTCGGGGCTGCTGGTCGCTTCGCTGGATGCGTTCGCCGACTACCAGCGTCGCGAGGCGTGGACCTGGGAGCATCAAGCGCTGGTACGTGCTCGTGTCGTGGCCGGCAATCCGCACCTGGGCGAGCACTTCGGCGAGATTCGTCGCGAGATTCTGGGGCGCGAGCGAGACATCGAGACGTTGCGTGACGAGGTGGTCAAGATGCGTCATAAGATGCGCGAGCACCTGGGGAGCAGCCAGAGCGACCGCGAGGAGGGGCTGTTCGATCTCAAGCAGGATGCCGGCGGCATGATCGACATCGAGTTCCTGTGCCAGTATGCCGTGCTGGCGATGAGCGCCGAGACGCCGGAACTGATGGAATACAGCGACAACATGCGCATTCTTGAAACCCTGGAATCCAGCGGTCGCCTTGAAGCCGAGGATGCTGGCCGCCTGCGCGAGGCCTACCTGACCTATCGGCATGTAGCGCATCGCAACGCACTGGCCAAGGCCAATGCCCGGGTAAACGAGGCTGACTATCATGATCACCGCGATGCCGTGATCGCCCTGTGGCAGCGCTGGCTGGAACCCGATGGGATTAGGTAAGACATTGGTAGGCCGGCAGAGCGGGCGCTACCCGAAAGGGTGACGCTTTTTTTGGTCTATGATTGATGCAGGATAATGCCGAACCGTACGCAACGGTTCAGGGTAATGCGCCATATATGGTGCATGTCGCATCACCACACGGCAGGAAGCCGTAAGCCGACGCGATCCGGCCGAGAGAAGACAGGGAGGCATATGCTTGACTGGATATCGCAGCACTCTAAAGCGCTGGGTGTTTTTACCAATTTTGGCACGCTACTCATCTGGCTGGTCTATGCGCAATTGCTCTATCTGGGCTTTCGTCGCCAGCGACGCCCACGCTTGATCATCAATCGCGGCAGAAAGAAGGACATCGATGCACTTTGCATCATCAGCAACATGAGTGCCGAGTCGATCTTCATCGAGTACATCATTGCCGAGTTGAAGACGTCTGAAGGTACTATCACCATGGACGTGACCGATTTCGAGCAGGAGTACAGCGAAGAGGATGATCCGCGGAACGCTGATGACGAGCGGCAACGTCGCACATTGACGCCGGGAAACGTGGGTGAAAACACCCGCCAGGGACCGCTCGATTCCGGTGGGTTCCTGCATATCGGCACGTTCGATGGCCTCATCAAGCGCCTGGCCCGCGATGAAGGCATCGAGATGGCCGGCCACCGCCCCAAGGACGCCAACATTCAATTCGAATGCCTTACCATCCGCATCATTGGTGTGTATGGGCCGGAAGACATGCCGGTAGGGGCAGAGCGCAGCTTCGACCTGATAGACAATGAGCACTATTGTGCCTTGACCCCGGTGACCTGGGACACCCAGCGCCTGGCCTCGATGCGCCAGCGTCGCAAGTTGCGCAGGATGGTTGCCGAACTCAACAGCAAGAACTTCACCTCGTCCTCGTCGATCCGTCGCGCTCGCAGCGAGACGGATTCCGCCCGGTGATTCCGGCTAGTTCCCGATAAGGACTTCTGCAGTCCCGAATGGCAAGATAAGCGCATTGTGAGTGGCCTGGTTATTGGCAACCCAGAGTCAGGCAGACGTTAACAAGGGAGCTTATCGATGAGTTCGCACAAGGTGCTCGTCCTGCACGGACCCAATCTCAACCTGCTTGGCGAACGCCAGCCAGAAATCTACGGTTACGAGACGCTGGACGACATCAACAACCGTCTTTACGAGAAGGCGGCCATCAATGGATGGGATATCAAGTGCTTTCAGAGCAATCATGAAGGTGAACTGATCGACGCTATCCATGCCGCGCGCCGCGACGGGACCGAGCTGATCGTGATCAATCCGGCGGCCTACACGCATACCTCGGTAGCGATCCTCGACGCACTCAATGCCTTCGACGGCAAGGTAATCGAAGTGCATCTCTCGAACGTGCACAAACGCGAGGGTTTCCGTCATCACTCGTATGTCTCGCTGCGCGCCGATGCCGTGATCGCCGGGCTGGGCAGCAAGGGCTACTCGCTGGCGCTCGACACGCTGGACTGAACGGGTAAACACATGGGTAAGGCCCCTCGTGATCGAGAGGGGCCGGAGAGAAGTTACTGCGTCTGACGCGTGTATTTTTCTACCAACGCTGTCGCATCGTCATAGAGTTGCTGGCCGTCCAGGCCGCGCTCGTCCATGTTGTCGATCCACTCCTGAATCGTCTCGTCGGCTGCCGATTTCCATGCAGCCTGAGCATCTTCAGCGATATAGATCATCTTGCTGTCATCGCGAGACGCCACTTTGTCGATGGCGGCCTGCTCTGCCTGGTCCATGACCTGGCCGATGCGCTGAGCTTCCTGAAGCCCCGAGTTGTCATCGATCACTTTCTGAAGCTCGGGCGATAGCCGGTCGTAGGAGTCCTGATCCATGGCCAGCACCATCATGGCGGTATACAGCCCATTATCTCCCTCGAAGAAGGTATGGTTTTTCGCCATGTCGAGCACGCCCAAGGCCTCGGCACTCTCGAATGGCAGCGTCAGCCCGTCGATGACGCCGCGTGATACCGCTTCAGGAATCTGGGGAAAGGGCATACCGACGACCCGCGCACCCAGATTAGCAAAGTAACGGTTCATGGCTTTCGATGGGGCTCTGAGGGTGCGGCCTTCGACATCATTGGCATCTTCTATCGTGACATCCTTGGTATGGATTTTCCCGGGCGTGTGCGCGAAGACAGCGATCGGATAGATGCCTTCAAGCGACCCCTGCATATGCTGCATAGCGTATTCATGAGCGGCCATGCTGGTAGCTTCGCCAGTGGTGGGAATGAAAGGAAGATCGAAGGCTTCCGATTCGGGGAAGCGATTGGGCGTATAGCTAAGCAGGGTCCAGATGATATCGACGATGCCATCCTTGGCCTGATCGTAAAGCGATGGCGCGGATCCTCCCAACTGCATGGCCGGGAATATCTCGACTTGAATACCCCCGTTGGATTGCTCTTCGATCCGCTCGGCCCACGGCTCCAGGTACTGAACCTGGACCGGGGTCGTCGGGGCGGCAAAGTGATGAAGGCGAAGCGTGACGGTATCTTGTGCCAGTGCGGTCGTCGCCAGGGACATGCCGCTGGCGAAGAACAGGCTGGTCAGGAGGGTTTTTCTTATCGTCATTGTATTTTCTCCAGATGAATGCATGAGTGCTGGCGCGATATAACTTGGTTCGTCGCTTTAGTGGGATCGCTCAGATCGGGTAATGGCGCGGGCCGAGCTGCATCGTCATCCAGCGCAGCTCGGTGAACGCCTCGATCCCCGCCTTGCCGCCGAAGCGCCCGTAGCCGCTGGCCTTGACCCCGCCGAACGGCATCTGCGGCTCGTCGTGCACGGTCGGCGCGTTGATATGGCAGATGCCCGACTCGATCTGTCCGGCCACGCGCATCGCCCGCGCCGTGTCGCGGCTGAACACCGCCGCCGACAGGCCGTACTCGCTGTCGTTGGCCACGCGGATCGCCTCGGCCTCGTCGGCCACGCGCATCATCGCCACCACCGGCCCGAAGGACTCCTCGCGGTACAGGCGCATGGCGTCGGTCACGCCGTCGATCAAAGTCGGCTGCATGATCACGCCGTCGGCCTTGCCACCCGAGGCCAGGCGGGCACCCTTGGCCACGGCATCGTCGATCAGCGCATTGAGCTTCTCGCCCGATTCGCGGTTGATCAGCGTGCCCAGCGCATTGCCCTCGCCACACGGGTCCCCGGCGCGTAGGCTGGCGGCCTTGGTCGCCAGCTTGTCGGCGAAGGCATCGGCCACGGCATCGGCGACGATCAGGCGCTCGGTGGACATGCAGATCTGGCCCTGGTTGAAGAACGCGCCGAAGGCGGCTGCCTCGACCGCGGCGTCCAGGTCGGCGTCGTCGAGCACCACGAACGGCGCCTTGCCACCCAGTTCGAGCAGCACCGGCTTGAGCTGGCGCGCCGCACGCTCGGCGATGATCCGCCCCACCTGGGTGGACCCGGTAAAGTTGATGCGCCGCACTGCGGGGTGGTCGATCAACGCGCCGACCACCTCGGCGGCCTGGGCCGGTGCGTTGGTGATCACGCTGACGATGCCGTCGCCGAGGCCCGCCTCGACCAGCACCTCGCCGATCAGGTGATGGGTCGCCGGGCACTGCTCCGAGGCCTTGAGGATCACCGTGTTGCCGCAGGCCAGCGGCGTGGCGATGGCCCGGGTGCCGAGGATGATCGGCGCGTT
This sequence comes from Modicisalibacter xianhensis, assembly GCF_900113605.1. Lineage (GTDB taxonomy): Bacteria > Pseudomonadota > Gammaproteobacteria > Pseudomonadales > Halomonadaceae > Modicisalibacter > Modicisalibacter xianhensis. Next base: position 18,848 of record NZ_FOPY01000031.1, read on the forward strand.
CCACGGCGCGATGCCCACCACCACGCCACACGGCACGCGCACGCCCATGGCCAGGTTGTCGGGCACGTTGGACGGGATGATGTCGCCGTTGATCTGGGTGGTCAGGGCCGCGGCCTCGCGCAGCATGCCGGCGGCCACCATCACGTTGAAGCCGGCCCAGCCCGGCGTGGCGCCGGTCTCGTCGACCATGCGCTCGATGAACTCGGCCTGGCGGGCTTCCATGCGCTCGGCGGCCCTGAGCAGGGCCATGCGCCGCTCGCCGGGGCCGGTCTTCGACCAGGCCGGGAAGGCGCAGGCCGCGGCGTCGGCCGCCGCCTGGGCATCCTCGACCGAAGCGGCGGCCGCCTGGGTGACGGTCTCGCCGCTCAGCGGGTTGGCGCGCTCGAAGGTGGCAG
>NZ_FOPY01000035.1 GCF_900113605.1 Modicisalibacter xianhensis
GCAAGTCATCGACGCTCAGACGCAGGTAGTCGCGCAGAGCCACCACGATCTCTTCCTGGACGGGAGACAGCGTCGCGAGCAGGTTATGTCGCGTGTGGGGTCGATCATGTTGCGTGCTGCGGTAACGCCACCGGGCAATGGTGGGACACGAGACATGATAACGCCGAGCCAGTTCGCTATCGCTGACCGAGGCGGGTGCCTGCTGGATCTCCTTGCGGATGCGCGGTGTGGTGGTCGCCGTCTTATGCAGTTTGATATCCATCTCGCTGCTCCTGGATGAATTGAGCAATGAGTTCACGCGCTGCCAGCAGAGGATAGCTCCTAAGGCTTAATCTATCATCCGGCCTCTTACACTTACGGAAACCTTCAAGCCTATCGACACAAGCGCTAATCAAAATACTCTTCATCATATCGCCAGATAGTCCTCTTTTTATATCTAGGGCCATGATGCCTTCCTATTAAATTATTTCGTATTCCCTACATGCCATTTTCACTATGCTCCCGACCATGGGGCAATCGAAGTGATGATGTAAACGGAGCGCTCTTCTATGCCCTCGGAAAGGTCGACTCGTTCAACCTCCTGTCCCTCAGCCAAGGGTCGGTCAAGAAAGTCGATCACAGTTTCAGTGGAGTCACCGTAACCCCACTCTGCTTGGTATTGCCGGTACTCCTCGCTCACATCTTTGAGTATGAGGGGATAGAGGGTCAACGGCTCGTTGGGGTCGCTGCGCTCATTGGCATAGCCATACATTTCATCTGTCTGCAGTCGACCGTCTTGGTTCAATACAGCCACAAAACGCATCACGCACTTGGGATCGGCCTTGTACTTGAGGTCGATCCGAACCGGCATGTGACTTGAAGGCACAGGTGTCTCCTTGGTCAGTGGTCAGCGCCAATCGACTCGTGAAACCCATCACTCAAATCGATGATGCGACGTAGTTCTTTTCTGAGATGCTTTGCTGTCATCGAGCTGTTCGCGATCCGGCACATCGCGGCCCGGTGCTGGCGTGAACGGCGGCACACGTCATGGAGAGTCATAAAATGTGACCTAGCTTGCTGGTAGCGCTCTGTTGGCCTGATGATCTGACTCCACCAGAACTCAACCCCAGACAGCTGCCGGCGCGAGTGAATAGCCACCATGAGGTAGTCCCTCACCTCAATCTCTTCGGGGGAATCGTCCCCGGCTCAATACTATCGCCAGGTTCCTCCAAGTAATGCTCGTCCAAGGGGGGTGTGCATGTAGCGCTTCTCGTTGCCATCCTCATCCCGGAAAGCCACTTTTGAAGGTTCAAACGGGAAACGCTGATACCACTCTGCCGCCCTCGGTATCTGCTCTGAAGCGTGCATTCTCTCAGCCCTTCGCCTTGGGGATCTTCACGCCTTCCAGCTTGTAGTGCTCACCAAGCTCGATGGCACGGCGCACTGACTCCAGTACGGGTTTGCGCACCGCACGGTAGCGGGTCGAATCAGGCGAGGCGAACCAGCCCTTTACCGTCTCCACGCTATACCCCGTCAGCGTGGCCACATGTGTCTGGTTCAGGCCGTGCCGCTCCATAAGCTGACGGAGGGCTTCATTGGTCGATGTGTCGGAAGTGCTCATCACTGTCTCTCTATGGTCGCCACTGGCGCGTACCAGCAGCGATTGTTATCTAAGGCGCCTTGAAGCGCATCTGGGGAAAGCTACGCCTCGAGGCCCCAACAGCGCCTGGCGCGAGCCCGGGCGCTCTCTTGGGGGAACGTCTCGGGAAGAGCAGGGGAGCTGTCCTGGTTGAAATGCGCCAGCAGATCGCCAAACAGCTCTGCGTCTCTTAGATCGAGGTCGATACCCACCAGCACGTCTACCGCTTGGTGGATCTCCATGACAGACCAGGGCTCCAGTTGGGCAATAAATTCATTGTCGCGAATTAGCCGCTGGATCTCGGGGTGCCCCTTGATCGTCTCGAGCTGCACGGCTGCCGGCATGAGATTCGCCATGTGGCCTCCATTCTCATTGGTTCTGGCGTAAGTTTAATGTGCAATGCACACGCCTGCAATACCTAGAAACCACCCTCAGTCACAATGTATGGGCCGATCACATATGGCTAATGGGGATACATGCGAACCTGAACACGTACCATCATAGCCGTAAAAAAGTGTGCACTCCGCTTGCAATAGTGTGCATTGCACACTATTATAGGAGGCATCAGCTACACGACCTGGAGACACACCATGAACCTGGCAATCAACCTCGACACCGACACCGCTATGCCGACCACCTTCGAGCCGGCTTCGGTCCCGCTGCCCGAGCGAGTTCGCCAGGCCATTGATCTTCTGAAGGCAATTGTCTCCGTGCAACCCACCTCGCTTGTGATCGCCTACTCAGGCGGCAAGGACTCAACAGCGGTCACCAGCATTACTCTGGCGGCGCTGGCTGAGCTGGCGCAAGAGGGCAGGCTGCCGACTGATATCGAGCACTTGGCTGTCACCTCGAACACCGGCATCAAGAACCCCGTCATCGAGCGTCATGTGGGTCGCCACCTCCGGGCAATGCGGGCCTTCGCCGCTGAAGCTGGCATTCCCCTCAAAGCCAAGTGGGCCATGCCCAGCCTGGCCGAAAGCTGGCAAGTAAGTGTTCTGGGCGGTCGCCGGCAGATGGCGTGGCCGAGTGAAGGGCAAAGCCAATACTGCTCGGTTGACTGGAAGATCAAGCCGATCGACACCCTCAAGCGCCAGCACGCCTAATCCCTTCCCAAGGGAGTGCGTCAGATCACGCTGCTGGGAAGCCGCTTCGAGGAATCCGCTCGTCGTGCAGTCAACCTGGACGACCAGGGTGCCGGCACCGGGGTAGTCGAGCATCAAGGGCGCCTGCTGTCTTACCCAATCTCCAGCTGGACCACCAGCGACGTATGGGGCTTCATCCTGTTCTCCCAACCCTTTGGCAAGGGTGGTCCTTTCCCGAGCTATGCTGACTCACTGGCCGATGTGCTGGAGGTATACAACAGTGCAGCTCTATCGTCGGCGGCAGCGGCAAGCGGACGCCGTGTGGGGCGCGTACAGGCTGCTGGGCCTGTCCGTATGCCGGCCGCTCCGACGAGAGCCTGAGTAACATGGCCAATGACAGTCCCGAGATGGGCCTTTGCTGACGCTGCTGACGACGCTCGATGATCTGCTTTACGATGGCAGCGTCTAACGCGCAGGGGCTTCGGGCAGGGTATGACGTACGGTCCTGAAGACCGGTCTGGCCTTCCTAGCGGTAACGACGTCCCCACTTGTAAACCGTTCTCTCACTGATGCCCTGGGCTGCACTACCTCCCTTGACCTAAGCCCTTCATCGATGACCAGGGCAACCAGCAGGGCTCGACCATGAGGAGTGAGGCGGGCATTCTTATGAGTGTCCATTGGGCCCCTGATTGGTTCGCATTTCAGTCTTCCGGGTAAGCTCCGGATGAACCGAGAGATCACAGCTAGCGGACGACGGGGACGGCTTAAAGAGGCTTACCTGCGATTATGGCTTCTGAGCCCAAGCCCGGCCGCAGTCATCGTCGCAGGGCATGCCGCTAACGGGCGAATGGATTGGAAAATTGAGGCTAGGGGGCAGGCCTATGCGGATTGGCAAGACCAGCAGGTAAATGCGACAGTGGCGCAGCCGTTGGATGCTGGACCGATCTGGTAGATGTGGCTTGGCAGCAGGTCTTTGCATCCTTATACTAAGTCGTAACAACACCCCCCACGCCTCTCTCGGAAGCGCACCTTGGGGGGTTACTTTTTTCTGGAGACCGGCCTTGCAGTTCAACAAGCCACCGCTGAGCTTAGATGATCAGCTCGACCGGCTCATCCAGCGGGGGCTTGCGGTCCCGGACCGCCAGAGGGCGCTTCACTACCTGCGTCACCTCAACTACTACCGGCTGGGCGCCTATTGGCTGCCCTTCGAGGCTGATCACCAGACACATCGCCTGCGCCCTGGCACCACTCTTGACGATGTGCTCAACCTGTATGTGTTCGACAGGGAGTTCCGGCTGTTAGTCATGGACGCCATCGAACGCATCGAGGTCTCTATTCGCACTAGCTGGGCCTACCACATGGCCCACACCCACGGCCCTCACTGTCACCTTATCCCTGCGCTATTCAAGTCACCTCACCGTTCATGGCGCTACGAGGAGCGGCTCCATGCCCTGGAAGGGGAAGTGCGGCGCAGCCAGGAAACCTTCATCCGCCATCTGAGCACCACCTACGATGAGCCGCTGCCTCCGATCTGGGCCCTGGTGGAAATCATGACGTTTGGCCAATTGTCCCAGTGGTATGCCAACACACGCCAGCGCCGAGATCGTAATGCCGTGGCTCGAGAGTACGACTTCGACGAGAGCGTGCTGACATCGGTGCTACACCACCTGAGCACGGTGCGAAACCAGTGTGCTCATCATGCTCGGCTATGGAACAGGGAGTTCACCTTCCTTCCCAAGCTGCCAAAGGATCGCCCTGCGGCTGTGCTGGATAGTCTGTCTTTCGACACCTCGCGTCGTATCTATAACACGCTTACCTTGATACTGTACCTGATGGAAGTAGTGAACCCTCATCACCATTGGGGAAAACGGCTAATTGGCTTGATTGATCGCCATGCGATCAATGTCGCTGAGATGGGCTTCCCCGACGATTGGCGTGACCGCCTACTCTGGAAGAAGCAGTTACATAAGTAGGCTTTTCCTTATTTCCCAAACCGTTAGGCTGGCTCAAAAAATTACGCCAAACTCAGAGAGATAATACAGCGGACAGCAGGGAGCCCCTGCTTATAGCAAGCATCACCAAATCCGTGGTGCTTATTTAATTATGCTACGGCCTTCTGAGAATCGGCGGGGGAGAATTCGATAACTCAGCCTGATAAGGCTCGACCACAGTGTTATAGATCCATTCTTCGGCATCTATACCCGCTGGGGATGGGTTCGGAAAGATTAGGGCTGTGAGTGCCTGACTGGGCAGGTCCGGGTGTCTATCACACCATTGATGTAGGGTTTTACTTGCGAATCCCCACCACTCCTGCTGGAAGTCGTACAGTTCATCCTCGGGTACCGCACCGTCAATGCCCCGGGTCCACATCCTCTCCATACCCGGAAGCGTTAGCAGAGCCCAACGGAAGCCCGCGGCCAACGCATCATGGAGTGGTTGGACCGGGCGATGGTCGAAGTTCTTGATGGGCAGATGCCTGGTAAGTCCCGGGGACTGGAGGGTGGCCCGGCGATAACGTGCCTCAAGCACACCAATGAGAATGCCGACGGTACGCCCATACATATCATGCTGGACCCACGCCAGAATCTCATCGTCCCCTGGAAACACCTCCGTGACAATCATGTCGCACCTCTCGCTGATCGATCCGAGCGGAGTGTATCAACTGGGACTCTGGCAATGTCGATAACTCTCTGACAGTTATCTAAGGCCAAGAAGGCTCCGCTCTCGTCATCAGCACAGTGGTCAGATATCCAGGGCCGGCAGCGAGCGAACGATTTTCATCGTTTCCAGGCTCACCGTGATAACCCGCTGAAACAGCTTAAGGGGATATGCCGGATCCCCCATGGTCTCGATCGCATAATCGTTGGCATCGTTGATAATGCCGCTTGCCTTATCCGTCTTGACCATCTGGCGCTCCATCACCCACTCCAGAGCCGGCTTACCGTTCACGACGTAGTCGTAGGCCTCTAGCGGGACTCCGGTGATGGTAATGAAGTTATTGTATTTCACCGTGGACTTATCTTTGTCCTTTGCGGTGCCACCAAACTTCCACTTTTTCTCCACCCCGAAATGCTCAGGCTCCAAGTCGTCGTAGGTGTAGCCCTTCGGTAGCTTGAGCTCCACTGCATAGGGCTTGGCCTCCTCATAGCCGACATGGAGATCTCCCAGCGCTCGCCCTGCCTTGGAGAAAGCCCAGAAATCCTCGGCCTTCTTCACCGCCGGGATACGAGGAAGCTCTTTGCTGAGGTTGTCCGCGAAGCGCTCATGGTAGTCTTCGGAGTGGAGTAGGCCGTAGACGTAATAGAACAAATCCTCCTTGAGTGCCTTTCAAAACCTTGAAAACCCCTTCAGTCATTCCTAGATTTTCGGTATGGCTAAGAAAATCGTATCCGACGAACTCTGGTCCATTGTCGAGCCACTGCTGCCACCACCGACGCCCAGGCCACGCGGTGGCCGGCCTCCCATCTCCAATCGCGCAGCCTTGACGGGCATCCTGTTTGTGCTGCGCTCGGGCATTCCCTGGGAGATGCTGCCCCAGGAGATGGGCTGTGGCTCGGGTGTGACCTGCTGGCGACGACTGCGTGACTGGCACGAGGCGGGCGTCTGGGAGCGTTTACATCGGACACTGCTGGAACACCTGCACCACGCTGAACAGCTTGACTGGG
>NZ_FOPY01000030.1 GCF_900113605.1 Modicisalibacter xianhensis
TAAATACGATGCGTCTTGGGCGCCTGCTTCCTGGGATTGCAGCGGCGACCATGGTCGCCAGTCTGGCGCTGGCAGGGGTTATCCCGCTGAGTGCAGCGTGGAGTAAGGAGAAGATCATCACTGCCGCTGGTCATCCGGCGTCCTGGCTGGCCGTGATCGCCGCCATCGCTGGGGGGCTTAGCGCGTTGTATGCGACACGCTTTCAATTATTGGCATTCGGGCGGGGGCTACATGGCCGCACGAGAACGGCTCCATCCCAACCAGGGCACTCTGCGGTGGAAGCCGGTGCGCTCTACCTGCTCTCGGCAGGCACGCTCGTGCTGTCGGGACTCTGGTGGCCCGGTGTCGGAAGCACCCTTGCTGACCTGCTGTCGATCCAGCTTCCTAAAACCAAATTGTGGGAATTGACCTTGTCGCTACTGTTGGTGGCGCTGGGCATTGGTGTTGGGTTTTGGGCGGTGCGCCGTGAAGTGTCGAGCCAGAGCCGGCAGAGCGAGAAGCGTGCCGCTATGGCGAACTGGATTGGTCTGCCGGCTCTGGCGGAACAGGGTGTGGAGACAGTCATGCGGTTCAGCCATGGCCTGGCACGCTTCGATGATCGCGCCGTGGATGCCGGCATTCGTGCTAGCGCCCGTTTTGGCGTATGGCTGGCCAGGGTGGGTGATCAACGTGGCGAAGGGGCATTCGATGGCGCAACGGGCCTGCTGGCGAAAGGCGTCGACTGGGCGGGTCAAGTAACGCGCCAGGCCCACACCGGACAGATGCATCATTATTACACCGGTATCGCGTCAGGACTCGCCGTGATCCTGCTAATCCTGGGCATAGGAGCGCTCCTTTGATTTTGACTGCAACCTTGGGGCTCCCCATGCTGGGGGCCCTTGTCATCGCCGTTTCACGCCGCTGGACAGAGACCACGGCTCGTCTGTTTGCCGTTGGGGTTTCCCTGTTGCCTGTGTTCTTGCTGGCCTGGGCTTGGCTGCAGTTCGATACGCAAGGCGCACTATTTCAGTTTGTCGAAGAGGTACCCTGGGTACCCAGCCTGGGCATGGGATACCGGCTAGGCGTGGACGGCATTGCGCTGGCTGTCGCGACGATGAGTGCCCTGGTCTTCTCGGCCAGTATCGCCTACCCCGTCGATACGCAGAACCAGCCTCGGCAATACTATGCCTGGATGCTTTTCCTGCAGTCCGTGTCGCTTGGCGTCTTCCTCGCGCTGGACCTGCTGCTTTTCTATGTCTTTTTCGACCTGAGCCTGGTGGGGATGTTTTTCCTGATCGGCCGCTGGGGGCACGGCCAGGCGCAGCTTGCCGCGTTCAAGTTCTTCCTTTACACCTTCTGCGGCTCGCTGCTACTGCTGCTGGCGATCATCGGGCTTTATCTGTCGGTCGAGCCGCATACGTTTGATATGCGAGTACTGATCGAGCAGCAGCCATTGGCGGGAGGGGGTGTGGCCGCTGGTCTCGTGTTCCTCGCCCTCATGATCGGCTTCGCCATCAAGACCCCCATCGTGCCCGTGCATACCTGGCTGCCCCAAGCGCATGTCGATGCTCCCGGACCGGCCTCGGCGGTTCTCGCTGGGGTGCTGCTCAAGATGGGTACCTACGGCATTATCCGCATTCCTTACTCGATGATGGGAGAGACCTTTGCCCGCTACGCCCTGATCATCGCTCTCTTTGCTGTCGCATCGATTCTCTATGGGGCTTTCGTGGCATTGGGTCAGAGAAATCTGAAGCGACGCATTGCCTATACCTCGATAAACCACATGGGCTACACGGTGCTGGGGATCGCGGTGGCCGGTGCCCTGATTCAGGATACAGAGTACGCCCGCGAGCTGGCCCTGGTGGGGGCGACGGTAGAGATGGTGGCCCACGGCCTGATTACCGGGGCGTTGTTTCTGATCTGTGGCTCGTTCTGGCAGCGCACTCAGGAGTACGATCTGGATAGCTATGGTGGACTGCTCCGGCAGGCCCCGCTGCTAACAGCGTTCACCGTTCTCGCCTCGTTTGCCAGCCTGGGCCTTCCTGGCCTGGCCGGCTTCGTGGCGGAATTTCACATCTTTGCCGGCACCTTTGACGTCTACCCCTGGCTAGCCGTGATTGGCGTGCTGGGCATTCTGGTCACGGCATCGCTGTTCCTGCAGATGCTGCAGAAGCTGTTCTTCGGAACGCTGCCACAGCGCTGGGCTCACTTTGAGGATCTTCATGCGGTTGAGTGGGGTGTGCTCGCGGTGCTATCGGCAGGCTTCGTGATCATCGGTATAGCGCCGGAGTTCTTGCTGACACTGATCGAAGCCTCTGCGACGCTGCTGGTGGGGGGGCCCTGATGCCTATCGGTGACGTCCTACCGGAAATCAGTCTAACGCTCGGCGCCGTAGTTATTGTGTTGTTCGCTGCGTTTACTCGGCAACAGCACCACCACTGGGCAGCCGTGCTGGCCCTGCTCACGATTGCCCTCTGTGTAGTGCTGACCTTAGCGCAGTGGAGTGGACCGCCAAGGCTGACGTTCTCCGGTGTGTGGGCTCTGGATGGCGTGGCAATCTCCAGCAAGCTGGTGGTACTGATCGCCGGTGCACTGGTCGTTGCCATGTCTCCTGAGTGGATGCGGACCGATCGCCGACATGGCGAATACTACGCGTTGGTGCTGTTCGCTCTGCTGGGCGTCATCATGATGGCGTCAGCTAGCGATACCATGGAGCTGGTGCTAGGCGTGCTGTTGTCCTCGGTAGCCAGTTACCCGCTGGCCGCCTATCACCGTGGCTGGGCGCCCGCGCTGGAAGCTGGCATGAAGTACTTTCTGATCGGTGCCTTGACCAATGCATTGCTGACGATCGGTGTGGTGGTGGTGTTCGGCCTGACCGGTAACACCGGCTATCCGGAAATTGCTCAAGGATTCGCCGAAGGCAGTGACAACCTGGCGCTGACCATCGCCACGGCCTGCATCGTGTTGGGTCTGACCTTCAAGCTGGCCGCCTTTCCGGCCCATGCCTGGATGCCGGATGTGGCCCAGGGTTCTCCGGCACCGGCGGCGGCCTTTTTGACGGTGATCCCCAAGGTCGGCGCTGCTGTCGCGTTGGCCCGCTTCATGTCGCTTATGCCGCCGGATATCGCCTGGCGAGCCATCGTTGCCGTGATCTCTGTCATGACCATGACGCTGGGTAACGTGGCTGCACTGCGTCAGACGGACGTACGGCGTCTGCTGGGCTGGTCATCGGTCTCCCAGTCCGGGTATGCCCTGATGGCGATCGTGGTGATGGGGGTTAGCGATCAGGCATTGACCGCACTGGTGTTCTTTCTTGCAACCTACGTCATTGCCAACCTGGCGGCCTTTGCCGTGGTTACGCATCTGAGAGGACGTACCGCGTTGGAGGATTATCAGGGGCTGGCCAGAAACGCACCGATTGCTGCAACGATACTGATTGCGTCGCTGTTATCCCTGGTGGGCATCCCGCCGCTGATTGGTTTTTTTGGCAAGTTCATGTTGTTCAGCGTCACGATCGAAGGGGGATACACCTGGCTGGCCTTCGTGGCTGCCGTCAACACGGTGGTTTCGCTTTTTTATTACCTGCGCATCGCGGCCTCGATGATGTTTAGCGATGCCCGCCCCGTCGTGCATGTGCTGATGGGCCAGTGGGCACGGTCCACCATGGTCGTGGCTGGCTTGCTGCTGGTCGTCGGGGGGCTTGGCGCAGAGACGCTCATGATATTCACCGACTCGATACGCTTTGCCCTGTAGGTGCTGGCAGGTCTGGCCTGCCTGAGCAAGTTCAATGGAGCATTACTTAGGAGGGAGTCACTTATGTCAACTGCTCAAGGTTTGGCTATCGACACGCCTGACAGCCTTCACACCAAGGAGTGGCTGCGCACATACCAACGGATTCGTGCCGTCACCGAGGCAATTTGCGCGCCTCTGCACAAGGAAGACTATATGGTGCAGAGCATGCCGGATGTCAGCCCGCCAAAATGGCACATTGCCCATGTCAGCTGGTTCTTCGAAGCCTTCATCCTGAAACCCTTTCATCCTACCTATCAGACTCTCGATCCTGCGTACGATTACCTGTTCAATTCTTACTACGTGACCCACGGCACACCATTCCCCCGCCCTGAGCGTGGCATGATCTCGCGGCCCACCGTGGATGATGTGTATCGCTATCGTACGCATATCGACCGGGCCATGGCAGAGCTGCTTAGCGACCCGCCGCAGGAACACCTACCCGAGATTCTTCGACGTCTCGAGCTGGGCCTGCCGCATGAGCAGCAGCACCAGGAACTGCTGTTCATGGATATCAAGCACATCCTGGCCCAGAACCCGCTGTGCCCGGCTTACCGGAATGACCTGACGCCGCCACCTGCGCGTGACGTGGGCGAGCTTGGCTGGCACGCCTATCCGGCTGGGGTGAGGAACATTGGTCATGACGAGGCCGAGAAAAGCTTCGCCTACGACAATGAGATGGGACGCCACCGTCAGTTCGTCGAGGCTTTCCAGATTGCCGACCGTCCGGTGACCAATAGCGAGTTTCTGGCATTCATGCAGGCGGGTGGGTACGACAAGCCCGACTATTGGCTGTCGGATGGCTGGGCCACGGTCAAGGCCGAGGGGTGGCAGGCGCCGCTCTATTGGGTAGAGCGGGACGGGGTATGGCATCACTATACCTTGGGGGGGCTGGTGCCGGTCGACATGAATGCGCCGGTGTGTCACGTCAGCTTCTACGAAGCCGATGCCTATGCCCAGTGGGCCGGGGCGCGCCTTCCTACCGAGGCCGAGTGGGAAACGGTGGCCCGGGACGTGCCCATCCAGGGCAACTTCGTCGATCAGGACCATCTGCAGCCGGTCGCGGCCGCGCAGCCAGCGGACGTGCCGGGACAGATGTTCGGGGATGTCTGGGAGTGGACCGGCAGTGCCTACCGGCCCTACCCAGGATTTCGCAAGCTGCCGGGCAGCCTGGGTGAGTACAACGGCAAGTTCATGTCCGGCCAGATGGTATTGCGGGGTGGCTGCTGCGCGACGCCGGCCGATCACATTCGCGCCACTTACCGTAATTTTTTCCCGCCACATGCCCGTTGGGCGTTTTCCGGTTTCCGTCTTGCTAAGGAGAGCTGACCATGACCCTGGCCGTAAAATTCCACGATTTGCACCCGACTCCGGCAGCAACCTCGCTTCGCGATGAAATATTGATGGGGTTTAGAGCCGATCAAAAGTTCGCCTCGCCAAAGTTCTTCTACGACCAGCGTGGTTCCGAGTTGTTCGATCAGATTTGTGAACAGCCGGAATATTACCCGACACGAACCGAGGAGCTGATTCTTGCTGCCGCTGCCGCTGACATAGCGGAAATCGCTGGGCATGAGGCGACCTTGATCGAACTCGGCAGCGGTGCCAGCCGTAAGGTGCGTCTCCTGTTGGAAGCCATGCGACCTTCAAGCTATCTGGGCATCGATATTTCGCGTGAATTTCTCCTTGAGAGTACGCGTCGTCTGGCTGCCGATTATCCATGGCTTGAGGTTCACGCAGCCTGTGCTGACTTCTCTTGCAACATGGCCTTACCTGACGGGGTTTACTGCGAGCGACCCGTCGGCTTCTTTCCTGGCTCAAGCATTGGCAACTTCGATCCACAGAGCGCCGAAAATTTCCTGCGCGGGTTGCATTCTTTGCTGCCCACGGGCAGTGGGTTATTGGTAGGTATCGACCTGATCAAGGACAAGGCAACCCTTGAAGCTGCCTACAATGATGAGGCAGGTGTGACAGCAGCGTTTAATCTGAACCTGTTGGAACGGCTACGCCATGAGCTGAATGCCGAGATCGATCCCCGGCATTTTGCCCATCAGGCGTTCTTCAATGAAGAGCTGTCTCGTATCGAGATGCACCTGGTCAGTCGGTTGCCTCAAGTCGTCACCATTGAAGGAGAGCGTTTCCGCTTCCAGAAGGGTGAGACGATTCATACCGAGAATTCCTACAAGTACACGATCGAGGGCTTTCAGGCACTGGCGGGACGTGCGGGGTTTGAAGCGCGTTCCTGCTGGACCGACACTGATGGCTTGTTTAGCGTACACTATTTGGAACGTGCCTAAAGGAGCACTGGTGGCGCGGCCATTCCGGCTTCGTATCATGTCCTGAATTAAGAAAAGGTCAAGGCCGCGCAGGAATCGTCTACATAAGCAGCTGCGTCCAGTTTTTCGATACGTAGCGAGGTGCACCTATGACCAAACAGGTTCTATACCGTGTGATTGGCGATGAGAAAATGCACTGCGAGGGCTGCGAGGCCCGCGTCAGCAATGCCCTACGCCGCCTGGACGGGGTGCATGAAGTGAAAGCAGACGCGAACGAGCAGAGCATCTCGGTCAGCTTCAATACGAATGAAGTGAGTCCTGAGCAGTTGGAAAGTCGCTTGGACCAACTGGGCTACAAGGTCGTACCCGCTTGAGGCTGTCCTGATCGCGTAGCTATTATCAATAGGAGTCAAGCGCTTCGCTCTCTCCATGCTACGCTATTTCCGCTCACCCCAGCGTCGCCAGAGAGGGAAATAGATCGACCATGAAGCTGGAGAGACGCGTCATGGTGCCCGAGACGATGGCTATCCCCATGAGAATCAGGATCGTACCGGCAATCGGCCGGGTATAGGCGCTCCATCTGCCAAGCTTCTTGCTATGGCGGCTGAGGCTGTTGATGCAGAGCGTACTCGCCAGAAAGGGCAAAGCCATCCCGGTGGAGTACATGCTCAGATAGATCATTCCATGCTGCGCATTGGCGGCATTGGAGGTGGCCATCAGTATCGCGCCGAGGATGGGGCCGATACAGGGCGTCCAGCCAATGGCGAATGATACGCCAAACGCTGTAGCCGATAGCGGGGAGCCGCCCTGGAATCGGGGATTGAACTGCAGTGTGCGTTGGAAGACCGACATGCTGAGCAGGCCGGTCATGAAGATCCCCAGCAGGATGACCACCGAGCCTGTAATCCAGTTGAGTTCCTGACGGTAACCACGCAGGAACTGACTGAGCGAGCTGGCACCTAGCCCCAGGATGATAAATACCAGCGTGAAACCGGTGACAAAGAAGACGCTGAGTATCAGTGCTTCGAGCTTCTTATCCCGCTTATTGACGCTGCCGCCCGTGACGACGGAAAGATAGCCCGGCAGGAGCGGTAACGTGCAAGGGGAGAAGAAGGAGATCAACCCGCCGGCAAAAGCACCAATCAAACCGATAGACGAGAGCGAATCCAAGCTAGGACTTCCTGAGACAGTGAAGAGATGCGCATCGGCCGATCAAGGTGATTGATGGCTGGATACAACACGCTAGCATAAAACCTGGGCCCTGCCCGGAGGTCAAGCACATTGGGCAACTACTCGCCTGGTGCGATACAGAACCTTCCATCAGGGGGTTGACCTTAAAGTTCACTTTAAGGGTAACGTAGGCAATGCATCATCCAACCCCAACGTGAGGATAGCGTGATGACTTTACAGCTTGGAGAGATAGCGCCCGATTTTACGGTAGAGTCCACGGAGGGCACCGTCAGCTTCCACGAATGGCTTGGTGATAGCTGGGCCGTGCTGTTTTCCCACCCGGCCGACTATACCCCTGTATGCACGACAGAGCTTGGCGCATTTGCCAAGCGCAAGAGCGAGTTCGACAAGCGTGGTGCCAAGTTGATTGGTGTGTCCGTCGATCCGCTGGATTCCCATACCGGCTGGGCCAAGGATATCGAGACTACCCAAGGTGCGGCGCTGAACTACCCGTTGCTGGCCGATGACGACCAGGTGGTCGCAGAGCTTTATGGGATGATTCATCCCAAAGCCGATCCCAAGGTGACGGTGCGCACTGTTTTTATTATCGACCCCAGCAAGAAGATACGCCTTATGCTGACGTACCCACCAAGCACCGGGCGCAACGTCGATGAAATCCTGCGCGTTATCGATTCGCTTCAGCTGACCGACACGCACAAGGTGGCCACGCCCGTCGACTGGCAGAACGGCGAAGACGTCATTATCGTCCCCTCCCTGTCGGAGGAGGAAGCCAAAGAGCGCTTCCCTGAAGGCTGGGACGAGAAGACGCCATATCTGCGTGTCGTACGCCAGCCCAAGTAATTAACAGAATGCCATCAGGCGGTTCGGCTGCGTCGGGCCGCCTGCAGTGTCGCTGAGGAGGTACTGATGACAACCTACAGTATCGGGCAACTGGCCGAGCGTTGCGGCATTGCCCCCCAGGCGATTCGCTACTACGAGCAAGAGCAGCTCATGCCGAAGCCCCAGCGAACGGAGTCGAACTATCGCCGCTACCCCGAAGCGCATGTAGACAGACTGCAGTTCATTCTCGAGGCTAAGCAATGGGGCTTTACCCTCGACGAGATTCGCGAGTTGCTGATTCTGCAGGATGCCAATGGCGATCGGGCGCAAGCCAAGCGGATTGCCGAAGAGAAGTTGATAAAAATTAGAGAACAGATCAAGCATCTCTCAAGAATCGAGACGGTACTTTCGAAAACGCTCTCCGAATGTTCAGGCGAGGGGCCCATGCAGGAAGGGTGTCCCATTGTCGAAGCGATCACCGACGGCAAATAAAACCCCCCTCTATTCCGCCTTTTGGTCTGGCGAGAAAGTCGCCAGCCATCCGAACCTTATTAACATGAGCGGTACTGCCAGGAGTTCTGCATGGCCGAGCGAGTCGATATCAGTATCCGGGGAATGTCCTGCGCCTCCTGCGTCGGTCGCGTGGAACGCGCCCTCAAGAAGCAGCCCGGCGTCACGGATGCGCAAGTGAACCTGGCGACCGAAAAGGCCACGGTTGCCTTCGAAGAGCGTGCCAATCCCAGCCAGGTAGCCCATGCCGTTGAAGAGGCCGGCTACCAGCCGGTAATCGAAACCGCCGAGATTCCCATCATCGGGATGACCTGTGGTTCCTGTGTCTCGCGTGTTGAACGCACCATCGAGAAGCTGCCAGGCATTGTCCAGGCCAGCGTGAACCTCACCACGCAGAAGGCATTCGTGCGCTTCTTGCCTGATGCGGTGACGCTGCCGCGCATCCATCATGCCATTCGCGACGCCGGCTATGAGCCGCAGGACCAGGGGGAGAACGCGCAGACCGAGCGTGAGGACCGGGAGGGCATCCAGCTTCGCAACAAGGTGCTGCTTGCGACAGCGTTCACGATTCCGGTCGTGTTTATTGCCATGGGCAAGATGATTCCTGCTCTGGAAGCGATCTTCACTAGCATCATGCCGCACCGCGGTTGGATGGGCATCGAGTGGTTGCTGACCACCCCGGTCCAGTTCTATGCCGGGGCACGCTTCTATCGGGCGGGCTTCGCTGAATTGCGACATGCGAACCCGGGGATGAATAGCCTGGTCATGATTGGCTCAAGTGCCGCCTATTTCTACTCTGTGGCTGCGCTCCTGATTCCCGGCTTTTTCCCCGCGGGGACCGCCGAAAGCTACTTCGAGGCGGCCGCGGTCATCGTTACCCTCATCCTGCTGGGCCGGTATTTCGAGCATGTCGCCAAGGGCCGCACCTCCGAGGCGATCAAGAAGCTTCTGCAGCTACAGGCAAAGACGGCCCGCGTCATTCGTGATGACGACACAGTGGAAGTCCCGATCGAGGCCGTCGTGCCGGGAGACCGTATCCTGACTCGCCCCGGGGAGCGTATCCCTGTCGATGGCATTGTCGAGGAAGGCCACTCCTACGTCGACGAATCGATGATCAGCGGGGAGCCGGTGCCGGTCGTCAAGCAGAAAGACAGTGAGGTCGTTGGCGGAACGATCAACAAAAACGGGGCGTTGACGTTCCGTGCCACCCGGGTCGGTGCCGACACGGTTCTGTCGCAGATCGTCAAGATGGTGGAATCGGCCCAGGCAGAAAAACCGCCGATCCAGAAGCTGGCCGACAAGATTGCCGGGATCTTCGTGCCGGTCGTGCTCGCGATTGCGGTGATCACGTTTGCCGTGTGGCTCGGCTTCGGCCCAACACCGGCGCTGGCTTTCGCCTTTGTCACCACCGTCAGTGTGCTGTTGATTGCCTGCCCCTGTGCTATGGGTCTGGCGACGCCAACCGCGATCATGGTGGGGACCGGTAAAGGCGCAGAGATGGGCGTGCTATTCCGTAAGGGGGCGGCACTGGAGACGCTGGCCAAGGTAGACACGATCGTACTGGACAAGACCGGTACGTTGACTATGGGACGCCCCGAACTGACGGACTTCGTTGTGCTCGAAGGGCAGGAAAACGACGTGCTCCGATGGGTCGCCGCGGTCGAAGCGCAAAGTGAGCATCCCATTGCCGAAGCGATTGTACGTGGTGCGAAAGACCGGGGCCTGGACCTGCCATCCATCAGCCACTTCCAGGCCGAACCTGGCTTTGGCATCGAGGCCGACGTCGACGGCCATAAGCTCAATGTAGGAGCTGACCGTTATATGAGCCTGCTCGGCATCGAGCTAGGCAAGGCGGAAGGGCGTGCCACTGCGCTTGCTAGGGAGGCCAAGAGCCCGCTGTATGCGGCAGTCGATGGCAAGCTTGCAGCCATTATCGCTGTGGCCGATCCGCTCAAGGAGGGCTCGGTCGAGGCTATTGCATCACTCAAGGCGCAGGGCCTGGAGGTGGCCATGCTCACGGGTGACAATCGCGCCACGGCCGAGGCCATCGCTAGGCAGGTGGGAATTCAGAAGGTGCTCGCCGAAGTGCTGCCGGACCAGAAGGCAAACGAAATCAAGCGGCTGCAGGCCGACGGCCACAATACGGCGTTTGTCGGCGACGGCATCAACGATGCGCCGGCATTGGCGCAAGCCAACGTGGGCATTGCTATCGGTACGGGTACCGACATCGCGATCGAGGCCGGCGACGTCGTGCTCATGCGCGGCGATCTGAGAGGTATCGTCAATGCCACGGCTCTATCCAAACGCACCCGCAAAACCATTCTGTCCAACTTCGCATGGGCTTATGGCTATAACGTGGCGTTGATTCCGGTAGCGGCAGGGGCGATGTATCCGTTCACCGGCTTCCTGCTCAACCCGATACTGGCGGCTGCGGCCATGAGCCTGTCCAGTATCTTCGTCCTGGTAAATTCGCTACGACTGCGTCGCTTCCAGCCACACAGCCATGTACTCCCAATAGAACCTGTTCCTGAATCTCGGTCAAGGCAAGTGCGTCATGCCTGAGCAGCAGTATGGTGCCTGCGACCGAAACCAAGGACGCTTACCTCCAAAGTGAGGCCATTTTAACCTGCGAGGCTATGCGTGAAACGCCGACTGCTGCTGCTCTTGCCTTTACTGATCTTCTTGGGGCTGGGTTTCTTCTTCTACCGTGGTTTGGCGATGGACCCCAGTGCTCGTGATTCGGCACTGCTGGCTCAGGAGTTTCCCGCCTTTACGCTATCGACGCTGGAGGATCCTGACGCTCGCGTCAATGAGTCGCTGCTGCAGGGAGAAGTCACGTTGGTGAATGTCTGGGCCGAGTGGTGCCCTACCTGCAAGGAAGAGATGCCCCAGCTGCTGACGTTGGCTGAGCATGGCGTCAGGCTGATCGGTATCGACTACAAGGATACCCGGGCCAAGGGGCAGGAGTTTCTCGATACGTTCGGCAATCCCTTCGAAGTCAACATCTTCGATCCCAACGGCGACCTGGGTTTCGATCTAGGTGTATATGGCGTACCAGAGACTTTTCTCGTCGATGCTGATGGCATCATTCGTTACAAGCATACGGGGTATATCACCTCAGAGGATGTCGAGAAGGTCATGCGGGAAGTTGAGAAATGGCGTTCGTGACCGGGCAGGCTGAAAGCTCACTTCGTTAGTGGTCATGGTGCGCACTACGTCTCCTCATAAGCTGCCGTAGTCGTACCTGTACCACATCCTCTCAAGCACAAGCCCGACGCCCCAGTTGGCAAGTAAAACCTAAAAGGTAGGATTCATGCTTCAGTATCCTTCGATCGACCCTGTAGTCATTGCCGTCGGGCCGGTCCAAGTTCATTGGTACGGGCTGATGTACGTAGTCGGCCTCGCTGCCGCCTGGTGGCTGGGGCGTCGCCGTGCCCACCGTATAGGTTTGAGTCACGATGATGTGGGCGATCTGATCTTCTATGGCGCTGCCGGTGTCATAGTGGGCGGACGTGTTGGTTACGTCCTGGTTTACGGGTTCGAGCGGTGGCTTGCCAACCCCTTGTGGCTGTTCAAAGTTTGGGAAGGGGGGATGAGTTTCCATGGCGGCCTCATTGGTGTGCTGGTTGCAGCTTGGCTGTTTGCTCGCAGACACCGGCTGGCCTTCTTTCAACTGACCGACTTTATCGCGCCGCTAGTGCCGATCGGCCTGGGCGCCGGGCGTATCGGCAATTTTATCAATCATGAGTTGCCTGGGCGCATCAGCGACGTCCCCTGGGCGATGGTATGGCCGCCCATGATGGGGCTGGGCCCGGAGCCACGTCACCCTTCAGCGCTGTATGAATTCGCCCTGGAGGGCATCATCCTATTCATTGTCCTGTGGTGGTTTTCTAGCCGGGCACGTCAGCGCGGCATGACATCCGGCCTGTTCCTGTTGCTCTATGGTGCTTTCCGCTTTGGCGTGGAGTTCGTGCGCCAACCGGATCCGCAGCTGGGGTTCATTGCCTTTGGTTGGCTGACCATGGGGCAACTGCTGAGCTTGCCCATGATCGCCGCCGGCTTGGCCCTGATGGCTTGGGCTAGGAGTCAGCCGGTGGATAATGCAAGCAAGGCGGTAACCTCATGAGAAAGCGCCTTCTTTCTATCATTATGTGGGTATCCGGATTATCTGGTTGCTATGCGAAATTGAAAGGTGGGCGACAAGCAAAACTCACAACGGATTAACTGGTTGATAGGCCCTACATAACCACACTTGAAGCCATAGCCGCTTACTTGGCCGCCGTTGATAAAGCGAAGGAGAACCGGACTACCTGGTTCATGCTCGGGAAGCTGTGGAATTGGCCAGGACAAGAGGGACTACGCTGGGTGATGGCTCGACCAGGCTACCCTGATCACGTAGCTTCTCGGCTAGGCGTTGACTTTCAGATCACGCATTGAGGCCCGTGTTACAGGAACACGGGCCGATTTTATTATTCGGGGAATCTGTCCCGTGTGTTGTTGGCGATTCTGACCAGCATGAGCATGATTGGCACCTCCACCAGCACCCCTACCACAGTGGCTAACGCCGCGCCGGAATGCAGGCCAAATAGGGCGATGGCAGCGGCCACGGCCAGCTCGAAGAAGTTGCTGGCACCGATCATCGCCCCGGGGGCCGCCACGTTGTGGGGCACCTTCCACGCCTTGGCCCAGCCGTAGGCGATGAAGAAGATCAGGAAGGTCTGGATGATCAGCGGGATGGCGATCAGCACGATATGCAGCGGGTTAGCCAAGATCACGTCGCCCTGGAAGGCGAACAACAGCACCAGAGTAATGATCAGCCCGATGGGGGTGATCGGCCCCACCTTCTTCATGAAGACGTTGTCATACCACTCGCTGCCGCGGCGGGCGATCAGGGTACGCCGGGTCAGGTAGCCGGCCGCCAGCGGAATCACGATATAGAGAAAGACCGATAGCGCCACGGTGTCCCAGGGCACCTGGATGTTCGACACGCCGAGCAGGAAGACCACGATGGGCGCGAAGGCGAATAGCATGATCAGGTCGTTGAGGGCCACCTGCACCAGGGTGTAGGCGGCGTCGCCGCGGGTCAGGTAGCTCCACACGAAGACCATGGCGGTGCAGGGGGCGGCCCCCAGCAGAATGGCGCCGGCCAGGTATTGGCTCGCCAAGTGCTCCGGAATCAGCGGACGGAACACCACCATCAGGAAGAACCAGGCGATGGCGAACATGGTGAAAGGCTTGATCAGCCAGTTCACCGAGGTGGTAATGACCAGCCCCTTGGGCTGGCGGCGCACACCGAGTACGGCGGCGAAGTCGATTTGCGCCATCATAGGAAAGATCATCGCCCAGATCAGGATCGCCACCGGGATCGATACCTGGGCATATTCGAAGCGTGACAGCGTCTCAGGTACCGCCGGGGCAAACTGGCCGAGCAGCACCCCGACGACGATAGCCAACGCCACCCACACCGAGAGATAGCGCTCGAAGAGACCCATGCCCTCGGAGGCGCTGGGGGCCTGGGATTCCTGGAGTACGGTCATAGTGTGACTCCTGTCAGATGGCACATTGGTTCACGCGCCGGGAAACGTCTTCTGCGCTTTCCACTCGCTCAGAGTAGCGGTCTGTCAAGTAGTCGCTTCGTCCCCGGATCATCAGGGTGAACTTGGTCAGCTCCTCGCAAACATCCACTATGCGAAGGTACAGGGGGGAGGGCTTCATGCGCCCATCGTCGTCGAATTCGGTAAAAGCTTTCGGCACCGAAGATTGATTGGGGATCGTCACCATGCGCATCCAGCGACCGAGGATGCGCATCTGGTTGACTGCATTGAAGCTCTGGCTACCACCTGAAACTTGCATCACGGCCAGGGTCTTGCCTTGGGTCGGGCGAATACCGCCCAGCGACAACGGAATCCAGTCGATCTGGGCCTTCATGATGGCCGTCATGGCACCATGGCGTTCGGGACTGACCCACAGCATGCCTTCCGACCACTCGGCCAACTCGCGTAACTCCTGAACCTTGGAGTGGTCGGCCCCCGCATCATCCGGCAAGGGCAGGCCGCTGGGGTTGAAAGTTCGCACCTCGCATCCGAACCAACGCAGCAGCCGCCCGGCTTCTTCGGCAACCAAACGTGAGTAGGAGCGTTCACGCAGGGATCCGTAGAGCACTAAAATACGTGGCGCATGCTGGGGGGCCTCGGGGCCTGCTAACAGTGTCGTGTCGATGGAACGCAACTGCGAAGGATCAATATGGGGGAGGTCTGCCAACATCTTGATGTCGCTCATGGCGCGATTCCTGGGTAATGGATGACTTCACCATCTTCCTTGACGAAGTGCGCTACTGGATGGTCAAGGAGATCCAGCACCGTCTCCGAGGGTCGGCATAACCTGGTGCCCTTCCGTGTCACCACGATCGGCCGGTTGATCAGAATTGGTTCCGCCAGCATGGCATCGATCAGCTGCTCATCCGTCAAAGCCGGGTCGTCCAGCCCCAATGACTCGTAGGGGGTTCCCTTGCGCCGCAGCAGATCCCGAGGGCAGATACCCATCATCGCCAGCAGCTCCACAAGCCGTTCCCGGCTTGGAGGCGTCTTGAGGTATTCGATGATCTCGGGGGATTCACCAGAGGCCTTCATCATCGCTAAGGTATTGCGCGATGTGCCACAGTTCGGGTTGTGATAGATCTGGGGGAGCATACCGTCTCACTTCCTATCTTGATTCGGAGTGCAACCGATTAGGGACTCCGCCAAGGGGCCACACACCTCCGGATGCCCCGCGCAGCAGTCGCGCACCAAGAAGCGGATGGCTTCCTGCATGTGGTTTAGATTCGCACGATAGATGATCGAGCGCCCCTGGCGACGGGATACCACCAGACCTGCCCGCGACAGAACAGCTAGGTGCGCCGACATCGTGGCATGGGGCACCGATAGCTGCCGTGCGAGCTCACCGGCGGCGAGCCCATCCGGTTCCTGGCGTACCAGCAGGCGAAAGATCGCCAGGCGTGTCTCCTGGGCCAGAGCGGAAAAGCTCTCGATTACGTTTGATGTTTCCATATTTCTAAAAATATGGAATTATTGGGGGTGCGTCAAGTCCTGCACTCAAGGTAGAAGCGTAGAACGTCCTAGCAGCACACAACATCTCTCTATCCGCATATATGCAAAACCGCATTAATGAGGGCCCACTGATGAGACAGCGACGTGTTCTGTTCCTGTGCAATGCCAACTCGGCCAGGTCCCTGATGGGCGAAGCCCTGTTACGTCACCTGGCGGGAGACCGCTTTGAGGCGTTCAGCGCTGGTTCCGAGCCGGATCGCCCCCATGAGATCACCTTGGCTACCTTGAGCAAGCTAGGTATCGACACTCAGGGGCTCGCCAGCAAGTCCCTGGGCGATTTCGCCGGTGAGCATTTCGATTCGGTGATCGTGCTTTGTGACAAGGCCCAGCAGGCATGCCGTGACTGGCAGGGCAGCAGTGATGAGTATCTCTACTGGGATATCCGCGATCCTCGCCTTATCGAGCGGTGGGATGCCTACGAGCAGGCGCTGGCCGAAATCCGTCATCGGCTATTGCTCTGGCTGGAGATCCAGGAGCGCGACGACATCGAGCGCTGAACCTCGATCCATCGAGACCCACGACTAAATTCAAAGCGAGGTAACTATGACTCTGCGTATTGGTATCAATGGCTTCGGACGCATTGGCAGATTGACGCTGCGCAGCCTCTGGCGCTCCGTCGAATCGGGCGAGGTCGAGATCGGCTTGATCAACGATCCGGGCGGTGACGCTGCCACCTTCGCCCACCTGCTGGAGTTCGACTCGGTGCATGGCCACTGGGCACCGGGAAAGGGAATCGACGCCACCGAGGCGGACATCCTCATCGACGGTCGGCGCCTGGCTTTTACCTCCAAGGTCGCCACGGCCGACAGCGACTGGTCGGGCTGCGACGTTGTCATCGAGTGTTCGGGCAAGATCAAGACCCGCGAGAAACTGCAGGCCTACCTGGACCAGGGCGTCGGTCGGGTGGTGGTAAGCGCGCCGGTGAAGGAAGAGGGCGTGCTGAACGTGGTGATGGGGGTCAATGACGACCGCTACGATCCTGAGACACACCGCATCGTCACCGCGGCGAGCTGCACCACCAACTGCCTGGCGCCGGTGGTCAAGGTTATCCACGAGACCTATGGCATCCGCCACGGCTCCATGACCACCGTCCACGATATCACCAATACCCAGACCATCCTCGACGCCCCCCACAAGGACTTGCGCCGAGCCCGTGCCTGCGGCATGAGCCTGATTCCCACCACCACCGGCTCGGCCAAGGCGATCACCGCCATCTTTCCCGAGCTCGAGGGCAAGCTGAACGGCCACGCCGTGCGGGTGCCCCTGGCCAACGCCTCGCTCACCGACATGGTCTTCGAACTCGAACGCGAGGTGACGGTGGACGAGGTCAATGCTGCTCTGAAGGCCGCCGCCGAGGGCCCGCTAGCCGGCATCCTGGGCTACGAGGAGCGCCCGCTGGTCTCCATCGACTACCGTACCGATCCGCGCAGCTCGATCATCGACGCGCTTTCGACCATGGTGGTCAACGGCACCCAGCTCAAGCTCTACGCCTGGTATGACAACGAGTGGGGCTACGCCAACCGGACCGCCGAGCTGGCGATGAAGGTGGGGAGTGAGCAGGTGGGCCATGTCTGAGGCAGGGAAGCTCGGGATCCGCTTGAAGGGGCTGCCCTTCGAGGTGCGCCAGTACCTGCTGATCACCGGCAACTACTGGGCCTTCACCCTCACCGACGGTGCCCTGCGCATGTTGGTGGTGCTCTACTTCCATCAGTTGGGCTACTCACCGCTGGAGGTGGCGCTGCTGTTCCTCTTCTACGAGGCCTTCGGCGTAGTCACCAACCTGGTGGGGGGCTGGCTGGGGGCACGCCTGGGCCTCAACCGCACCATGAACGTGGGCCTCGGCCTGCAGATCGTCGCGCTGGTCATGCTGATGGTGCCCGCCGCGGCGCTAACCGTGCCCTGGGTGATGGCCGCCCAAGCGCTCTCGGGCATCGCCAAGGACCTCAACAAGATGAGCGCCAAGAGCGCGGTCAAGGTGCTGGTGCCCAAGGACAGCCCTAGTGCCGGCAGTGCCCTCTACCGCTGGGTAGCGATCCTCACCGGTTCCAAGAACGCGCTGAAGGGGGCCGGTTTCTTCCTCGGCGGCCTGCTGCTGACTCTGATCGGCTTCCGCGGTGCGGTCATCGCCATGGCATTGATGCTCGTCGCGGTGTTGACGCTGTCGCTGATAAGGCTCAAGGCTGACCTGGGTCGCCAGAAGCGCAAGCCCAAGTTCACCGAGGTGTTCTCCAAGTCCCGGGCCATCAACGTGCTCTCGGCGGCGCGGCTGTGCCTGTTCGCCTCCCGGGACGTGTGGTTCGTGGTGGCGTTGCCGGTGTTCCTCTACGACCAGCACGGCTGGAGCCATTGGACGGTGGGCGGCCTGCTGGCTATCTGGGTGATCGGCTATGGTGGGGTGCAGACCCAGGCGCCGCGCCTCACCGGCCTGGTCAAGGGCGGGGCGCGGGCCGTCACCGTGTTCTGGGCGTTGGCCCTGGCCGGCTTGCCAGCGCTGCTGGCCCTGCTGCCCCTGGCCGAAGTGGGCTGGTTGGTGACGGGGCTTTTGGCCTTCGGCGTGCTCTTCGCCGTCAACTCCAGCTGGCACAGCTACCTGATCGTGCACTATGCCCGCGCCGATGGCGTCTCCATGGACGTGGGCTTCTATTACATGGCCAACGCCATGGGCCGCCTCGCCGGCACACTACTCTCCGGTTGGGTGTACCAGGTGTATGGCCTGGCCGCCTGTCTGTGGATCTCGGCCGCTCTGGTGGCGGCCAGCGCCCTGATGGCTCTTGCGCTGCCACAGGAGGCGTCTGGGGAATGATGTGGGGCTACCCGACGCTGACCTTGCCCCACGGCTATCGACTGAGCCCCAGGACCCTCTACCCCATGCTGCATTCGATGGAGCGCAAGGGGGCCTGCCCTCCGTGATTAGTACAAGGGAAGCACACGACGCAGGCTCTACCGTCGCTGTTCGCGCTGGGCGCCGCCGTGCTCAACGGTCCCCTCAACCAGGGGATCATCCACGGCCTCAAGGTCAGTGGCGGCATTCTCGTCACCATGTAGCTGGCATCGTCCTCAATGCCAAACAGGCACTATCCCGATAAACATACTTGCCACGAAAACGCCCAAGATATGACGTACTTTTCTGACAACATTCTCCACCTGCCGGAATACCACGTCCTGGGCACCAAGGTGGAAGAGCATGATCTCCACTACCAGATCGAAGCTCCTGAGCCTCTAGCTTGCGAGGAATGCGGCGTTGAGAATGAGTTTGTCAGGTTCGGCAAGCGCGATGTGGCCTATCGTGACCTACCCATCCACGGCAAGCGGGTCACCCTCTGGGTGGTCCGTCGCCGGTACACATGTCGAGCCTGCGGAAAGACATTCCGTCCGACGCTCCCCGAGATGGTGGACACTCATCGCATGACGCGGAGGCTTTACAGCCATGTTGAAAAGGAGGCCTTCAACCACCCCTACGCCTATGTAGCCGATACCACGGGCCTCGATGAGAAGACCATACGCGAAATCTTCAAGAAAAAGGCTGAGTTCCTGGCGATTTGGCACCGCTTCGAGACTCCTCGTTGCCTGGGCATCGACGAGCTGTACCTGAATCGCCGCTACCGCTGCATCCTGACCAACTTGGAGGAGCGTACTCTGTTAGACCTGCTGCCCGGTCGTCAGCAGGACGCGGTGACGAAGCGGCTCATGAGCATGACTGAGCGCGACAAGGTCGAGATCGTCAGCATGGACATGTGGAAGCCCTACCGCCGTGCCGTTCAGGCGGTGCTGCCACAGGCCCGCATTGTGGTCGATAAGTTCCATGTGGTGCGTATGGCCAACGAAGCCCTGGAGAAGGTCCGCAAGGGGCTCAGGAAGGAGTTGACGGCCAACCAGCGACGAACCCTTAAGGGCGACCGGAAGATCCTGCTGAAGCGGGCTCACGACGTCTCAGACCGCGAGCGTCTCATCATGGAAACCTGGACAGGGGCCTTCCCCCAGCTCCTGGCAGCCTATGAGCACAAGGAGCGGTTCTACCACATCTGGGGCTGTGCCACCCGGCGGGATGCTGAGAAGGCGTTGGCTGCCTGGGTTGACGGCATCCCGCAGGGGCAGAAGGAGGTCTGGAAGGATCTCGTTAGCGCCGTCAGTGGCTGGCGTGAGGAGGTGCTGACCTACTTCGAGACCGACATCCCAATCACCAACGCCTTCACGGAGTCGATCAACCGGCTGGCCAAGGACAAGAACCGCGATGGCCGGGGCTATTCATTCGAGGTGATGCGGGCCCGGATGCTCTACACCACCAAGCACAAGAAGAAGACGCCACAGACCAAGGAATCTCCGTTCCTGGGCAAGGCCACCATGACCTACAGCATGGGTCTCCCCGAGGCCGAGAAGAACTACGGCGTCGATCTATCAACCTTCTGGGAGGATTAAGGTTTTGGTGGATCAGAGGGGATCATCAACCACTTAGAGTATCTTTCAAAACCGCCCCTGAAGCTTGTTCAAGCAGATCAGGGAACAGCCCAGCAATGTAAAGGCATAGTGGATATCGACACGCCGTTCATAGCGGGTGGCGAGTCGCCTCATCCGCCCCAACCAGGCAAAGGTTCGCTCGACCACCCAACGATGACGTCCGAGCCGCTGACTGTCTTCCACGCCTCGACGGGCAATGCGGGGCTGGATACCGTGCGCCCGGCACGACCGGCGGCAGCGCCGATGATCGTAAGCCTTGTCTGCATGAAGCTTTCGAGGGCGCTGTCGAGGCCGCCCTGGTCGGCCCGACGACACTGGCTGCACGCTATCGAGCAAGGCCGCCAAAGGGACACTGTCGTTCATGTTGGCTCCCGATAGCAGAATGGCCAGAGGTACCCCCTGACGATCGGTCAGAAGATGGCGCTTTGTACCGGGTCTTCCTCTGTCTGTCGGGTTGGGGCCGATGGCTGAGCCCCCTTTTTTGCCTGTATGGATGCGCTGTCCATGCAAGCCCGCTCCCAGTCAAGCTGTTCAGCGTGGTGCAGGTGTTCCAGCAGTGTCCGATGTAAACGCTCCCAGACGCCCGCCTCGTGCCAGTCACGCAGTCGTCGCCAGCAGGTCACACCCGAGCCACAGCCCATCTCCTGGGGCAGCATCTCCCAGGGAATGCCCGAGCGCAGCACAAACAGGATGCCCGTCAAGGCTGCGCGATTGGAGATGGGAGGCCGGCCACCGCGTGGCCTGGGCGTCGGTGGTGGCAGCAGTGGCTCGACAATGGACCAGAGTTCGTCGGATACGATTTTCTTAGCCATACCGAAAATCTAGGAATGACTGAAGGGGTTTTCAAGGTTTTGAAAGGCACTC
>NZ_FOPY01000028.1 GCF_900113605.1 Modicisalibacter xianhensis
TCATCATTCGGACCGAGGCATTCAGTATTGCTGCGATCGCTACCAGCGCCTGCACGCTCGTCATGGCATCCGCTGTTCGATGACCGATGGCTACGACTGCTACCAGAATGCCTTGGCGGAGCGGGTTAATGGAATCCTGAAAACGGAGTTCCTGTTGGTGCAGCCTTGGGACCTGGACCAAGCCCGCACCATGGTCAACGAATCGGTTGAAATTTATAACCGTGACCGGCCCCACCTGGCCCTGAAATACAAAACGCCCGATGCAGTGCATCGGGCGCTCTGAGGCGAAATTAGGTGTCAACCTATTTCAGGACTAGACAGGCAACTACCGGCATGGCCCGCAGCCTATCGCCCAAGTAGACTAACGCCCTTCACTCAGCGATAACTCCATCCGGCCATGCTCTCCAATATCCGTATCGTTCTTGTCCAGACTTTCCATCCAGGCAACATCGGGGCCAGCGCGCGAGCCATGAAAACCATGGGCCTGGAACAGTTGACCTTGGTCACCCCTCGTCAATTCCCCGATGAAGAAGCCAGCCGCCTGGCCGCCGGTGCCGAGGATATCGTCGACAATGCCCGCGTGGTCGATACGCTCGAAGCGGCCGTGGAAGACTGTGTACAGGTGATCGGCGCCAGTGCTCGCCTGCGCAACATGCCGCTTCCCCATTACGACGAACCCGACATCATGGCACGCGACCTCGTTAGCCATGCCAATGAGGCGCCGGTTGCATTGGTCTTCGGCCGCGAGCGTTTCGGCCTGACCAACGACGAGATACGCTGCTGTACCCACCAGGTAAGCATTCCCGCCAATCCCGACTATGGGGTGCTCAACCTTTCCCAGGCCGTACAGGTATTGGCTCATGAAATCTTCCGTGCCTGGCGCCTACGGCCGGATAGCGGCTTCAACACGGCTTCCCCGCGCAGCGCGCCTCTTCCTACCCAGCAGCAGATGTCACAATTCCACGAGCACCTGCACCGTGTCATGGAAGATGTCGGGTTCCTGACCCAGCCACACGCCAGAACGGAAGACCATTTGCACGCCCTCTTTACCCGAGCACAGCCAACCCGCAAGGAACTTTCGATTCTACGCGGCCTGCTGAACGCTATTGAGCAAAAGACTCACCCAGACCACTCTGCCGATCAGGGCGAAAAATAAGAGGCGCCAGCCTGTTATCGACAAGCCCGACGGTCATTTTCCTGCATTCAAATTTCAGGCATAAAAAAACGCGGCCTCCCTTGTGGGAGGCCGCGGCTTGCTGATCGCATCTCGGGGCGTGCCCCGAGACAACTAGATCAGTCCTGACCCATCTGCTGCTTGATCAGGTCGCCGATGGTGGTCGGGCCACCGGTTTCGACTTCCTGCTCACGCAGACGGCTCATGTTGCGACGGGTATCGGCCTGGTCCTTCGCCTTGATGGACAGGCTGATGGCGCGGTTCTTGCGATCCACACCCACGATACGCGCTTCGACGCTGTCACCTTCGTTCAGTACGTTACGCGCATCTTCAACGCGGTCAGCACTGATTTCAGACGCCTTCAGAACACCCACGACATCTGTCGCCAGCTCGACCTGGGCTTCCTTGGCATCGACTTCGATGACGCGGCCAGTCACGATGGCGCCCTTGTCATTCACTGCCAGGAACTCGGAAACCGGATCGGTTTCGAGCTGCTTGATACCCAGCGAAATACGCTCACGCTCGGGATCGATGGACAGGATGACCGCTTCGGCTTCGTCGCCCTTCTTGAACTGACGAACGGCTTCTTCGCCGGTCTCGGTCCAGGAGATATCGGACAGGTGTACCAGGCCGTCGATACCACCTTCCAGACCGATGAAGATACCGAAATCGGTGATCGACTTGATGGTGCCGGAAACGCGATCGCCCTTGTTGTAGCGCGCGCTGAAGTCTTCCCACGGGTTAGTGGTGCACTGCTTGATACCCAGGGAAATACGACGACGCTCTTCGTCGATATCCAGAACCATGACTTCCACGTCGTCGCCGACCTGGACGACCTTGGACGGGTGGATGTTCTTGTTGGTCCAGTCCATTTCGGATACGTGAACCAGACCCTCGACACCCTCTTCCAGTTCGGCGAAGCAGCCGTAGTCGGTAAGGTTGGTGACGCGGGCGTTGACCTTGGTGCCTTCCGGGTAACGATCCTTGATGTTGACCCACGGATCTTCGCCCAGCTGCTTCAGGCCCAGCGATACGCGGTTGCGCTCGCGGTCGAACTTGAGCACCTTGACATTGATCTCGTCACCCACGGCAACGATCTCGGAAGGATGCTTGATACGCTTCCAAGCCATGTCGGTGATGTGCAGCAGGCCGTCGACACCACCCAGATCGACGAACGCACCGTAGTCGGTGAGGTTCTTGACGATACCGGCGATCTGCTGGCCTTCCTGCAGGGTGGCGAGCAGGGCTTCGCGCTCGGCACTGTTCTCGGCTTCAAGAACGGCACGGCGAGAAACCACGACGTTGTTACGCTTGGGATCGAGCTTGATGACCTTGAAGTCCAGCTCTTTGTTTTCCAGGTGCGCTGTGTCGCGAACCGGACGAACGTCGACCAGGGAACCCGGCAGGAAGGCGCGGATCGAAGCCACGTCGACAGTGAAACCGCCCTTGACCTTGCCGTTGATCACGCCCTTGACGATCTCGTCTTTCTCGAAGGCTGCTTCCAGCTCTTTCCACGCTTCGGCGCGCTTGGCCTTCTCGCGGGACAGGCGGGTTTCACCGAAGCCATCCTCGACGGCTTCCAGGGCAACCTTGACTTCATCGCCAACGCCAATGGTCAGCTCGCCATTGTCGTCCTTGAACTGAGCAGCGGGAATCTGCCCTTCGGACTTCAGGCCGGCGTTGACGGTAATCCAGTCACCATCGATGTCCACCACGGTCGCCATGACAATGGCACCGGGTTCCATATTGATGTTCTGGAGAGACTGTTCAAACAGTTCAGCAAAGCTTTCGCTCATGAGCATCCTACGTGATCAACGTTAATGGCGGTTGTCGCCTTCTCCGCACCACCAGCAAGTACGGGCCTACTGCACAAGTCCTCGGGGATGTTGGCGCTGGTTCGACCTGACCCGGCTTTCAGTTGGTTGCCGGGCCACGTCATCACATCTTGCCGAGGGCCCCGGAAGCGTCTGTCTCACTCGACTCAGGCCGAAGGAATAAAGCCTTTATCAGCGAGAAGTCTCTGTATGTGATCCACCACATCCGGTATCGACAGCTCGGTGGTGTCCAACTCGACGGCATCGTCAGCCGGCTTGAGTGGCGCCACGGCGCGCTGCATATCGCGCGCATCACGAGCCTGAATCTCTTTTAAAAGACTCGGTAGACTAGCATTTTCGCCGGCTTCCTGCAACTGGAGGAAGCGTCGCCTAGCCCGCTCCTCGGTGGAAGCTGTCAGGAATATCTTCAGCGGGGCATCGGGGAAAACCACGGTCCCCATGTCGCGTCCATCGGCGACCAATCCCGGCGTTTGGCGAAAGTCGCGCTGGCGTGCCAGTAGCGCCTGACGCACCGTCGGTAGCGCCGCAACCTGCGAGGCACGCTCGCCAGCGACTTCGGTGCGGATGGCCATGCTGACATCCTCGCCTTCAAGCACGACACGAGCCACGCCGTTCTCGGCCAGAAACCTCACGTCAAGCGACTCTGCCAGGCGAGCCAGCGCCGGCTCGTCATCAAGTTCGACGCCATGCTTGCCAGCGGCATGCGCGGTCAGGCGATACAACGCACCGGAATCCAGCAGGTGCCAGCCCAGCCGCTCGGCGATAAGGCGACTGATCGTCCCCTTGCCGGCCCCCCCGGGCCCATCGATGGTCAGCACCGCCGCCTGATGCGGGGAATTCATGCGTTCACCTCCTCCAGGGCCATCCCTACCCGGCGCGCCAGATCGACGAAACCGGGGAACGAGGTCGCCACGTTGGCGCAATCGTCGATGACGATATAATCACTGGCGCGCAGGCCGGCGACAGTGAACGCCATGGCAATGCGATGGTCGCCATGGCTATCGATACGTCCGCCGCCGTAGCTCGGCCCGTCCTCGCCATTGCCGACGATATCGATGCCGTCTTCGTACAGGGTATTTTCGACGCCCAGGATGGCAAGGCCGTCGGCCATGGACTGCAGGCGATCGGACTCCTTCACACGCAGCTCCTCGGCGCCCCGCAACCGGGTCGTCCCGCTGGCATTGGCCGCGGCAACGAACAGCGCCGGGAACTCGTCGATGGCCAGCGGTACCTGATCGGTCGGAATCTCGATGCCCTTGAGCGGGGCATAGCGCACCCGGATGTTGGCCACTGGCTCGCCGCCCACTTCGTGCTCGTCGAACAGCTCGAGGTCGGCCCCCATGGCCTTGAGAATATTGATGACCCCGACGCGGGTCGGGTTGATACCGACATGCTCGAGCGTCAGGTCGGCCCCCGGCGTGATGGCCGCCGCCACCAGAAAGAAAGTGGCAGAGGAAATGTCGGAAGGCACATCGATGGGCGCTGCCGTGAGGTGCCCGCCACCCTGCAGCCAGGCTACGTCGCCTTCGCGGGTAACAGGATAGCCGAAGCCGTTGAGCATGCGCTCGGTGTGATCGCGGGTCGGCGCCGGCTCGCGCACGCGCGTCTCGCCCTCTGCATACATGCCTGCAAGCAGCAGGCAGGATTTCACCTGAGCACTGGCCATGGGCATGTCATAGGTGATTCCCTTGAGCTGCTGGCCGCCCTTTATCCTCAGCGGCGGACGCCCGCCCTCGGCAGTCTCGATGACAGCGCCCATTTCACGCAGCGGATCGGCAACGCGCCCCATGGGGCGCTTGGTCAGCGAGGCATCACCGGTCAGCTCGGTATCGAAGGCCTGCCCGGCAAGCAGGCCGGCGAACAGGCGCATGGCGGTCCCGGCATTACCCACATACAACGGGCCGGCCGGCTTCTTCAGGCCATGCATGCCGACGCCATGAATCGTCACTCGCCCCTGATGTGGCCCCTCGATGACCACGCCCATTTCCCGAAAGGCCTGCAACGTGGCCAGGCTATCTTCGCCTTCGAGAAAGCCCTCGACCTGGGTCACCCCCTCGGAAAGGGCGCCGAGCATGATCGACCGGTGCGAGATCGACTTGTCCCCCGGGACACGAATCGTACCGGTGACTTGGCCACCGGGGCTGACACGGTAGCGGACGTTGCGTTGTTCCATCGCCTGATATCTCGTCTTGTTCAGTAAGGTATCGAAATAGTGCCGAGCATGGCTGGCCCGGTCGAAGATGCCCAGCATGGCATCGCTATCGCCGTTGGCGACGGCCTGCCGCAGCCGTGCCACGCCCGCCTCGAAATCGTCGAGCGCTTCCAGCACCGCATCCCGGTTGGCCGTGAAGATATCCCGCCACATGACCGGGTCGCTACCCGCGATGCGGGTAAAGTCACGAAATCCACCCGCGGCGTAACGGAAGATGTCGAGCCGCTCATCCTGACGCGCCAGGGTATCCACCAGGGAAAACGCCAGCAGGTGAGGCAGGTGGCTGGTCCTGGCCAGCACCTGGTCGTGACGCATCACATCCATTTCCAGCACTTCGGCGCCACAGGCCTCCCATAGCGCACGCACCCGTGCCAGCGCTGTCGGGTCGGTATCGGCCTGGGGCGTCAGAATCACCTTGTGGTGACGATACAGGTCGGGATTGGACGCGACCACGCCGCTCTTCTCGGAGCCGGCGATGGGATGGCCAAGCACGAATCGTCTCGGCAACCGACCGAAAGCGCGTTCCGCTGCCTGACGGATCGCCAGCTTGGTGCTGCCGACGTCGGTGATGACCTGATCCGACACCAACGACGCCAACTCGGTCATGACCGGCGCCATGGCCAGCACCGGGACGGCGAGCACGATCAGCGAACTCTCGGCGACCCATGGCGCCAACTCGGTACTGCCAGCGTCGATCACGCCGAGCGCTATGCCCTGCTCGATCTCGCTCGGGTCCCGGTCGCAGGCCACGATCTTACCAGCGTACCCCGAGGCCTTGAGCCCGGCGGCCAATGAACCGCCGATCAGTCCGAGGCCGACAATGAGAATGCGCGGCTCATCTGTCACTTGCGAACCGAAAACCGTGCCATGTCGTTCCCGCATGCTAGAGGACACCCTGGGGGTAAGACCCCAGCACCTTCACTTCGGCGGCCCGCAAACGCACCTCTTCGAGCATGGCAACGACTACGGGCTGGTCGATATGCCCCTTGAAATCGATAAAGAACACGTAATTCCAGGCGCCCGTGCGTGAAGGCCGGGTTTCCAGGCGCGTCAGATCGATCTGGTGACGATGAAACGGCTCGAGCAAGTCGTGCAATGCGCCCGGCTGGTTACGCATGGCAACGACCAGCGACGTCTTGTCGTCACCGGACATCGGCACGCTCTCGTGCCCAATGATCAGAAAGCGCGTGGAGTTGTCTGGCCGGTCCTCGATCTTCTCGGCAATCTTGTCGAGACCATACAGCTTGGCTGCCATGTCCCCCGCGATCGCAGCACTGTGCCATTCGGTCTTGACCAGGCGCGCGGCCTCGGCATTGGACGACACCGGCACGCGCTCGGCCTGGGGGTAATGCGCATCGAGCCACTTGCGACACTGGGCAAATGACTGAGGATGAGAATAGATGCGCGATATCTTGTCCTGGCGTGTGGTAGATGACACCAGTAAATGATGGTGGATACGCAACACGACTTCGCCGCTGATCTTCATGGACGAATCCATGAACGAGTCCAGCGTGTGGTTGACCACCCCCTCGGTCGAATTTTCTACCGGAACCACGCCGTAATTGGCAGCGCCTGCCTCGACTTCGCGAAACACCTCATCAATGGCGGCCATCGGCAGGCTTTTCGCACTTTCGCCGAAATGCTTCAGCGCGGCCTGCTGCGTGAATGTACCCTCCGGACCCAGATAGGCCACCTTGACCGGCTGTTCGAGGGCCAGGCATGCCGACATGATCTCGCGAAACAGGCGCGCCATCTCTTCCGAGTCCAGCGGACCGGCATTCAGGGCCATGATCCGCCGCAGCACCTGCGCTTCACGCTCGGGGCGGTAGAACACCGCGTGGGGATCTTCGGCAGTCTTAACCTGTGCCACGGTCTGCGCGCAGGTCGCCCGCTCGCTGATCAGGCGCAGGATTTCTGTGTCGATGGCATCGATGCGGTTGCGCAACTCGTCGAGATTGACCGGGGTTTCGCTCATTGTTCAGTTCCTCTCACTCGCCACATACAACCCGCCTCAGCCGCGACGTTGTTCGAAATCCTTCATGAAGCCCACCAGCGCATCGACGGAGGCTTCCGGTACCGCATTGTAGAGGCTGGCACGCATGCCGCCCACGCTACGGTGCCCCTTGAGATTGAGCAATCCGGCGGACTCGGCCTCCTCGAGGAAGGTCTCGTTGAGGCGCTCGTCGGCCAGCACGAACGGCACGTTCATGCGCGAGCGATTGATCGGCTCGATGGGATTGCTGTAGAAGCCGCTGGCGTCGATAGCGCCGTAGAGCTTGGCTGCCTTGCGTTCGTTGATGGCATTCATTGCATCGAGACCGCCGATGTCGTCACGCAGCCATTCGAATACCAGGCCGGCCAGGTACCAGGCATAGGTCGGCGGCGTGTTGTACATGGAGCCGTTTTCCGCCATGACCCGGTAGTTGAACATGGTCGGCGTGTCCTGCCGTGCCTGATCGAGCAGGTCGTCGCGCACGATAACCAGAGTCAGCCCCGCCGGGCCGATGTTCTTCTGCGCCCCCGCATAGATCACCCCGAAACGGGACACGTCCAGCGGTGCGGACAGGATCGATGAGGACATGTCGCAGCACAGCGGCACGCTGCTCTCGGGAATGTAGTCGAAGGCCAGCCCACCGATCGTTTCATTGTCGGTGTAGTGCAGGTAGGCCGCATCGGCGGACAGGGCAATCTCGCTCGGCCTCGGCACGGCGGCCAACCCATTAGCCTCGCTGGAAGCGGCCACATGTGCCCCGCCCAGATGCTTGGCCTCGGCAATCGCCTTCTTGCCCCAGATCCCCGTATAGAGGTAGTTGGGCGTGCCGCCCTTGCCTAGCAGGTTGTAGGGCAGCATGGCGAACTGGGTCGAGGCCCCGCCCTGCAGGTAAAGCACCTTGTAGTTGTCGGGCACGTTGAGCAACGAGCGCAAGGTAGCTTCCGCCCCTTCGGCGATAGCCACGAACTCAGGGCTGCGGTGGCTCATTTCCATGACGGAAAGCCCGCGCCCGTGGTAATCGAGCATCTCGTCGCGGGCACGTTCCAGGACCGGGGCAGGAAGTGCCGCCGGCCCGGCACAGAAATTATGGTGGCGTGTCATCAGCGCTGACTCTCACAAAGTCCTACGAAAACGACCGCCGGCTAGGCGGCGGTCGCTGTGCATCGCTACTATTCGGAATCGGGCTCGTCGGAATCCGGCTCGCCGTCTGACGTAGCATCAGCCGCGGCATCGTCGATGGGCGTTTCCACGCCGTGGTTGGTGACATCCTTGGCTTCGGCCGGTAGCGCATCATCCTCGAGGGTGGCGTCGTCCGCCACCTCCTCGGTCGGCTCGTCGATGCGCACCGTCTTGACCAGTGACTCGCCTTCGCCAAGACGGATCAACATGACGCCCTGGGTATTACGCGACGTCACCGACACCTCCTCGACTCGGGTACGTACCAGGGTGCCACGGTCGGTGATCAGCATCATCTCGTCCTTGCGGGCCACCTGCATGGCCGCTACCAGCGCCCCGTTACGCTCGCTGGTCTGCATGGCGATGACCCCCTGGCCTCCGCGTCCACGCAGCGGGAACTCCTCGAGCCGGGTACGCTTGCCGTAGCCATTTTCCGAGGCTGTCAGGATATAGATCTGGTCGTCGTTGCCGTTGCCGTTGCCGTTGCCATCGGCGTCGCGCTGGTCGTCGTCCGCTTCGCTGTCGATCAGCGTCGACTGCGGAATGATCAGGCTGATGACCTGAGCGCCTTGCTGCAGACGCATGCCACGAACGCCGCGCGCCGTACGGCCCATGGCACGCACGTTGTTCTCCTCGAAACGGATCGCCTTGCCGTTGGAGGACAGCAGCATGACGTGATCGTTACCCGAGGTGATCGCGGCCCCGATAAGACGATCGCCCTCTTCCAGGTCGATGGCGATCAGGCCCACGCTACGCGGCCTGGAGAACTGGTCCAGCGAGGTACGCTTGACGGTACCGCTCTCTGTTGCGAAGAAGATATAACTGTCTTCGCGATATTCGCGTACCGGCAGCATGGCATTGATCGACTCGTCGCCGTCCAGCGGCAGCAGGTTGACCAGCGGCTTGCCCCGCGAGCCACGGCTGGCTGCCGGAATTTCGTAGACCTTCAGCCAGTAGACCTTGCCCTTGTTGGAGAACAGCAGCACGGTATCGTGGGTCGAGGCCACCAGCAGATGCTCGATGACATCCTCGTCCTTCATGCTGGTCGCCGACTTGCCACGACCGCCGCGGCGCTGGGCCTGGTAGTCGCTGATCGGCTGCGTCTTGGCATAGCCGCTACGCGAAATGGTGACGACCATGTCCTCTTCGTTGATCAGATCCTCAATGGTCAGATCGAGGCGGCTGATCTGGATCTCGGTCTTGCGCTGGTCGCCGTACTGGTCGCGAATCGCGATCAGTTCCTCGCGGATGACTTCCAGCAGGCGATCGGCAGAGGCCAGGATCTCGCTCAGTTCGGCAATCTTCTCGAGTATGCCCAGGTATTCGTTGAGCAGTTTCTCGGTTTCCAGCCCGGTCAGGCGATGCAGGCGCAGCTCGAGAATGGCCTGGGCCTGGGCTGGGGAGAGACGATATTCACGACGATTCTCGGCCAGGCCGTAGCCCGGCTCCAACCCTTCAGGGCGGCAATCCGTGGCACCTGCGCGATCGAGCATGCCGGTGACCTGACCGGGCTGCCAGGCACGATCGAGCAGCTTCTCCTTGGCCTCGGCCGCGCTCGGCGAGGCCTTGATCAGCTCGATCACCTCGTCGATGTTGGAGATGGCGACCGCCAGGCCTTCCAGGATATGGCCGCGCTCACGCGCCTTCTTGAGTTCGTAGAGCGTGCGCCGTGTGACCACCTCGCGGCGATGACGCACGAAGGCCTCGAGCATCTCCTTGAGATTGAGCGTCTTGGGCTGGCCATTGTCGAGCGCCACCATGTTGATGCCGAACACGGTCTGCAACTGGGTCTGGGCAAACAGGTTGTTGACCACGACCTCGCCGGATTCGCCGCGCTTGGTCTCGATCACCACGCGCAGCCCCTCCTTGTCGGACTCGTCACGCAATTCGGCGATGCCTTCGATGCGCTTGTCCTTGACCAGCTCGGCGATCTTCTCGATCAGGCGTGCCTTGTTGACCTGATAAGGCAGCTCGGTGATGACGATGTGGTCGCGACCTGTCTTCTCGTTGTACTCGATGGAATGCCGGGCACGCACGTAGATGCGTCCGCGCCCCGTGCGGTAGGCGTCGAGAATGCCGGCCTTGCCGTTGATGATGCCGGAGGTGGGAAAATCCGGGCCGGGAATGTATTCCATCAGGTCATCGATGCTCAGCGTGTAATCGTCGATCAGCGCCAGGCAGCCATTGATGACCTCGACCATGTTGTGCGGCGGAATGTTGGTCGCCATGCCTACGGCGATACCCGACGCGCCGTTGACCAGCAGGTTCGGCACCTTGGTAGGCAGCACCTCGGGGATGCGCTCGGTGCCATCGTAGTTGTCGACCCAGTCGACGGTATCCTTCTCGAGGTCGGCCAGCAGCTCGTGAGACAGCTTGGACATGCGCACCTCGGTGTAACGCATCGCCGCGGCGCTGTCGCCATCGATGGAACCGAAGTTGCCCTGGCCATCGACCAGCACATAGCGCATCGAGAAATCCTGCGCCATGCGGACGATGGTGTCATACACCGCGCTGTCGCCGTGCGGGTGATATTTACCGATGACGTCACCGACCACACGCGCGGACTTCTTGTAGGGTTTGTTCCAGTCGTTGCCAAGCTCGTGCATGGCGAACAGGACGCGACGGTGTACCGGCTTGAGGCCATCGCGAACATCGGGAAGTGCACGTCCGATGATCACGCTCATCGCGTAATCGAGATACGACTGTTTCAGTTCGTCCTCGATGTTGACTGGCAGAATCTCTCTGGCGATATCACCCATGGGTTGTCAAATCCTTTGGCACTGCGACTGGTAAGCAGCTGGCATGTGGCAGCAAGCATCACCCCGCGCGATGCCTGGCGGCACATACGACGGGATGAGCGACCTTCCAGCGAAGGAAGATCGTAATCGGCGGATTATACCATTGTGCGAAGGATTAAGGCAGCGAGTGACCCGTTCATCCAGACCCGGCTCATGGCTCGAGGATCAGCGGCTCGAGTGTCTCGCGCAGATTGTCATCGATGCTCATGGAGCGGCCGGTCTTGGTATCGAGCAGCACGAACGTGAAATCGGCATCGGCAATGCGCTTGCCATCGCCGACGCGGTTGATGGCCTGATGCATGACGGCACTGCGGTGATTCAACCCCGAAAGCGAGGTGAGAATTTCCAGCTCGTCGTTCATCACCGCAGCGCGGCGATAGTTGATGTTGAGGTTGACCGCCACGACCGCCAACCCCTGGTTGAACAGCGCCGCCAGGTCGAACTGCTGCTCGAAATACGCCCAGCGTCCCTCTTCGAGAAACTCCAGATAGCGAGCATTGTTGACGTGGGCATAACCGTCGAGATGAAAGCCGCGCACACGCACGGTCGAGCGGGCGATACGTTGGTCCATGGCCGTAGAAGATCCTGTGATGGAAAGTAAAGGCAGCCACAGGATTCTAGTCAGATCGCCGTTCATCAACAAACGATTGTTTTAAACCATGCAGGCTAATTGTCCTGCCCTGGC
Source organism: Modicisalibacter xianhensis (assembly GCF_900113605.1). Taxonomy (GTDB): domain Bacteria; phylum Pseudomonadota; class Gammaproteobacteria; order Pseudomonadales; family Halomonadaceae; genus Modicisalibacter; species Modicisalibacter xianhensis. The sequence goes on from NZ_FOPY01000028.1 coordinate 11,874, forward strand.
GTCCGGCATACCGGCCTTTTCGTTCGGACATCACCAAACTTGCCATACCGGGAATGCCACTGGCACCCTCCCACGCTATTCGACATAATGTGCCTCCTTTCAAACGGAACGACACCATGTGGTTCAAGCACTTGCATCTCTATCGTGTGCATGACGCTCCGACACTGAGCGACAACGACCTGAGCGCGGCACTCGATGAGCAAGCCTTCCGCCCTCTGGGTAGCGTTGAAGCCAGGCGAATGGGCTGGAGTGCACCTGCCGGCCGGGGCAGTCAGCAGCGCCTGCACGAGATACAGGGGCACCGCCTGATGTCCGCCCTGCGCCAGGAACGACTGCTGCCGGCCTCGGTGGTCAAGGAAGAAATGGAAAGCCGGGCTGCCGAACGCGAGGAGGCAGAGGGGCGCCCGTTGCGCCGTCAGGAAAAACAGGCGCTGAAGGAAGAGATCTACGAGGAATTTCTGCCGCGCGCTTTCGTGCGCACTCAGCGTATCGATCTGTGGTGGGATACCCAACGCCATCTGATCGGGATCAATGCCTCGAGCCGCAAGCGTGCCGAGGATGTCCTCGACCTGCTGCGCCAGACGCTGGGCAGCCTCAAGGTGACGCCTCTGGCCACCCGGGCCACGCCCATGCGCGCCATGACCGAGTGGCTCAGCGACCCGGAGAAGCGCCCGGCCACCCTGGCCCTGGGCGATCAGGTCGAGCTCAAGGCCGTCAGTGGCGACGAAAGCGTGCTGCGAGGACGCCAGATCGACCTCGATGGCGAAGAGATCCAGACCGCGCTCGAGACGGGGCGCCAGGCAACCCGCCTGGCCTTTACCATCGACGAATCGCTGTCCCTGGTCTTGACCGACGACCTTGCACTGAAGACGTTGCGCTTTGCCGATGCGCTGATTGACGAGGCCAGCCAGGCCGACGATGGCGACGATCCCGTTCTACGCCTCGAAACCGATTTCGCGCTGATGACCCAGGCGCTTTCCCGCACCATCGAACAACTCATCGAATGGCTGGGTGGCGAAGCCACACCTGCCTCGCCGACGCCATGACAGACCAGCTCTCCCAAGAAACCTTCGAGAACATTCGCCCCTACCACGACGACGAGGTCGCCGACGTCCTCGCACGTCTGGCGCATAACAACGAGTTTCTCGATGCCATTACACGCTATCGCCTGCCGCGAATGGCACGCTACGCACCGTGGCTGGCCCGCTTTCTCGCGGGCCACGCCCTGTCGCGTCAGATGCGTGGCGTGAACAGCGTAGCCACGTTTCAGGATCGCATCGCCGTCTATATGCGCCACATGATCGCCAAGACCACCGATGCCTTCGAGGTCGAAGGGCTCGACAAGCTCGACCCCAACCAGGCCTACCTATTCATCGGCAATCATCGCGACATCGCGCTCGACCCAGCGTTCGTCAACTTCGCGCTTTACCAGGCCGGACGCAATACGGTGCGCATCGCCATCGGCGACAATCTTCTGCAGAAGCCCTATGTCACCGACCTGATGCGTCTCAACAAGAGCTTCATCGTGCCGCGCAGCGCCAAGGGCAAGCGTGCCATGCTCGCGGCCTACCAGGCGCTGTCGCGTTACATTCGACATTCGATCACGGTCGACAACCATTCGGTGTGGCTGGCCCAGCGCGAGGGGCGTGCCAAGGACGGCATCGACCGTGCCGACCCGGCCATCATCAAGATGCTGACCATGGCGCGCCGCCAGCAGGACAAGGACGCCAGCCTGGGCGATGCCATCCGCGAGTTGCATATGGTGCCGGTGTCGATCAGCTACGAATACGACCCCTGCGACCTGCAGAAGGCCCGCGAGCTGTATGCCGTGCATACCCAAGGCCGTTACGAGAAGGCCGACTTCGAGGACATTCGCTCGATCGTGGCGGGCATTACCGGTGCCAAGGGGCGCATCAAACTGACCTTCGGCACCCCGCTGAGCGCCGATTTCGAGACACCTGACCAAGTGGCCGAAGAAATCGACCGCCAGGTCCTGGGCGGCTACCACACGTTCCCCAGTCATGAACTGGCACTCGAGACCAGCGGCCAGGCACCCGAACTGCTCGACATGAGCGAAGTCCAGAGTGCTGACCGCGAACGCTTTCAGGCCCGCCTCGACGACGTCCCCAGCGAGCTGCGCGATTGGTGGCTGGCCCAGTATGCCAACCCCATCCTCAACCGCGCCGGACGAATCAAAGAGGAATAGTCGGAGCCGTCTCTCCGCACTCGGCGCTGAGCGAGCATCGCCAGCGCCGGCTCACTTCCGCCAGAACATCGGCGTCAGCAGCACCAATACTGTCAAAATCTCCAGTCGCCCCATCAGCATCCCGGCACATAACAGCCATTTTGCCGCGTCAGGCAGCGTCGCGAAATTGCCTGCCGGCCCGATGATATCGCCAAGCCCCGGACCGACATTGGCCACTGCCGTCGCCGCGCCGGACAATGCCGTCACGAAGTCCAGCCCCAGCATGGCCAAGCCCAGTGCCAGGCCAGCCACCGTCAGGAAGAAGAAGAACGAGAAAGCCACGACACCGCGCACGACCTCGTCGGTCAGTACACTGCCATTGTAACGCTGGGCAAAGACACCATTGGTGTGCACGAGAAAGCGCAACTGATTGAAGAGCATCACGATGGCGACCTGAAAGCGGAAAATCTTCATGCCACCACTTGTCGACCCGCTGCATCCGCCAACAAACGTCAAATAGAAGAAGGCCGTCACGGCCAGCGGCCCCCACAGCGTATAGTCATCGGACGCATAACCGGTCGTCGTCACCACCGAGACAACGTTGAACGTGACCTGGGTCAGGGCGTCGAATGCCGACCTGCCCTGGGCAATCAGATACCCCGTCAACAAGGCGATTACCATCAGCAGCAACCACAGCAGGCCGCGCACCTGCTGATCGCACCACAATGCCGTCGGCGAACCGCGGACGCTACGGATGTACAGCACGAAGGGCAGCGCCCCGCTGAGCATGAAAAGCGACCCCAGCCATAACAGCAGCGGCTTGTCGGCGTAGGCTCCGAACGATGCATCGGAATTGGCAAAGCCCCCCGTGGCCAGCGAGGTCATGCCATGCACGACGGCATCCAGGGGCAACATGCCCCCCAGCCAGTAACTGATCATGGCGGCCAGTGTTAGACCGCCATACACCGTCATGGTCGCCTTGGCGATGCCGCCGGTGCGTGGCATGACCTTGTCGGACCAGTCGGAGGACTCGGTCTGGAAAAGGCGCATGCCGCCCACCTTCAAGAATGGCAGTATCGCGATGGCCATGACGATGATGCCGATGCCGCCCAGCCACTGCATCATGCCGCGCCATAGCTTCAGCCCATCCGACAGGCGCTCGATCCCCACCAGAATCGTCGAGCCGGTCGTGGTGATGGCCGACACCGACTCGAATACGGCATCCGTGAACGACAATTGCGGAGCGCCCAGGATCAGCGGCAGGCTGGCGAACCCGCAGATGGAAACCCAGCTCAGTGTCGTCAGCACGAACATGTGACGTGGCTTGAGCTCGATGGGCACCCTCTGCGTCAGCACCAAACCCAGCACGACCGATGACATGACGATGAGTATCGACCAGCCGAAGGCCCAGGCATCCGGATCCTGCTCGAGCATCAACACCAGCCATGGCAGCACCATGAACGATGCCAGTACCAGCCAGAGCACGGCCAATATCTTGAGCACCGGGGCCCAACTCACCAGGGCATGCCGAAACTGTGGCAAACGAAACGAGGCCATGCGTTTTATCTTCCCTTGCGTGTGTAATGGCCGGCGGCAACTATAGCGTAGTGTTTACTGATATTCTTGGAGTTATCGATGACCGAGCCCAACCGCGCCCAGGCCGAGACCCGCGAAGCCCACCGGGTGACATTAATCGGCGCCGTCATCGACACCCTGCTGGGTATCGCCAAAGTGATCGTCGGCTACCTGGTTGGCTCCGCCGCCCTGGTCGCCGATGGCATCCACTCGTTTTCAGATCTGGCGACGGATACCTTCGTGCTGGTCGCCATGCATTATGGCCGCCAGGCACCGGATCGCAACCACCCCTACGGCCACGGGCGCATCGAGACCCTGGCCACCCTACTGCTGGGTAGCGTATTGATCTTCGTGGCAGGCGGTATCGCCTGGGCCAGCCTGATGCGCCTGATGGAAGGCCGCGACATCATGCCGCCCGGCATGTGGGCCATCGGTCTTGCCGTGATAGGGATTATCGGCAAGGAATGGATTTTCCGTTACACCTTGCGCGTTGCAAAGCGCCTGGATTCCCGACTGCTCGCGGCCAATGCCTGGCATTCACGCAGCGATGCGTTATCGACGCTCGTGGTACTGATCGGTCTCGTCGGTGCCCAGTTCGGCGCCGGCTGGCTGGATGCGCTCGCCGCTGTTACCGTCGGGGTGCTGATCGGCAAGATTGGCGGATCCTTGATCTGGGAAGCGATTCGCGAGTTGGTCGACACCGCCCTGCCAGAGAACGAGCAGAAGCAGATGCGCCACCTGGCCAAGCAGGTTCATGGCGTGCGTGATGTGCATCAGTTGCGTACCCGCACCCTTGGTGGCCAGGTGCTGCTCGACCTGCATATCGTGGTGGCCCCCCGCGTCACCGTCTCCGAAGCTCACGAGATCGGCAACCAGGTGTGTCGCGAACTGAGCCAGGCATTCCCCAGCCTGTCCGATGTGACCTTTCACATCGACCCGCAGGACGATTCGGACCTCGATGATCCGACCCAACTCCCCAGCCAGCCCCTACGTTCCGAGGTGGTAGCCGCCCTGGATGAAGCCTGGCACGGTATCGAGGCATGGCAACACCGGGTCGCTCTCGACCTGCACTACCTGGATAACCAGATCGACGTTTCCCTCTACACGCCGGTTCTCGACAATCCCAAGAAGCTCGACGATCAGGCGTCTCAACTGCGCAAGGCCGGCGAAGCATTGCCCTGGCTGGGGCGCCTGCGAGTCTGGCAGGGCCCGGGCAAGGCATGAAACCGTTTAATTACATTTCGCTACGCAACTGACACCTGCCGGGTTAGAATTCCTGCCAGGCTCTTCTGGATGGGTCGTCCGGCATGGCTGGGAATTGGCGAACATACATGACGCATATAGCGGCTTCGGGACAGGCCGCACCCCGTTATGCTCAGGGCCAAGCGACTCGCTGCTTCATGTCAGGTCCCAAGCTTTGAAACGATGCCGGTCGATAACCAGACGCCACTCGAATCTTCTCCCCCGGCTGCCACGCTGGCGTTTGCTGCTTTGTGTGGCTTGCTTCGTGTCACTCAGCAGTGGCGCGCTGAGCCTGGCCAACGGCGCCATGGAAGCCTCTCGCATGCGCGATTACATGGCCGAACAGTATGGCCAGGCAGGGACGGAGGCACTGAATGACTGGCTACGCCTGGTCGATGATTACACGCACCAGGACATTCATCGGCAACTCCGCGGTGTCAACGACTTCTTCAATCGTCATGTACGCTGGCTCGACGATATCGATGTCTGGAAAGACAACGACTACTGGGCTACTCCGCTGGAGTCCCTGGGACGCGGCGCGGGCGATTGCGAGGACTATTCCATCGCCAAGTACGAGACGCTCAAGAAACTCGGGGTCCCCGGCGAGCGCCTGCGCATGATCTATGTTCGCGCGCGCATCGGGCGTGGCAACCAGACCCAGGCGCACATGGTGCTGGGCTACTACGAAACGCCCGACAGCGAGCCACTGGTGCTGGACAACCTGCTACCCACCATCCTTCCCGCCAGCCAGCGCGACGACTTGACCCCTGTCTTCAGCTTCAACAGCGACGGGCTCTGGGCCGGTGGCGCTACACGCTCGTTGGCCGACCCGACCCAGCGCCTGTCGCGATGGCGCAGCGTGCTGCAACGCATGGCTGCACAGGGCTTCCTATGAACGCACCGCAACACACGATTTTCCTACCCCGGACCGTCAGGAGCACCGCTTCATGTCCTTGATCAAGCAGCTATGGCTGGCCATTCTGGTTCTGCTCTTGCTTGCCCTTGGCGGCAGCCTGTTCATCGGCACCTTGAACAGCAAGCAGTACATCGAACAGGAACTGCGCATCAAGAATGCCGACAATGCCAATGCCCTGGCGTTGTCGCTGAGTCAGCTCGACAAGGACCCCGTCACGGTCGAGCTCCTTGTCGCCGCGCAGTTCGACACCGGCCATTACCGTCGCATCGAACTGGTGTCTCCCGAGGGGGCCATCCTTGAGCGACGGGTCAGCGATGTGGCCGCCACCGAAGCACCGGACTGGTTCGTCGACCTGGTGGAGTTCGATATCCCGGTGGGCACTGCCGTCGTGCAGGATGGCTGGAAACAGTTCGCCACCATCACGCTGGAAACCCACCACGGCTATGCCTATAACGTGCTGTGGCGCAGTGTGGTCGATCTGTTGATGTGGTTTGCCGTCGCTGCCCTGATCAGTGCCGCGCTGGCCTGGTGGATCGTACGCACGATCCAGCGCCCTCTGCAAAACGTCGTGGCCCAGGCCCGGGATATTGGCCAACGTCGCTTCACGACCACCGAACTCCCGCATACCCGGGAGCTTCGTGAAGTCGTTCTGGCCATGAACCAACTCTCCAACGTCGTCCGGCTGATGCTGGCCGAAGAAACCCGCAAGCTGGACAAGCTTCGCCGGCGTCTGCAACAGGATGAAGTCACTGGCGTGGCCAAACGCGACGCCTTGATGCACCGACTCGACGCCATGCTGACCAGTGACGGCCAGCGCTCGGCCGGGCATCTCGCCATGGTCCGTGTCGCCAACCTGGCGGCACTCAATGAGCGCTTGGGGTACGCCGATACCAACCAACTCCTGAGCGACCTGGCCAGCTACCTGACCGACCTGGCCGAGAATTACGACGAAGGCTTCGTCGGCCGCCTCAATGGCACCGATTTCGGCATGATCCTGCCGGGCAGCGGCGACCCCGACATCCTGATCGAAGACATCAAGTCACAGCTTTACGGTCAGCCGGGCATCGACCGCAGCGGCATCGAGCTCCCCGTGTCGCTGGTAGCCTATGCCCAAGGGGATACCCGTGGCGACTTGCTCAGTGTGCTGGATGGCGCCCTGGCCAAGGCCGAGGCGCGTGGCGGCAAGGCCATCGAAGTCGCAACGACCGATGCCAAGCATCAGCCCTATCGCACCCATGACGAATGGCGGCAGGCACTGACGCAAGCACTCGCTACCGATGGGGTTTATCTCGCCCATTATCCCGTGCTGGATGACGAAGACCGGCTGCTGCACCACGAATGCCCGGCGCGTCTCAAGCTCAAGGAATCCTGGCAGTCGGCAGGCGTCTTCCTGCCTTGGGCCACACGGGTCGGCATGAGTCGCGACATCGACCTGGCCGTGGTCGACAGCGCCCTGCGTACCATCGCCCAGGATAACCGGCCTCTGGGGATCAACCTTTCCAGTGAATCGATCCGTGACACCGGTTTCGTCGCGGCACTGCGCCAACGCCTGCAGGCACAGCCGCAACAAGCGAGTCAGCTATGGATCGAAGTACCCGAATCGGTTGCCGTCCGCCACATGGTCGCCTTCCGCACGCTTTCCCAGGAGCTGCGTCAGTTTGGCTGCAAGCTGGGTATCGAACACGTCGGCCCCGAGTTCGCCAAGCTCAATTCGCTGCATGACCTGGGATTGGCTTACATCAAGATCGACGCCTCCCTGATCCAGAACATCAACCGGGAAGACCAGACCCACCCCTTCCTGCGCGGCATTGCAACGTTGAGCCATTCGATTGGCGTGCTGGTGATTGCCGAGGGCGTCACCAACCGGGAAGAGCGCGATACTCTCTTCGACCTCGGCTTCGATGGCGTTACCGGCCCCGGCGTACGCCTGCCCGATGCCTGACGGTATGCTACGTTAGCGACCACAACAAAGGGAGGCGATCACTCGCCTCCCTTCATCATGCGCATCCAAAAACGAACGATGCGCTAAATCAGCCACTCGTCCTCGTCGTCGCCCAGCAGCTCGACGCTATTGACCTGACGGCGCAGCGTCTGACGCTTCAGCAGCTTCTCGCGCGCCGCCTCGGGTAGCTCAGTGAAACTGATGACCCCCTTGGCGATCATCAGCTCGATCACGTCTTCCAGTACACGGACGAAGGCCAAGTCAGAATCGCGCAACAAGCGTCGCTGATCACCCCCAGCCTGATCAATAAAGGCCAACACTTCCGGATCGTCCGGGGCAATCGATTCCGTGCATTCCGGCGTACACTCGCGACTGATCATCGAGATTTCGCCGCCGGCATCGCGACTCACGTACATGTTCAGATTCTCCGCTCCGGCCAGGGCCGTCATGTCTCGAGGAGGATACGCCAAAAGACATCGCTCCGGCATAGGCCGGAGCGATGTCAAGTGGGCGCCTTACTTATCGATATCGAGTTGACTGCTATTGATCATGGCTTGGATGAAATCGTGCGAAGCTTGGCCGCCCATTGTTACGCCATCCAGTATGACAGTCTGGTCGGCATTGGTCTTGTCCCCATCCAAGCCACCCTGCGTGCTGATGTGTAGGGTTGTCGAGCCGTCAATCTCCTCGGCTAGGATGAACCCATCGATTGAGTCCTGGCTTTCGCCGCTGAGCAGGTCGGAGAGGTCGAGCTTATCGCCCTCGTCAGCATCGAAATCGGCCACGATATCGATCGCCGGAGCCCCCACCGTGCCTTGGTCGCCCAGCTCCCAGGCAAAGGTATCGGCGCCCAAGCCGCCATGTAGCTTCTCGTCGCCAGTGCCACCGATCAGGGAGTCGTTTCCGGCACCACCGACCAAAATGTCATCACCGGAGCCACCATCCAGCAGGTTGCTGCCGCCATCAATGCGATCGCCATCGATCAGGCCCTGCCAGTGGCTCCTGACATAGAACATGATCTCCTCGTCGCTCGGCAGTTCCCCTGACGTACCCTCTTCCCAGCGCAGGTACTCAACCAAGCCCGCGTACCCCATGCCGTCATGACTACCAGCGGAGAAAGCTTCGCCGGTATCCGTGTTCGTCCATGCGAGATGATCGGTGTTGACGACATCACCGATGAGGATATCGTCGCCATCGCCTCCGGAGAGGACGTCATCGCCCAGCGCAGCTAGTTCGTCAGATTGAGTCCCCCCTTCAAGCGCAGCCTCAAGATCCGTAGCCGAGTCAACAATACTCACGTCACCCGTGGTTGCTGTTACGGTCCCCTCACCCCAATAAATGTCACTGTACTGGTATCCTGCAAGCCAGCCGTCAGATGAGAACCCATAAACGTGAATTGGCTCTACACCAATATTATTTCCTGTATTTGTAAAACACCCCAAGTACTGCTCGGAAACTTCTGAACCAATACCAATGGCTTCAACTTTGCTCGCATTTGCCAAAGGCAGAAATGCATCCACAGAATTTTTCAACACTGTATAACTAGTGCGATCACCTGGCCCGCTAATTTCTCCATCACCTGAACGGTAATCCAAAGTTGGGTTACCATCAGTGAGGAGGTAGGTCAAATTCTCATAGCTATTACTCAAATACATTCCGCTCTCATCCAAAGCGTTGAACCAGTCAACTGCCTGGTTAAATGCTGCGGTATAGTTTGTCCCCCCCCCTACTTTGAGAGCATTGATCGCATCGATCAATACTCCAGCATTTTCAGCATCCAGATTGTTTATAGTGGCCACAGTATTAGCATGATACGAGAAAGTCACCAACTGCACATTGACGGTTCCATCGTGATACTTGATCTGATCGGCCAAGTTCAGTAGTGCTTGCTTGGTCAGCTCCATACGGCTAAGTCCGGCTGTACCCGAAGCACTATCCATGCTGCCTGAGGCATCAACAATCAAAGAGATATTATAGTTCTGACCAGGTTCGACGATGGTGAACTTGCCTCCCATGTCGCCAATCAGGACATCGTCACCCGCCCCAGCCCCTACCGTGCTGCCATTATTGCCCTCGACTTCCAATTTATCCACGGCAGTGGTATCGCTGGCCACCGCCTCTGCCGTTACAACAGCCACGTCGCCTTGCGGTTTGGACTCGATGGCTATTGCCTTGACAGTGAGCGTAAACCCATCGGCGCCTTTCGGCACGGTAATAGTCAGGCCTTGGGAAACATACTCGTAAGTACTTGGCGATACCTCGATAGCCCAAGTTCCGTCCTCATTCTGCATCCCATGATTCAACTCGGCGCCCTCAGGCACTCCAGAGATCACAAGGCTTAGGGACTCGCTGCCGTCAGTGTCACTTAAACTAGCAGATATATCGATAGCAAATTCATAGCTATCCGGCTCTCCAGCGAAGATATACGTCTCGCCTTCCCCGAAGCTTCCGGCCAAGCTCTCGCTATCCGCTTGATTAGTCAGAGGATCGCTAACATCTCCATTGGCTGCTGCCTCTCCGAGGTACTCACCACTGGGCGAATAAACGTGAGTGCCGGCCTTGATGTAGTAGTCAACTACCACCAAGCCTGTCTTCGCCTCGATGTCGACGATGTACTTGGTAGGATCGGAAGGATCCTTGATGTCTCCACCGTAGTCATCAAGCTTGAGCGTTGTACCGTTGCTCAGCAAATACTTCACGTGGGAGATACCGTTCGGCAAGCCGGTGACATCGCCCGGTCCGAAAACAGGAGTCTGCTCCCCAATCTCGATGCTGACGCTTGGCGCATCCGCCATTGCATCGACATTAATCTCGGCTGTGTTAGGAACTGCCGACCATTCCCCACTGGCATCTTGCACCTTAAAGGTAAAGGAGCTTTCCTCGTCGCTATTCTCATCAGGCGTAAAGGTAAGCTTCCCGGTTGCGATGGCCGCTGAGCTAATGACATCACCCACAGCCACCGCAACTCCATCAAGTTTAAGCACACCATTATTTGGCAGGGATACAATCTGCACGGCGGAAAGTAAGTCGCCTTCGACATCGCTGTATTTACCGAAGGAGGCGGCACTTAGCGTCACGCTGACATCTTCATCGGTATCGATAACACTGTCTGTGGTGAGCGGCGCATCGTTGGTGCCGGTGACCGTCACGCGCAGCGTGGCGGTGGCAACCCCGCCCTCGCCGTCACTGACGGTATAGGTCAGCTCGGTCGCCGTCGTGGCACCCGCGCCCAGCGCCTGGAAATCGCTGCCCGGATCGAAGCGATAGCTGCCGTCGGCATTGAGCGTGAAGGTGCCGCCGTTGCTACCGGCCAGGGCCATGCCCACGTTGGCGGCACTGCCATTGACGGCGCTGACGGCGAGCGCATCCCCGTCCGGATCCGTGTCGTTGGCCAGCACGCCGCG
>NZ_FOPY01000027.1 GCF_900113605.1 Modicisalibacter xianhensis
GTTCGTCCGACATCAAGAGAGCAGTAGCCTTTTTTAATATTGCTTTTTCCCGCTCCAGACGATGGACCTGGGCTTCCAGTTCCTGTATCCGCTGCTGCTCCGGCGTCAGTGCCTTGGACTTGGGCGTGACACCATCACGCTCCTCCGCGAGCTGCCTTACCCATCGTCGCAGCGCGCTTTCCACAACGCCGAGCGAACGGCTGGCTTCGGTGATGGAATATCCCTCATCCAGTACCAGACAAGCAGCCTCCTGCTTGAACTCCGGCGTGAAAGATCGTCGTTTTCTGGTCATCAGACACCTCGCTAGGGGTGGCAAGCGTACCACCTACATAGGTGTCCAGTTTTATTGAACCACTACAGGAACGCCGTTGAACGGTCAGCATTCGACATCAGGCGAATCATCTGCCAGCCCAGCACATCGACCGCACCCAGACGATGATCCACCAGCAGTGCCCTGGGAACGGTTTCGTGCGGGTTGCCCAAAAAAAGCAGCCCGTCGAGTGCACCCTCTTCATCAGCCAACGCCGAAGCTTCGGAGCCTCGGCGTTGGGTCAGAAATGACGCGGCGCGCCCAATGAGCACGTCGTAGCTCTTCATCACGCCACTCCTGCACGCCGCACCTGACCCTCGTCCTCACCTGGCACGCTCTTCTGGCGCGCTTGCTCCGGTGTGGTCCATTGCCTGATCAAGGTCCAGATAACGGCCAGAGGAAGCTTGACCTCCTCAGCCAGAACCAGCATGCCGCGAATATCCTCGGACGCTGACGGACTGGATGGATCATCACTAATGGTCTGCCAGCGGTGCCAGGCGTCGATTTCGATGGACTCCTCGGGCATGGGAAGACGCCCTTGTCGACTCGGCACACCAAGTAGAGTACGTCGAGCGGAACAGTCATTGGGGGTCAGCCCGAAAAAGGTGGCCAGCATTTGCACGCTAGCTCCATGACGAATGCAGTGATCAACCAAGCCGTCACGATCCTGATCGCGATCAATGCGTCGCAGCGCAGCCTTAAACGTTTCGTGATCCAGTTCGAAGCGGGCAACACCTGGAAACTCGTTAATTAGGGATTCGATCTCACTGGCACGTAACCGGCTCAGGCGCTGGAGTTCTTCGTTATTAAATCCCAGTGCTCTTGCCCGGCGCATGTCACCCTCGCGAATCAATACCAGGGCTTGGTTGAACAGCGCATGATTGAGTTGTGGTGTCGTCATACCGGTTCCCTCCCTGCATCGTCGAACGCTTCTGCTTCGCGTAATACACGAATCAGCCGGGCTAGCCAGAACACGCGGATGAACAGCCCATCGGGCAGGCGAACGTCGCTGCCGGTACTGTGGCTACCGATCAACTCTCCGAACAGTGACACTTCAGCGGGTAGCATCGGATCAATGTCGCCTTGAAGACCGGCGAGCAACTGCCAGATGAGTTGCGCCCGTCGTCCCGGGTTGTCTCCGAGCGGCCCGAGCTCGTAGCCCAGCCCTTCGCGAGCGTTAAGACGAATAGTTTTGCTGGTACCGCTGGCCTCGATCTCCGCCCAACCGGCCAACGCCTGAATGACCTCGCCGATCTGCATGCGCAAGTCGCGCGGATTACGACGCCAGGCAGGTACATGCCAGAGGTCGGTAATCGGCGCGACGGGACCGCCCGACATCAATGGCACGCTCTTGAGTGCCGCAGCTTCGAAGTCAACCGCTTCTTCTCCATGCTCTCTGGCCTGCCAATGGCGAAGCTGGCGATGCCCTTCACTTTCCTCGTAGGGCGAGAGCGTTAGGTCATCGATTAGGGTTTCTTGTTCTACAAGCGAACGAGTCGGCTGCGGGTTGTGCTCTTGCATGACCCCATCGGTATCCAGCAATTCTCCCCATTCGCCGCTGCCGGAATCGCTAGTGCTAAATGGCTGTGGCGCAACTGCCGTTTGCTGGGATTGTGTTTCCAGCTCGGCGTTGCGTTGTTCGAGCTGCTCGAGCTGGGCGCGCATCGCCTTCATCTCCGGCGATTCATCAATGCCACCTGGGGTTGGTACGCTGCGCTCGCGGGGCTGGGTAGGCGACGTTGGTGACAGGTTTGTCTGGCCGTCCTCAAAGGTCAGATCATCCAAGTCGCCACCGTGGCATTTCTCACTGAGACTGATATTCCTAGCTTGACCAGCGTTCCGTTGCGACAGCAGGGCATTACTTCCTGATGAGGTCCTCTGGCTACCTTTGCCTACGCTTTCTTCCTGTGGTGGGTAAAAATGCCGCTCCTGGGGCTGACGAAGCCGCTCCAGCTCGCTGTCGACTGTAGTCCAGATATCGGCTTTCTCTTCGTCGCTGGCGGCCCGCGCATACTTACGCACAGTGAACCAGTTCTTCCATGCCATATCGATCGGATTGAAATGCAGCCCGGTCTGGTCATGGAGCATGCCCTTAAGACGATCCTCGACGAGGTTCCAGCGGAATTCGGTCTGGCCCTCATAGTCGAGCTGTGCCATCTCCTCATGCCATGCTTGGGCGAAGTCACCATCGACGACGCTAGTCGCCCACGGTTCCCCCTCGCCAAGATCGTCGGCATGGGCCTCCCAATAGGCGCGGCAACGTTCCCAGCACTCTTCGCAAAACTGGCGATAGGAAATTAGCTTCTCGATTTGGGGTCGGCCCATGCCGCTGTCGAGTGATAGAGGAAGCGTGGGCAGGAAGTGCTCGATGGTATATAGCATGCGGCTGATATGGCTTTGGTTAATGGTATAGCCGAGTGCCTGTAGGCGCTTCGTCAGCTCACGTTGCGATATCGCCTTTTTCTCCTCCTCCTCGATCATTCGCTTAGCCTCATAAACACCCCGTGCCCGCTCTATCCAACTGAGCTGACCCCGGTTATCGTTCTCGGCAAGATGGCCTGCGAGGACGTTGATTTCGCCCTGCCAAGGTATGAAATGACAGTCCTGATAGTAAAAGCGCTCCTCGCCAGTCTCCTCGTGCAGCTCCTTGAGTATCTTCAACCGGGTATTACCGCCATCAGAAATCATGTAGCGGTCATCCCCCGGACGCTGGGTGACAGTCAGCTTCTGCTTGAGCCCCACAGCCCGGATGGAAGCCTTTATCTCTTCATACTTGGGATTGTGCTGTGTCCGGGGGTTGCGATCGTACGGCCGTAGATGATCAAGCGTCAGCGACATCGACATTTCAGTGGTCGGCGCGGGCAGCCGGTCGGCAGGTTTGGTATTCAGCTTCGGGCCAGGCTGGGTTAGCTTGGCCGTAATTTCATTCGGTGTAACTGAATGTTTGCTCATAATTACCACTCCGGCTGCCACGAGGCGGACAATTCAGGATCGAATAGGCGGCCAAGCTGCTGATTCATGTGATCGATACTCTGAATAAATCCGATCAGGTTGTGATTGCTATGCTCTTCGGCGGGGTATTCCTGGCACAGCTGGGCTACCCCTCGGCGTAGATCAGTGAGGTTGTCACTGACGATCACTAGCAGCTCGAAGTCACTGAGGTTGTGATACTGAAGCTGTGCCCAACGCAGGCTGTGATGAGGCTTCACCTCGAGCCGGCTTGTCCTGTCACAGGCCATGTGGAACACCAGCCAGGTGTCTGCCAAAAGCGAGCGCAACGTGGCGTTGTGCTTGGTTCGCGCCTGGGGATACGCCTCAAGCCAAGCGTCCAGTATCTTGACCCAGTTGGCGAACGGATCGGTCGCCCCCAGGGCTAAACACTCCCGAGGCGTCAGGTACCGCTCCATGCCAGCGCCATGCGATTTACGGACGGGGAAACGTAAGATATTAGCCATGGGTCCCCCATTCCGGCGCCTCTGAGCGAAACTGTAATAAAAGCGAGGTTTATGGCCTGCTGTATACTCCTTGCCAAGGATGCAACCGAGGGTCATGGCCTTCCCTCCTCTTGTTGATCCACCCGGCGCAGGCGTGCCAGCACGTTCCTCTCGGCGCGGGCATCGCTAGGTGAGAAGCCGGTAAACACAGGGGGACATCCGGGCTTTGTAAAGCGGACATGGCCGCCGCGAGTTCGTTCGACAACCCAACCGTGAGAGACAGCGAAGCGGACAACACGCTTCAGGGCATGGGATGAGCAATGGATTGGAAGCGAGTCAGTCATGGGTCACCCCCAGTCCGAGCTCATGCATTAATGGGGTAATGGAGATCATGGCCCACCCTCCCTAGTCTCTCCCTGCTCTGTGGGGCCGGTCTGGTTCAGCGTATGTACCTGGGTAGCAACGGCATGGGCCAGAAATCGCTCCATTGCAGATATTTCGAGACTGCCATCCCGTGATAAGAAGTCACTAAGGGAGAAGTAGAGATAGTCGTCGAGATCCTCCGCAGGAACGAGGTACTCGCTACGAACGCACCAGTCACCGGGCTCAAGCTCCCCATAAAGACAGCCTGAACCGGCTGCATTCAGAGTCGCTTTGTCCATACGAACCAGATCGAAGTCCAGCGAGACGGGGTAGCCGTCGAGGTAACAAACTGGCACGTACCGCCTACCGGTATCCTTCTTTTCCCAATAGAAATGCACTTCGACACTCAGTGCGCAGAGATTCATACCCGACCTCCCTCATGGTGCTTCCATTCCAGCGGCTCGAATCGAGTGCTTGATCCAAGAAAGGCCAGATGCGCCGTACCAGTGGGGCCGTTGCGCTGCTTACCGATTATCAGTTCAGCCAAGCCTTTGTTATCTGGAGCATCGGGGTTATAGACCTCGTCTCGATAGACGAAGCCGATGACATCCGCGTCCTGCTCGATCGCGCCGGAATCGCGAAGATCGGCGAGCCCAGGACGCTTGTTCGGCCGGTTCTCTAGGCTTCGATTGAGCTGAGCCAGTGCGATGACAGGGCAGTTCAGCTCCTTGGCCGTGGCCTTGAGGATGCGCGAGATTGCCGAGATCTCGTTGTTGCGATTCTCGCAGCCAGGCTCTTCGAGGAGCTGAAGGTAGTCGATCAGAATTAATACTGGCTTGCCGTGACGACGCATCATCCGGCGGGCCCGGGATTTTAGTGAGGTTGCCGAGATGCCGCTGGAATCATCGATGAAGAGGCGATCCTCGAAGCCCAGGATGTTGTTGGTCGCCGCAGTTAACATCTCCCAGTCGCCGTCCCCCAGCTTACCGGAGCGAAGTTTGCTCATATCGAGCCGCCCCATACTGGCCATCAGGCGCAACATCAGCTGCTCTTGAGGCATTTCCAAAGAGAAGACAAACACTGGCGCGCTAGCCATCTCGCAGCGTCCCGCTGTAGCAATCAGCGCATTCTCGACCAAGTTCATACCGAACGTGGTCTTGCCCATGGAGGGGCGGCCAGCAATGACGATGAGATCCGAGTCTTGCCAGCCGCCAGTTAGGGCATCTAAATCTTTATAGCCAGTAGGTGTCCCTGTTATCCCATCCTTGGCATTGAATGCGCGGTCGATCGTCTCGATCGCCGACGATAGCGCTCCACGAATACCGGTCCATCGGCTCTGGCGTTCCTCGGCCAGCCCGAACAGTTGGCGTTCGGTGGCCTCGATCAGAGCCTTGCTCGGCTGCTTGCCATCCAATGCACGCTGGCTGAGCTCGCGGCCCATGGTAGCCAACTGACGGCGACGTTGATGCTCTAGCACGATGTCAGCGTAGGCAACGACATTGATTGCCGATGGCGTGTTACGTGCAATTTCAGCCAGATAGGCCAGACCACCGATAGATTCAAGATGTCCGTCCCGCTCTAGTAGCTCGGAGATCGTCACTACGTCCAGCGGCTTATTGTCACGAGCAAGCTCGTCCATGGCCTTAAAAATGCGCCGATGCGGATAGCAGTAGAATGCGTCGGTATCGATGATCTCGCAGATGTCATCCCACTTGCTGTTATCCAGCATCAATGCGCCTATTGTGGACTGCTCCGCCTCGATGCTATGCGGCGGCATTAATCCCATGATCTCGGCGTTGGTCGGCGTCTGACTTTTGGCCTCAATGGACATGGCCCACCCCCAGCCTGCCGGTTCCGGGCTCATCGTTAGGGCGAATCGCGCCCACGGCACAAATGGCCTCGGCCCACTCGGGATAGAGATCGGCGGCGACGGCCTTTATCTGGTCAGCACAGGATGGGGCCTTGCGACCCGAGGGCTTACGCGGCTCGACGCGATGTACTGGCAAGCTTTTCAAAGCTGCTGAGCGGTACGCTGATAGATTGACCAAAGGTGTATCGAGGACACGGATGCCCTGATCTTCAACATCAGAGTACATGCTGCGGATGCTGTCCGAGATTTCGCGAGCATCACGCAGTTGGTCGGTCATCTTGTTGAGTAAGATGGAAACCGGCGGCACTTCGAAGCGGGTATACCGAGCAAGCTCACGAAGCTCATTGAGCATACCCTGCGTACCACGCACGAACTCACGGGCAGTCAGCAATTCGGGAACGATGGGTGAGACTAGATGATCGGCGGCAAGAACGGCCATTTCGAGCAGAATCGAGCGGGCACCCTGGGTATCGATAAGGATGGCGTCATAGCGATCGGCAAAGCGATCCAACAGGCCGATTAGGCGGAAGCGACCGTTCGGTGCATTGAGCAACAGCTGCTGTAGCTGATTCCGATAGTCATTGGATACGATGATATCGAGATTGGGGATGGATGTGCGGGAAATGATCTGATCGAGCTCGACCAATTCGGTAGCGAGCAGCTCGTACACCCCGCCAGGGGCCGGCTGTAAAAGATCATAATACGAGGAAAGCGTGGGCTGGGAATCCAGGTCGATGAGGAGAACTCGGAAGCCTGCATCGGCCAGGAGGCCGCCCAGATTGGCGGTTGCGGTGGTTTTACCCACGCCGCCCTTGGAACAAACCGTAGCGGAAACACGCATGAAACTGCACCTCACTCATTAGTAAATGAAGCGAGTGCAGAGTTTTCACGCCTTAGCTATGGTGCCGACACCAGGAGTCGAACCCGGGACCTACTGATTACAAGTCAGTTGCTCTACCAACTGAGCTATGTCGGCATAGCATAGAGACGTTGGCGTGGCTGGGGTACCAGGATTCGAACCTGGGAATGCCGATACCAAAAACCGGTGCCTTACCACTTGGCGATACCCCAGCAGTGTGGTGGCCAGAGACGGAATCGAACCGCCGACACGGGGATTTTCAATCCCCTGCTCTACCAACTGAGCTATCTGGCCGCTGCCAACGGGGACATATTTAAACGCAAAGCTTCGCGACGGTCAAGCCTTTTTATTTCAAAAAGATGGCGAGCATGCTCGTTGGCTCGCCAAGCCCTCCGACATCACGCCTTGGGCGGTACATACCCCTCGGCCTGGTCGGTGTCGCGATTGTCCAGAAAGCGCTCCATCTGCTCCATGAGGTAGCCGCGGGATTGTGGATCGAGAAGATTGAGGTGCTTCTCGTTGATCAGGCGCGTCTGGTGTGCCTGCCATTCTTCCCAGGCCTGACGCGACACCGTACGCTGGATTTCAAGTCCTTTTTCGCCGGGAAGCGGCGGGAAGGGCAAGGCTTCGAGCTCTTGCTGGTACTTGCGGCAAAAGACGGTTTGGCTCATGGCATGTCCTCCTTGGCGTGGATAGGCAATTGCTGCAGTGTGTCCAACAGCGACTTGACCGGCGCTGCCAACCCGATGCTGACAGGTGTGCGCGGGTTATACCAGAGACGGCCCGAGTCACTCACGGCGCCGGTCGACCGCACCAGCGTCACCGGCTGCGGCAGAATGGTCAGCCGGAAGTGACTGAAGGTATGCGTGAATGCCTGCCACGCTGGCTCACGGGTCGCCCCAGGCGCGTGACAGTCGAGCCAGGCCTGCAGCGCCTCGTCATTGTCAAACTGCGGGAAGCACCACAGCCCACCCCAGATCCCGCTGGGTGGGCGCTGCTCAAGCAGTACCTGCCCATGGCCATCGCTCAGTAAGAGCATGATAGTGCTGCGCTCGGGCAACGCCTTCTTGGGCTTGGATTCGGGAAAGCGCCGCTCTTCGCCCCGGGCATGAGCGACACACACGTCCTCGAAGGGACACAACAGGCAGCTTGGCTTGCCGCGCGTGCACAGTGTCGCCCCCAGGTCCATCATGGCCTGACTGTAGTCAGGCAGGCGGCGATCCGGCGTGTAACGCTCGGCCAGCCGCCACAGCTCACGTTCCACCGGCGTTCTGCCAGGCCAGCCTTCGACCGCATGCAAGCGAGCCAGTACCCGCTTGACGTTGCCATCGAGAATCACCGCACGCTGACCGGTACTGATACTGACGATGGCTCCCGCCGTGGAGCGACCGATACCCGGCAACGCTGCCATGGCCTCGAGACTGTGTACGGGAAACTGACCGCCATGCTCCGCAACGACCACCTGCGCGGCACGATGCAGATTGCGGGCGCGAGCGTAGTAGCCCAGCCCGGTCCATAGGTGCAGCACCTCATCCTGCTCTGCCGCTGCCAGATCTTCGACCCGAGGAAACCGGGCCATGAAGCGCTCGTAATAGGGAATGACCGTAGCGACCTGGGTCTGCTGGAGCATGATTTCCGACACCCACACCCGGTACGGGGTCTTGTCGTGCTGCCACGGCAGTGTCTTGCGGCCGTAGCGGTCGAACCATTCGAACAGACGTGTCTGAAAAGCGTCAGGATTCAAATCGATGGGATGTGCTTGCGTCATGTTTTTAGGCATAAAAAAGCGCCGACGGGGGAATCGGCGCAGGACTGGCTTGTTGGTGTGCCGGCATCGCCGCCCCGAGCGGGACGACGACGCACGGCAGCGTGTTGCTCATTGAAATAGACCGCGGATCGCGTTGCGGAGTTCCTGGCTTTTTTCTTCGCCAAGGCGCTCCTCGATCTTTTCGCTGATCTTCTCGGCTGCCTTCTGCTTGACCTCGTCCCGGGCCAGGTTGGTCAGGGCCTGCTCGAAGGCATCGCGATCGAAACGGCACCACTGCTTGGGTTCACCATCCAGGCTACCCTCGCAATGCACTGGCAACGGCACGCGCTCCAGGCGCGGATTGACGTTACAGGCCGCATCGGCGGTATCCACAAAGCGGGCGCGTGCATCATAGACGAAGCGCTCCGTGGGCAGGTTGAGCTCACCTTCACCTGTCAGTTCGATACCAGGAATCGCGACATGCAAGTCCTCGTTGTGCACGACACCGTTGGTCACGGTGAGGTTGCCGTCGAGGCGATCGAAGCGTGTATCCGGACTCCATTCACGGCTTGTCGTTTCCCCTTCGAGCATGGCGACCGCCGTGCAGAGCTCCTGAGACACGTTGACGTCGAAGATTGCGCCATCGGCAATACGGAACGTCGCCTGTCCATTAAGGTTACGCTCGAGCGTCTCGAGGCTATTGGTCCGCGAGGTGAACTCGCCGTTCAGGTTGAGACGACCGCGCAAAGGCGAAGGCTCGCCACTGAAATCCTCGACCAGCGGGACGACTTGAACGTTTTCCAGGCGTGGCGCGAATGCCCAGCGAATCGGCGTTTCGCGCACGTTCAGGCTGGCCGACGTAGCAAGCGTGCCATCATAGAGCTTGGCCGTGAGCGACTCCAGGCGATGGATACCTTGCTCACCCGCCAGCTTGAGCGACGGCGACAGCAGCGTGACACCCTTGGCCTTGACCTCGTCGAAGGCCAACTGGCCATTCACGGACAGACCGCGCAGCAGTTCGACAGGCACCAGTTCGCCGGCGGCTTCCTGGGCGTAGGCTGATGGGACTCCGACATTATCCAGCCAGGCCGTTTCTTCATCCGGCGCCGTTGTCTCCTCACTGGCTGGCGGCAGATACCCATCCAGATCGAGGCGATCGCCTTGCAGATCGAAGTTGATTGACTGTCCATCGAGTCCGGCGCCCAGCCGCCCGGTCAGGGTGGTATCGTCGACCACCAGGGTCAGGCCGGTCAGGGTGACCTGATCCAGGTTGCCCTTGAACGGACTGGTAAGCGCCACCTCGCTCAACGCTTCATCATTGACAGTATCAAGCTCGACACCAAAGCGTTCCAGCCAAGGACGAAGCGACAGCGGCGCGAGGCTGATCTGGCCAGTGTAGCTGGGCGCAGTCAGTAGATCGGTCAGCGACAGGGTGCCGGAGAGCTTGAGGTTCTTGCCGCTGGTCAGCAGCAGATCGCGCACCTGAGCGGTGCCCTGCTGGGTATTGGCCTCGGCGGCAAAGGTCAGGGTCGCCGGCAAGGCATCTTCCCCGAGGGCGGGATGCTCGACGCTGGCTGTGACCTCGCCCTCTTCAAGCTGGAAATGGCCATTTGCCAGTTCGGCGACGATTTGACTGGCCTCGAGCGATACTGCCTGCTCGCGCTCCTGAAGTTCGGCCACCTGGGTCAGAGTCTCCAGGCTCAGATCCTGAAGCGTATAGCGATTTTCCTCCAGATCGAGGCGTACCCTGCTCTGCAGCGATACGTCGCTGGTCAGGCTCGGCGACACATTATCGACCACGAAGCTGGCCTTGAGCGGAAAGGCCTTGGCCGGACTGACGTTGGTCCCGGTCAGTGACAGGTCGCGCAGCGTGACGTCCAGGTCGCTGCGCGCATCGGCGTAGCGGATACGGCTATTCTCCACCTGCACCCGGGCAATATCCAAGGCGATGCCAATCGCTTCCTCCTGGGCGTCACCAATGGAGTCATCGGCCGGCGCCGTCGTGTCGGGCTGCTGCTCTGCCCCTTCTTGGGTTGCCGCATCCTCGATCTGCTCGAGCAAGGCTTCCCAATTGCCCCGGCCCTGAGCGTCCCGCTCCAGATCGAGCCGCATGCCGTCGAGAATCAGGCCATCGATGGCAACCTCGCCGGACAGCAGCGGCGCAAAGGCCATGCTCACCTCGGCCCGCTCGATGGCGGCGAAGGCCGTCTCGTCATGCGGCTGACGGGGTAGCCAGGCACGCGCATCTTCCACGCTGACTCCCAAACGTGGATAGAACGACCAGTTCAGGGGGCCATCCAGGGCCAGCTCCAGCCCGCTCTGCTGACGCACTGCGTCGATCAGACGGGGCTTGAGGTCGTTGGGATCGAAAAAGGTCGTGATGTAGACCACGGTACCGACCACCAACAGTCCCAACACACCGACAATAGCCAGTAGCGCGCGCACCAGCCCTCTCATTGGCATCCTCCTGACGCAAAGGGATTGAGTTCGAAATAGGAGCCGCTCGCCTCGAGCCGATACCCCAGACGCGTCAGCAACAGCTGATCCTCCAACTGCAGCTGGGTGGTCTCGATACGCAGCACGGCATCCTGAGCATGGGCCGCCTCGGCGATCAGTATCAGCAGCCGCGATCCTACACCACGCCGCCGCGTGGTCTTGCGCACACAGAAATGCGACAGCCACCAGGCGTCGGCGTGCTTGATAACGCTGACGGCCGCCAACAGACGATCGTTGAACGAGGCACCGCAGAAGACACCGCCCTGCTCGAGATGTTCACGCACGAAGACATCGGGTAATCGTGGCAGGCGCTCCCGCGGCGCGTCGTGATAGATGCGTGACAGGTCCGTGCGGACCTGGTCTTCGGCCACCCAACGGGCATGATCGACTTCTTCCAACGTTACCGGCATGCATCGTCTCCCCTGATGGAACGACAATGCCGCCGCTCCCGTTCTTGTGCCCGCATTGTAGCGGATGGGCATGGCGATTCTCTATAATGGCAGGCCCGGTTGACGCTGTATTGCGCCAGGTGCGCTGCGCGTCGCCATCATGTATCCGGCACAACAAGCCGGCATCGAAAGCCCGTAGGGAGAAAGCTCGGATGGAAAGCCCGACGATACCCGAGCGTGTCGCCACGGTGTCACGCGACACCTCCGAAACCCAGATCACGGTGACCGTGAACCTTGACGGCACAGGCCGCTTCAGGGCTGAAACCGGCGTGCCGTTTCTCGATCACATGCTCGACCAGATCGCCCGTCATGGGCTGATCGATCTCGACATCGTCGCCAAGGGCGACCTGCTTATCGACGACCACCATACGGTCGAGGATCTCGGCATCACGCTAGGCCAGGCTTTCGACAAGGCGATCGGCGACAAGCGCGGCATCCGTCGCTATGGCCATGCCTACGTGCCGCTGGATGAAGCGCTGTCCCGGGTGGTAATCGATTTCTCCGGCCGCCCCGGATTGTTCATGGATGTCGAATTCACGCGCGCCGTCATCGGCCGGCTGGATACCCAGCTGTTCTGGGAATTCTTCCAGGGCTTCGTCAACCACGCCCGCGTGACGTTGCACATCGATAACCTCAAGGGCTTCAATGCCCATCATCAGGCCGAGACCATTTTCAAGGCCTTCGGTCGGGCCCTGCGCATGGCGGTGGAGCCAGACCCGCGCATGGCCGGGCAGATGCCTTCCACCAAGGGCTGCCTTTGATCACCAACCGCGAGGAGCGAGCATGACGATTGCCGTCATTGACTATGGCATGGGGAATCTCCACTCGGTGGCCAAGGCCCTCGAGCATGTCACTCACGAGCATGTGGTGATTACCCGCGACCCCCGCAGCATTCGTGGGGCGACCCGCCTGGTCCTGCCGGGCCAGGGCGCCATGCGCGACTGCATGGGAGAGCTCCAGCGCACCGAGCTGCAAGGTCTGGTGCAGGAACTGCTGGCTTCACAGGCCAAGCCGCTGCTGGGGATCTGTGTTGGTCAGCAGATGCTGATGGAGCGCAGCGAGGAAAATGGCGGCATCGAGTGTCTGGGCTTCCTGCCCGGCCAGGTGCGCCATTTCGGCCAGGACCTGCGCGACGAGGAAGGTCGACGACTCAAGGTGCCGCACATGGGCTGGAATCAGGTCACCCAGCACCACGCCCACCCCCTATGGGACGGGATCGAGGATGGCTCACGCTTCTATTTCGTGCACAGCTACTACGTCGAGGCCGAGCGTGACGAGGATATCTTCGGCACCACGCAATACGGTGGTGTCGAGGCTCACGTGGCAACCGGGCGCGATGCGGTCTTCGCGATCCAGTTCCATCCCGAGAAGAGTGCCGATGCCGGGCTGCGGCTGTTGGAGAACTTCGTCAACTGGGCACCCTGAGCGCGCCAGTCAACCTCTGCTAGCGAGGGCCGACGCCCTTTCTTTCGATCCGCCACTACGTTTCATTGCGCCCCGGTTCTTCCGGTGTGCTCACGAGGACACGACATGCTGGTTATTCCCGCCATCGATCTCAAGGACGGCCAATGCGTCCGCCTCAAGCAAGGGCGCATGGATGACGCCACCAACTACGGCGACGACCCGGTGGCCATGGCCGCGCGCTGGGTCGAAACCGGCGCGCGTCGCCTGCACCTGGTGGACCTCAACGGCGCCTTCGAGGGCAAGCCGGTCAACGGCCAGGCGGTCACTGACATCGCCCGCGCCTATCCCGACCTGCCGATCCAGATCGGCGGGGGCATTCGCTCTGCAGAGACCATCGAGCATTACCTGAATGCCGGCGTTTCCTATGTGATCATCGGGACCAAGGCGGTCAAGGAGCCGGCGTTCGTCACCGAGATGTGCCGCCTGTTCGAAGGCCATGTCATTGTCGGCCTGGATGCCCGCGATGGCTTTGTGGCCACCGACGGCTGGGCCGAGGTTTCGACCGTCAAGGCCACTGACCTGGCCAAGCGCTTTGCCGATGACGGCGTCTCGTCGATCATCTATACCGACATCGCCCGCGACGGCATGATGCAGGGCGTCAATATCGAGGCCACCGTGGAACTGGCCCGCGAAGGCGGCCTGCCGGTGATCGCCTCCGGCGGGGTGACCAACCTCGAAGACATCCGTGGCCTGGCCCGTGTCGCCGATCAGGGTATCCTTGGCGCCATCACCGGCCGTGCCATCTACGAAGGGTCGCTCGACGTGACCGAAGCGCAGCGACTATGTGATGAAATAGCTGGCGAACTCGACGGCAACGCACCCCGGGAGAACTGATCATGGGTCTGGCCAAGCGCATCATTCCCTGTCTCGACGTCGACGCCGGCCGTGTGGTCAAGGGCGTCAACTTTGTCGGCATCCGCGACGCCGGCGACCCGGTGGAGATCGCCAAGCGTTACAACCAGCAGGGTGCCGACGAGATCACCTTCCTCGACATCACCGCCAGTCACGAGGACCGCGACACCACGGTGGAAATGGTCGAACGCATCGCCGGTGAGGTCTTCATTCCACTGACCGTGGGCGGCGGCATCCGCACCTGCGAGGATATCCGCACGATGCTCAACGCCGGGGCCGACAAGGTCTCGATCAATACCGCGGCGGTGACCAATCCCGACTTCGTGCGCGAGGCCGCCGAGCGCTTTGGCAGCCAGTGCATCGTGGTCGCTATCGACGCCAAGCGGGTAGCCGGGGAAGGCGAAACGCCGCGCTGGGAAATCTTCACACATGGCGGACGCAAGCCCACCGGGCTCGATGCCGTGGCCTGGGCGCGCAAGATGGTGGACTACGGTGCCGGTGAACTGCTGCTCACCAGCATGGATCGTGACGGCACCAAGGCCGGCTTCGACCTGGGGGTGACCCGGGCTATCTCCGAGGCGGTGGCAGTGCCGGTGATCGCCTCGGGCGGTGTCGGCAATCTCGACCATCTGGTGGAGGGCGTGACTGAGGGAGCCGCCGATGCGGTGCTCGCGGCGAGCATCTTCCATTTCGGCGAATTCACGATTCCCGATGCCAAGCGCTACATGGCCGAGCACGGCATCGAGATGCGCCTGTAACACCAGAGCGGCTAGTCGAGGCTCAGGCCCAGATTGCTGATCCCACCGTTGCGGCCAAAACGCCGCAGTGCCTTGAGAGCATCGCGATCCAACTCGTCCTCGACTCGCTCGAGGACGGCCTCCTGAAAGTCGAATTCGTCATCCATGAGCGGATGCTGGCGAATGCGCTCGGCGTTGCGCTCGGCATCGTCTTCATCACTGCCTTCGGTCATTTCGATGAAGGCCTGCACGCCATTGCGCGAGACCTGGCTGACTTCCTGAGGAGCCTCCTCAGCGTCGCCCTGCAAAGCGTCGAGTAGCGCCGACAGGGCCACCACGGTTTCCACGGCGCGCCGGGCGCCGAAGCTATCGTCGCCTGCCGGCGGCTCGAGTTCCGAGAGCTTTTCAGCCTGACGGGCAAAATCGATGCGAGCGTCCTTGACCAACAATGCTTCCCAGACCAGGTCGAGTACGGCACGCAGGCCCTGTGGCTCGCCCTGCTCGGTCATCTGGGCGTAGAGCGTATAATTGGGCAGCAGGCGCTCACAGAGTGCCGCCATGAAAGCCAGCCGCTGACGCTTGTTCAGGCTTCCCAGCCGGGCCTTGAATCCAGCCCCGGATGACTCGCTCATATCGGTTCCCTTGGTTGCTTTGAATTTCATGGCCACAGCAGTTCACGATTGATTCGCCCGCGGGCGTCAAAGGCGACCCCCTCGGCGCGCAACTGCTCGCGCTGACGCACGGCTCCGCCATGCTCGGTCACCTTGAGGCTGGCATTGACGACCCGGTGCCAGGGCAGGCCATGCTCGCCGGGCAATTGCGCCATGGCGCGTCCAACCATGCGTGCCGTGGCACCGTCGGTCATTTTCGCTACGCGACCGTAGGTTGTCACGCGCCCTTCGGGAATGCGCGACACGATGGTATAGATTTGCTCCAGCAACTCATTACGGGGCATGCCCCACCTCTCCAGCACGCTTCATAAAACCCGGTACGACATACAACTACCACTGGACGCTGTCGTCGAGCTTATCCATCATGACATCATCATGCATATCTACTTTCTACAGCACGCTGCCTACGACGGCCCCGCCCGCCTGGCCGACTGGCTCACGGGCATGGGGCACAGCTACAACATCTGTCATCTTTACGCTGGCGAGGTCCCGCCACGCTTCGAGGACTGCGATGGGCTGATCCTGCTCGACGGCCCTCAGGAACTTGATGACACCGAGCGCCACCCCTGGCTACGTCGCGAAAAGAAGCTGGTCAGTCGCGCCCTGAAAAGTGGCAAGCCGATCCTCGGGATCGGTTTCGGTGCTCGCCTGATCGCCGCCGGCCTGGGGGCTGTCGTGTCACAGGGGACCTATGCCGAAACCGGCTGGCATACCGTGACGTTGGCCCCGGACAGCCCTTTCGACCTGCCCGAGCACTTCGAGGCCTTCCACTGGCATCGCGACATCTTTGGCCTGCCCGAGGATGCCCTGCCCCTGGGTGCCAGCTCGGCCAGTCCGGTGCAGGGTTTCGCCTGGGATCGTGGCCGGGTGGTCGGCCTGCAGTGCCGGCTTGAGGCAACCCATAGCAGCGTCGAGTCGCTGCTCAGCCATGCGCCGACCGACCTGGATCAACAGGGCCCTTACGTTCAGAGCCGCGAGGAGATCCTGGCCGACCCGCGGCGCTTCGACCAGCTCGCCGCACTGCTCGATCGTGTCATGCTGCGCTGGCTGGCAAGCCCTGTCGGATAATCATTGCGGCTGGCGATCCTGCCAGTCGCGAGCAAACGCCAGGCAACTGTCCCAGTCACCGACATGCAGGAAGGTCTTGTCCTGCTTCTCGAGTTGGTAGCGATACATTGGGTCGTAGTATTCGGTAAGCAGGGGTGCCAGCCAGGCCTCGTGCGCCTGGGGGTTGCCCTGCTCGTGTTCGCGAAACGCCAACTGCTGAAGCCGCTGCAGGCGTGCCAGGCGCGCGCTACCGAGCCGCTTACGCAGCCGGCCCAGGGCACCGCTCAGCTGTTTGCGCATCAGGGCCCAGCCTAGCCACTCGCCATACTGGCTGGCATAGATCGTCCACAAATCCTCGATATAGTCCTTGTGGATGCGCGCCAGACGCCAATCCAGCGGCATCTCGACACGCACCCGGGGAGCACGCTCCATGGCATGCCAGAACGTCAGCGGCACGTTGACGGTGCCGATGTGACGTGACTCGTCCTCGACCACGCAGGGCCCCGGCACGCTCAACAGTCGCAGCCCCATGACATGCTCGAAATCGATTTGCGCAGGAACGGGCAGCGGATGTCGCCCGAAGGCGGACCCCTTGTGACGCGCACAGGCCTCCAGGTCGAGTCCCGTATCGAGCTGCTGGATCAACTCGGTCTTGGCGCAACCGGTCAGCCCCCCGATCACCAGCAGCGGCCGCTCGGCGGCGGCGTCGATGCGCGAACACAACGCCTGGCGCATGGCCTTCCAGCCACCACGAATACGTGGCTGAACGATACCTGCGTCGGCCAGCCACTGCTGGACGATCTGCGAACGCAGACCGCCACGGTAGCAGTAGATGAGCGCATCGGGATGCGCCTCGAGCGCCTGGCGCCAAGCGGCCAGCCGTGAG
The DNA here is from genome assembly GCF_900113605.1 of Modicisalibacter xianhensis. Classification (GTDB taxonomy): domain Bacteria; phylum Pseudomonadota; class Gammaproteobacteria; order Pseudomonadales; family Halomonadaceae; genus Modicisalibacter; species Modicisalibacter xianhensis. Next base: position 17,186 of record NZ_FOPY01000027.1, read on the forward strand.
CGACGGATGCCTCCGTAAACCAACCGTTGGCCTAGGGCGATCGCTGCCTGCTGACCCTCCTGCTTGTAGCAGATGCCTACCTGGCGACGCTCCTCGTCATCCATGAGTGGCAGGTTGATGGCACCGGGGAGCGCCCCCTGGGCGAACTCGACCGGTGCCCTTACATCGATAAGCCGCCGTCCCTGGCGGAGCCATTCAAGATCCGGCTCGACCAGTGGTAGCGTCATCCACGCACCTCAAGCAGGGCCTCGCCATCGGCCTTGAGACACTCACCGAAAGGTTGCAGGTCGAGTTCATGGGCACGCCCGATGCGTTCTACGTCATCGGCCCATGAGGGGTGCACGGCAAGCAGCAGGCCGCCGGACGTCTGCGGATCGCACAGCCATTGCCAGTGAGTGTCGTCCATGGCCGGCAGCTTGCTGCCCAGCGCATTGCGGTTACGCTCGGTACCGCCGGGCACAGCGCCTTGACGGCGGTAGGCCTCGGCTTCGGCCAGGCGCGGTAATTGCTTGAAGTCGATTCTCGCTTTCACTCCGCTGGCGGCACATACCTCAACCAGATGCCCCGCCAGCCCGAAGCCGGTGACATCGGTCATGGCATGCACGCCGGATACGCGGGCCAGCTCGCTGCCGATCGCGTTGGGGACCAGCATGGTCTCGCGCGCCAGGTCGTGATGCCCTGCCTGGAGCAGCCCTTTCTTCTCGGCAGTAGTGAGCAGCCCGACGCCGAGCGGCTTGGTGAGATAGAGCAGGTCTCCGGGTTGCGCGCCCTTGTTGAGCTTGAGATGGTCGAGATCGACCAGGCCGTTGACGGCCAGGCCAAAGATCGGCTCGGGGGCATCGATCGAATGCCCGCCGGCCAGGGCCAGCCCCAGCTCGCGGCATACCGACTGGGCCCCCGCCACCACGTCACCGGCAATATCCGCACCGAGCTTGTCGAGCGGCCATCCGAGAATGCCCAGCGCCAGGACCGGGGTGCCGCCCATGGCATAGACATCGCTGATGGCGTTGGTCGCCGCGATACGCCCGAAATCGAACGGGTCATCGACGATGGGCATGAAAAAATCGGTCGTCGCGATCATTCCACGACCATCACCCAAGTCATAGACGGCAGCGTCCTCACGCCCCTGGTTGCCCACGATCAGGCGGGCGTTGCTGGCCCCGGGGCCGGCCTTGCTGAGAATGCCATCGAGGACATCGGGCGCGATCTTGCAGCCGCAACCGGCTCCGTGGCTGTACTGGGTCAGGCGAATGGCGCTCATCGGTTACCTCCTTGCCAACTGTCACGAGATTCTACCGCAGTCATGGCCTGCGGCTCATAGCGCTTCCAGCGCTTCGGCGAGCTTGTCGACGGCAATCACTTGCATGCCGTCAGGTACCGCCTTGGGCACATTGGCACGCGGCACAATGGCCCGAGCGAAACCGTGCTTGGCCGCCTCGACGATCCGCTCCTGCCCGCTGGGCACCGGTCGAATCTCGCCAGACAAGCCAACTTCACCGAATACCACCAGTTCACGTGGCAACGAGCGATTCTGCAAGCTCGACACCACCGCCAGCAGCACGGCCAGATCGGCACTGGTTTCCAACACCTTGACACCACCGACGACGTTGAGAAAGACGTCCTGGTCGCCGGTGAACAATCCACCATGCTTGTGCAGCACCGCCAGCAGCATCGACAGCCGGTTGCCATCGACCCCCACCGCCACACGGCGCGGATTGCCGAGGGCGGATTCGTCGACCAGTGCCTGCACCTCGACCAGGATAGGTCGGGTACCCTCCCAAACCACCATCACGAGGCTGCCCGGCGCCTGTTCCTCGGCGCGTGAAAGAAAGATCGCACTGGGATTCTTCACTTCCTTCATGCCATGTTCGAGCATCGCGAACACGCCAAGCTCATTGACCGCCCCGAAGCGGTTCTTCTGACCGCGCAAGGTGCGAAACCGCGAATCGGCCCCCCCCTCGAGCAGCAAGGAAGCGTCGATCATATGCTCCAGTACCTTGGGGCCGGCCAGGGTACCGTCCTTGGTGACGTGCCCCACCAGCAACAGCACGGTATTGGTCTGCTTGGCAAAGCGTGTGAGCGCGCTGGCCGATTCGCGTACCTGGGCCACGCCACCGGGTGCCGAACTGATGTCTTCCAGATGCATGGTCTGGATGGAGTCGATGATCAATATCTCGGGTTTCTCGCGTTCGGCGACGCCGAGAATGGTCTCGATGCTGGTTTCGGCGAGCATCTTCAGGCCCTGCACCGGTAATTGCAGCCGGTGGGCACGCATCGCCACCTGCGACAGCGACTCTTCACCGGTCACGTAGAGAACGCGACGCTGCTGGGCGAGCTTGCATGCTACCTGCAATAGCAAGGTCGACTTGCCGGCCCCTGGATTACCGCCCAGTAATACCGCGGAACCAGGCACCAGGCCCCCGCCCAGTACGCGGTCGAACTCGCCGAACGTCGACGAGAGCCGGGGAACTTCGGTGAGATCCACGGCGGAGAGATCGACGACCTCACGCGATACGATACCGGCATAACCGCTACGTCCACTGGCGGGGGCACTGGCACCAGGGCGCGACGGCGCCAGGCGCACTTCGCTCAGCGTGTTCCACTCACGGCAACTGGAACATTGTCCCTGCCATTTGGTGTATTCAGCGCCACATTCGGTGCATACGAAAGCGCTTTTCGCTTTGGCCATCGCGGCTCGGTCTCCCCTACCTCGTTTTGCCTATTCTACCAGCCGCGCTGCCAGGCACAGAAACGCCAGGGGCGGCCCGAAGGCCGCCCCTGGCGTTGGCGCGAACTGGCGTCGATTATTGACGCTGGAGACGCAGCATTTCGCCGTTCTCGAAGCGCCGACGCTGGGGGTCGATCAATTCGAGGGTGTTCTCGTCGAGCTTCAGGAAGTAATACACCTGCCCTTCACCCTGCGGCGTCAACTCGTACACAGTCGCCTCGGGATCGGCTGCAGTGCCGCTGAGTACATCCCACTGCCCCTGATAGGTCTCAGCGGGTGGATTCTGGGGATGTTCGCGATAGTTCGCATCGAGCGTGAAGGTGCGCTCGGCGTCGGCTGCCGCTTCAGTCCCCTCCAGCGCGACTTCGATATCGATGCCCGCACAGTTGCGGCACGGCAAGGTCCCCTCGTAGATTGCCGCCTGTTCTTCAGCGGTCATCGCACCGGGCGCCTCCCCCTGCTGGGTACCGGCTGCACAACCGCCCAGCAATGCCAGCAGCGCGGAACCGGCCAGCAACGTCCTGAATCGCATATGTCTTCTCCTAACCAATGGGTGCAGGGCTGCTCTGTTACAGTCAGCTAGGCTACAGCATAGCGGTAAGCCTCGCCCGATGACAGAGGCAGCCCCACGCTATCGGTTAGTCCAGCGTCGGATAGTCGGTATAACCCTCGGCGCCCCCACCATAGAAGGTCGCCGGATCCGGCTCGTTGAGCGGCGCCTCGCGGCGAAAACGCTCGACCAGGTCGGGGTTGGCGATATAGGGTCGGCCGAAGGCGGCGGCATCGCCTAGGCCATCCGCGATCAGGCGTTCGGCCCGCTCGGCGGTGTAGTGACCGCAGTAGATGAGGGTACCGCGGAAACCGTCACGCAGTTGCCTGCGGAAGTCATCCGTCAGTTGCGGCCCTTCGCCGGTCCAGTCGGGCTCGTTGATGTGCAGGTAGGCTATCTTGCGCAGCGACAGCTGTTCCGCCAGGTAGTGCATCATGGCTTCGGGCTCGTCGTCCGTCAGGCCAAAGATCTCGATGAACGGCGATAGGCGCACACCCACCCGGTCGGCACCCATCACCTGGCTGACCGCATCAACGACTTCAAGCAGCAGGCGAGCCCGGTTGGTTACATTGCCACCGTAACGGTCGGTACGCTTGTTCGAGCCAGTGGCCAGGAACTGCTGTAGCAGATAGGCATTGGCGGCATGCACCTCGACCATGTCGAACCCGGCGCGCTTGGCGCGTGTGGCGGCCTGGCGGTAATCATTGATCAACGCAGGGATCTCGTCGGTTTCCAGGGCTCGCGGCGTGCTGGTCGGATGCTGGCCGGCGGAGCCGTCGGCGAACTCGACGAAGCATTGCGCCCCTTCGCCACGCAGCGCACTGGGCGCGACCGGCTGCTGACCGTCGGGCTGGACCATTTCATGTGAAACGCGACCGACGTGCCAGAGCTGCAACGCGATACGCCCCCCTTCGCGGTGTACGGCATCGACGACGTTCTTCCAGCCGGCCTCCTGCGCATCGGTATAGATGCCCGGCGTGTAGACATAACCTCGTGCCGTCGGAGAAATATTGGTCGCTTCGCTGATGATCAGGCCGGCCCCGGCACGCTGGGCATAATAGGCGGCCTGCAAATCACCGGGGATACTGTCGGGTGTCCGCGCGCGGGTCAGAGGCGCCATGATTACGCGATTGGGAAGTTCGAGACGCCCCATGGTCAACGATGAAAGCAGTTTTTCGAAAGCCATGCTATCTCCTTGTGCATGTGTTCGGCTGGGTAGTGACAAGCAACATGGCGATCGTTAGAAAACTAATCAAGCCTGCCAGTCATTGTTTCTTTCAACCGCTCCCCATAGAAAAAACAAATCCCAGCACGGCCGGCATCACCAGCAGGCTACCCAGGTTGCCGATCAGGACCAACGAGGCGACCTGCTGGGGTTGCTGGCGGTACTGCTCGGCCAACAGGTAATTGAGTACCGCTGGAGGCAATGCGGCAAATACCCAGAGCGATGCTGCCTGAAGCCCCTGTAGATCCAGCCAGTGGATGAGCGGCCATGCCAGGATCAGCCCACTCAACGGGCACGCCACCGCGCCCAGCACGCCGATCTTCCAGTCGCTGAAATCGACATCGAGCATGCGTACCCCGAGAGCGAACAGCATCAACGGAATGCTGACCCCACCCAGCATGTTCATTGCCTCGAGCAGCCAGCTCGGCAGAGAAATCCCGCCCAGGTTGAATATCAATCCCGCCAGGCTGGCGAAGACGATGGGCATGCGCAGTATGCGCCACACCGGGGTGCGTGGATCGAGCATGTACAGGCCGACCGAAAAGTGCAGCAGCATCTCGATGATGAAAAGCACCACTGCAGCGGGCAGGGCTTCCTCACCGAACGCCAGAACCAGCAGGGGAATGCCCATGTTACCGGTATTGTTGAACATCATCGGCGGCAGGAACGTCTTCAGGTTCAGGCGCAGCGCGTGTGCCAGAGGCCACAGCAACAGGCCGGAGCCAAGCACAATGATCACCGCGGCCAAGGCCAGCGACGCATAATCCTGCAGCGGTGCCTGACGGTCGGCCAGTACCGCGAACACCAGCAACGGCACGAACAGCTCCATGTTCAGGGTATTTAGCCCCCGAATGTCCGGTGTACGATAACGTCCATACAGCGTGCCGCATCCCGTGATCAGGAACACAGGCAACAGCGTGGCAAGTATCTTGGTGATCATTGGGATGTTCCGGGCGAGCAAAGCTAGCAGCCTAACATGGTGGCGCTTGCGCGGCCCGACAGCTCGCGTCACCATTGGTCTAACGTTCCTTCCCACCGATGCGAGACGTCATGAGCAGATTCTGGAGCCCCGAGGTACGCGAGCTGACACCTTACGTCCCCGGTGAGCAGCCCCGCGAGCGGCTGATCAAGCTGAATACCAACGAGAACCCCTATCCACCGGCACCGGGGGTCGAACAGGCACTACGCAACTACCCTGCCGATCATCTGCGCCTCTACCCCGACCCCGACGCCACAGCCCTGCGTGACGCTCTTGCCAAAGAGTATGGCGTCGACACCGAGCAGGTCTTTGTCGGCAACGGCTCCGATGAGGTTCTGGCTCTGGCCTTCCAGGCCTTCTTCCGCCAGGACAAGCCGCTGCTCATGCCGAGCATCACCTACAGTTTCTATCCGGTCTATTGCCGCCTGTACGGGATCAAGTCCCGCACACTCGCTCTGGATGATGACTGGCAGGTGCCACTGGAGGCCATGCACACCGACAACGGCGGCATCATCTTTGCCAATCCCAACGCCCCGACAGGTCACGGCCATGGCCGAGATGCCATCGGCCGCCTGCTCGAGCGCAACCGTGACAGCGTCGTGCTGGTCGATGAAGCCTATGTCGATTTTGGCGGAGAGAGCGTCGTGCCGCTGGTGGCACGCTATCCCAACCTGCTGGTTACAGGCACCTTCTCCAAATCGCGTAGCCTCGCCGGCCTGCGCCTGGGCTATGCCATCGGCTCGCATGAACTGATCGAGGGACTCGAACGGGTCAAAAACTCGTTCAACTCCTACCCCATCGATAGCCTGGCGATTGCCGCCGGTGTTGCTGCCCTGGAAGATACGGCACACTTCGATGCCTGTCGGGAACGGGTCATCGCCACCCGCGAGCGCACCCGGCAACGCATGGAGAGCCTGGGCTTTACCGTGCTGCCATCGCAGACCAACTTTCTGCTCGTGACGCACCCTGATTTCAATGCCGGAGAACTATTTGTCGGGCTGCGTGAGCGCGGGATACTGGTACGTCATTTCAATACCGAAGCCCTGCAGGACTTCCTGCGCATTTCCATGGGTACCGATGACGAAATGGATAGCCTGATCGAGGCGCTGGAAGACCTTTGTCGCTGAACCGGCAGTAGATCGCCGTGCCTGACATGAAGAAGCCCAGCTGATGCTGGGCTTCTTCATGTTTTCCTAACCGCAACGAAAAAACCCCAGCCGGTTGGCTGGGGTTTTCGAAGAGATGCCTGTCGATTAACCTTCTCCCCTGAAACCGGTCCATCGGCAATGTGAGATTTCCGCTACGTTTACTCTGATAGCAGGAGATCTCGCCATGAAGCGTAATCGCCATACCGAAGAGCAGATCATCAGTATTCTCAAGGCCAACGAGCGCGGCGTCTCAATCGCCGAGCTGGCCCGCCAAAACGGCGTGACCGAGCAGACCCTTTACCGCTGGAAGGCCAAGTACATCGGCATGGAGGTGTCGGAGGCCAAGCGCCTCCGCGAGTTGGAAGCCGAGAACGCCCGACTCAAGAAGCTGTTGGCGGAAAGCGCCCTCGACAATGCCGCGCTCAAGGAGATCGTCTCGGGAAAGTGGTGACGCCCGAAGCGAAGCGGCGGGCGGTACAGCATCTGGTGGCGGGCGGCTGGCTCAGCCAGCGAGGCGCCTGCCGACTGCTGGG
>NZ_FOPY01000024.1 GCF_900113605.1 Modicisalibacter xianhensis
GGTGACCAGCCGTTGATTCATCATTCGGACCGAGGCATTCAGTATTGCTGCGATCGCTACCAGCGCCTGCACGCTCGTCATGGCATCCGCTGTTCGATGACCGATGGCTACGACTGCTACCAGAATGCCTTGGCGGAGCGGGTTAATGGAATCCTGAAAACGGAGTTCCTGTTGGTGCAGCCTTGGGACCTGGACCAAGCCCGCACCATGGTCAACGAATCGGTTGAAATTTATAACCGTGACCGGCCCCACCTGGCCCTGAAATACAAAACGCCCGATGCAGTGCATCGGGCGCTCTGAGGCGAAATTAGGTGTCAACCTATTTCAGGACTAGACAACTCGTCTTAGCTCGCGTCATTCCTATCAGCGGTCGTCACCACGACGGCGCCAGCCTACGGTCAGGGCATGGATCAGCAACCCAAACGTCGCCCCGTGCGACAACAGCAAGAGCGGTACCACCCCACCCCGCTCGAACCACTGCCAGATAGCGACCAGCAAACATCCCAACACGAGATTGAGGGACAACCTTGCCAGCAACCCCGGCAGGCGTTTACGTGCCGGCTGGGTCAGGAGCCGCCAGGCAACGCCAGCGACGATGGCTACCACGGCAAAAGCGATGAGAATTAATGATAAACGCCCCTGATCGACAGCCCCGAACCAATACCGAGGTAGCGTTGCGAGTATCGCCACCAACACGCCGATTAACGTGCTGAGACGCTCGGGGGTCATGGATGCAGTCATGATGGACTCCGTCAGCCTTTGCGCAAGCCCTGCTCTTCGATCCAGGCTTCCACCCAGGGTATTGCTGCATCGTCCGCCATGAACGTTTCCATGGCATCGACCTCGAGACGCTCACCAAGCCGTTGCGCCCCATGCTCTTCCAGCAAGGCATCGAGGGAGCGCCCCGCCCCACAGTAGGTTTCGCCATAGGAACTGTCACCCAGGGCAATCAACCCGTAGCGCAACTCGGTCAGTGCCGGATGACGTTCGTCGATTTCGCGAGCGAACGGCACGAAATTGCCGGGATAGTCGCCGCTACCCGTTGTCGAGACGCAAAAGAGCGCCAGATCGGTGGGCGAATCGATCAGGTCGTCCAGTGTCGGCTGCTCGAGGATGCTGACATCGTAACCTGCTTCCTCGAAGAGAGGCTTGACCTGCTCCGCGACATCCAGGGCACCGCCATACATGGTACCGACGAAAATCTTTAGCGTGGACATTGATGGCCATTGCTTGGGAAATTTGCCCGAATGTTAGCATGGAATCCCCAATGCGCCCACGCACGGCGCCGGACTGCCATTGGGAATGCGCAAGCCCCTTGCGCTGGCTATACTGGCCCTCTCATCGTAAGGAGGCAAACATGGAGAGCACATTCGAGGCTTGGATCACGCCGATCATGATCGGCGGCCTGATCCTTTTCATGTGCTTCATCATCTGGGACCTGGCACGCAAGTCAAAGGCCGGCAAGTTCGGCACCATCATGCTGTTTATCGTGCTGGGGGCAGGCATGCTTGGCTTCGTCATCAAGACGGTCATTACCGAGATGATGGAGAGCGGCGGCTTGTAGCTCCAAGCGCCAATGTAGTGACCGATGCAGTGAAAAAGCCACGCCATGGAGCATGGCGTGGCTGGAGCGGAGCTGGTCTGACGGGACTGTCTTGTGCCCGGATGCAATCAGGAATGCGTTGCGACGACGTCGGAAATTTCACCTTCGAACTGCTCAACCCGAGCCTTGAGTTTCTGGCCCGGCCGAAACGTCACCACCCGACGTGCCGAAATGGGGATTTCTTCACCAGTCTTGGGGTTGCGCCCCGGTCGCTCTCGCTTGTCGCGCAGGTCGAAGTTGCCGAATCCCGACAGCTTGACCTGTTCGTTTTCGCGCAGGCAGCCGCGGATTTCCTCGAAGAACGCTTCAACCATGCTCTTGGCTTCGCGCTTGGAGAAGCCAAGTTCCGTATGAAGATGTTCGGCCAGTTCCGCCTTGGTCAACGCACCCATGGTCACTCCTTCGTGCAGGATGTCGATTCAGCCCCGCAGTTCCGCCTCGAAGCGCAGCCGGGACTCGGCGATGATCCCATCGACTAACTGATTGATTTCATCATCATTCAGCGTGCGTGAAGGATGCTGCCAGGTCAAGCCCAAGGCGATACTCTTGCGACCTTTCTCTACGCCTGCCCCTTGGTAGACGTCGAAAAGACGCAGATCGGTCAGCCATTCTCCGGCTTTCTCGCGCAGGGTATCCAGTAGCGCCTGAACCGGCACGTCCTCCTCGACGACCAGCGCCAGGTCACGACGGACCTCGGGGTAGCGGGACAGCGGCGTGAATGCCGGCAAACGGCCTTCGCTCAGCGCATCGAGCCTGACTTCGAACAGATAGGCATCGACACGCAGCCCGAGCTCGGCGCGTACTGCCGGGTGTAACGCACCGATCCAGCCTGCCGGCTTCTCATGGCGATAGATCCGTGCCGCCTGGCCGGGATGCAGTGCGGGATGCTCATCCGGCTCGAAGCGCCAGGCAGACGACTCACCGCCAACGGCAATCAAGCTTTCCAGGTCGCCCTTGAGATCGAAGAAATCGACACTCTCACGGTGGGCCGCCCACCCTTCGGGATCGCGTACGCCACAGATCAGCCCGCCCAGCATGGGAAGCTGTTCCAGCGCATCGAGCTGACCACGGAATACCAGCCCCGTCTCGAACAGGCGAACGCGCTGCTGCTGGCGATTGAGGTTATGCATCAACGCCTTGACCAGGCCCGGGAACAGGCTGGCGCGCATGACCGACATATCGCTGGAAATCGGATTGGCCAGTTGCGGCGCGTCGACGCCCGGTGCCAGCAGGGCCTGGAGGTCGGGAGCCACGAAACTGTAGCTGATCGCTTCCTGATATCCTCGCGCCACCATCTGGCGACGCAACCTCGCCATTGGCTGGCGGCTTTCGCCATCTGCCCGCAGCCCAAGCCGCGCCGCGGGACGCCGTACCGGCAAGCGATTGTAGCCATGAATACGCGCCAACTCTTCGATCAGGTCTTCTTCGATGGCAATGTCGAAACGCCAGCTCGGCACCGTGACCAACCAGCTTCCTTCGCCATCGACGACGACCTGCATCCCCAGGCGCTCGAGGATATCGACAACATCCTCTCCCGGTAGCGCCAGGTTCAGGCACTGCTCGATGCGGGCAGCACGCAAACGGACCTGCCGTTCGACCGGAAGGTGGTCGGGGCTGGCCGTCTCGCTGAGCGGACCCGGTTCACCACCGGTTATTTCGAGCAGCAGCGTGGTAGCTCGCTCAACGGCTTGACGAGTCAGCGCCGGATCGACACCACGCTCGAAACGGTGCGAGGCATCGGTATGCAAGCCATAGGAGCGCGCCTGGCCGGCCACAGCCAATGGCGTGAAGAAAGCCGACTCAAGGAAGACATCGCGCGTTCTTGCACTGACCCCTGAATGCTCCCCGCCCATGACGCCGGCAATCGCCAACGGCTTTTCACCGTCCGCAATGATCAGCGAGTCCTCGCGCAGGGCAACACTCTGTCCGTCGAGAAGGACCAGTGTCTCGCCCTCGCGCGCCGAACGCACCACGATGCCTTCGCTCAGATTGGCCAGGTCGAAGGCATGCATCGGCTGCCCCAACTCAAGCATCACATAGTTGGTGATGTCGACGACCGGGTCGATGGAACGCACACCGCTACGGCGCAACCGCTCGACCATCCACAGCGGTGTAGTAGCCGTGACATCGACATTCTTTACGACACGCCCCACATAGCGGGGACAGCGCTCGGGAGCCTCGACATGGACAGGGAACACCTCGTCATGAACAGGTGCGTGCTCCCCGGCTTCGGGCGGTGTCAACGGCAGACGGTTCAACACGCCCACTTCACGCGCCATGCCCTTCAGGCTCAGGCAATCGCCCCGGTTGGGTGTCAGATCGACCTCGATCATGTGGTCATCGAGGTGCATCCACTCGCGAAAGTCCTTGCCCTTCGGTGCGTCTAGCGGCAGTTCGAGGATACCGGCAGACGTCTCCTCCTCGAGACCCAGCTCAGAGGCCGAGCAGATCATGCCGCGGGACTCCACGCCACGCAGCTTGGCCTTCCTGATCTTGAAATCGCCAGGCAGTACCGCCCCGACCCGCGCGAAAGGCACTTTTTGGCCCACGGCCACATTAGGGGCGCCGCACACTACCTGAACGTCCTCGCCGGAGCCATCGTCGACACGACAGACATTGAGCTTGTCTGCGTCAGGATGCGTAACCTTGTCGACGACTTCGGCGACGACCACGCCTTCGAAAACCGAAGCCACCGGCTCGACGGCATCCACCTCGAGGCCAGCCATGGTGATCTGGTCGGCAAGCGCCTGGGTCTCCAGCGTGGGAGAAACCCATTCACGCAACCACTGTTCGGAAAATTTCATCTTGCCTTCCTATCTCCTCTAAGCGGTCAGGCGAACTGGCGCAGAAAGCGCAGATCGTTTTCGAAAAACAGGCGCAGATCGTTGACACCATATCGCAGCATCGCGAGTCGTTCGGCTCCCATGCCGAAGGCAAACCCCTTGTAGCGCTCGGCATCGATTCCAGAATGCTTGAACACTGCCGGGTGCACCATGCCGCAGCCCATGACCTCGAGCCAGCCGCTATGCGAGCAGACACGGCAACCGTCGCCATTGCATATCACGCACTGGATATCGACCTCGGCGGACGGCTCGGTGAACGGAAAATAGGATGGCCGGAAGCGCACGGACAATTCGTCACGCTCGAAGAACGCCTTGAGGAAGTCCTCGATGGTTCCCTTGAGATCGGCGAAACTGACATCTTCGTCGACCAGCAGCCCTTCGACCTGATGGAACATCGGTGTATGGGTCAGGTCGGAATCGCTGCGGTAGACGCGCCCCGGACAGACGATGCGAATCGGTGGCTCCTGGCTCTTCATGGTTCTCACCTGGACTGGCGAGGTATGCGTGCGCAGTAACCGCGTGGCGTCGAAATAGAAGGTATCGGCCATGCCGCGTGCCGGATGATGGGCCGGAATGTTGAGCGCCTCGAAGTTATGGTAGTCGTCCTCGATCTCGGGTCCGACGGCAACGTCATAACCGATACGGGTGAACAGCCCTTCGATACGCTCCAACGTGCGTGTCACGGGATGCAGGCCACCATTGGTCTGGCCGCGCCCTGGCAGGGTGACGTCCAGACGCTCGGCGGCCAGACGCGCCTGTAGCGCTTCCTGTTCAAGGGCGTGCTTGCGCGCATCCAGTTCGCTGCTGAGCTGCTGCTTGGCCTGGTTGATTCTCTCGCCAGCCTGAGGGCGCTCCTCGGGGGCCAGCTTGCCCAGCCCCTTGAGCAAGGCGGTGATCTCACCCTTCTTGCCGAGGTACCGAACCCTGACCTCGTCAAGCGATGCCACGCCGTCCGCCGCCGCGATGGCTGCACGCGCCTCGGCTACCAGATTGGGAAGATGCTCCATCCGTTCTGCTCCGAAACTTGGGTCAAAAAGCGCCAGGTGGCGCTCAAAAAAACAGGGGAAGAGCGGCTGCTCTTCCCCTGCGACGTTCACGATGGTTGACGATACCTTAGTGGTATCGCAGCCATCATTTACTGGGCAGCCTTGGCCTTCTCGACGATAGCGGCAAAGGCGGCCTTTTCGTGAACGGCGAGATCGGCCAGCACCTTACGGTCGATCTCGATACCCGCCTGCTTGAGGCCGGCAATGAAGCGGCTATAGGACAGTCCGTTCTGGCGGGCCGCCGCATTGATACGGGCGATCCACAGGGCGCGGAACTGGCGCTTGCGCTGACGGCGGTCACGGTAGGCGTACTGGCCTGCCTTGATGACAGCCTGCTTGGCAACGCGGAATACACGCGACCGGGCACCGTAGTAGCCCTTGGCCTGCTTCAAGATCTTCTTGTGACGGCGACGTGCAACGACGCCACGCTTGACACGAGTCATAGCATTCTCCTGACGTTAAGACGGTTCTACCAAGGGTTACAGGTTGGGCAGCATGCGCTGGATCAGAGCCTTGTCGGCATCGTGAATCAGCTTGGTGCCGCGCAGCTGACGCTTACGCTTGGTGGATTTCTTGGTCAGGATGTGGCTACGGAAAGACTGCTTGTGCTTGAAGCCGTTAGCTGTCTTCTTGAAGCGCTTGGAAGCGCCACTGTTGCTCTTGATTTTCGGCATGAGTGAAAACTCCGCTCGGTTTCTTTAGAAAACCCGGGGCCGATAGCCATGACGACACGCATCATGGCTATCCGTTTAACTGCCTTCGGATCACTTCTTCTTGGGGGCGAGGATCATGATCATCTGGCGCCCTTCCATCTTGGGGAAGGACTCGACGTTCGCCAGTTCCTCGAGATCCGCGGCGATGCGCTCCATCAGCTTGCGGCCGATCTCCTGGTGCGCCATCTCGCGGCCACGGAAACGCAGCGTGACCTTGCCCTTGTCGCCACCTTCGAGGAAGCGGATCAGGTTACGTAGCTTGACCTGATAATCGCCCTCGTCGGTGCCAGGCCGGAATTTGACTTCCTTGACCTGGATCTGCTTGGTCTTCTTCTTCTGAGCAGCCTTTTGCTTTTTCTGCTCGAAGACGAATTTGCCGTAATCCATGATCTTGCAGACGATCGGATCGGCATTGGAAATCTGCACCAGGTCTAGGCCAGCCGCTTCGGCGCGCTCCAACGCGTCCCGCGTCGGTACGACACCCAACTGCTCGCCATCACTGTCGATAAGGCGAACCTGATCCTCGGTAATCCGCTCATTCATCGGGGGGCGCTTTTCTTGGGGCCGCCCTCTTGGGTTGCTTCGCTTGATCGCTATGTCTCCGTTCTGGTTGACGTTGTCGTTAGCCCCGTTCGGCGTCAAGGCGCGCCATCAGGTCCTCGACCTTCATGGTGCCCAGATCTTCACCGCTACGGGTACGAACGGCCACTGAATCGGACTCGATTTCCTTGTCCCCGACTACCAGCAGGTACGGGACCTTCTGCAACGTATGCTCACGAATTTTAAAGCCGATCTTCTCGTTCCTCAAGTCCGCCTTGACGCGGAAGCCGATTTTCTGCAAGCGGCGCTCAAGATCGAGAGCATAATCACGTTGTGCGTCGGTAATGGTCAGGATAGAGGCCTGCTGCGGCGCCAGCCATAACGGTAGCGCACCGGCGTAATGCTCGATCAGGATCCCCAGGAAACGCTCGAACGAACCGAGAATCGCCCTGTGCAGCATGACTGGCGTCTTGCGTGCGCCATCCTCATCGACATATTGAGCGCCCAGGCGCCCCGGCAGGTTGAAATCAAGTTGCAGGGTACCACACTGCCAGACACGATTCAGGCAATCGCGCAACGAGAATTCGATCTTGGGCCCATAGAACGCCCCTTCGCCAGGCAACAGCTCCCACTCCAGCCCCGAAGCATCCAGTGCCTGTGCCAGGCCCTTCTCGGCGCGCTCCCAATTTTCGAGCTCGCCGACATAGGAATCGGGACGCGTAGAGAGCTTGAGTTCGACGTCATCGAATCCCAGATCCTTGTAGACCTGCAGCGTCAATTTGATGAACGCCTCGGCCTCGGATTGGATTTGCCCTTCCGTACAGAAGATATGCGCGTCGTCCTGGGTAAAGGCGCGCACACGCATGAGGCCATGCAGCGAGCCGGACGGCTCGTTTCGATGACAGCTACCGAACTCGGCCAGCCGCAGCGGCAAGTCGCGGTAGCTCTTGAGGCCCTGGTTGAAGACCTGGACATGACCGGGACAGTTCATCGGCTTGACCGCAAAATCCCGCTTTTCCGACTCGGTGGTGAACATGAGTTCGGAATAATGGCCCCAGTGACCGGACTTCTTCCATAGCGATAGATCGATGACCTGGGGCGTCTTGATCTCCTGGTAGCCGTGCTCCCGCTGTACACGACGCATGTATTGCTCGAGCGCCTGATATATCGTCCAGCCGTTGGGATGCCAGAAGACCATGCCGGGCGCCTCTTCCTGCAGGTGGAAGAGGTCCATGCGCTTGGCCAGCTTGCGGTGATCGCGCTTTTCCGCCTCTTCGAGGCGCTTGAGATAGGCGTTGAGCTGCTTCTTGTCGGGCCAGGCCGTCCCGTAGATACGGGTCAGCATGGGCTTGCTAGCATCGCCACGCCAATAGGCCCCGGCCAGCTTGGTCAGCTTGAAGGCCTTGAGGTGGCGTGTGTTGGGCACGTGCGGGCCGCGGCACATGTCCGTATATTCTTCATGGTGATACAGACGAATGGTATCGCCTTCGGGAATCTCGCGGACGATTTCCTGCTTGTAGGGCTCGTCGCGATGCAGGAACGTCAACATGGCCTTGTCGCGGTCAGCGTATTCGCGCACCACGTCATAGCCCTTGTCGATCAACTGCTTCATGCGCTGCTCGATGGCTTCGAGGTCCTCGGGGTTCACCGAGCGACCGAAGTCGATGTCATAGTAGAAACCGTCCTCGATGACGGGACCGATGGCCATCTTGGCATCGGGATAAAGCTGCTTGACGGCATGCCCGATCAGGTGAGCACAGGAATGCCGGATAATCTCGAGCCCTTCCGGATCCTTGGCGGTAAGGATCGCCACCTCGGCATCCTGCTCGATCATGTCGGCTGCATCGACCGCAATGCCGTTGATCTTGCCACCGACACAGGCCTTGGCCAGGCCAGGACCGATGGACTCGGCAAGTTGCATGATGCTGATGGATTCTTCGAACGTTCTTTGACTACCGTCAGGCAGGGTAACGATGGGCATTGAAGGCTTCCTTCGGGCGCAGTGGTGATCCATACCAGGGACCACGTATCGCAGGAGTCATGAATTGAGTCGAATGCTTCGGTTCCTACCGGGCCATCACGCAGTAGACATGTTCCGGACATGTGGGGTGAGACGTTGCCCGATGGCGGATGCCGAAGAGGGAGGAACATTAGCAGCCCTGGTAACCGTTCGTCCACCGCTACGTCGTCGATCGATTCGTTTACGCTCATAAAGAAAAAGAGGGTGCCAATTGGCACCCTCTCCTTTCATGACCGGGTCATGCCCGGCGGCGATCCAGCGAGGCTGGAGGCTCGATTACTGCTGCCACTCGCCGAGTTCGACACGGCGGTTCTGGGCGCGGCCCGCAGCCGTCTCGTTGGTCGCGATCGGCTGCTCTTCACCGTAACCGATGGCCTGCATGCGGCTGGCAGCGATGCCCTGAGATGTCAGGTAGTCCTTGACGGAGTTGGCACGACGCTGGGACAGATCCTTGTTGTAGGAATCGGAACCGACAGAATCGGTATGACCTTCCAGACGCACCCGAACGTTCTCGTTGGCGCTCAGCTTCTGCGCAACGCCGTCGAGGATACGCTCGGCCCCAGGCGTCAGCTGGGCAGAGTCGAACTCGAAGTTGACGTCCTGGAGGACCACATCGGCTTCACAGCCCAATGCGTTGACCTCGGCACCTGCCGGGGTGTTCGGGCACTGATCCATGTAATCCGGTACGCCGTCGCCATCGGAATCCAGCGGGCAGCCGGAAGCGTTGACTTCGACACCGGCCGGCGTTCCCGGGCACTCATCCATGTAGTCCGGCACACCGTCACCGTCGGTATCGAGCGGGCAACCGCTGGCATCGACAGCCACACCGGCCGGCGTGTTCGGACACTGGTCGCGATCGTCGGGCACGCCATCGCCATCGCTATCGCCTATCTGCGACGAGAAATCCGCGCAAAGCAGTGCGCCAGCAGTAGCGCCAGCCACGCTACCCAGCGCTGCGCCATCGTCCTCGTCTGATTCGCTGCTGGTGGCATAACCGATACCACCCCCGATCAGGCCGCCGGCCAGACCACAGACGAACGGCGACTGATACCAGGCGTCCTGTTCGCTTCCATAGGAAGAAGTGGACTGAGCACCCGAGTTGGCGCAGCCCGACAGGCCAACGACCAGAGCGGAACCCAGCAACAAGCCAGTGGTTGATTTTTTCATGTAAGACTCCTTCTTAACACACAGCGCTAGTTGTAACGTAACGTTACTTAGCAGGGCAAAAAACTGCCCCTCTAAGGAAGTGAGCCTCAAAAGCTCATCCATCCCCCGAAAAAGAAAGCACCCGGCAAATGCCGGCCAAACAAACCGTGCCTTCCCGTCATCGTTGCATACTATGGCAACGATTCACGGTTCTACCTATCCTAGCAGCACTCTCAAGGGCCGACAGGATATTGGCTGATCCTTTTACCATCTGTAACAGCCTCGTATAAGGCTGGATAATCCACAGGCATTATGCAAGATGGTGATGAATAAGCCCAAGAAAAATTCCTCTCCCTGCCTCAAGCAACGGGTCGGGAAAATCATAGCCCGGGTGATGCAGTGGGAGGCATTCCTCCCCCGCCCCCAAGGTGAACATCGCACCATTGGCGACAGCACTCAAGGCGCCGAAGTCCTCCGACCAGCGATGCGGCGTTTCCATGCGCGACACCGGCAACCCCTGACCGGCAGCCACCGTTTCGACCGCTCGCACCGCCTCTTCTGTATTGGTTGTGGCGGCAAAAGCATCGCACCAATCGATCTCGATGCCCAGTTGTTCCTCTTCGGCTTCGGCACGCGCCAAGGCAACGGCCGCTTCCGCCAGTGCCCGCATCATATCGTCACTTGCCGTACGCAACGTCGCCATCACTTCTGCCTGACCTGGCGATGTCCCGAAAGCGATTTCGCCAAGACGGGCATGTATGAGCGTGACCATGACAAGGCCATGGTCGTCGGGCATTTGCTGCGGAAGACGCTTCAGCCCCTGCAGAATACGGCACATGGCCATGGCAGGACTGCGTCCCAACTCGGGGTGAGCAGCATGGGAACACAAGCCATTCAGGCGAATGATCATGCCACGTGAAGCACAGGTAAACGCCCCGTTGCGAACCGAGACTTCGCCCATGGGACGTCCGGGCAAGTTGTGAAAGGCATAGGCATGATCCGGGCGAATGCGCTCGAAATCATCGCACGCCACGATACGCCTGGCCCCTTCCCCCGTCTCTTCCGCCGGTTGGAAGAGCAGCACGACTTCGCCACGCGCGGGGCGCTGATGCGCCAGGCGCTGGGCCACACCCAGCAACACGGCCATATGGCCATCATGACCACAACTGTGGGCCACATGCTCGCGTATCGACCGCCAGTGCTTGTCGCCCTGCTCGTCGATCGGCAACGCATCGAGTTCGGCACGCAGTAATACACGTGGCCCGGGTATCTCCCCCTGAAACACGCCAGCCACGCCATGGCCACCCAGGTTGCGTAGCACCTGATCGGCGCCAGCCTCCTCCAGCCATGCGGCAATGCGTTCTGCCGTTGCAACCTCCTCGCCTGACAGTTCCGGCACGGCATGCAGGTGGTGACGAAGTTCCGCAAGAGAGGTATCGAGCATTATCATCTGGGCCCTCGTCATTCGCTAGTTCAGGCTGGAAGGCCAGCGCTGCTTGAAATCGAGTACGTTACGCGCCGCCTGGAGAATACTGTCGCGTAATTCATCCTCGACTGCCAGGCGCTCTCGGTCCTCACGCATACGCTCGCGCGGAGACAGCTCACGACGCGCCGAGTGCGTATGCAGGTGAGACGTGCGCTGATGCACTTCGCCAAATATCCGAAAGCCGGAGCGCTCGATCAGAGCCGGGTCGATGATTTCCAACAACACCTTGCAGCGCAGGCTGCCCTCGATCGGATCGACCTGATCATTGAGCATGGCTGTGGCTAACAGCTCAAGACTTTGCAGGCAATTGTCGTTGGCACGACGGACTTCGTCTTTCTTCAGTGCCTCGCGACGCTTGACCTCGCGCCACAACTTGGTGGCATAGCTGCTCAGGGCGATGATCACGATCACCCCCGCACCCAGCATTAGCCAGGCTGCTGTTTCACTCATCTCTTCCTCGACCGTCGATGAATTGAGCGCAGTATACGTGGCCGATTCCCTTGGCCCAACCGGGGAATTAGCCATTCCCCCTCTCCGGCACGGTCCGGTGCCGCAAGGCATACCTCCATTGCCACCAGTTGAGCTAGGGTGTGGTAGGGTCTGCCGCATTTCAGGATTGCAGCAAGGGAGATAGTGCATGGATAACCCAACCAATGATCAGGAAGCGCGCCCGTCGACGGCGGCGCGTATCGGCTTATGGCTAGGCCCGGCCTGGCTCGTGCTTACGCTGGTCTTGCCCGCCCCGGCCGGTATGTCCGAACCGGCCTGGGCCTGTGTCGGCCTGGCCCTGCTGATGGCCACCTGGTGGGCGACCGAAGCCATCCCGATTCCCGCCACCTCGTTACTGCCCTTGGTGTTGGTCCCCGCCATGGGTATCGGTGAACTCACGCCAACCGCCTCGAGCTATGCCAACCCGATCATTTTCCTGTTCCTCGGCGGCTTTCTGCTCGGCATCGGCATGCAGCGCTGGAACCTGCACCGTCGAATCGCATTGAAGGTGCTGCAGATAGTCGGGCATCAGCCCCGCCGCCAGATCGGTGGTTTCATGATTGCGACGGGCTTTCTCAGCATGTGGGTGTCGAATACCGCGACCAGCATCATGATGCTCCCCATCGGCATGTCGGTCATTTCGCTTCTCGAGAAGAACGACCCCAGGGAGCTGAACCGTTATGCCACGGCCTTGTTGCTGGCGATCGCCTATTCGGCAAGCATCGGTGGCATCGCCACCCTGATAGGCACACCACCCAACGCCTTGCTGGCAGGCTACCTGGCCGAGGATCGGGGAATCGATATCGGCTTCGCTCAATGGATGATGGTTGGTGTCCCCGTCAGTATATCGATGATGCTGATTGCCTGGTGGTGGCTGACCCGTGGCGGCTTTTCGCTGGGTAGCAATGAAGAGAGCGCTGCCATGGTAAAAAGTGAGTTACGGGCACTCGGCACCACGACGACAGCCGAGCGCCGGGTCGGTATCGTGTTCCTGCTGGCCGCATTGGCCTGGGTCTTCCGCCCGCTGCTCAACGATGCCGGCATAGCCTGGCTCAACGACACCAGCATTGCCATCGCTGCGGGCCTTGCCCTGTTCCTGTTACCCAGCGGTAACGAAAAGAATGTACGTCTGCTCGACTGGGAGCGCGCCAAAGGATTGCCCTGGGGTGTTTTGCTGCTGTTCGGTGGCGGCCTGGCCCTGGCCGGTGCGATCAAAAGCTCGGGGCTGGCGGAGTGGATCGCGAACCAGCTCTCCGTGTTTGGCGCCCTGCCGCTGATTCTGCTGGTCGGCATCGTGGTGCTGGTCATCATCTTCCTGACCGAAGTGACCTCCAATACAGCAACGGCAGCAGCGTTCCTGCCCCTGCTCGGCGCACTGGCCCTGTCGCTGGATGTCTCGCCACTTTTGATCACCGTCCCGGCGGCGATTGCTGCTAGTTGCGCCTTCATGATGCCGGTGGCTACGCCACCTAATGCCATCGTTTTCGCAACGGGGCACATGAAGATCCAGTCGATGATTCGCGCTGGCTTCATGCTCAACCTGGCCGGCACCGTGGTGGTCACGCTGCTGGCCTACCTGCTTGTCGGGGCCTTCTGGTAAGTGGGCCTTGCCGGACAAAGCCGCCGTTGCATCGGCGGCTTTTGTCATTGCGTAGATCTTGTCCGACTCTATTAACCGACCAGCCCGGCATGGTGATCCAGCAGCAAGAGCGCAAAGACGCCCAGGATATAGCGAATCGAGAACCAGAATGCGGCAAGCGGCGCGCTTTCGTCCTTGGTCCGCCAGACACGCCAGTTCCATTGCATGAAGCGCACGTTGAGTGCAGCGACACCGACCAGGTAAACGGCACCAGCCATGCCGGTAGCATACGGTAACAAGGTGATAGCCACGGTCAGCCAGCCATACAGCCAGACCTGCAAGCGGGTGAAAGCCTCACCATGCGTCACTGGCAGCATCGGTACGTTGGCGCGCGCGTACTCATCGCGCTTGTGGATGGCCAAGGCCCAGAAATGGGGTGGCGTCCAGGCAAAGACGATAAGTACCAGCAGCAGCGCCTCGGGCTCGGCGCTGCCAGTCACTGATGTCCAGCCCAGCAGTGGCGGCGCCGCCCCGGCCAGGCCACCGATCGTGATGTTCTGAGGAGTCGCCCGCTTCAAGAATGCTGTATAGACGAGCGCATAGCCCAGCAACGAGGCCAGGGTCAACCAGGCGGTCAATAGATTGACTTGCCAGGCCAATAGCCCGAGCCCCGTCACGGAAAGCAGCAACGCCCAACCGAGTGCGAGCACTGTCGGCAATCGGCGCGACGCCACCGGGCGCCTGGCGGTCCGTACCATCATCGCATCGAGCCGACGATCCAGAATGTGATTGAAGGCAGCTGCACCGGAAGCCGCCAGGCCAATTCCTACCAAGCCGAAAACCACGGCGTCACCAGGTGGCAAGCCTGGTACGGACAATGCCATTCCGACAAGCGCGCAGACCAGCATGACCACCACGACACGCGGTTTTCCAAGCTCGACCAAGTCTCGCCAGTGCCATGTCGACAAGGCGACCGGGGGTTCGGCGACTAACGAATCACGCATTGATCCACTCCTCTTCAGGCTCGATACCCGGCGGACGCGCCAACAGACGACGCGGCAGACTGGAAACCCGCCAGACTGCGGCTGTCATTGCCAGAACGAGCAGCGCAGCGCCTGCGGTATGCGCCAGTGCCAGCCCGAGCGGCAACCAGAACAGGACATTGGCAATTCCCAGCCCGGCCTGGACAAGGTAGGCCGCCATCGCCACCCCCAGGAAAGGCCGCAAGGCGGTATCGCGGCGATAGCGCCAAACTAGAAGCCATAGCGCGATTCCCAGCAATACCGCGCCAAAGCGGTGTGCCACATGAATGGCCGTACGGGCTTCGGCGTGCAACTTGCCGTGCAGATAACTGGGACCGACCGACTGAGTCAGGTGAAAGCCTTCGCCCCAGTCCATTGCTGGCCACCACTGGCCGTTGCACGAGGGAATGCCTTGGCAGGCGATACCGGCATAGTTACTTGATGTCCAACCGCCCAGCATCAATTGTCCGGCAAGCACGACGATTGCAAACAGCCACAGCCCACCTGGCCAGGCCAAGCGTGCCAGTCTCGCGGACCACCAAGGCTGTGAGGCGATTTGCCGCTGGCGCAAGTGCAGCCACAGGAACAGCAGCATGATGCTCATTCCACCGACGAGATGCAGCGTGACGATCTGAGGCCAGAGCCGAAGCGTCACCGTAAATGCCCCGAAGGCACCTTGCACAATGATCAGCCCCAGCAGTGCCAGGCTAGTGCGCACGGGATAGCCGGGCACGTGACGTAAGCGCCAGGCAAGCCAGGCAAGCCCGATGACGACCAGGCCGAGACCGCTGGCCAGGTAACGATGGATCATCTCGAACCAGGCCTTTCCGGCATCGAGTGGGGCGTGGGGGAACCGCGCCAATGCCGTGGCACTGTCAGGGACCAGCACATGACCGTAGCACCCCGGCCAGTCGGGGCAACCCAGCCCGGCATCCTCCAATCGCGTCCAGGCGCCCATCAGGATCACCCCGAACGCCACGATCACCCCCAGTAGACTCAAGGCCTTGGCCAGACGCATTCTGGCGTGCACAGCTTCCATTGCTGTCGCTCCTCTTCAGTCGTCTTCCCTGTCGGTCGTCTTCTCCCTGGGCAGCTCACTCCCTGATTGCCAGGGCAGGCTGCGGATTCATCTTCAGCAGGTGTCTCAGGTCCTCCAATACTTCCTCGGCCTCGTGATACGGCCGATAGCTCAACACCACCTGACCCTCGGGATCGATCAGCCACAGCGATCCCTCATGACTCCAAGCGGGACGTGCACGCCACTGAGCGACTATCTCGCCAGGCAAAGCGCCAGTCTGGCCGCCGAAGCGCAACCGAGTCAGGCGTGGGGCTTCGCGACCCAGTGCACGGTGCAAGCGCCACCAGCGATCAGCGATGGCTGGGCAATCCATTGCGCAGTCGTAGGCCAGCACCCAGTCGAAGGGCCCCAGTGACAATGACGACGCCTGCATAGGCCATGCCTGGAGATTGGGTAACGCCGGCATCAGTTGCCCATGAGCCACGCGCTCGTCGGGAATCCCGACACGCCACTCGACCATGCTCCAGGCTACGATGAGAGGCCCGATGAAAACCCCGATCAATGCCAGCAGCTTGAGTCGCTGGCGTCCGGCATGGCTGAGATGCATTGTCATGGCGAGTTCTCCCAGGGTAGCCGAGGCGAGGCATGCCGCCTGCCGAACCACATCATCGCCAGTGCAGCGATCGCCAATAGCCACCACTGCACCGCATAGGCCATATGTCGTTCGGGCGGCATCACGCTAGGCGTCCACCAAGCGGCAAATGCCCCATCGCCTCCGGCCTGATGCAACCATCCAGCGTAGGCAAAGCGGGACGCGTCCCGCCAGGAAGCAAGTTCGATGCGCTGCAGGCGCCTTCCTTCCTGGTTGGGCCCGAATAGCGGTGCTGTTTCACCAGCGACCTGCCACTGCCCAAGGACGTCGACCGGGCCCACCGGGGTGGGTATGTCCGGATCGTGCCGGTAGGGTCCGGTCGGCACGAAGCCTCGTTCAATCAACCACCAGCGCCCTTGAGGGTCGACCAGTGGAGTGAGCACGGCCACGCCGACCTGCCCCTTCCTGACACGATTATCGAGAAAGCGGGTTTCCTGGGGCAAAAAGCGGCCATGAAGAAGAATTTGTGCCCCGTCGGGTGGCGATTGTTGGGGCATGGACAACAACGGAGCACTGTCCAGCGCCGCCAGATGAATTCGCTTTTCCTCGGCACGTTGCCACTGCCAGGCTCCGAGCCCCATACCCAGCACAACGACCAGGCTCCATAACACCCACCACAGGCAATACCACTTGACGCCACCCGCAGGCTTGTTTGAACTGAACGTGACCATGTCGCGGGGACCTCCCATGATCAAAGTCCTGATTGCAGTCGTGTTTCTTGCCATGCTCACCAGCTTGCTGGCCGGCGCCGGTTTTCTGCTGCGTGACGACAGCCACTCGCGACGCCTGCTGACCTCTCTGAAGATCCGCGTCACCCTGGCCGTCGTACTGGTTACGCTGCTGGTCTACGGCTTCTACTTCGGCAACCTGGCCAACACCGTCTGACCTCTCTCAAAACACATAAACGAACAGGAACAGGCCAACCCACACCACATCGACGAAATGCCAGTACCAGGCTGCCGCTTCGAAACCGAAATGGTGGTCAGGAGTGAAGTGCCCTTTCTGCAGTCGCCAGAGCATGACGATGAGTATCGTGGCCCCGACGGTGACATGTGCACCGTGAAAGCCCGTCAGCAAGAAGAAGGTCGCACCGTAGATACCGGCCTGCAGGGTCACGCCCAGATGATGGTAGGCTTCGTAGTACTCCACGCCCTGCACGACCAGGAAACACACACCGAGCACGATCGTCAGTACCAGGCAATTACGGGCGCTGTCGCGATACCCTTCCTTCAAGCCCTCGTGGGCCAGCGTCAATGTGATACTGGACACGACGAGGAACAGCGTATTGACCAGCGGCAACTGCCAAGGGTCGACAATCTCGTGCGGTCCGGCCACGCTGCTGTCGGGAGGATTCATCAATGGCCAGCTGGCCACGAAATCCGGCCATAGCAGTGCACTGATGCCCTTGGCACCCTCACCATCGAGCCAAGGCACGGCAAACACTCGAATGTAGAAAAGCGCACCAAAGAAGGCGGCAAAGAACATCACTTCCGAAAAGATGAACCAGCCCATTCCCCAGCGAAAGGAACGGTCCATCTGCTCGTCGTAGAGACCGCTTCGCGACTCCCGAACCACATCACGAAACCACAGCGCCATAACCGTGACGATCGCCAGTGCGCCCACGGCGATCAGGTATCCCGCTCGATCGAAAACCAGCCAGACTCCGGTACCGATCATGAACAGCCCCAGTGCCAGCCCGGAAAGCACCGGCCATTTACTGCTGGCGGGAACGTAGTAGCTACCTCCACTCATGCATCGCCTCCTTGCCCGGTCGTTCCGTCTTCGATAACGGCCAGGGGACCTGTCATTGGATAGAGGGTGTAGGCAAGCGTCACGGTGTGAACGCTCTCGGGGATATCTCGCGCAAGTTGGAAGACCATAGGTAGTTGCAGCCGTTCGCCCGCCTCGAGTCGCTGCTCCTGAAAACAGAAGCAAGTCACCTTGCGCAAATAGAGCGAGGCCTCCCCCGGGCTGACACTGGGCACAGCCCTGCCGCGATAGGCTGACTTGCCATAGTTGGTAAAGACGAAGTTCACTTCGTAGGCCTGACCGGGGTGAACCCGGACCTGCCGGTCGAGCGCTTCGAGCCGCCAAGGCAGGCCGTTGCCCTTACGGGTGATGAATTGCACCGTCACGTAACGCGACTCGTCCACTTCACCACGGGTAAATACCCTAGGCTCGCTGGCGGCACGGCCGTTGAGGCCGGTCAGTTGGCAGAACACGTCGTAAAGCGGTACTAGCGCGATAGTGAACATAACCATCGCCACCAGCGCTACCAGTGTCTTGGTGACCGTTCGCTGTACCGGTGTCATGGCTGCCTCCCGGTCGCTCGAGGCTGGCGCGGCGCGTCAGCTTGCGACTCGCCGAAGATCCGGCGGTGTTTCGAAAGTATGCAAAGGTGCCGGACTCGGCACGCTCCACTCCAGGTCGGTTGCACCATCCCACGCCTTGGCCGGCGCCGGCACCCCGCCCCTGATGCACTTGATGACGACCCAGACGAACAAAAGCTGCGACAGGCCAAACAGGAAGCCCCCGATACTCGACGCCATATTGAAATCGGCGAACTGCAACGCATAGTCGGGAATACGCCGCGGCATGCCGGCCAGACCAGCAAAGTGCATTGGAAAGAACAGCAGATTGACGCCGATCACCGATAGCCAGAAATGCCAGCGACCAATACGCTCATCCGGATAGTGTCCGGTCCACTTGGGCAGCCAGTAGTAGACGGCGGCCATGATCGAGAACACGGCGCCGGGCACCAGCACATAGTGAAAATGCGCCACTACGAAGTAGGTATCGTGGTACTGGAAATCCGCCGGCGCGATGGCCAGCATCAAGCCGGAAAAACCGCCGATGGTGAACAGCACGATGAACGCCAGCGCGAACAGCATGGGCGTTTCGAAGGTGATCGAGCCGCGGAACAGGGTCGTGATCCAGTTGAAGACTTTCACTCCGGTCGGCACCGCAATCAGCATTGTCGTGTACATGAAGAACAATTCGGCAATGAGCGGTAATCCCACCGAGAACATATGGTGCGCCCATACCAAGAAAGACAGGATGGCGATGGAAGCAGTGGCATATACCATCGAGGCATAGCCGAACAAGGGCTTGCGAGCGAAGGTCGGAACGATCACCGAAATGATGCCGAAGGCAGGCAGGATCATGATGTAGACTTCTGGGTGCCCGAAGAACCAGAACAGATGCTGGAACAGCACCGGGTCACCACCGCCGGCTGCGTTGAAGAAACTGGTGCCAAAATTGATGTCCAGCAGCATCATCGTGATCACCCCCGCCAGCACAGGCATGACGGCGATCAACAGGAAAGCGGTGATCAGCCAGGTCCACACGAAGAGCGTCATGTCCATCAATCGCATGCCCGGCGCACGCAGGTTGAGAATGGTCGCGATAATATTGATAGCACCCAGGATCGAACTGATTCCCGCCATGTGCAGCGACAAAATGAAGAAAGTCGTCGACGGTGGTGAATAGGTTGTCGACAGTGGCGCATAGAACGTCCAGCCGAAGTTAGGTCCTCCTCCCGGCATCAACAGCGTCGACAGCAGCAGCAGGAACGCCACCGGCAATAACCAGAAGCTAAAATTATTGAGCCGGGGGAGCGCCATATCCGGCGCGCCGATCTGCAAAGGCACCATCCAGTTTGCAAGTCCCACAAAGCCCGGCATCACGGCGCCGAAAACCATGATCAGGCCATGCATGGTGGTCATTTGGTTGAAGAATTCCGGTCGGACCAGTTGCAATCCTGGCTGGAAGAGCTCGAGTCTAACCACCAACGCCATCACGCCGCCGATCAGGAACATGGTCAGCGAGAAGACGAGGTAAAGCGTGCCGATTTCCTTGTGATTGGTGGTCAGCAGCCAGCGCAGAGGGCCGCTCGGGTGGTGCGCCTCGTGCACATCGGCTGCGGCGCCGCCCGCCACGTTTTCGCTATGCTCGAGCCTTGCCTTGGGGGGGTGCTTCGGGGCCATGACGTCTCCTCCCGGCGTGGATATGCCATGCTGCGGATCGACGATCCTAGGGTGAGAGTTGCGCCTGGATGGTCGACGGCTGAATGATATCGCCGGTCTCGTTGCCCCAGGCATTACGCTCGTAAGTGATCACGGCCGCGATATCCACGGCATTCAAGGTGCCACTGAAAGCCGGCATGGGCGTCCCGGCAACACCGTTGACGACGGTGTCGATATGGCGTTCGAGATCGTCCAGCAGGGCCTGATTGCCCACCAGGGCGGGGAATGTCGGTGGCAGCCCTTGGCCCTCGGCTTGATGGCAGGACGCACATATGGTGCCGTAGACCTGCTCTCCCCGCTCCATCAGTTCGGGCAAGGTCCAGTTGCGGTCCACGCCGCTCGCTGCCGCTGCCGCTTCCTCCTTGCGCTCCGCCAACCAGGCATCGAACTCTTCCTGGGGCATGGCATGCACGACCACAGGCATGAATCCATGGTCCTTGCCACACAACTCGGCGCATTGGCCGCGATAGATGCCTGGCTCGTCGATACGTGTCCAGGCTTCATTGACGAACCCGGGGATGGCATCCTTCTTGACGGCCAAATCGGGTACCCACCAGGAGTGGATGACATCTGATGACGTCATCAGCAACCGCACCTTACGGTCCACGGGCAGGACCAAGGGCTGGTCGACTTCCAATAGGTAGTTGGCGTCTTTGGCTTGTGTGCCGTCGATCTGCTCTCGAGGCGTGGCGAGGTTGGAGAAGTAATTGACATCTTCGCCGACATAATCGTAATGCCAGCGCCACTGATGCCCGGTCACCATCACGTCGAGATCGGCCTCGGAAGCATCGTACATGTCACGCAGTGTCGCCGTAGCGGGAATCGCCATGGCGACGAGTATCAGCAACGGAACGGCCGTCCAGAAGATCTCTACCGTCGTATGTTCATGGAAATTTGCCGCCTGCGCCCCCTTAGAGCGCCGATAGCGGAAAAGCGAGTAGAACATGACCCCGAACACCACGGCACCGATCACGACACAGATCCAGAAGATGGTCATGTGCAGGCCATGGACGTGCCGGCTGACTTCCGTCACACCGACCGGCATGTTCCATCCATCGGCAAGAGCATTGCGCTCAAGCCAAGCCACCCCGGCGATCAGGGCAGCAAGAACATACGTCTTACGCATCGGCTCCTCCTTGATTGTTTTAATGAGTCGGAGCAACTGGTAGAGCTGGATTAGGACGTACTTGTCTAAGTATAGAAGAGTTCGTTGATTTAGCGGTCAGCACCGACGAAAGATTGACGCCTTATCGAGATGCCAGGGAAGCGACCAGTAGAACGGTGACTACCAGCACGACCGCCAGTACGATGCCGGTTGCGATAAAGACAATCGGTCTGCCTTGGTTGAAATCGTGCTGTCGCTGCTGTTCTTTCTGTACCCCAAAGAAAGCGGCCAACACCGACTTGATGACGCTCCACATCGTGCCTCCTGCCTGTCGTTCCGTCAGGCTGATTGGCTCAACTTTTCTGGAGCGTAGCCGTTGACCGAACGTGACACACCATGAATTTTTCAACGAGTGAAACCAGTTCGCGCCAAGGTCAAAGACCGAACAGGCTGATAATCAGCGGCAGCAGAAAGGCAGTTACCATGCCGGTCAAGCCCATCGCCAACCCCGCAAAGGCTCCCGCCATAGCCCCCAGTGAGGCAAAGGACTGCGCCGTGCCGAAACCGTGTGCCGCCAGCCCCATGGTAAACCCCTGAACACTAGGGTCTTCTATGTCCAGCCGACGAAACAACCAAGGTCCCAGCGCACAGCCAACCGAGCCGGTCAGCAGCACGAGCCCTGCCGCCAAGGAAGGAATACCTCCGATCTGTTCGGCAATACCCATGGCTATCGGCGATGTCACCGAGCGTGGCGCCAGCGACAACAGTGTCTCGGGGCGTGCACCGAGCAGCAGACCAATAGCCAGGGTAGATGACACCGCTGTCACGATGCCGGTCAGGCAAGCCAGTACGATGGGCACAAGCATGCGCCTCACCCGCTCACGATGGTCGAAAAGCGGTATGGCCAACGCCACGGTTGCCGGGCCGAGCATGAAGTGAATGAACTGCGCACCCTCGAAATACGTGGCATAGTCGATGCCGGCGAGAAGCAGGAAACCGATCAACAAGGCGATGGCCACGATCACGGGATGCGCGAAAGGTGAGCACTTGGCAAGCCGGTTGATTCGCGTCGCCAAGGTAAAGGCCACCAGTGTCGCCAGCAGAGACAGCAGTGGATTGCCGGAAAGGTATACCCATAGTTCATCCAGTGCCGCCAGGTTCATTTTCCGGCTCCCCGGGTATAGTGCTTGGCCAGGCGATCCAGTACCTTGCCCGTTACCCCCAGTGTCACTGCCGTCGATACGATCAAGGTGATCACCAGTACCCAGAAATCCGCCTTGATCAATTCAAAGTGCACCATCAAGCCGACGCCGGCTGGCACGAACAGCAGGGTCAGATAACGCAGCAACCCCTCCCCGGCCAGCCGCAGGGAGTCGGGCACCCGACCATGGATCAGTAACGCGACCAAAAGTACGACCATGCCAAGCACCGGCCCCGGTACGGGAATTGCCAGGCTACGGGACAACAGTTCTCCCAGAAACTGACAACCCAGCAATATACTCATTCCCATGATCAACGGCATTGATCTCTCCCCTTCGACCGAATCCAGGCGCGGTATTCTACTACGAACGTCTACTTCATTGGTCGCCAATGACCCCAGCATGGCCCTTATACGCCAAGCACTTGAAAGAAAAGCGAAATACAAGGTTGCAATTGGCGGAGAAATCGTTAGTATATGCCTCGTTCGCTGCGGGACACACCGCCAGCGGAGGTAAACGGAGCGTGGCGCAGCTTGGTAGCGCGCTGCAATGGGGTTGCAGAGGTCGCAGGTTCGAATCCTGTCGCTCCGACCAGAATTACCAAGAAAAACCGCCATTTACGGGTCATGCCGAGTGGCGGTTTTTCGTTAATTGTCTTTTAGGTAGCAAATAGGTAGCAAGAGACGGCAACGAGAGGCTACCACCCGCCACAACTGCACTAGCAGACACCCCTACCCTGCGGATAATCATATCCTTTCGCTCTTCCTGATAGGTAGCCGGCCAAGCCCTCACGAAGTTAGGCCATGAAGCACAGGTCGGTGCCATTGGCTTCGCGGCTGGCAATTTTGCAGTGACACCAAGAAAATTAAAAATCGAAGCTTAGTAAAATGATGCACTACTTTTTTGCGTACCGACAATGGGTGGCCTATCTTTTCCTCACAATTCCTTTCAGGCACATAGTCACAGATAACAATAAATATATTAGCTGGCTCATAGCATGCCCTCTAAAACTAGCCTAAATTTAGGCACCACCATTTCAAAAGTTCAACCTAACTGCAAAGAACGATAACCTCCTTGCATGCTGAAGAAAACTGTATTCCGCTCAGCATTCTATACACTAACAATTGAGCCCAACCGCAAAGTCATCAGCGGCACATGCCTAGCGTTAACTGTCTCGTACAGCTAAAGCGTGGAGAACCAAGGTGTCAGAACTTCAGCAGATTAACCCAGCGCTCCTAGCTCATGTAGTTGGCACCGAGGTTTTTATCGGTCAGACCGTGCGCTCTGCAGTAGCGCTCGGGGGACCAGCTGCGGAAATCCTGCCTACTGTTTCGGTGCTTCGTCACCCTTTCGATCTGGATAGCCCTCCTCCCGGTACGGCTGCAGTTGCACAACGGCTTAGCTATTACGGTTGCCTAGTAGCTGAAAGTGATGTAGATGAGATGCAACGCGATCGCGCAATTGCCGCATGGTCACTTTTCGGCGGATCTCCAACAACTGTTCGGACGCAAATCGCTCATTCATCTGTAGCTATTCTAGGGTTAGGCGGGGTCGGCACTGCTGTTGCCGTTGCGCTAGCAAAAACCGGTGTTGGCCGATTTGCGCTCTTCGACTCAGACTGTGTAGAAGAACCTAATCTAAATAAAAGCAGCATATTCTATAAAAATCATATTGGAACACCCAAAGTTGATGTGTTGGCTGGAGTACTTCAAGATATAGGCTGTAGTGTTTCATGTTTTCAGGAGACAATTTCGGATTACAGCACCCTACGAGAGCGCGTTACCCATGCGCCAGATGCAATCGTTTGGGCAGGTGATAATGACGAGCGCGCAATGTTTTTATCTCTCGCCTGTTCTTTGTCGGATAACGGCACAGCTTTGGTCACTGGTGGTGTAGTAGAGCACACAATAGCGGTTGGCCCTACACTTATGGCTGGTGATATTTCTGTCAATTCTATTTCTGCCAGTCACCCCCTAGGGGCGCTTGAAGCCCTTCTAAGGGCGGCTAATCGATCGAGCATTAATCCTGGCACTCATGTGGCCGTGCATCTCGCCGGCAATCTAATCGCCAATGAAGTCCTGTCAGTGATTGGTGCCTGCTATGCACCACCATTAAGGCGCCGCGTTTTACTTCTTGACCTTTCAACACTAGACACCTTAGTAGAGCCATTCAGCATTACCAACAATGCAATAATAAGGAGATAACCATGGCTTACGCGGACGATCTGGCAGAATTGAAGATCACGACCACTCTTCTCGGTGGAGATACTACCCTTAATAGGATCCGGGAAGCAGTTCGTCTTCCCTCGATACCGAAAATTCTCGACGTGGGCTGCCATGGCGGCTATTTATCCATCGTCCTTGCCGACGCGTTCTCTGCAGAAGTGACGGGTATTGACATCAGCACACGCGTACTAAAGCTTGCTAAAAAGAACATCGAGAGAACGACCTGCAGCGGGCGGGTCACATTTCGTCGAGTGGACATCATGGAAGGGAGAGGGATTAGAGAAGAGTCCTTTGACCTTGTAATACACCGAGGCCTAGAGGCGTTTGTTGAAGACCCGCCCACACTTCAAAGACACCTAGCGCGTGCAGCAAAAAACTGGGGATATGTGGTAAATGTTACACATACATACGAGAAGCAAGTTGTTACAGGAACTATAGACGCTCTAAACAAAGCTGCTGGAATGCACATTCGCCCCACATCACGGAGCGAGCTAATCGACGCATATAAGAACGCCGGGCTGGTGCTTATTAAGGAACACAGCTTCGATGTTCCGGTAGAGCCCGCTCCAGAACTCGGAAATTCTGTCGCAGAAAAACGTGTTCTTGAAATTATGCGCTTAGCGGCTGAGAATGACCAACTAACTTCCGGGGCGCTCCTCATTTTTCGAAAGCCACTTAATTTGTCAGTCACAGATGTAGCAAAAGGATAAGGCGATGTCTCCGCGCGAACATGCAGTAGAGACACGCCTGCGCTTCCTGGCTTTCCGCTTCTATGATGGCTGTCCAGTAGCTTGCGCTCACTGCTCGATTGAGGCTCCCACTAAAAAGCCTCACCGAAACTCCGTCACGCCCCGCGATGTCATCGCGCTATGTAGGCTCGGCAAAACACTAGGTACCAAACCACTCGTCTTTATGACTGGCTCGGAACTTTGTCTCGGCGATCCTGACTTGGCTGATTTAGCGGCAGAGATCGTGCTCGGTGAAGGCATGGTACTTGCAGTGCTCACGAGTGGGTACTGGGCGCGAACTGAGCAAGGACGGCAAGATGGTCTCCATTACCTTCGTCGCTGCGGTATTTCCCATGTTCAGCTTAGCGTTGACTCTTTTCATCATAGAGCCCTTGATCCTGCTTCGGCACAGCAACTAGTAGCCTGCCTGACAAAAGAGGGTCTAAGCGTGATCGTCAATGAGACCGTGAATCCAGGCCAGCCTAGCATTGCACCAGCGGTAGTTGAGCAGGCTGGGGTATCATCATCAATTGTGCATACTTTTACTAGAAATGCAGTAGGAGCAGCAGCCCGATTGCAGGCGGCTCATAGTCCGCTCTCAGCTCCATACCATGAATGTGATTACGGTGCTGCTCTGTACCTTCAGGCTGATGGCTTTCTTTATCACTGCTCAGGCCCCGCTAGCATGTGCCAAGGCCGCGCAGTAGGACGGATTGAGAACGGCCAAGTGTCTTATTACCCTAGGACTGTCGCCGCTCTTCGCACCGAAATTCTTCCACTGCTTGACGAGACACGGCACAGCGACGGTGATGAATGCTCAGCATGCCTTCGGCATTTCAAAGGGCGTACCCCTTCCTGGCTGAAAGCTGAACAGATAATAACCACATGCAGCTGACAGCGATATACCACATTCGATGTGAATCGCTCTGGGTTTTCTAGATACCGGTCAGGCGCTGGGAATAGCGCTGCTCACAGTAGACGGGTGACAAGTTATCACTCGTGCCGTGCCGCCGCTTCGGGTTGTAGAATATCTCGATATAACCCAGTGTTGACCGCTGACGTATATCAGCATTTGCCTGTCGCCACCCCTCCTTCCGATTCTTTGCAGATTACAAGTTCCGATACACAGGGGAGCGATACCATAGCAAGGACCAAGTGGACGCCGGCAGCGCCTTCCTCCACTGGCCGGAACGGCCGGCATTCGCATGACATCATTCTCGACCACCAGAAAGGCGAAAGCCCCAAGGCCTGGGCGGCATACAGGACCTCAAGGCCTCGCCAGGGATCACATGACGCGCTTCGACGCTGACAGTGTTGGCCTGTGCTGCGTGTCGGCGGAAGCCGCAGCGTGAGCATCATGATCAGCGTTATTAGATGTCGGGGCCCGGATGATTAATTACGCGTTTCCAAAATAATTCGGGCCGGTCCTTCTGCCATTGCTTCATTGCACCGACCGGCGTCTGATGATGCAAGGCCTTTTGATTGATGTGGTGGTTATAAAGCCAGTTGTAGCGTTTGAGTGTGGTTTCCAGATCTTCCCGCGAGTCGAACCGATGCGTATTCAGGATGTCGCTCACGCGGCCATTGAAACGCTCCACCATGCCATTGGTCTGTGGCCGGTAAGGCGGGATCAGCCGATGGTCGATGCCATGCTGGCGACAGAACCGGTCCACCCGGTGCTTGCCGCTG
>NZ_FOPY01000037.1 GCF_900113605.1 Modicisalibacter xianhensis
CCTTCCGGCTCGGGCCATTCTTCTCAGCATTTCCACCCGGCATGATGGCGGAGATTACCTTGCAGGGTGATCTCGTCCAAACATGGAGCACTCAGTTCGCGCCGTATCCGCAGAGCCTCGATCCGGTATTCGTCACCGCCCGGGAACGACCGGTTCCCATCGCCGAGCTTGAGCTCGCCCGGGCCCGCCATCACCTGCATCGTCTGTTTCATGCCTTGCATCTTGCCGGGCTGGAGAACGCCAGTCTGGACGCCTTGCGCCTGGCACAGAACCTTTCGACCTCA
Source organism: Modicisalibacter xianhensis (assembly GCF_900113605.1). Taxonomy (GTDB): domain Bacteria; phylum Pseudomonadota; class Gammaproteobacteria; order Pseudomonadales; family Halomonadaceae; genus Modicisalibacter; species Modicisalibacter xianhensis. The sequence continues at coordinate 285 of NZ_FOPY01000037.1, forward strand.
AGCACGCTGGGCGGGCTGCGCCGTCGCCTGGTGCGCAGTGGTTTCTTTCGTCTGTCTTCGATGGAAGGCGGTGTACTCGATCCCGAGCAGGCCCGGCAAATTGGTGGCCCGGCTGCTCGTGCTGCCGGGCTGGATGATGACCTGCGCTTGGAAGACGCTGGCTATCGTCGGCTGGGATTCTCACCGGCGTGTCAGAGTCATGGTAATACCCAAGCACGCTGGCAGCAGACCCTGGACGAGATCGACCAGTCGCTCCGTCTGGCGCAGCAGGCCGAACGGGATAATGTGTACACGAGCGAGGTGGATCGCATCGAGACGCCGCGTGGCCCTTGGTCCGAGCAAGGCCCAGAGGATGCCAGCTCGCTCCTCGACGAGGTACTGCCAGACCTGGAGTGGGGCGAGGCGCTGGCGACTGTGGCTAGCCTGGATGTTGCGGCAGTAGTCGACGAGGGGGGCGGAACACAGACGCCTGATGAACTTCGGGTAGTCCAGGGAGGCTCCGGAAATGTTTTTAAATGAGCTGTTCCTGCCAGTACTGATGGTGACATTCATGCTGACTGTCGGCGCCTACGTCGTGGCGGTGCTTGATCGGCTGATTGCCGGCGCACTCGGCACACCTCAGGCAGGCAGTGTCTGGCTTGCCCCCATGGCCCGGGGGGCCTGGCTGATGATCCAGCACGCCAATGCCACCGAAGCACCGGACTGGCAGGCTTGGCGGCTGGCGCCGGCACTGTACCTGGCGTTAGCCGCAATCGGACTGGCGGTGGTGCCGTGGTCGGAGTCGCTGGTCGCCACTGATCTGGTGACTAGTGTGGTGCTGTGGGGCAGCGTGGAAGCATTGGCGACAGTGGTCATCTTTCTGCATGGCTGGTCGGCTAATGCACTGCTGGCTCTGATCGGCGGCTACCGTTATGTGGCGTTAGGGCTCTCCTACATTCTGATCAGCATGTTCGTGCTGATTGGCGTGGCATTGCCGGCCGAGTCGCTGCAGTTCACTCAAGTAGTCGCCTCGCAGGAAGCGCTGTGGAACGTCATACGCCAGCCGCTGGGGTTGCCACTGTTTCTGATCGTCGGCCTGGGCATGACCTTCTGGGGGCCGCTCAACCTGGCCGATTCGACGGACCTGGCTGGTGGCACGGCCTCTGAAATTTCTGGTCCCCCGCGGCTGGTCTGGGACGTGGCGCGAGCGGCCATGTTGGTGGCTTTCAGTGGTGTGGCAGCAAGTGCTTTTTTGGGTGGCTGGCTGGGACCTTGGCTACCCGGCCCGCTGTGGATGGCGATAAAGATGCTGGCGGTACTGCTCGTATTGCTACTGCTTGGGCGGTTACTGCCGCGTATTGCCCCTGAGCGCTGCGTCACCTTGATGTGGGTAGTGCTGCTGCCGCTGTCGTTTCTCGACCTGGTGTGGGCTGGCATAGGAGCGCTGCTATGAATCACGGCACTGGCGTAGATATCGCGTTTCTGTTGTTGGCCACGCTCGCGGTGGTTACCGGATGGCGAGTGTTTCGTACCGATTCGATGGTACGCGCCTCTTTTTTCCTGCTGGTGTCGTTCATCGCCGTGGGCGTGATCATGATTCTGCTGGCAGCGGAATACCTGGGCGTGGCGATGTTCTTCATGATGGCCGTGGAAATGACGGTCATGGCGCTGTTCATGGTCATGTTCATGATGAATCCTGCCGGCCTCAACCCGATGAATATGGTTCACCAGGAGCGTATCTCTATCGGGGCGGGGGTTGTCGGCTTCCTGGTGCTAGGCGCCATGGCGCTGTTTGCTGCCTTTCCTGACCAGCCGGTGTCGGCAAGTCTCGACCCAGTAAAGTCACTAGGCAACGAAATGCTCGGTGACTCGATGCTGATCTTCGAGTCGGCGGGTCTTGTACTGCTCACCACCATGATCGGTGTAGTGGTGTTGTCGAGTCACCGGGGGCGCTATGGGGCGGCCGCAGAAGGCTCGCTACCGCCGGGGCTGGAACCGGGCGGCGACCCGGCGGGCAAGCCCGAGGAGGACGAAGAGGGCGAGGATGGCGGTCATCAACACCACCATCATCATCATTGACCAGGACAGACAAGCAGGGAGGCTTGCATGACACTAACCACACTTTTGCTATTGGCAGCGGCACTGATCGGTATCGGGATCTACGGCGCGCTCTCTCAGCAATCGTTCGTGATGTTGATGATGGGGCTGGAGATGATCCTCAATGGCGTCATGCTGGCTGCGGTGGCGTTCTGGGCCTTTAGCGGGGCAGGCGTGCCGGAAGGGCAACTGCTGACGATCATCGTCATGGCAGTGATGGCCATCGAGATGGCCATGGGCTTTGCCTTGGTGGTGGCGGTCTTCCGCGGTAAGCAGGCCGACATGACCGAGTCACTGACCGGGTTGAAGCACTGATGTTGTGGCTTGTTCCTCTTTTTCCGCTGCTTGCCGCCCCTGGCATGTATTGGCTTGGCAAGCACTGGCCTGGCAAGGATAGCGGCCGTGTCGTGTTGAGCCTGGCGGGGGCGGCAGTGGCTGTCGTTACCCTGCTGCTCGCGAGTGTGGCACTCATGGGGGACTGGGATGGTGCCTATCGCTGGAGCTCACAGATCGTCCTGTCGGTTGGGATGACACCAGCAAGTGGCGTGTTCGCCATTGTTGTGCCACTGATCGCGACATTAATTATTGTCTATAGCGCCTACCATGAGTCTGAATCCCTCAGTGAGCGCGTACCAACGCGTCCTCCCGCCAGGTTGATCGCTCTGCTTACGGCGTTTGTCGGGGCGATGGAGCTTCTCGTACTGGCCGAGGATCTGGTCACTCTGCTGATCGCCTGGGAACTGGTCGGGGCATGCTCGTGGGCGCTGATTGCCCATGAATGGCAGGAATCCGACAACCTGCGGGATGCTGCCTGGGCGTTCCTGGTCACTCGCTTTGGGGATCTGGGGCTGTATATTGCCGCGGCGGCAGCATTTGCCGGTACTGGCTCGTTTGCCTTCGCTGAGCTGTCCCAACTCGATGGCTGGCAGTTGCATGTCTTCGTTGCCGGCGCCGTGTTGGCCGCAGCGGCCAAGTCCGCCCAGCTTCCATTTTCACCATGGTTGTTTGCCGCCATGTCCGGGCCGACACCGGTGTCGGCATTGCTTCATGCAGCGACCATGGTCGCTGCAGGTATCTATCTGGTAATTCGGCTGCATGCGGAGATGGCCGCCGTTGCCTGGTTCGGGCCGCTTGCCATCACGTTGGGCTTGGCTACCGCCTTGGCAGGCGGTGTCGTGGCCTA
>NZ_FOPY01000006.1:0-148385 GCF_900113605.1 Modicisalibacter xianhensis
GTTGCAGATCGCCAGGCTGCCCACGTAGCCCCGCTCCCGGGCAAAGCGCAGCGCCGCCAGGGTGTCGGCGGTCTCGCCGGACTGCGACAGGGTCACGAACAGAGTGCCCTCGGGCACCACCACCTGGCGGTAACGGTACTCGGAGGCCACCTCGACCTGGGTGGGCAGCCCGGCATACTTCTCCAGCCAGTAGCGCGCCACCAGGCCGGCATGGTAGCTGGTGCCACAGGCGACGATATGGATCTGGCGCGCCTGGGCGAACAGCGCCTCGGCCTCGCGGCCGAAGCTGCGCACCAGCGCGTGGCGCTCGGTCAGGCGGCCCTCCAGCGTGGCGGCGATGACCTGCGGCTGCTCGTGGATTTCCTTGAGCATGAAGTGGCGGTAGCCGTCCTTGGTGGCCGCGCCGTCGCCGTGCTCGAAGGTCTGCACCGGACGAGACTGGACATTGCCCGCCGTGTCGTGGACAGCGATGTCACCGCCCCGGGCGAGACGCACCACATCGCCTTCCTGCAGGTAGATGAAGCGGTCGGTGACCTGCAGCAGGGCCAGCGGGTCCGAGGCCAGGAAAGCCTCCTCGATGCCCACCCCGACGACCAGCGGGCTGCCCTTGCGGGCTCCGACGACCACGTCGGGCTGGTTCTTGTGCACGACCGCCAGCGCGTAGGCGCCATCGAGCATGGCCACGGCGCTCTGCACCGCCGTCAGCAGGTCCTGGCTGCGATTGAACTCGCGTGCCAGCAGGTGGGCGACGACCTCGGTGTCGGTCTCGGAGGTAAAGGCGTAACCTTGGCCTTCCAGCTCCACCTTGAGGGGCTCGTAATTCTCGATGATGCCGTTGTGCACCACCGCCAGGCTCTCGCCGGACTGGTGCGGATGGGCATTCTGCTCGTTGGGCCGGCCATGGGTCGCCCAGCGTGTGTGAGCAATGCCCACGGTACCAATCAGCGGCGCCTCGTGCAGGCGTTCCTCGAGTGCGGCGACCTTGCCTACCGCACGCTGCCGATTGAGACGCGCATCCCGCGACAACACGGCCATGCCGGCCGAGTCATAGCCGCGGTACTCGAGGCGCCTGAGGCCCTCGAGCAGAATGTCCTGGACATTACGCTCGGCCACTGCCCCCACGATTCCACACATCGTCTCTACTCCTTGGATTCCGATTTGGGCTGTTTCCGCGGGCGCGGCCAGTCCGCCTTGGTGATCTGCCGGCCCCGGGCCACGGCCAGCGCCCCGTCATCGACGTTGCGGCTGATCGTGGAACCGGCGCCGATGGTGGCGCCATCGCCGACCCGGACCGGAGCGACCAGCGCCGTATTGGAGCCGATGAACGCCCCGTCGCCGATCTCGGTATGATGCTTGTGGGCACCGTCGTAGTTGCAGGTGATGGTCCCGGCGCCGACGTTGACGTCACGACCCAGCCGGGCATCGCCGACGTAACTGAGGTGATTGATCTTGCTGCCCTCGCCGATCCGGGCATTCTTGGTCTCGACGAAGTTGCCGACCCTGGCGTGGCGCGAAAGCTGCGTGCCGGGGCGCAGGCGCGCGAAGGGGCCGACCCGGCAGTCGCCGTCGAGCGTGGCGCCGTCGAGCAGGCTGTGCGCCTCGATGACGCAGCCCGACCCGACGCGGCTGTCACGAATCACGCTGTAGGGGCCGACACGCACCCCGTCGCCCAGCTCGACCTCGCCCTCGAAGACGCAACCGACATCGATCTCGACATCCCGGCCGCAGCGCAGGCGGCCGCGCACGTCGAGGCGCGCCGGATCGGCCAGCGTCACGCCGTCGGTCATCAGCCGCTCGGCCTCGGCCCACTGATGGGCCCGCTCCAGGCGCGCCAGTTGCACGCGGTTGTTGACGCCCTCGACCTCGGTGGGCGAGGCGGGCTGGGCGGTGGCGATCGCCGTGCCTTCCGCGGCGGCCATGGCGATGACGTCGGTCAGGTAGTATTCGCCCTGGGCGTTGTCGGCCGACAGCCGGGGCAGCCAGCGGCGCAGCTGGTCGGCGGTCATGGCCATGATTCCGGTGTTGCACTCGGTGATGGCGCGCTCGGCGTCGGAGGCATCCTTGTGCTCGATGATGGCCACCGCCTCGCCCCGGGCGTTGCGCTTGATGCGTCCGTAGCCCGTCGGCTCGGCCAGGGTCACGGTGAGCAGCGCCATGCGCCGTTCATCGACCTCGTCGAGCAGCGCGGCGAGGGTGTCGCGCCGGATCAGCGGCACGTCGCCGTACAGCACCAGCACCTTGCCGTCGCCGAGGCCGTCCAGCGCCTGGGCCACGGCATGGCCGGTGCCGTTCTGCTCGGCCTGCACCACGAAGTGCAACGGGCAATCGGCGAGGCGTTCGCGCACCCGGTCGGCGCCGTGGCCGATCACCACATGCAGCCGGTCGGCGTCCAGCGCCTGCGCCGTGTCGATCACGTGGCGCACCATCGGCTTGCCGGCCACGGGGTGCAGGACCTTCGGCGTGGCCGAGCGCATGCGGGTACCCTGCCCCGCGGCGAGAATCACTACGTCGAGCGTCATGCCCTTCCCTTTTCCAGTTCGACGATCACGGGCCATTCTAAAGCCCGCCGCTGCGCCATACCAATGTCGCAGCGTGGCTACAAAATAAATGCCCCGTGGATCGGAAATCCACGGGGCATCCGTTCTTGCCGCGGGAAGCCGGAACTAGCGCTTAGCGCCGTCCGCCTTTCTGCCGTAGCTGGTCCAGCGTGCGTAGCTGGGCCACCGCCTCGGCGAGCTCCGCCGTCGCCCGGGAGTAATCCAGGTCCGACTTCTGCTCATTGAGTTGCTGCAGGGCCTCCTTGCGTGCCTCCTCGGCGGCGACCTCGTCGAGATCGTGCGCACGGATGGCCGTGTCGGCCAGCACCGAGACCACATGAGGCTGGACCTCGAGAAATCCTCCAGTCACGTAGAAGATTTCCTCTTCGGCACCCTCACGCATGACTCGCAGCGGACCCGGTTGCAGCTCGGTCAACAGCGGCGCGTGTCCGGGCAGGATCCCCAGATCGCCGACCACACCGGCGGCGACGAGCTGGTTGACCTCACCGGAAAAGATCGACTGCTCGGCGCTGACGATCTCGCATTGGAAGCTGTTCGCCATACCTTAGTCCTCTAACGTGAGCGGCCTCACTTCATGTTGTTGGCTTTCTCGACGGCTTCGTCGATGGTGCCAACCATGTAGAAGGCCTGTTCCGGCAACTCGTCGTATTCGCCGTTCAGGATGCCCTGGAAGCCACGAATGGTGTCCTTGAGCGACACGTACTTGCCGGGCGACCCGGTGAAGACCTCGGCGACGAAGAACGGCTGCGACAGGAAGCGCTGGATCTTACGCGCCCGGTTGACGGCCTGCTTGTCCTCGTCGGAGAGCTCGTCCATCCCCAGAATGGCGATGATATCCTTGAGATCCTTGTAGCGCTGGAGCACGTTCTGGACACCGCGAGCGGTGTTGTAGTGTTCCTCGCCAACGACCAGCGGGTCGAGCTGGCGTGAGGTGGAATCCAGCGGATCGATGGCCGGATAGATACCCAGCTCGGCGATCGAGCGTGCCAGTACCACGGTGGCGTCCAGGTGGGCGAAGGTGGTCGCCGGCGACGGGTCGGTCAGGTCGTCCGCGGGCACGTAGACGGCCTGGACGGAAGTGATCGAGCCGGTCTTGGTCGACGTGATGCGCTCCTGCAGGACACCCATCTCCTCGGCCAGTGTCGGCTGGTAGCCTACCGCCGACGGCATACGACCCAGCAGTGCCGAGACCTCGGTCCCCGCCAGGGTATAACGGTAGATGTTGTCGACGAACAGCAGAACGTCACGACCTTCGTCACGGAACTTCTCGGCAATGGTCAGGCCGGTCAGTGCCACACGCAGGCGGTTGCCGGGCGGCTCGTTCATCTGGCCATAGACCAGCGACACCTTGTCGAGAACGTTGGACTCCTGCATCTCGTAGTAGAAGTCGTTACCCTCACGGGTACGCTCGCCGACACCAGCGAAGACGGAGTAGCCGCTGTGCTCGGTGGCGATGTTACGGATCAGCTCCATCATGTTGACGGTCTTGCCGACCCCGGCACCACCGAACAGGCCGACCTTGCCGCCCTTGGCGAACGGGCAGACCAGATCGATGACCTTGATGCCGGTTTCCAGCAGCTCGTTGGAGGCTGCCTGCTCCGCATAGGTAGGTGCCTTGCGGTGGATCGGCATGCGTTCCTGTTCGCCAATCTCGCCGGCCTCGTCGATCGGCTCACCGAGGACGTTCATGATGCGACCCAGGGTTTCCTTGCCGACCGGCACGGAAATCGGAGCACCGCTGTTTTCGACCTCGAAGCCACGCTTGAGGCCTTCGGTGGAGCCCATGGCGATGGCTCGCACCACGCCGTCGCCCAGCTGCTGCTGGACTTCGAGAATGGTCCCGGAATCCGTGACCTTCAGCGCTTCGTAGACCTTGGGCACGTCGTCCCGCGGAAACTCTACGTCAATCACCGCGCCGATGATTTGTACGATACGTCCGCTCATCTTGGTTCCTCTTAACCTGCAAATGAAACCTGCTTAGCCTCACCGGCGCTTATACCGCGGCGGCACCACTGACGATCTCGGAGATTTCCTGGGTGATACTGGCCTGACGGGCCTTGTTGTACACCAGTTGCAATTCGTCGATCAGGTTGCCGGCGTTATCGGTCGCGTTCTTCATCGCGATCATGCGCGCCGCCTGCTCGCAGGCTGCATTCTCCACCACCGCCTGGTAGACCTGCGACTCGACATAGCGCTTGAGAAGCTTGTCGAGCAGGGCCTTGGCGTCCGGCTCATACAGGTAGTCCCAGCTTGTGGGACGGGCTTGTTCATCATGGTCGTCGGCCTGCTGGGGGACCAGCGGCACCAGCTGGCGAATGGTCGGCCGCTGGGTCATGGTGTTGACGAATTCGTTGTACACCACGAAGAGCCGATCCAGTTCCCCGGCATCGAAGGCATCCAGCATCACCTTGACGCTACCGATCAGGTCCTTGGCTTCCGGGGCTTCGCCCAGACCGCTCTTGGCGGCCATCAGGTTGCCGCCGTACTTGCGGAAGAAGCCGCCAGCCTTGCTGCCGATAGCAACGAAGTTGACCTCGACGCCCTTGTCCCGCCACTGCTTGACGTCCTTGACCACGGCCTTGAACAGGTTGACGTTCAGGCCGCCGGCCAGGCCGCGGTCGCTCGAGACGACGATATAACCGACGCGCTTGACCTCGCGATCGATCATGTAGTCGTGACGGTATTCCGGGTTCGCCTTGGCGATATGGCCCACAACATTGCGGATCTGCTTGGCATAGGGCTGGCTGGCCGCCATACGGTCCTGTGCCTTACGCATTTTCGATGCAGCGACCATTTCCATGGCGCTGGTGATCTTCTGCGTATTCTTGATGCTCCCGATCTGGGTGCGAATCTCTTTTGCAGCTGCCATAGCGATCTACCTTATTCGTGGCCCTCAGGGAAATCGTTGGCCCGGCATCGCCGGGCCAGCGGGATTACCAGGTCTGAGTGGCCTTGAATTGCTCGACGCCCGACTTGAGACCGTTCTTGATCTCATCGTTGTAGTCACCGGACTGGTTGATCTTGTCGAGCAACTCGCCATGTTCGGCTTTCATGTAGTCGTGCAGTGCGGCCTCGAAATCCAGTACCTTGCTGACGTCGACGTCATCCAGGAAGCCTTCGTTGGCGGCAAACAGCGACAGCGCCATTTCGGCCACGGACATCGGCGAGTACTGCTTCTGCTTCATCAATTCGGTGACACGCTGACCGTGCTCGAGCTGCTTGCGGGTCGCTTCGTCCAGATCGGAGGCGAACTGCGAGAACGCCGCCAGCTCGCGATACTGGGCCAGGGCCAGACGCACGCCGCCACCGAGCTTCTTGATGATCTTGGTCTGCGCCGAGCCACCTACACGGGAGACCGACAGACCGGCGTTGATGGCCGGACGGATACCCGAGTTGAACAGGCCGGTCTCGAGGAAGATCTGGCCGTCGGTGATCGAGATTACGTTGGTGGGAACGAACGCGGACACGTCGCCGCCCTGGGTCTCGATCATCGGCAGCGCGGTCAACGAGCCGGTCTTGCCGGTAACTTCGCCGTTGGTGAACTTCTCGACGTAGTCGGCATTGACGCGCGAGGCACGCTCGAGCAGGCGCGAGTGCAGATAGAAGACGTCACCCGGGTAGGCTTCACGGCCCGGCGGACGACGCAGCAGCAGGGAGATCTGGCGGTAGGCCCAGGCCTGCTTGGTCAGGTCGTCATAGACGATCAGGGAATCTTCGCCACGATCGCGGAAGTATTCACCCATGGTACAACCGGCGTAAGGCGCCAGGAACTGCATGGCGGCCGGATCGGCAGCGCCGGCAGCGACGACGATGGTATGTTCCATCGCGCCATGTTCCTCGAGCTTGCGCACCACACTGGCAATGGTCGACTGCTTTTGACCGACCGCCACGTAGATACAGGTGACGCCCTTGCCCTTCTGGTTGATGATGGTGTCGATGGCAATCGCCGACTTACCGATCTGACGGTCGCCGATGATCAGCTCGCGCTGACCACGGCCGATCGGCACCATAGCATCGATGGACTTGAGACCGGTCTGGATCGGCTGGTCGACGGACTGACGGGTGATGACGCCCGGTGCGACCTTCTCGACGGCATCAGTCAGCTTGGCGTTGATCTCGCCCTTGCCGTCAATGGGGTTGCCCAGCGCATCGACCACGCGGCCGACCAGCTCGGGACCCACCGGCACCTCGAGGATACGCCCGGTGCACTGGGCGGTCATGCCTTCCTCGAGCGCCTGATAGTCGCCGAGCACCACGGCACCGACGCTGTCACGCTCGAGGTTGAGCACCATCCCGAAGATGTTGCCCGGGAACTCGATCATTTCACCGAACATCGCATCCGCCAGGCCGTGAATCTGCACGATGCCGTCGGATACGCTGACGATGGTGCCCTGGTTACGGGCTTCGGTCGCGACATCCAGCTTTTCGATACGCTGCTTGATGATGTCGCTGATCTCGGAAGGATTCAGTTGCTGCATGCCATGTCCCTCAGACTCAGACGGAAAGCGCGTCGCGCAGACGGGCCAGTCGACCGCGTACCGAACCGTCGATCACGGTGTCGCCGGCACGCAGGATGACGCCGCCCAGCAGGGCGCTGTCCACCTGAGTGGTAATGGAGATTTCGCGGTTCAGGCGCTTGGCCAGGGCACTCGCGAGCTTGTCTTCCTGCTTGGCGTCCAGCGGAAACGCGGAGACGATAGTCACGTCCATGCGCTTCTCCTGCTGTGCCTTGAGCAGGTCGAACTGCTCGGCAATCGCCGGCAGCGCCGCCAGGCGGTTCTGTTGGCCGAGGGTCCGGAGGAGGTTCTGCCCCTCCTTGCCCATCGCATCGCCGCAGACCTCGATGATCACATCGGCCTTCTCGACGCCGGACAACCGGGGGTTGTCCATCACGCGGGCTCGCATATCGGCATCGGCGGCGACGTTCGCCGCCAGTGCCAGCATGTCGGACCAGGCCTCTAGCGCCCCCTGGGCGTGCGCGAACTCGAACGCCGCCTTGGCGTAAGGTCGGGCAACGGTAGACGTTTCAGCCATGGGTCACCTCCTCAGAGCTCGGTAGCGAGCTTGTCGACGAGCTCGCGGTGTTTGGCCTCGTCGATGGAGGATTCCAGGATCCGCTCCGCACCCTCGATGGCGAGTCGTGCGACCTGCGCACGCAGCTCTTCCTTCGCGCGGTTGATCTCCTGATCGATCTCGGCTCGGGCGTTGGCAATCATGCGCTCGCCTTCCAGGCGGGCGTTATCGCGCGCCTCCTCGATCATCTGGTTCGACCGCTTGTGGGCCTGCTCAAGGATTTGCGCTGCCTGCTCCTTGCTTTCACGCAGTGTCTCGTTGGCCTGCTCCTGGGCCAGTTCGAGATCGCGGTTAGCACGGCTGGCAGCGTCCAGACCATCGGCAATCTTCTTCTGGCGCTCCTGCAGGGATTGCATGACCGGTGGCCATACATACCTCATGCAGAACCAGACGAAGACCGCGAAGGCAATGGCCTGGCCGATCAGGGTAAGGTTCAGATTCACGCCAGCACCTCTCGCTTCACAGGTTTGGGGTCAAAATCACGGTAGGTCGAGTCGACCGACCGCGAGTTAACCGACAAACGGGTTGGCGAAGGTGAAGAACAGCGCGATACCCACACCGATCATGGTCACGGCGTCGAGCAGACCAGCGACGATGAACATCTTGACCTGCAACTGCGGGATCATCTCGGGCTGACGTGCAGCGCCTTCCAGGAACTTGCCGCCGAGGATACCGAAGCCGATGGCGGTGCCCAGTGCACCCAGACCGATCAGCAGGGATACGGCGATGGCGGTCATGCCCAGAACTTGTGCTTCCATGGTTTACTCCAGTTTCTGTTTAAGTGGTTTAGCGGGTTAGGGTTAACGGGGATTGCTCTCAATGCTGCTCTTCGGTCGCCATGCTCAGGTAGACGATCGTCAGCATCATGAAGATGAACGCCTGCAGCACGATGATCAGGATGTGGAACACTGCCCACGGGAAGTGCAGGGGCAGCTGCCACAGGCCGAGCAGGGCGATCAGGATGAAGATCAGTTCGCCGGCGTACAGGTTGCCGAAGAGACGAAGTGCCAGCGAGATGGGGCGTGCCAGCAGCGTCACGGTCTCGAGCAGGAAGTTGACCGGGATCAGCAGCGCCTGGGCGAACTTGTTGGGCGTACTGAACGGATGCAGCGTCAGTTCGGCGATGAAGCCCGAGAAGCCCTTGGAGCGAATCGCATAGAAGATGATCAGGGCGAAGACCGACAACGACATGCCGAGTGTGGCGTTGACGTCGGTGGTCGGCACGACCTTGAAGTAGACATGCGCCGGGTCGGCGCCGAACATGGCAGCGATCTTCTGCGCCAGCATGGGCAGCACGTCGACCGGGACCAGGTCCATGAGGTTCATCAGGAAGATCCAGCAGAAGATCGTCAGCGACAGCGGTGCAATCAGCTTGCTCCTGCCGTGGAAGGTTTCCTTGACCGAGTTATCGACGAACTCGACCATCATCTCGACGAAGTTCTGCAAACCGGTGGGCACACCGGTAGTCGCCGCCTTGGCTGCCTTGCGGAAGACCCACAGGAACAGCACACCCAGGCCGATGGACCAACCCATGGTATCCAGGTGAATGGCCCAGAAGCCCATTTCGGCCGCTTCGTCCGCCGAGTGGGCGATCGACCAGCCGTGCTCCGGATGCAGACCGAAGGTCAGGTTCTGCAGGTGGTGCTGGATGTACTCCGTCGTCGTCGGATTGTTGCCTGCCATTGCACTGCCTCGATATCAGGTGTGCGACGGTCTACGCAGCAGCCAGGGTCCCAGCCACTGGGTAAACAGTGTCGCCACATAAGCGCCAAAGAAGAAAGCGGGGTTTGAAGGAGGCACTGTAATGAACACCAGCGTGAACAATGCCGCCGTCAAACCGAACTTGCCGGCCTCGGCACGGTAAAAGCTCTTGACGATGTCCCTGGCAAAACGCGCTCCCTGATAGCGAAAGGCACGCCAGGCAAAATAGGCATTGGGAAGCAGGCAGACCAGACCGCCTGTCAGCGCCGAGATCGCTGCCGACCCTCCCGAGAGGGCCGCCCCCAGGATCACCATGAGCGTGACAGTGATGCCTTGGGCAACCAGTAGACGCTTGAATTGTGGACGCTTGAGCTGGGCCGGTACCGGGTTGTGCATGATGTTCTATCTCTTGCGGTGCCGACCGCCGATTGTTGTTTCGTCCAAAAAGCTCCCAGAGCCAAGCCTCGGCGGATTATAGGGAAGCCCTTTGTCGCCTTCAACCGAACTGCGCCGAAATTGCGCGAACTCTTGCGACCTTACAACCAATGGGTAACGATCTACGCAGAAAAATGCTTAACCTGCTAATAAAAAAGAGACCCTGATTCGCTCAGCGAATATGCGCCAAGATCCCGTCGAGCTCGTCCAGGCTGCCATAGCGAATGGTGACCCGGCCATTGCCGTTGCGTCCGTGCTGGATACGCACCGGTGCGCCCAGCAGCTCGCCTAGTTGGGTTTCCAGCCGGGCTACGTCGGCTGAAGGCTTGGCTGCCGGTTTCTCGTCGGGCTTGCCTTGCTGAAGCTGCTTCACCAGGGCCTCGGTCTGGCGCACGGTGAGATCCTTGGCCACGACTTCATGCGCGGCCTTGCGCTGTTTTGCCGCAGGCAGGACGAGCAGGGCACGGGCGTGCCCCATGTCGAGATCGCCACGCTCGAGCAGGGTCTGCACCTCGGGATCGAGCGCCAGCAGGCGCAGCAGGTTGGCAACCTGGGCGCGCGATTTGCCCACCGCATCGGCGACCTGCTGCTGGGTCAACTCGAACTCGTCGAGCAGGCGCTTCAGGGCCAGGGCTTCCTCGACCGGGTTGAGGTTCTCGCGCTGGATGTTCTCGATCAGCGCCAATGCCAGTGCAGTCTGGTCGCTGACGTCGCGGACCACGGCCGGAATGTCGTCGAGTTCGGCGAGCTGAGCGGCACGCCAGCGGCGTTCGCCGGCAATGATCTCGTAGCGGTCCTCGCCGATCGGGCGCACCACGATGGGCTGCATGACGCCCTGGGCGCGAATCGAGTCGGTCAGCTCCTCGAGCGCCTCGGGCTGAATCTCGCGGCGCGGCTGATACTTGCCTCGGGACAGTTGTCCCAGCGGCAGCCGTACCAGACGCTCCCGGGGCTCCTCTGCGACGCTTTCGCCGACATCGAGCGGAACACTGTCGAGCTGGCCATCGGTATCCAGCAGTTCTCGGCGACGGGCACCGGCGCCGATCAGGGCGTCCAGACCACGTCCCAGGGCACGTTTACGAGTCATGAGCGTTCCTACGAGGCGTTTCCCGAATCATAACGACAAGCGACGGATCAATTCCTTGGCCAGCACCCGGTGAGCCTGGCTGCCCCGCGAGAAGCGGGCGTACTTGGTGACCGGCAGGCCATGGCTGGGCGCCTCGGCCACACGCACGTTGCGCGGAATGGTGGTCTTGAGCAGGGTATCACCGAAATAGTCGAGCAGTTGCTTGCTGACGTCGCGCGTCAGGCTGTTGCGGTTGTCGTACATGGTTCTGACAATGCCGAAGACCTGCAGGGTCGGGTTCACGCTGGCCTGGATCTGCTCGACGGTGTCGAGCAGTGCCGACAGGCCTTCGAGGGCATAGAACTCGCACTGCAGCGGGATCAGCACGCCATGCGCCGCAGTCAGGCCATTGAGGGTCAGCATGTTGAGCGACGGCGGACAGTCGATCAACACCACGTCGTACTCATGCGCGACCTCGGCCAAGGCGTCGTTGAGGCAACGTTCGCGACCGTCACGGTCAAGCAGGTCGACTTCCGCCGCGGTGAGGTCGGCATTGCCCGGCAGCAACGCATAGCCGGCCTCGGGACAGTCGAGGATCACTTCGGCGGCGCGCTTGTCGCCGAGCAGGACATCGAGCGCGCTGCCGTCGAGTTCATGCTTGTCGGCCCCGCTGCCCATGGTGGCATGCCCCTGGGGATCCAGGTCGACCAGCAGCACGCGGCGATCGAGTGCGGCCAGCGACGCGGCCAGATTGACCGCCGTGGTGGTCTTGCCAACGCCGCCCTTCTGGTTGGTCAAGGCAATGATCTTGGTCACGAACGACTCCCTTCCCGACTCCCCGTCAATATGTTCTCGGCACGCCGCAGGCGCAGCAACTGGCGGCTGGCCTCGTCGCCGGGCACGTGCAGCTCGCGCCGTTCGATCAGCGCGATGCTGGCCGGCAGCGCCTGGCTTTCCTGCTCGGCGGCGCGGCCCTTCATGGCCAGCCATTCGCCATCGACTGCCAGTAGCGGCTCGGTCAGCTCGACGAAGTCGGACAGGCTGGCAAAGGCTCGTGAAATGATCTGCTCGAACGGCGTCTCCACACGATACGCCTCGACCCGTGCCTGCACCGGAGTGACGTTATCCAGGCCCAGTTCGAGCACCGCCTGGCGCTGGAAGCGGACCTTCTTGCCGTTGCTGTCGAGCAGCGTCACGGTCAGTTGCGGATCGAGGATTGCCAGGACCAGGCCAGGCAGACCGGGTCCCGAGCCCACGTCCAGCAGCCGCGGGCCGCGAACCAGCGGCATCACCGACGCACTGTCGAGGAGGTGACGGGTCACCATCTCCTCGGCCGAGCGTACCGCGGTGAGGTTATAGGCGCGGTTCCACTTGTGCAACAGCGCCAGTAGCGCCAGCAGGCGTTCGCGTACCTGAGTGTCGATGGCGATCCCCAGCCGGTCCAGCCCCTGGTCGAGACGCTGTTCGCACGCCGGCGTCATGCATTCACCGCCCGCTGGTCGTCGATCAGACGGCGCTTCTTGAGGTGGATAAGCAGGATCGACACGGCCGCCGGTGTTACCCCGGAGATACGTCCTGCCTGGGCCAGCGTCTCCGGACGCGCCGCAGTGAGCTTCTGACGGATCTCGTTGGACAGCCCCTCGACCCGGTCGTAGTCGATATCCGCCGGCAGTGGCGTTGCCTCGTGGCGCTTGAGCTTGTCGATCTCGTCCTGCTGGCGGTCGATGTAACCCTGGTACTTGGCCTGGATCTGGACCTGTTCGGCCACGGCCTCGTCGCTTACCGCATCGTCCTTGAACGAGGCGATATCGCTGTAGGTAAGTTCGGGGCGCTTGAGCAGTTCGAACAGGTTGTACTCCCGGTTAAGCGGCTTGGGCAGCTTGGCGTTCAGCCGATCGGCCTCGGCGGAACGGGGCTGGACCCATGACGACTGAAGACGGGCCGTCTCACGCTCGATGGCCTCGCGCTTGGTCTCGAAGGTGGCCCAGCGCGCATCGTCGACCAGGCCAAGCCGGCGTCCGGTCTCGGTCAGGCGAAGATCGGCATTGTCCTCGCGAAGCAACAGCCGATACTCGGCCCGCGAGGTGAACATGCGATACGGCTCCTGGGTTCCCATGGTGATCAGGTCATCGACCAGCACGCCCAGATAGGCCTCGTCACGCCGCGGCGACCAGCTTTCCTGGCCGAGGGCACGGCGTGCAGCATTGAGCCCGGCCAGCAGGCCCTGGGCACCTGCCTCCTCGTAGCCGGTGGTGCCATTGATCTGGCCGGCAAAAAACAGGTTGTGGATAAACTTGGTTTCCAGCGAATGCCGCAGGTCACGCGGATCGAAGAAGTCATACTCGATGGCATAACCCGGCCGCGTGATATGCGCGTTTTCCAGTCCCTTGATCGAGCGTACCACCTGAAGTTGCACATCGAACGGCAGCGAGGTCGAAATCCCGTTGGGGTAGAGCTCGTGAGTGTCCAGGCCTTCGGGTTCGATGAATACCTGATGGCTGGTCTTGTCGGCAAAGCGATGGACCTTGTCCTCGATCGACGGGCAATAGCGCGGCCCGATGCCTTCGATCACCCCCGAATACATCGGCGAGCGATCCAGATTGGCGAAGATGATCTCGTGGGTGCGCTCGTTGGTATGCGCTATATGACAACTGGCCTGGGGCGGATGCATCTCGCGCGAGCCGAGATACGACATCACCGGCGTCGGTGTGTCGCCAGGCTGCTCCTCGAGCACCGAGAAGTCGACGCTCTTGGCATCAATGCGTGGTGGGGTGCCGGTCTTTAGGCGTGAGACATGAAACGGCAACGCACGCAGCCGCTGGGCCAGGGCATTGGCCGGCGGATCACCGGCACGCCCACCGGCATGGTTGTCCATCCCGATGTGGATGACGCCACCCAGGAACGTGCCTGTGCATAACACCACTGTTTCGGCATGAAAGCGAATTCCGGTCTGGGTAACGGCCCCGCGCACGGTGTCATTCTCGACGATCAAGTCATCCACACCCTGTTGGAACAGGGTCAGGTTGGGCTGGTTTTCCAGCATGCCGCGGATGGCCGCCTTGTAGCGCACGCGATCGGCCTGGGCGCGCGTGGCCCGTACTGCCGGCCCCTTGCGGGCGTTGAGTACGCGGAACTGGATGCCGCCGAGATCGGTAGCCAGGGCCATGGCCCCACCGAGGGCATCGATCTCCTTGACCAGATGGCTCTTGCCGATCCCGCCGATGGCCGGGTTGCAGGACATCTGGCCCAGCGTCTCGATGTTGTGTGTCAGCAATAGGGTCTGACAGCCCATGCGGGCAGCGGCCAGTGCGGCTTCTGTTCCCGCATGGCCACCGCCGATGACGATAACGTCAAAGCGGTTGGGATAATCCAAGGTGCACCTCGACTTGCGCCTGTCGGCGCGCCGGTTTGGCAGGTGAGGGTAAATAGCCGCCCAGTATAACGTCCCTGTGGGTAACCGTCAGGGGTTTTCCACACGCGCTTTTCCACCTATCACCTTTCCATCTTCATTTAAAAAATAGAGTTAAAGAAAAGAAGTTCTGTTGTGGTTATGACTATTGGTGTGGACATTTTTTGTGGATAACCTAAAAAACAACTTTTCTTTCATTAAATTGCATTGTTAATCGATAGGGGGAAAAGCAGTAGGGGGGCTGCGGAAATCCCGCGGTCAGGCTGTGGATGATATTGGAGATTATCCACAGCACGATTCATGCCCTGCTTATCCACCTGCCCATACCTCAACTATCAGCAGGCTGGTCAACAATGTTGGAAAAACTCAGGCATGCCAGCCATGACGGGGGCTGCCGGGCATAATCGAAGCCTTGAGAATGAAAAATATCCACAGGCAAAAAAGACCTTGTGTGCAGAATATCAGGGGAAATGAAGCGCAACATCACCATGAGAAACGCCCACTCGATGAGCGGGCGCTGGAAGGAGGATGGGGGAGAGGCGCGGTGCGCTCAGTGCTTGAGCACACGCGACAGGAATGACTGGGTCCGCTCGTGACGGGGATGGTCGAACACTTCTTCGGGTGGCCCCTGCTCGACGATGCGTCCGCCGTGCACGAAGATCACCCGGTCGGCAACTTCGCGGGCGAACCCCATTTCATGGGTGACGATCATCATGGTCATGCCCTCGTTGGCGAGTTCACGCATGGCATCCAGCACCTCTCCGATCATCTCCGGGTCGAGTGCCGAGGTCGGCTCGTCGAACAGCATCAGGCGCGGCCCCATGGCCAGGGCGCGCGCCAGAGCCACGCGTTGCTGCTGCCCGCCGGAGAGCTGGCCGGGATACTTGTCGGCCTGATCCTCGATGCCGACCCGGGCCAGCAGCTTGCGCGCCGTTTCCAGCGCCTTGTCGCGCGGCCAGTTACGCACTTTCATGGGGGCGAGAGTAACGTTGTCGAGTACCGACAGGTGCGGGAACAGATTGAACTGCTGGAAGACCATGCCGACTTCGGTGCGGATGGTCTGCAGCGACTTGCCACTCTTGCCGTTGGGCAGCAGTTCGTTGCCATCGACCACGATGCGTCCGCCCTGGAATTCCTCGAGACCGTTGACGCAGCGGATCAGGGTCGACTTGCCGGAGCCACTGGCGCCGATGATCACCACCACTTCACCGGGAGCGACCTCGAGGTCGATGTCCTGCATGACGTGCAGCTTGCCGAAATGCTTGTTGACCTTGTCCATGCGGACGATAGGCTCGCGTTCGCCGGTCTGGCGTGATGCGGTGTTGGTTGTTTCGTTCATGCGCTTCTCCTCACTGTCCGGCCAGGCCGCGGCGCTCTATCTGACGCAGGGCGAAGGACAGGCTCAGCGTGATGACCAGGTACATCATGGCGACCATGAAATAGACCTCGAGGGCGGTAAACGTCGTGGCGATGTAGATCTGTCCCTGACGTACCAGCTCGCCGACCCCGATCACCGAGAACAGCGATGTGTCCTTGATGCTGACGATGCCCTGGTTGCCGAGGGCGGGAATCATGCGACGAAAGGCCTGTGGCCAGATGATGTAGCGAAACGCCTGGGTGCGTGACAGGCCCAGTGACAGGCCGGCCTCGCGCTGGCCCTTCTCGATGGATTGCACGCCGCCGCGCACGATTTCCGAGATATACGCACCCGAGTTGAGGGCAATGGCGGCGATGCCGGCGGTCAGGGCGTTGATCGGTCCGCCGAGGATCTGCGGCAAGCCATAGAAGATGAACAGGACCTGCACCAGGACCGGCGTACCCCGGAAGACTTCGATGTAGGCGATTGCCGGCCAGCGCAGGAAAGTGATCGGACTGATGCGCAGCAGGCCGAAGACGATGCCGATGACAAAACCGATGGCCAGGCCACCGAAAGAGATCAACAGGGTCCAGGGTATCCCTTCCAGCAGGTAGGGAATGGAGTCGATGGCCGCCTGCCAATCGAACTGGAAAGTGACGTCCACGTCGGTTCTCCGTACGGGCCCGACGAGCGGGGCCCTTTTTCTTGAGGGTGGAAACGCAACGGGGCCGGGCGCTTGGCCACCCGGCCCCGTTCATCACGGCAATGTGCGGTTACTGGGACGCGCCGTCCTTGCTGGGCGCCTCGCCGAACCACTTCTTGTAGATTTCGTCGTAGGTGCCGTCTTCCTTCATGGCCGCCAGCGCCTCGTTGGCGGGCTTGAGCCACTTGCTGCCGGACGTGAAGGCGATGCCGTATTGCTGACCCTCATAGAGCGGGCCGACCACCTTGGCGCGACCCTGGCCCTGAGTCTGGGCGAAGTAGCCGACGTTGGGCGCATCGTAGAAGACCGCATCGACACTGCCGCCCATCAGCGCCATGTACATGTCGGCACTGCCCGGATAGGGCTTGATGTCTGCTGAATCGCCGAGGTTTTCCTGAAGGAAGTCGTAGCTGGTGGAGCCGATCTTGGTGCCGATGCTCATGCCTTTCAGGTCGCTGATCTCGTCGACACTGTCGTTGTTGGCAGGCACCAGGATGCGCAGGCCGGAATCGTAGTAGGGGTCGCTGAAGTCGACGATCTTTTCACGTTCGTCGGTGATGGTGATGCCGGCAATGGCCAGATCGGCATTGCCGGTCTGTACGGCGGGGATAATGCCATTGAAATCCATGGTGCGCAGGTCGAGTTCGAAGCCGGCGCGATCGGCAATTTCGCGCAGGATGTCCATGTCGAAGCCGACCATTTCGCCGGTTTCCTTGTCCATCATCTCGAAGGGGACAAAGCTGGGATCGGTAACGGCGCTGACGGTTTCCTGAGCGGAAGCGGAAGAGGCGACACCGAGGCCAACGGCCATGGCAGCGGTCAATGACAGGCGTTTCAGAACAGTCTTTTTCATGGAGTTCCCCAGTTAGAAATTATATTCATGGAACACGCCTTTTACATTGGCGAGTTCGGGGAAAACCGTCAAGTCACCTAAAGAATGACGCCGGCCCGGTCACCGGTGACATTCTCACTCAGACCATGAACGAAGAGCCACAGCCGCAGGTCGAGGTGGCATTGGGATTCTTGATCACGAAGCGGGCACCGGCAAGGCCCTCCTCGAAATCGACGGTAGAGCCGACCAGATACTGGTAGGACAACGGGTCGACGACCATGCCGACGTCATCGATGTCGATCACGGTATCGTCGGCAGCAGCCTCTTCGGCAAAATCGAACCCATACTGGAATCCCGAACAGCCGCCGCCGGTCACGAACACGCGCAGCTTGAGTTCGGGATTGCCTTCTTCGACGGCCAAGGCGCGCAGACGGCGAACGGCCGCATCGGTGAGCAGCAAGGGAGTGGGGGCGAAGGATTCGGCACCGCTCATGGGATGGGGGCCTCCGAGAGTCGACGAGAACAGAACGCGATATTATCCGCAAAACCTAGCAAAAGGGTCAACTTTTACCAAGCGAATCGCCGGGAACACCGCAAGACGGATTGAGACGCTGATCTACAAATATGATACACAAGGAAAAGGTTAGCGCGCCGGGAACGATGACGCGGCGCTGCCACCTTTTGCAATGACCGTAAGGAACGTGTCTTGTCTCGTCTCACCTTGCCCGATCTCAGTCTCGAGCGTTTCCGGCGCCAACTGGCCAGCGTCGATGCCCTGCCGCAGCTTTGCGTACTTGGGGTGGCGTCGGGATTGTTGACCGGTGGGGTCATGGTGGTGTTCCGCTTCATGCTCGATCTGGGCGGCTGGGCATGGATGCCCAACGGCGATTCCGAATCCTTCGAGGCGTTGCCGCCGCTGGTGAGGTCGGCCTTGCCGCTGGTGGCCGTCGCGCTGATCGGGCTGTGGCTCGGGCGCCAGCCGCCCAAGGCCCGAAAGCTGGGCATCGCCCATGTCATCGAGCGGCTCAGCTACCATCAGGGGCGCTTTCCGGTGCGCAACTGGATCAACCAGTGGTGGGTGGGGGTGATCTCGGTCGTCGGCGGGCTGTCCGCCGGGCGTGAGGGGCCGGCCATCCATCTGGGGGCCGCCGCGTCCAGCGGACTGGGCGAGAAACTCCGCCTGCCGCACAACAGTTTGCGCGTGCTGGTTGGCTGCGGTACTGCCGCAGGCATCTCGGCCTCGTTCAACACGCCCATTGCCGGCGTCATCTTCGCCATGGAAGTGGTGCTGATGGAGTACACCATTGCCGGCTTCATGCCGGTGATCCTGGCCTCGAGCATGGGGGCGGTGGTCGCCCAACTCGTCTACGGCAGCGAACCGGCCTTCCAGGTGCCCAGCGTCAGCCTGGGGTCGTTGTTCAATCTGCCCTGGATCGTAATGACGGCACTACTGATCGGTCTGCTTGCCGGGGTATTCATCCGGATTGCCCAGAGCGATGCCTGGATGGCGCGCTGGCCGTTTGCCGTGCGCCTGGGGGCAGTGGGCCTGTCCGTGGCCGTGGTGGCATGGTGGTATCCCGAGGTCCAGGGTATCGGTTACGACAGCCTGGCGGCCTCGCTGACCGGCGAGCTGTCGTTGGACGTGCTCGTTGCCCTGATCGTAGCCAAGCTGTTGTTGACTGCTTTCACCTTTGCCTGTGGCGTGCCGGTGGGCATCGTCGGTCCGGTCCTGGTGATCGGCGCCGCTGCCGGTGCATTGTGCGGCATGGCAGGAGGCTGGTTATGGCCCCAGGTCGCTTCCGATGCCGGTCTCTATGCCATGCTTGGCATGGCTGCAATGATGGGGGCCGTGCTGCAGGCGCCACTGGCTGCGCTGATGGCGCTGCTCGAACTTACCCACAACCCCAACATCATTCTTCCGGGTATGCTGGCCGTGGTGGTGGCCGGCCTGACCTCGCGTCAGGTCTGCCATTGTCAGGGCTTCTTCGTGACGGCAACCCAGCATGGCCTGCACCTGTTGCAGCAGCCGTTGAGGCAGGCTTTGTCGCGTGTCGCGGTTCCGGCGGTGATGGAGCGCAGCCTGGCGCGTACCCAGCGCAGGATCAGTCGGGAACAGGCGCGTACACTGCTCGACGACAAGCCGACCTGGCTGGTGATCACCCGCTCCAGCGAAGAGAAGACGCCAATTGCGCTGAAGGCCGCCGACCTGGCACGTGCCCTGCTCGATGAGCAGTGGGCCGATGAGGAAGCCTTCGATCTGCTGGAGATTCCCGGTCAGCGTCTGGAGCTGGCGCCGATCCACTTGCAGGCTACCCTCAACGAGGCGTTCGAGCGTCTCAACGAATACGGTGTGGATGCCCTGTACGTACAGCACACGACGGCACCGATGATCCAGAAGATTTCCGGTATCATCACCCGCGATGCCATCGAGAGTTATTACCGATACAAGCGCTGATCCGCGAGAACCGAGACAGCCAACGCATAAGGAGCCGCAATGTACCTGTGGGTAAAAGCGTTTCACCTGATGGCCATGGTGACCTGGTTCGCCGCCCTGTTCTATCTGCCGCGACTGTTCGTCTATCACGCTCTGGCCCGTGACAAGGGCGATACCCAGGCGATGGACTACTTCACCGTCATGGAGCGCAAGCTGTTTCGCGGCATCATGACGCCGTCGATGATTGCCGTCATTGCACTTGGCGCCTGGCTGCTGTTCATGGCACCGGGGTTCCTGAGCCAGGGCTGGCTGCACACCAAGCTGCTGCTGGTCCTGCTGCTGGTGGGCTACCATCACATGTGCCTGGCCTACATGAAACGCCTGGCCGCGGGTACCTGCGCCAAGTCGCACACCTTCTTCCGCTGGTTCAACGAGGCCCCCGTCATCGCGCTGATTCTGATCGTCATCCTGGCCATGGTTAAGCCCTATTGATGCGCGATGCCAATCTGCCCGTGGTGCTGGTCCTGGCGGGACATGACCCGACCGGTGGCGCGGGCCTGGTCGCCGATGCCGAGACCGTGCAGGCTTGCGGTGGCTGGCCGATCACGGTACCGACCAGCCTGACAGTACAGTGCACCCATGACGTGCTCAGCGTAACGCCCTGCGCCCCCGATGGCATTCGCGGCATGGCCTGGGCACTGCTCGACGAGTTCGACGTCGCGGCAATCAAGGTCGGCCTGATCGCGGACGAGGCGAGCCTGGATGCCATCGAGGACGTGGTGCGGGCCTGCCCCGGCATTCCGCTAGTGGTCGACCCGGTGCTGCGCGCCGGCGGTGGCAAGAACTTGTCCACAAGTGAATTGATCGACGGCTTTCGCCATCGGTTGCTACCGCTTGTGGATATCCTGACGCCCAATCGGCATGAACTGGCGAGGTTGGCTGGCCCGGGCAGCGACAATGATGTCGACCGGGTCATCGCGCTGCTGTCGCAGGGCTGCCAGGCGGTGCTGGTTACCGGTACCGACGATCCGCCGCCGGAAGCGCCGGAAGATGCTGTCATCCATACCCTGCATACTCCCGAGACCAGCCGGCAATGGCACTGGCCGCGCCTGCCGGGTCAGTACCACGGGTCGGGCTGTACCCTGGCCTCGGCCGTGGCGACCCGCCTGGCCGTGGGGGAACGCCTGGTCACGGCTTGCGAGCAGGCACAGCAGTTCACTTGGGAAAGCCTGCGGCATGGCTGGCAGCCGGGATCGGGACAGGCCTTGCCCAGGCGGTGGAGATCATGAACGACAAGCGACACGACTGGACTCGAGGGGTCTACGCCATTACCGATGCCCAACTGCTGCCCAGTGACAGGCAACTGATCGAGGCATGCCGGGCGGCCCTGAACGGGGGACTGGCCCTGTTGCAGTACCGTGACAAGTCCGGCGATCTGAGCCATCGTTTGCGTCAGGCGCTGGCGCTGGCCATGCTATGCCGTAACTACTCGGTGCCGTTGATCATCAACGATGACCTGGCCTTGGCGCGCCGGCTGCGTGATGACGGCTACGCCGGTGTCGGCCTGCACCTGGGCCAGGAGGATGGCTCGCTGCGCCAGGCCCGCGAGGTACTGGGGCCCGAGGCGATCATCGGGGCCACTTGCCATGCACGCCTCGACCTGGCCGAGCGAGCCGCCGACGAGGGGGCCAGTTATCTGGCCTTTGGTCGGTTCTTCGCCTCGAAGACCAAGCCCGAGGCACCGCCGGCCACGCTCGATCTGCTGGCCGAGGCCGCCCGTTTCGGTTTGCCACGGGTGGCGATCGGCGGCATCGATATCGATAACGTCAGTCAGGCGCGCAATGCCGGGGCCGAACTGCTGGCTACGGTACACGGCGTATTCGGTGGTGAAGACCCCGAAACCCCGGTACGTGAACTCAATGCACGACTGAATTCAACGTATTCATAGGTTATCCACAGGTCGTCAACGCAAAGTTATTCGACCTGTCCAGAGATTTATCCACAATTGGTGATTTAGAGGCGTCCAATGACCACTTCCGCACAGCTCTTCGAGCAGGCCTGCCACCGCATTCCCGGCGGGGTGAATTCACCGGTGCGTGCCTTCAAGGGACTGGAGCGGCCGCCGGTCTTCATCGAACGTGCCCAAGGGGCGTATCTGTTCGACGTCGAGGGCAAGCGCTATATCGACTATGTGGGGTCGTGGGGGCCCATGATCACCGGGCATGCCGATCCTGAGGTACTGGCGGCAGTGCGCGAGCGCCTCGATGCCGGTCTGTCCTTCGGCACGCCGACGGCCATCGAGACCACCATGGCCGACCTGATCTGCGACATTATGCCGTCGATGGACATGGTGCGCATGGTCAATTCCGGCACCGAGGCGACCATGTCGGCGATCCGCCTGGCACGTGGTTACACGGGGCGCGACAAGATCGTCAAGTTCGAGGGCAATTACCATGGCCATTCCGATTCACTGCTGGTCAAGGCCGGCTCCGGTGCGCTGACTCACGGCGAGCCCAGTTCGCCCGGGGTTCCCGCATCGCTGGCCGAACACACCATCACGCTGCCCTACAACGACAGCGATGCCGTACGCGAAAGCTTCGCCGAGATCGGTGACGAGGTGGCCTGCATCATCGTCGAGCCGGTGGCCGGCAACATGAACTGCATTCCGCCCGTGGCGGACTTTCTGGAAACGCTGCGCACGGTCTGTGACCAGTACGGCAGCGTGCTGATCTTCGACGAGGTGATGACTGGCTTTCGCGTGGCGCTGGGCGGCGCACAGGCCCATTATGCGATCACCCCGGACCTGACCTGCCTGGGCAAGATCGTGGGAGGCGGCATGCCGGTCGGCGCGTTCGGCGGCAAGCGTGAGATCATGGAAAAGATCTCGCCGCTGGGACCGGTCTACCAGGCCGGCACGCTGTCGGGCAATCCGCTGGCCATGGCCGCCGGTATCACGCTGCTCAACAAGATCCGCGAGTCCGGCTTCCATGCTGCCCTCGCCGAGCGTGTCGAGACGCTGTGCAATGGCCTGACGGAGCGTGCCAGGGCGGCCGGCGTGGAAATGATCACGCAACAGGCCGGCGGTATGTTCGGGGTGTTCTTCACTGGCCAGTCGCGGGTGGAAAACTTCGCCCAGGCCACGGCCTGCGATGCAGCCATGTTCCGGCGCTTCTTCAGCGGCATGCTTGACCACGGCATCTACCTGGCGCCGTCCGCCTACGAGGCCGGCTTCATGTCCAGTGCGCACACCGACGCGGACATCGCCGCGACGCTGGATGCGGCTGAACAGGTGTTCGCCGACTTGGCCAAGGCCTGACGGAGTCAGGCCGTCACTGCAGGGAGAGAGAGCATTGACTCAGGCATTGATCCAGGCGCTGAGCGACGCGGGTTGTTACGACCATCCCGTCGAGACTATCGAGATCATCGAAACGCACATCTCGTGGGTCGTGCTGACCGGCGAGTATGCCTACAAGCTCAAGAAGCCGCTGGACTTCGGCAGCTTCCTGGACTTTTCCACGCTCGACAAGCGCCGCCGTCTGTGCGACCAGGAAGTCCAACTCAACCGGCGGCTGGCACCGTCACTGTATCTGGAAGTCGTGCCCATCTCGGGCACTCACGAGGCGCCGCGAATCAACGATGCCTCGGCGCCCTTCGAATACGCGGTGAAGATGCGCCAGTTCAGTAATCGCCTGCTGTTCAGCAACCTGCAGGCCAGCGGCGACCTGTCACTGGAGTTGCTCGACGACCTGGTCGATCAATTGGTGGTCTTCCACGAGGATGCGCAATGCCTGCCTGACGGCGGAGACGACTGGGGCTCGCGCGAGGCCATGCAGCGCATCATGGAGCGTGAGTTCGCCCTGATCGCGCCGCGTCTCGAGGGCGATGCCGATCGCCGCCGGCTGGAGTCGCTGCAGACGTGGGTGACCGAGGCGCTCGAGCGCTTCGACAGCGAGTTCGCGCGTCGCCGCCACGAGGGTCATGTCCGCGAGACCCATGGCGACGTCCATCTGGGCAATGCCGTGCGCCATGAAGGGCGGGCAATGATGTTCGACGGCATCGAGTTCAACGATGAGCTGCGCTGGAACGATGTCGGCGCCGACCTGGCCTTTTTGCTGATGGACCTTGATGCGCGGGGTGAGGAAGCCTTCGCTCACCATGTCCTGAACCGCTATCTGGAACTCTCTGGCGATTACACGCTGGTGCGGCTTTTGCCGTTCTACAAGCTGTATCGCGCACTGATACGGGCCAAGGTCGCCATCCTGCGCTATCACCAGCCGGAACTGCATCCTGCTGACCGGCCCGCTGTGATGGCCAGTTATCGCCGCTATATCGAACTGGCCGAGCGCTACACGGAGTTCACCTTTCCTTATCTGGTGATCGGTGTCGGTGTGTCCGGCAGCGGCAAGAGCCGATTCACCGGCGAGATGGTGCGGCGCCTGGGCGGGGTGCGCCTACGTTCCGACGTGGAGCGCAAGCGCCTGTTCGGTTTCGATCCACAGGCCCGTACGGCCGAACAGGGTGTGGATATCTATACGCCCGAGGCCACCCGGCAGACCTATACGTGCCTGGCAAAACTCACTGGCGTGCTGCTCGAGTCGGGCCTGCCGGTATGCATCGATGCGACCTGCCTGAAGCGGGAGCAGCGCGACCTGCTTCGCCAGCAGGCGGTCGGGCGCGGCTTACCGGTATTGATGGTGAGTTTCGAGGCCGACGAGGCGACCCTCAAGGCAAGGATAGAGAAGCGTGCCCGACGTGGCGGCGACCCTTCCGAGGCTGGGCTGGCCGTGCTCGAGAAGCAATTGGCACGTTTCGAAGCATTCACCGAAGAGGAACGGCTGCACCTCGTCCATCTGGACACTACGGCAGAGAACGCCAACTTGACGCTGGTAGGCATGATCCAGGAGCACCTGCGCCTGAATCGGCCGTGAG
This sequence comes from Modicisalibacter xianhensis, assembly GCF_900113605.1. Lineage (GTDB taxonomy): Bacteria > Pseudomonadota > Gammaproteobacteria > Pseudomonadales > Halomonadaceae > Modicisalibacter > Modicisalibacter xianhensis. Next base: position 24,498 of record NZ_FOPY01000006.1, read on the forward strand.
GGTCGCGGCCGGCTTCAGGCTGGTGATTCGCTGACGATCAGTTGTCGCTCTTCCTATGCCGCGAGTGGGAGTGGATGGGTGGCAACGGCCCCAGGTTCTGGCGTGCCCAGTTCATGGCCTGGATGCGGTTGTGAACCTTGATCTTTCGGAACGTGTTGTAAAGGTGTGACTTGACCGTATGCTCGCTGACGAACAGCTTGTCGGCGATTTCCGTGTTCGAGGCACCCGAGCCGAGCAAGCTGATGATCTCCTGTTCGCGGTGGGTCAGGCTGCAGACCGGGCGATAGGCATTGAGCTGCTGGCGACGGTAGAACTGGATCAAGCGGGTCATCAGCGACCGCGACATCCAGAGATCGCCTTTCAGCAGGGCATCGATGCCCTTGCAGATCAGCTTGAGGCTGTCGCGGCGGTAGAACACGCCATGCAGATGCAAGGCGGCGAGGATTTCGGCTGCATGGTCTTCATCGCGCAGGTTGAAGGCAGCCAGGATCACCTCCTGGCACTCCACCGTATGGTGATGCCATTGCTGCATGCTGTTTTCGTCGACATGGTCGGCATCAAGCAATACCAGCTTGTTTTCGCACTCGATGTCATCACTGACATCATGAGGCCCGACCGCCGAGATCTGTAGCCCCAGTTGCTCTGAAATGTAATCCATGAAAAGTTGCGACTGGGGGTTACAGTCTGTAACCAGAAGGATCTTCGCGTTCCCTTGGCTCATGGTCCTGCTCCTGAAGTGTGGCCTATTCCGTGAAGTTATCGCATCCCTACTGCCATGAGGCTGCACTATAAAGGTTGTCGCTTTCTTACGTTTTGTAAAGCAATGTTACACAAAATAGTTATGATAAAAATAACTAAGCAACATCGCTACCATGCTCTTTCTTACCATGGCCGGGCTCCGTGGGGGGACCAAGCCACTAACACAACGGTATGACTGTTAAGCCCATGATTTCTATCAGTACTTATCATGGTAAAAAATTGATTCTTTCCTGTTTTAGGGAATGAGTTTTCTCATTTTCAGGACATGGTCATTTGGTCAATGAGTGCGTGCTCACTGCGCCGTCAGCCCTTAGAATATGCCGATTTGCAAGGAGTGTTCCCATGAACGAGACGCAGCCGCTCGTACTGGCCAGTGGCAACGCCGGCAAGCTGAGAGAGTTTGCCGAGTTGCTGGCGCCGTTGGGTTATACGGTGCATCCACAGGCGGACTTCGATGTTCCCGAGGTCGAGGAAACCGGACTGACTTTCGTCGAGAACGCCCTGCTCAAGGCGCGTGAGGCGGCGCGCATCAGCGGATTGCCGGCCTTGGCCGACGATTCGGGGCTGGCCGTCGAGGCCCTTCAGGGAGCACCAGGCATCTATTCGGCTCGTTATGCCGGTGAACCCAAGAGCGACGAGGCCAACAACCGCAAGCTTCTCGAGGCGCTGGCGGATGTGCCGGAAGGCCAGCGCAGTGCACGCTACTGGTGCGTCCTGGTGCTGCTGCGTCATGCCGAGGACCCGGTACCCGAAATCGTGCAGATGAGCTGGGAGGGGGAAATCCTGGCGCATCCACGCGGTGCCGGTGGTTTCGGCTATGACCCACTGTTCTGGGTACCGGAAAGTGGCTTGAGTGCCGCTGAGCTCAGCGCCGAGGAAAAGAATCGCCTGAGTCATCGGGGCAGGGCGCTGCGCCAGTTGGTCGAAAGGTTGCGCTGATGCCAGCGTTGCCACCTCTCGCCCTGTACGTACATGTGCCTTGGTGCGTGCGCAAGTGTCCCTACTGCGATTTCAATTCGCATGGTATCGGTCGCAACGAAGCACTGCCGGAGGAGGCCTATCTCGAGGCATTGTTGGCTGACCTCGATGCCGATGCCGGACTGGTTGGTGAACGTTCGCTCTCCAGCGTGTTCATCGGTGGTGGGACGCCCAGTCTGATGTCCCCGGATTTCTACTCACGTTTCCTTGCGGCGCTGTCGCAGCGCCTGGGATTGGAAACCAATTGCGAAATCACCCTGGAAGCCAATCCTGGCACCGTCGAACAGCAACGCTTCACCGGGTACCGGGAGGCGGGCATCAACCGCCTGTCTATCGGAGTCCAGAGCTTCCAGGCCGAACAGCTCGAGGTGCTGGGACGTATTCACAGCGGCGACGAGGCGAGACGGGCGGTCGAGAGTGCGCGGCGCTCGGGGTTTGACAACATCAACCTTGACCTGATGCACGGCTTGCCGGGGCAAACACTCGAGTTGGCACTGGACGACCTCGAGCAGGCCCTTGCGCTATCGCCCGAGCACCTTTCCTGGTACCAGCTGACCCTGGAGCCCAACACGGAATTCCATTCGCATCCGCCGCACCTGCCAGAGGATGACATGCTCTGGGACATCCAGGATGCCGGCCATGCCCGGCTCGAGCAGGCCGGCCTGGGTCGTTACGAAATATCCGCTTATGCCCGACCGGGATGTCGGTCGCGCCACAATCTCAACTATTGGCGATTCGGCGACTATCTGGGTATCGGCGCTGGTGCGCATGGCAAGTTGAGCCGCTGGGCCGATGATGAGCTGACGATCGAGCGTCGCTGGAAGAGCCGCCAGCCCGACGCCTACCTGCGACGCATGAACGATCCACGCGGCTTCGTGGCTGGCCGACAGACAATCGCGGAAGACGAGTTGCCCCTGGAATTCGCCATGAACGCTTTGCGTCTGGTCGATGGCGTGGAAATGACGGCGTGGGAGACGACCTCCGGCCGACCGGCAGCATCCTTGGAGCGCCGCCTGAACCTTCTGCGCGATCAAGGATTAATGGTGCAAGACACCTCCCGAATACAGGCCACTCCCCAAGGCCTGTTATTCTTGAATGAACTTCTCACCCGAATTGCTGAGCAGAGTAAGGGATGAGGAGAGGACCCATGCTGGAAAGGAGTTTGCAAAGGATGACCAAACAGTTCTGGATGGCACTACCCCTGGCTACTGCCGTGGCGATGGCAGGTTGCACGACGACGGATCCGTACTCGGGTGAAACCCAGCGTGCCAATGCGACCACCGGTGCTGGCATCGGTGCGGCCGTGGGGGCTGTCGCGGGTGCGCTCAGCGGGGACGGCAGCTCGAGCCGGCGCGATCGGGCCCTGATCGGTGCCGCCGTCGGCGCCGCGGCTGGTAGCGGTATCGGCTATTACATGGACCGCCAGGAAGCCCAGCTGCGCGAGCGTCTGCAGGGCACGGGAATCGGGGTGGAGCGCCAGGGCGACAACATCGTGCTCAACATGCCCAGCAGCGTGACGTTTGGCTTCGATTCCAGCGAGATCACGCCTGAAGCGCGCCAGGCCCTGAACGATGCGGCGGCCGTCATGCAACAGTATCCCGAGACGCGCATCACCATCGCCGGCCACACCGACAGCAGCGGCTCCGATACCTACAACCAGCAGCTATCCGAGCGTCGCGCTCAGGCGGTAGGCAGTTACCTCATGCAAAATGGCGTTTCCTCGCAGCGTCTGACCATGGTGGGTTACGGCGAAAGCCAGCCGGTGGCCAGCAATGCCAACGAGCAGGGCCGGGCCCAGAATCGCCGCGTCGAGATCACGCTCACGCCCATGCAGCAGCAGATCCAGCAACAGCAGCAATAAGCGCACCTGCGCTATCATCGTAGGTTGCCAGGGCCCGCCGATCTCGGCGGGCCCTTCTGATTGGACCATCGCCATGCTTGCTTATCAGCACGCCTATCATGCCGGCAACTTTGCCGATGTGCACAAGCACTTGACGCTGTATGCCATGCAGCGAAGCTTGTTACGTAAAGAATCTCCTGTTACGTATGTTGATACCCATGCCGGTCGGGGGCGTTATCCCTTGGCCGGAAAGGAAACCCAGAAGCTCAAGGAATACCAGCAGGGTGTCATGCCGCTTTGGGAAGCGCGCCGGTCAATGAGTGGCAGGCATGACCTGCTCGCGGACTGGCTCTGCGCCCTGCAACGGGCTCAGGAAGGCCAGGCGGGACATGCATTGTCCCATTACCCGGGCTCACCATGGTGGCTCACCGACAGCCTGCGCCGTCAGGATCGGCTCAGTCTGTTCGAACTGCACCCTGGCGAACATGGCCATCTCGAAGGCCAGACATGGCCGGCCAATGTGCGTCACATCCATGCTGATGGCCTGGCGGGGCTGCGTCGGCTGGTGCCGGCGACGACCCCCCGGCTTTGTGTACTGATCGATCCCAGCTACGAGCGCAAGGAAGATTACGGCGAAGTGGCCGACACGCTGGCCTACGTGGCCCGCAAAGCGCGTCATGCACAAGTAGCGATCTGGTATCCCCTGTTGCCGGCGGGACGCCATCAGACGCTGCTGGATCGCGTGCGTGATGCTGGCCTGCGCAAGCTGTGGCGCAGCGAGATCCGCCTGCACGCGTCCGGGGAGAGTCACGGCATGTACGGTAGTGGCATGCTGTTGTTCAACCCGCCCTGGGGACTGGATGATGCGCTGACCCGGCTGTTTGCCGACGTAGTCGGCGTGTGGGGGCGCGAAGCCACCCACCGCGGCGACTGGTGGGTGGAGGAGTGAGGCCAGATTGGGCTACTTACCGATACAGAATGTTTATTATTCTTTAAAAACAATAGTTTGTAAATTTTCTGGAGCACCCTAGGAGTGCAGGAATTTGCGAAAAAAGTGGAAAAATTGGCAAATTTCCGTCGATCCGAATGCAGGTGCCCCATCAATGAACCGGGAAAAGTGGGAAACTGGGAACATGCTAAATGACTATTCCTAACCCGACTTGCTTGCGGTCACGAAGCGATTTCCCTCTCTTCAAGCAATACAACTTGTTGCACATGGGGCGCCTCTTCCGTCGATTCTCCTGGTCGCGAAAGATCAGAAATAAAACCAAGACGCTTTTTCAAGTATGCGGACAGTGCCTTTCTGACCTGAATTTTGGCGATTCCTTCACTCATTCCATAATCTAGCTCAATGACGCGTTTATGAGCTGGAGGCAGGCTAGGGTTTGGAGCAATCGTTAATTCCAAGTATGTACGCCAATCAGCATCAAGCGAGATATCGATGTCACTTCTGCGGGTTTCTCCAATCTCCAAAATTCGGCCAAACACAAAATCAATGAACTTCTGACGGTCATGGCAGTAGCTTCGTAAATGCCATCTGTACCCGTCTGACGCCATAGCATGCGGCGTTATCCAACGGTAGCTAGGCTCATCACGAGAAAGTGACTGATAAAGAATATTTACTGCCATTCCCTCCTCAATAGCTCTCAGCAATCTTCTCAGAAATGAAGGATCAATCGTTCGTTCTGGCACTGGCACGACATCAAAATCAGGAGGTGAGCTGATAAAGGACTCATGTGAAAGGCTACTCGAATGCTCAGCTTGACGAACCTCAAGCTGAGCCATGTAGTCCCCAGAGCTGGGGGTTATCAGCTTTGGAGAGAACTCTTCTGTCGCGAGATAGGCTTTTCGCTTGCGATCGTAAAAGGCGTTATCAGGAGCCAGTTCGAGATACCGCTTCAAGTCAAGCGTGCACTGCGGTACAGAAATCCGGAACTGTTCGATGAGATCCTGCCTGTTGATCTTGCCTTCCCAATATAGCCTAAATTCAATGAATTGCAGCCGTGTGTCGGCGCTCCAGTTTCCAACTTTTTGAGTCATTTTTGCTCCATCCGGGGTACGAATAATTTTTATGTTGACATACTTTTTATTTCTATTGTAGCATCACTCTCAGAGCAACATCAGCATAATTTCTATTCGTACCGCCGATTGGAGGAAAATCATGAGCAACGGCAAGTCAGAGCAGGCACCAGGTCAGAACAAAAGTTACTCGATCATCGTAAATGGACGGCCCAAGGAGGTTACCCAGAAAAAATTGAGTTACTTGGAGGTGGTGCAAATTGCATTTCCTGGTGAGCAACCCACACCACAACGTGTTTATACCGTCACGTTTTCCAATCCCCATGGCAAAGACGGAACCATGGTGGAAGGCCAAGAAGAGGTAATTAAAGATGGCATCATCTTCAATGTCACAAAAACTGATCAGTCGTAATCCCGATCTCAGCAAACTTCAGAATGACGGGTACGAAGTAGAGTGCAGGGACGGTTACCTAATTGTTCATTCGGTACCCTACGTCAATTCTTCAGGTGTTATCGATCGGGCCGACTTGGTTAGCGCTCTTGAGCTCAGAGGTGAACAAACGTGCTCTCCAGTAAGAGACCATCAAGTTTGGTTTACTGGTTCTTTGCCATACACAAATCAGGGGCAACCTGTGAGTGGACTCGGCGGTCAGGGAGAAATACGCCAAACCCTTACTGAAGGGGTCGAAGCTCGCTACAGGTTTTCGAATAAACCTACCAGCGGATATCAAGATTTTTTCCAGAAAATGTCTCGATACGTATTGCTTCTCTCTCGGTATGCAATGGCTATCGATCCGGGTATTACAGCAAAGACTTTTAAGCCTATTCCGGAAACCGAAGAGTCATCTCCGTTTCGGTATATTGATTCAGCCTCCAGTAGGGCTGGTATCACCGCGGTCTCCCAGAAACTTGCCATGGATAAAGTTGCGATCATAGGTTTGGGCGGAACTGGCTCATACATTCTGGACCTGTTGGCTAAGACCCCTGTTAGAGAAATACATCTTTTCGATGGCGATGACTTTCAGCAGCACAATGCATTTAGAGCGCCAGGGGCTGCATCAATTGAGAAGCTTCAGTCACAGCCCTCAAAAGTGAGCTATTTTTCGGACATTTACGGTCACATGCGAAGCGGCTTGGTACCCCACCATCAATTTATTGATGAAACAACCGTTACTGAGCTATCTGAATTTAACTTCGTTTTTATATGTGTTGATAAACCTTCCGTGAGAAAGGTTGTTGTGGACTTCCTTGTAGATAAGGAGATCCCTTATATTGATGTGGGAATGGAAGTCACCCTGGTTGATGAATCATCAACTCTCGTTGGTACTTGTAGAACAACTCTCGGTACTGCGTCGAAAAGTGACCATATCAGCAAATATGCATCCCTCGCGGGAACTGGAGCGGATGATCTGTATCGCAGTAATATACAAGTAGCTGATTTAAATGCTCTAAACGCTACACTGGCAGTGATTAAATGGAAGAAACACTGTGGTTTTTATCAGGATTGTTATCGTGAACACCAATCATGCTACTCTTTGAACACCCACCAGCTCACGAGAGATGAACTATTTAAGGAGGTCTCGTGAGGAAAGTAACAAGTATCATTCCTCAAAAGGTAGAGTTTATTCCTGAACGTCTTGAGCAGGGGATCCTCTACGTTTCTCCAAAATATAAAACAGCTATCCACTTATGCTGTTGTGGCTGTGGTAAAGAGGTTGTAACTCCCTTGGGCGCAACTGACTGGTCCCTTAAAGTAACAGGAAATGACGTTACGCTGTATCCATCAATTGGAAATTGGAGTTTTGAATGTCGATCTCATTACTGGATTCGGAATAACAGGGTTGTTTGGGCGGAAGATATGTCCCAAGCTAAGATTGAAAGAGGACGGGCCGCTAATCTGAGACGAAAAGCCGCCTATTTCGAAGAAACGAACTCTAAACAGCATTCGCCGAAGAGAAAAACCCCAAGTGGCGAGAGTATCATTTCCCACATCTGGGCCACGATCAAACGCTGGATCGGCTTATAAATGCAAAAATCACCTATTTCGTATCAGCAGCACTACCAGTTTCAGTAATAATAGCCCGGTGACCTTGGTTCCGGGCCATCCAGAATAGCATCTGAGACTGCTATTAACGGGTCCATGCAGTCTGCTTTGATCCGAGCCCAGCTTATCCAGTCCTTGAGCTCCTCGCTGAGCTCCCCATTCCTGACCGCAGCCTGCTCTACCGCATCGATATATTGTCGTAAACGTTCGGCTTCGAGCCACTGAGTGGCGCTAACCTTCAATTTTTCGAGTTGCTCCAGTTCGTGCTTTCGGAGCTCAACCTGGCGGTCGTGTCGGTCTTTTGCTGTCTGCCATGCTAGGCGTCTGCGTTCCTGCTCTTCAGCTCGGATACGGTGTTCTGCAATCAGGTCTAATGCACCGGCAACAACTTGATGCAGCCGTTGCTCCAGCGGAGTTTTCGGCGTATCCCCCCAACTTCTGGATGGGTAACCGCCGATTGAAATCGTCAATTTTCCGGTTGGGTGGTAGTCGTAATCAGGTGGCCTTGGGTAGTGGTATCCGGTTCCCCAGCGATTCGGAGAACGTTGCCAGCGTTCAATTGCTTTTTTCTCTGCTGCGGTTACTTCATGCTTGCTCCTGGCGACATGCTCGCTGATTGCTATGGTCAACGAAGTTTCGTCCAGTCCGATCAGGGTACGACTCTTTTCACGGTCTACCCAAACCTTCATACCCTGACGTTCAAGCGTTTTTATCAGTGTGTCGCCTATCAATAATGCTCTATCGATCGCATCTCTAGTCACTTCGAAAGCAAAAATTTCTCCCGGCGCTGAACGCAGTCCTTTGTAGTTGTCCCATCCGGATTTTTGCCTCAGTCGCTTGGATGCCTTCTTTATTAAGGCATGCGGAGATTCGAGTAATTCTGGCACATCGACAAAGCCTATACGTTCTTGGGCTGTCGTGGCTTTTTTCCGCGAAGCATCAGGATTATTGAGGTCGTAAGTGCGTGACCGACGGAGAGGTAGGGAGTAATTCTCAAACTCCTTGGCGGTAGGAAGCGGAATTTTCCTCGGAGAATGTCCGGCGTTGATTTTTGCCCAGTACCCACGTGGCGGCAGAGGTATCTTGTGCTTGCGACAAACTTTTCCCAATGCAACACCGGATATCCCATAGCGCGGCGCAACTCTGGAGACAGGCTCTGCCCATACCTCGTTGTAAAGTGATTCTCGCGTAATTGCGGCGACGCTTTCCATAGGTAACCTCTGCTGATCAAAAGTGCCATTTTCTTTTATAGCCAAAGATATGCCTGCCCCGCCAATTTTTCGCTACGTCCGAATTTAAACTTTGTTCTGTTAGTACAAATCATTGATTTATAAAGATTATTTTTGGTTTTCCTCTTGCATATTCTCAACCTCGTGAGAATATTTAATAAAAGCAGGAGGACATAATGAAAAGATTAGCACCCTTAACTACAGCAATATTGGCCGCTGCCCTGGTTGGCTGCGCGGCCACCCCACGAGCTTACAATCCGGAAGAGTCTCGGGCTTTAAACCTGGCGAGAGCCGGTGGCATCTACGATATGGACTTGCGGGATTCTGGGGATGGCACTCGCTCCTACAGTAAAGGCATGTTGGTGCCATTACTGGATCTCGCCAGCCTGGCGACTTCATTCGATGCACCGCTTCGACATCTCTCAGGTAGCCAGACGTCTTTGTTCAACGCTACTGAAATCATGATGACTCCAGACAGTCCGTCGGCGAGACCAAGCCTGATGGGATGGATGCCAGCGTCTATGGCCAGTTCGGAGGCTCAGGCCTATGAGCAGTATGTGGATCTGGTGGACCAGGCCATCCGATTAGCTGCCAATGATATGGCGTTGAGCGCCACCAAACTCAGTAACGTGGAGACGCCCGAGATAGACGGCCATCCACTGGTGCTTTGGTCGATTGAAAGCACTGAGTATGGATGTGGTGTGGGTCAATGTGTGGTTGCCTACAACATCAAGACGCCGAATCGTTGGAAGTCTCCCGCCTACGTGGAAGGTACTGGGCCCGAAAGCTACAACATCGCGGCTAATCATCCAGAGAATTATTCTCGCCTCGTTTTCCGGCAATCAGGTGAGCAACTCAGCTTCCCTGTGGACGAGTTCTACCGCACGGTCAGTGGTGCCTTACCATCCTGGATGGTGGTGTATTTTCCTCCCGGCACCGTCATCCGGGATGGCGAACCGCTGCCGTATCCTGTGTTGTACGAGCAGGGACAGCGACTGATGTTCAAGGAGCCAGATCATGAGTGACTGGCATGATGAACTTGAGTTCGTGCTGTTGCCGCTTGAAGACGCCAAAATCGATAGCGACTGCATGACTTTTGTGATCAGCAATGCCCTGAGCGAACAAGGCATCTTCCATCAATGCCGTATCGGATACGCAGAGGACCGGCTGAGCCGAATGGCCACCGCCCCCCATTGCTGGATCGAACTCGAACAGGGTTGGTGTATTGATCTTCGGCTCAGGCATGGGCTCGGCGATGAGGACGACCTCCCTCACGGTGTATTCCAGCAATCCAACTACCCCAGAGCTCGATACCAAGGCAGTGCATGGCCGGTTCCACTCCTGGACGCGGGAGATTTGAAGGCGATGACGAACGATGTCTACGACAAATTGAAACTGCCATGGCTGGCCGGGCGAGCCAGAGCGGCCTGACGCCGGGCAAAACTTGCATTTTCTCAGGTTCTGGTAGCCTCGAAGTAAAGAGCTATCGGGGACTGAGACCATGGTGAGGGTGACAAAAATAGTAGCAGTGGGGCTCGCCGGGATCGGCGTTGTGGAGCTCGCCTTGAGGGGTACCGATGCAGCACTTTACGCATGGTATCTATTGTTCGTGCTCTGGGTGGTCGTACTGCTTATTCGCTTCGCACTGGCCGCAGTCGATGCTTACAAGACAGTTTTCTCGAAGGGACCCGATGGTGAAATGACGTTTCCTGAATTCGAGAAAAAGATGGCGTCGTTTGGTCGAGGCAGTGGTAGGGGAGAAAACGGTCCAAACAGCACGACAACCTCCGGCACCGGGAGTCAAGACGGCACTGGCGATCCGTTCGATGACTTCAGAGTCAATCCGATCCTCCGAGAAGATGATCCGTTCGGGGAGTTTTTCGACTCTTGAGGTGGTTCCTGATGGGTACACATCAGGGGAACCAACTATTCAGGCCGCTCAACATGAAAAGGAACCATTTAAAACAGACCGGCCAAACGGAACCACTTATAACAGACCGAGGAGGCATTAATGTTTATACGCGCCTATCTGAGAGCATCTACCCAGGAACAAAATGCCGAGCGGGCCAAAGCATCGCTAATCCAGTTTGCCGAGCAACACGGTCATCGCATTGCTGCCTTTTATACCGAGAACGTCTCCGGTGCCACATTGCATCGCCCCGAACTGATGCGACTGATTGCCGAATCTGGTGAAGGTGACATTGTGCTGGTAGAACAGATAGACCGGCTTGCACGCCTTAAACAGCAGGACTGGGATACGCTCAAACAGAAGCTGGCAGCCAAGCGGTTGGCGATTGTCTCGCCCGAGCTACCAACGAGTTGGTTGGCACTGGACAAGAAAGACGATACCGGCTTTACCGACTCTATCTTGCAGGCTGTCAACAGCATGATGCTCGACATGTTGGCAGCGGTGGCCCGCAAAGATTATGAGGATAGGCGTCGGCGCCAGAACCAGGGGATCAACAAGGCCCGCAGCGAGGGTAAGTATCAGGGGCGCCAACCTGATCTGAAGAGGCGGCAACACATCGCCAGTTTACTGCGCACCGGCCATAGCTATAGCGAAATCCAGGACATCCTGGGTTGTTCGCGCCATCTGATTGCTTCTGTCGCAAAGGAACAAAGGCAGTCAGATGCAGCATAGGCTGCAATTTGCACTCAAAGAACGAAAACAGGAGAACTCACATGATCGATATGTCCCTCACACTCATTGCTTTCCTCGGCTTTGTCGCCGTTATCCTGGCGATCTGCGGCATCACATACCTGAATGCTGACAAGCTGGAAGCATTTCTCAACCGGAAGTTTAAAGCACGCCGCCAGGTCGATAAAAATTCCAGATAATCTGGGGGTAAACGGCTACTTTTGCTCAAATTGGCAAATTACAGACCCGTGGGTTTGTCTCTGCGGCCAGTAGCATTTCTCTTGAACATCAACCAACAGGAGAATGCTAATGAGCAAACCCAAAACCATTCAGGAAATCACCGATAAGTGGCATGAGGTGGCGCGCGCCGGGGAGTTTGACCATCACCAGGGGCGCCGAATGGCGCTTGATCAATGCAGACAGTATCTACAATCGCTATCCAAAAGCCTGGATATGGAGCGAGCACGCCTACGCTATCTCGCTCAGCGACTGTCGGACCATTTCTGGGCGCATAATGAGGCTCATCGAACCAAGGAAACGAGAGGCTACCCTGGCCATCACGGCTGCCGGGTGAGAATGCTGCACGGTAGCTTGGAAATGCACTGGTATTACAACACCTTCGTAAGAGTAAAAAACGGTAAGGGGCATGCGGTTTTCAGTGAACACATCCGCCGAGCCTTGAAACACCGGTACTCAAAACCCGCATTTAACCGCGCTCACGACTGGGAGAGGCCCATCATTGACGAGACGGAAGCCGGGTTTGAGATAGTGCGTATCATGAATGCAAACCTCACTCACATGCGCCGTCTCGTCAGGGCAAACCTGAAGCAGTTGGACAGTTTGGAGGCGCACTTCGATGGCCTTCAGCCCCCGGAATCCTAAACAAAAAACCATTCAGGCCCTTCCCCTTCCGGCGGGCTTTATGCACCCATTCTTCCATCTGGAAAGGAGCCAAAACTTTCACATGTGAAAGCTCTATAGGACAAATCAAAATGATTGCATGATATCGGTTTGTGTAATAAGGTGGCTAACCATATTCAGTCAAAAAAGGTGCGAACGTGCCGGGAAACGCCGCCTTAAAGCTCGAAAATCACTCACACGCCCAGCGCGAGCGCTTGGCGTTCATTGATTTTTGCCTGCAATACCACGGCTCAGTGGGCCGAAGTGAGCTAATGGCGCACTTCGGCACCGCAGTCGCCTCCAGCACCCGGGACTTCACCCTCTACCGTGAGCTAGCCCACGAGAACCTAATCCTCCGTCACGAAAACAAGCGCTACTACCGTACCGACAACTATCAGCCTCTGTTCCACCATGAGCCCCATGCCGCCTTGAAAACCCTGGCTCACGGCTTTGGCGACGGGCTATCGGTGACTCCTGGCCAATCTGGTTTCTGTGAGGATGCGCCAGATTTGATCTCGCCACCACAGGATGTGCTGGCGACAGTGAGCCGGGCCATAAGCCAAGAACAGGCTGTGCGGATGACTTACCAGTCCCTCAATTCAGGCGCTAGCGAGCGTGTGGTTGTGCCACACAGCATCATCAACAACGGCCAGCGTTGGCACATGCGCGGCTACTGCCGGAAACGCGGTGCATTCCGAGATTTTGTCTGCAATCGCATCACCAGCGTGATTATCGACAAAGCGGATATCGCAGAGCATGAGCATCAAACGTCGGATTCCGAATGGAACGAGCAACTGACCTTAGAGCTCATCCCGCACCCGTGCCACAGTCATCCGGAGGCTATTGCGCTGGATTTTAATATGTCCCGGCAGAACAACCAGCCGGTCCGACAGCTCAGCATCCGTGCCGCTCGCGCTGGCTACCTGCTACGCCATTGGAACGTGGACTGTAGCCCCGATCATCGGTTGCCAGAGCAGGAATATCACCTGTGGCTGCGTAACCACAACATTCTTGAACACTGCGCTAACGCTGTCCTGGCACCTGGCTATGTCGACACGCATGGCAAGGCAGCGGTAATTATTAAATAGCGAGAACAGCATGCAACAAAACCATCATCAAAACCTTGTCGGCTTCATCTGGAACATCGCTAACAAGCTGCGAGGCCCGTATCGGCCACCCCAGTACCGGCGGGTAATGCTACCAATGATCGTCTTGCGTCGGTTTGACCTGGTATTGGCGGAAAACCAGAAAAAGGTACTGGCTGAGAAGGAACGCCTGGAAGCCCGCGGCATAACCGGCCCTGCACTGGAAAAGGCGCTTTCGCGCATTGCCACCAGTGGCCGCAAACAGGAACTGTTCAATACCAGCGGCTTCACCTTCGATAAGCTACTGGCTGATCCGCCGAACATTGCGGGCAACATGATTGCCTACATCCAGGGTTTCTCACCCCGCGCTCGGGACATCTTTGATAAGTTCGATTTCGAGGCGGAAATCGCCAAGCTGGATGAAGCCAACCGCCTTTTCCTGATTCTCAAAGAGTTCTGTAGCAACGAAATTGATCTCTCACCCAAGACCCTCAGCAACCTACAGATGGGCTATCTGTTCGAAGAGCTGGTCAGAAAATTCAATGAACAGGCAAACGAAGAGGCCGGGGACCACTTTACTCCCCGTGAAGTCATCCGGCTGATGGTGCAGTTGTTATTTACCGATGAGGAAGGCATCTTCGCGCCGGGCATTTACCGGAGTATCTACGACCCCACAGCCGGTACCGGTGGCATGCTCTCGGAAGCTGAAAAGTACATTTGCGGTGACGGTACCCATGAAGGATTGAACCCCGATGCCCACATCGAGCTGTTCGGCCAGGAGTACAATCCGGAATCCTACGCCATTTGTTGCTCAGACCTCCTGATCAAAGACGAACCCATCGATAATCTCATCTATGGGGACACGCTGGGCGTGAAAGACGCCAAGAACAAAAACAACGGCTTCGTACCGCACGATGGCCACCAGGAGAAGAAATTCCACTACATGCTTTCCAACCCGCCTTTTGGGGTTGAATGGAAGCCGGAAGAAGATTTCGTTCGTGAGGAGTACGACGACCAGGGCTTTTCCGGGCGCTTCGGTGCCGGTCTGCCACGTATCAATGATGGCTCGCTGCTTTTCCTGCAACACATGATTTCAAAGATGCACAACCCGCCGAAACTGGTGGATGGCCTTCCTCTTGATAATAACAGCGAAGGTGGTGACGGCTCGAAAATTGCCGTGGTCTTCAACGGCTCCCCGTTATTCACCGGCGATGCCGGTAGTGGTGAGAGCAATATTCGACGTTGGATTATCGAAAACGACCTGCTCGATGCCATCGTGGCCCTGCCAGATCAGATGTTCTACAACACGGGCATTTACACCTACGTCTGGATTGTCAGTAATCGCAAGCCAGAACACCGCCGAGGCAAAGTGCAGCTAATCGACGGCACCCGCCACTACAAAAAGATGGACAAAAGCCTGGGTAACAAGCGAAACGAGCTAGCAGAGGACCATATACGCGAACTGGTGCGCCTCTACGCAGAACATCAGCATGAGGCGACGTCCATAGCGCCGGTACATACCAAAGGATCATCAAAACCGACAGGAACCGAAAACCGTACCGTCAGCAAGATCTTTGATAACCACGAGTTTGGCTATCTGAAAATCACAGTGGAACGCCCTCTAAGGCTGAATTTCCAGGCCAACCCCCAGAGAGTTGCTCGACTCGACGAACAGCGCGCCTTTGCCAACCTGG
Source organism: Modicisalibacter xianhensis (assembly GCF_900113605.1). Classification (GTDB taxonomy): domain Bacteria; phylum Pseudomonadota; class Gammaproteobacteria; order Pseudomonadales; family Halomonadaceae; genus Modicisalibacter; species Modicisalibacter xianhensis. The sequence goes on from NZ_FOPY01000006.1 coordinate 39,684, forward strand.
CCACCAGTAAAAAGCGTAAGGACCAAGCGGCCTATCAGGCGGAAATTGAGGCTGGCAAACAGACTCAGATTGCCATCAAAGAGCTGCTGGAAGAGCTGGATGGCAACATTCTTTATCAGAACCGGGGTGAATTTGAAGCCGTATTGAATAAGGCTTTGAAGAAGGCCGACCTCAAGGTAGGTGCTCCGGTGAAGAAGGCGATACTGGCGGCGCTGTCAGAGCGAGACCCAGAGGCCGACATTTGTCGTGACAAGAAGGGCAATCCAGAGCCAGATCCGGAGTTGCGCGATACCGAAAACGTGGTGTTGCCCGCTGATATCAGCCTCCCCTTGCCGCTGAAATACGACAACGAAACCGGTCATGACAAGCTGCTTGCGTTGGTAAAGGACTATTGCGAGGCCTATCTGGCTGCTGAGGTATTGCCCCATGTGCCGGATGCCTGGATTGACCATAGCAAAACCAAGGTTGGTTACGAGATCCCGCTGAATCGCCATTTCTATGTCTATGAGCCACCACGCCCATTGGAGGAGATTACTGGCGAAATTAGTCAGTTGGAAAAGGAAATCGTCGCCATGCTAGCTGAGGTGGTTTGACTATGAGACAAGTACGATATCCGAGCTATAAAACGACCAAATCTACTTGGCTCGCGTCTATACCTGAACATTGGGAAGAGAAGCGTCTAAAAGATGTCGCCACATACAATGACGAGAGTTTGGATGAGAAAACCGATCCAGACTTTGAAATTGAGTATGTCGATATCTCCAGTGTGTCATTGACACATGGTATCGAAAAAACCGAATTATTAGCTTTTGAGAAAGCGCCATCCCGTGCGCGTCGCAAAGTCAGACATGGCGATGTCATAGTTTCGACTGTGCGCACATATCTCAAAGCAATTGCTCCTATAAAGAACCCTCCTCTTAATATGGTTGTCTCGACGGGATTTGCAGTAATTCGCCCTCGTTCGAGTTTAGATGCCCGATTTGCTGGTTACATGTTGCAGTCCAATGGATTCGTCGGCGACGTTGTCGCTAACTCGGTTGGAGTGAGTTATCCAGCGATCAATGCGAGTGACCTAGCTCGTTTACCATTTGCAGAACCACCATTGCCTGAACAAATAAGAATATCAGACTTTCTTGACCACAAAACTGCTCAGATTGATGCACTGATCGCCAAAAAGCAGTCTCTCTTGGACAAGCTGGCCGAGCAACGCACAGCTCTAATCAGCCAGGCGGTAACCAAAGGGCTCGATCCATCGGTACCCATGAGAAATTCAGGTGTTGACTGGGTTGGGGAAATACCGGCGCATTGGACTGTGCCTATTTTAGGCTATGTCGCAGAGGTGAGAGGTGGAGTAACGAAAGGTCGAAAACTGCCAAACGAAGCAACGGTAGAAGTTCCGTATTTGAGGGTTGCCAATGTTCAGGATGGCTTCATTGATCTCAGCCATGTCACCAACATTGAAATACTAGTGACAGAACTGGAACGCTACTCCCTGCAGAAGGGGGATGTACTGATGAATGAAGGGGGTGACAACGACAAACTTGGTCGTGGAGCCGTTTGGGAGGGGGAAATCAGCCCATGTCTTCATCAGAATCATGTTTTCGCTGTGCGTCCAAGGATTCCAGAGTTTTCTGATTGGCTGGCTCTGCTTACGCAGTCCGGTTACGCCAAGTTTTACTTTTATACCACGGCAAAACAGAGCACAAATCTGGCTTCAATTTCCTCTAGTAATATCAAGAAATTACCGGTATTGCTGCCTCCCGAAGCCGAGCGAAGAGAAATCATTGATCACGTAAAGACTTCGTTGGATAAACTAACAAAACAACGCGAAAGAGTTATCCAAGTCATCGAGCGACTCAAAGAATACCGCTCTGCCCTGATCACCAATGCTGTCACCGGCAAAATCGACGTGCGGGATTTCTGCATACTTACTACCAGTGAGCAAAGGGAGGTTGCCCATGGCTGATACACCGTCCACCAATACTCACCACGAGAGCTTTGAAGGCATCCGCAGAGAGGATGAGCATGGCAACGAGTTCTGGTCAGCCAGAGAGCTGGCACCTCTGCTGGAATACCCGCAGTGGCGGAATTTTGTCCCGGTTATTGGTAAGGCCAAACATGCCTGTGAAAGATCCGGGAACGTCGTTGCAGACCATTTTGCGGACGTGCGCAAAATGGTTGGTATCGGCTCCGGCGCGCAACGCCCGGTACCGGATGTCCACCTGTCACGCTATGCCTGCTACCTGATCGTCCAGAACGGCGATCCCACGAAGCCAGTCATCGCCAACGGCCAGACCTACTTCGCTATCCAAACGCGCCGACAGGAGCTGGAGGACAGCGAGCAGTTCACATCCCTCTCCGAGGATGAGAAGCGCCTGGCAATCCGTAAGGAGCTTATTGCCCACAACAAGTACCTGGCGGCGGCTGCCCAGGATGCTGGCGTGGAGACCCCATTGGATTACGCCATTTTTCAGGATCATGGCTACAAAGGGCTATACGGAGGGCTGGGCGCCAAGGACTTACATGCCAGAAAAGGGCTCAAGAAGAGCCACAAGATTCTGGACTACATGGGGAGCACAGAGCTCGCTGCCAATCTGTTCCGTGCTACACAGGCAGAAGAGAAGCTTCGCCGGGACAACATTCAGGGTAAGCAGAACGCCAACAAAACCCATTTCGAGGTAGGCCAGAAGGTTCGGCAAACCATCGGCGAACTGGGCGGCACCATGCCAGAAAACCTGCCCACCCCGGATAAAAGCGTCAAACAAGTAGAAAACGCGCAGAAGAAGCTGGGAAAGCAGCAGAACGACGACTCTGACCAAGATTAGTCGCTGGAACCCAGCCAAGTTTTAAAAAGGAACATAGGTTATGCACAAAGAAATCGACTTTGAGAACGCCATAGAGCAGGCGCTGATCATCCAAGGTGGCTATCAGAAGGGAGATCCCACCAGTTTCGATGCTGAAACCGCCTTGTTCCCGGCGGATGTCGTGAGCTTTGTGCAGAAGACACAACCCAAAATCTGGGAGCGGTTGAACAACCTGGATGCGAGCAAGGCCGAGAGCATGCTCCTTGATGCCCTAACCAAAGAACTGGCCGCAAAAGGCGCCTTGACCGTGCTGCGCGAGGGTTTCAAGTGCGTCGGCAAGTCGGTGAAGCTGGCTTACTTTGCCCCCAATACCAGTATTGATACCGGCGCGGCTGAACGCTACGCCGCGAACAGGCTTACCGTGGTTCGTCAGGTACATACCAAGACGGGCGCAATTCCGGACATGGTACTGGCTGTGAACGGCCTCCCAGTTGCCACACTGGAGCTGAAAAATGCCATGTCGGCGACCGGGTGGACCGTTGAAAATGCCAAGTCCCAGTACCGCTTCGAACGGAACCCCAAAGACCCGCTGTTCGCCTTCAAGAATCGCTGCCTGGTGCATTTCGCGGTAGATACCGAGCAAGCTTTTATGACGACCCACCTGGAGGGTAAGGATACCTTTTTCCTGCCTTTCAACCGGGGTTTTAATCACGGCGCTGGCAACCCGCCGATGGAAGGTGATGTTCGTACCGCCTACCTCTGGGAAGAGGTGCTGGAGCGGGACAGCCTGATGGATATCCTCGCCCGTTTTCTGCACCTTCAGGTAGAGGAGAAAACGGTCGTGACCGAAAAGGGAATCAAGCGGCACCGCAAGGAAACATTGATCTTCCCACGGTACCACCAACTGGATGCCGTAAGGTCTCTGACCCAGCACGCAAAAGCCAAGGGCTCCGGCCATAACTATCTCGTACAGCACTCTGCGGGTTCCGGTAAATCCAACTCCATTGCCTGGTTGGCCCATCGTTTGTCCAGTCTGCACGATGCTAACAACGAGAAGGTATTCCATTCCGTGGTGGTGATTACCGACCGCCGGGTACTCGACCAGCAATTGCAGAACACCATCTTCCAGTTCGAGCACAAGTTGGGCGTTGTTCAGAAGATCGACGAGAATACTCAGCAACTGGCCAAGGCGCTGGCTGACGGGGTGCCGATCATCATCTCGACTATCCAGAAGTTCCCCTTCATCAGTCAGGCCATCCGCACGCTGGAGCAGAAAGGCAAAGGCATCTCAATTTCGACGGAAGGCAAACGCTTCGCGGTGATTGTGGATGAGGCCCACAGCTCGCAGAGTGGCGAAACGGCTATGGAGCTGCGGAAGATCCTGAACAAAGATGGCATCGAGTCAGCCATTGCTGAGCAATTACTGGACATGGAGGACGAGAGCCTTAGCGAAGAAGCTAAAAAGGAGCTCATCAGAGAGCAACTCAAACGTGCCAAACAGCTCAACCTGAGCTTTTTCGCGTTCACCGCAACGCCCAAGTTCAAGACCATGGCCGTGTTTAACGAGCCGGGGCGAAACGGAGAAGCTCCGTTCCATCACTACAGTATGCGGCAGGCCATCGAAGAGGGTTTTATCCATGACGTGCTGGCCCACTACACCTGCTACAAGCGTTATTACAAGCTGATCCAGAAGGTTGAGGATGACCCTGAAGTACCGCGCCGCAAAGCAGCAAGGGCGTTGGCTCGTTTTGTTTCCTTCCACGACTATGAGATAGCGCAGAAGGTTGAGGTGATCGTTGAGCACTTCCGCACCCATACCCGCCACAAGATCGGTGGCCGGGCAAAGGCCATGGTAGTGACCAGCTCTCGTGAACATGCGGTGCGCTACAAGCTGGGCTTCGACAAGTACATCAAATCTAAAGGCTATACGGATGTGAAGTCCCTTGTAGCCTTCTCGGGAGAAATCGCTCTCAAGGAATATGCTGACAAGACATTTACCGAAGTCGGTATGAACCAGGGCATCAAGGAGTCTGAGCTACCGGATAAATTCAACACCGAGGAATATCAGGTGTTACTGGTCGCTGAAAAATACCAAACCGGCTTTGACCAGCCACTGCTTCATAGCATGTATGTGGATAAGAAGCTGTCAGGCATTCAGGCGGTGCAAACGCTGTCACGGCTTAACCGAACGGCCAGGGGCAAGACAGATACCTTTGTCCTGGACTTCGTGAATGAGCCGGATGAAATCTACAAGGCGTTCAAACCCTATTACGAGGTGACCACCAAGGAAGAGGATACCGACCCTCAGCAGCTCAATAACCTGGCCCACACCCTGTCCACCTGGCAGATTTTCACGGAGGGTGAGGTGAGCGCGTGGTGCGAGATCTGGTTCCGCAACCGACTGAACCCGACGGGCGGCGAGCATAAGAAGCTGAATAGTTTGATTGACCTGGCTGTCGAGCGTTTCAAGAAATTGAGCGAGGAAGACCAAGCCCTGTTCAAGGGGCAATTGGTCAGCTTCCGTAACCTGTACGGCTTCGTTGCCCAGATCATTCCTTATCAGGACTCGGACCACGAGAAGCTGTACACCTATTCCCGCTTCCTGCTCACCAAGCTGCCTTACACCACCGATACGCGCACTGTGCAGGTCGATGATGAGGTAGAGCTGAAGTACTACCGGCTTCAGAAAATCAGTGAAGGAGCCATCGACCTGAAAGTAGGCGAACCGGAAGCCTTGTATGGCCCGACCGAGGTCGGCACCGGCCAGGCAGAGGAAGAGGTGCAGTTATCGACGCTGGTCGACAAGCTCAATGAGCGATTTGGTACTGAGTTTACCCCGGCAGATCAGCTGTTCTTCGACCAAGTGAAGGAAACCGCCGTTGCCAACGAGCAGCTTCGCCAGGCCGTCATGGCCAACAGCCTGGAGAACTTCGAACCGGTATTTAACAAGCAGCTTGAGAACTTGTTTGTAGAGCGCATGGACGGCAACGAAGACATTTTCATACGCCTGATGAACGATACGTCTTTCCGCAACATCGCTTCTCAGTACCTGATGCGGGCTGTGTATAACCAGGTCAAAACCAGCGTTGAATCGCAGTAACAGAACAAAAAGGGATAACGTCCGTTATGAAAGCTACAGAAGCCAAGTTGCTAGACTTCCTGAAGAAGTCGCCACAATTTGTCATTCCGATCTACCAGAGAACGTACTCCTGGTCGGAACAGCAATGTCGCCAACTGTGGGACGACATTATGCGAGCTGGTACCAACGATGGCATATCAGCACATTTTATTGGCTCGGTGGTCTACATCGAGAAGGGGCTTTATCAGGTGTCCAGCCAATCACCATTGCTGGTCATTGATGGGCAACAGCGACTGACTACCACCATGCTGATTCTTGAGGCGCTATCTCGGCACCTTGGGGATACAGAACCTCTGGAGGGGTTTTCGGCTAAGAAGCTGCGCAATTACTACCTGCTTAACCCGTTGGAAGACGGTGAGCGAGCGTACAAACTGCTATTGACCCAGACGGACAAAGAGAGCCTTCTGGCGTTGGTCACGCAGAAGCCGTTACCTGATGACGGTTCTCTTCGAATCCAGGAAAACTTCGAGTTCTTCAACAGCCAAATTGAGCGGCTTAATGGGGAACTGGAAACTCTCTGCCGGGGCCTTTCAAAGCTCATTATCGTTGATATTGCGCTGAGCCGAGATCAGGATAACCCGCAACTCATTTTTGAGAGCATGAATTCCACAGGAAAAGCTTTGAGCCAGGCTGACCTGATCCGAAACTATGTGCTGATGGGACTGGAGCCGGAGCATCAAACTCGGCTCTATCGCGATCACTGGCGTCCGATGGAGGTGGAATTCGGGCAAGAAGGCTATGGCGTATACTTTGACAGCTTCATGCGCCACTACCTCACGGTTAAAACCGGGGAAATTCCACGGTTAGATGAGGTATACGAAGCTTTCAAACAGCATTCACGTCGTGCCGAAGTGGCGAGTGCTGGAGTCGATTCATTGGTTGCTGAAATACATGCTTTCGCTCGGTATTTTTGTGCGATGGCATTGGGGAAAGAAACAGATAAACAGCTCGGAATGGCATTTAAGGACCTGCGGGAGCTAAAAGTCGACGTGGCATATCCGTTCCTGCTGGAGCTTTACCATGATTACCAACAGGACAATCTGTCCCGAGATGACTTCCATAGCGCTATTCGGCTGATCGAGGCTTATGTGTTCCGTCGTGCCGTTTGTGCTATCCCCACAAACTCGCTGAACAAGACCTTTGCGACCTTTCACAAATCATTGCAGAAGAACCGTTACCTGGAGAGCATCAAGGCTCACCTGCTCGGTTTGAAGTCATACCGGCGTTTCCCGAATGACGAAGAGTTCAAACGGGAACTGGCAGTACGCGATCTATACAATTTCCGCAGCCGGAGCTACTGGTTACGCCGTTTGGAGAATTTCGAGCGCAAGGAACGAGTTCCGGTCGACGAATACACGATCGAACACATCATGCCGCAGAATGAGAATATGTCTGCTAGATGGAAGGATGAGCTAGGTCCGGAATGGAAGCGTGTGCATGAAACCTGGCTGCATACGCTGGGTAACCTGACTCTTACGGGCTACAACTCAGAGTACAGCGACCGAGCTTTCATCGAGAAGCGCGATATGCAGGGCGGATTCAAACAAAGCCCTCTACGGCTCAACGAGGGCCTGGGAGCTGTAGAAGCATGGAATGAGGACTCAATTAAGAATCGGGCCGCCAAGCTGGCCCAGGAAGCGGTGCGGGTTTGGGCGGCTCCGGTATTGCCGGACGAGATCCTCGATACCTACCGCAACGTGGCCGTTAAACCAGAAGCCTACAACCTTGAGGATCACCCTCAACTAGCAAACGGGACCCCAATGCGCGCTCTATTTGAGCAGCTCCGAAAGGAAGTCCTGGCGCTCGACCCGAGCGTCACTGAAGAAGTCCTCAAGCTCTATATAGCGTTCAAAGCCGAGACGAACTTTGTCGATGTGGTCCCGCAAAAGACCCGTTTGCGACTGTCTCTGAATATGCCGTTTCACGAGTTGAGCGATCCGAAAGGGATGGCTCGAGACGTGACCAACCTCGGACGTTGGGGAAATGGCGATGTGGAAGTAGGGTTAAGTGAGGAATCTGAGCTGGCCTATGTAATGGGGCTCATTCGACAGGCGTTCGAAAAGCAGATGGGGAACGATGCTGATTGAGCAGTGGGAACAGCGCCCCGGCAACTGGGGCGGAAAGTAGTGGCTGGATGATGACAATGAGTGAGAGTTCTCCAACAGCGGTCGGGGACTCTCCTGGAGGACTTTCCAATCGCTACACATACCTATCTGATTTGGATAACTTTGAGCTCATTCCATGCGCTCTAATAGGCCGCCTCTTGGAGATATGACCTGCACATACGCTATTAATCTGGATAAGTTGTCGTCGGAATCCCAGTGCGTGAGTTTTCCAAATCAGATGGAACCGATGGGCTTTCAGTCCAGTAAACTCCCTGCCAGCGCTTCTACGACTGGTGCACCCTAAAGCGCCTCCAAAAAGGCTCGCTGGGCACTTGTTGATGTTTCCCAGACTCGACGTTTACTGATATGGCGTGAATGGGCCTCTGAAAGGGCCTTCATGAGGCTATTTGGGTTAGCGAGCCCCTGGTGCTATTCAGCCCAGCTCAAAACGGCCTCACAAAGGCCTTTTTTAAAGAAGAGTGTGTGGTTCGAACTCGTACAGCCATCAGTGAATCAAAATATGATTCTGAGACCGGAGAATGGCTTTCACATGTGAAAGTCATGCAGCTAATTTGATCATTAAATGCACAAAATCCACTCGTGTAAGCCCTAATTCTGCGATTATGACTTTCTTTTTCTGATTTCTTTTGATTTTTATTTTTTTTACTATCAATGACTTAATAGCCATCCTCGCCTTTGCGCCCTCTATGGGCAATTCCACGGTTCTCCCTCCAGACCAATATTTCCGATGATTGCTCCGAAAGATTCACAACCCAACTGGAGTAGTCATGAAAAAACAAACAAATACCACGACAGAGCGCCTGCTGACCTATGAAGAAGTCTGCACCGTTCTAAAAACATCGCAGGCAACGCTGCGCCGCTATGTAAAACAGGGGCGGTTCCCGGCACCTGTGAAGCCGAATCCCCATGGCCGGGCCGTTCGCTTTCGTTACCAGGACGTAAAAGCGTGGCTGGACAAGCTGTGAGAGGAGCTGCGTGATATGCAATACAGACTGCAAGAAGATGGGCTCTATGCCTTATCAGGGGATCACTGGCAGCGTATCGGTGGCTGGATTCAGGTGATGGCTCGAACCAGGTTAACCGACAAGCGGCACGGACACGGAGCGTTACTGGAATGGCAGAATTTCGATGGTGTGAAACTACGCGAGGTCGTCTATGCCCGAGATCTCAACAGCGATAATGCCCGGCAGGTGCGGGATATGCTGGTTGATACCGGTTATCCACTTACGCCCGGCCAAGCAAGCTGGAACCGGCTTCAGCACTATCTGTTGGAACAGATGGCTCTGGTCGAACCGGCGACAGTGGTTAATCGAACGGGTTGGCACGGCGGAGTATTTGCTACCAGTAACTGGACGATCGGCTCCGCTGACGAGCCGCACCATTTCGTAGGCCAATTATCAGGCTCTGCGACGTTAGAGGAGTCTGGAAGTCTCAGCGACTGGCAGACTTATGTCGGTCAGCTATGCCGAGGCAACCCGTTAGCAATATTCAGTATTGGCACGGCTCTGGCTGCGCCATTGATTGCGTCTGCTGGGATGGAAAATGGCGCCATCCATCTGGTTGGAGCATCGTCGACTGGGAAGACGACCTTGTTGCAATTGGCGGCCAGCGTCTACGGGAGCAACCGCTATGTCCGCAGTTGGATCTCAACGAGCAACGGATTAGCGGCAGTCTCTTCAGAGCACAACGACATGCTGTTGCCACTGGATGAAATCGGAATGGCTCGTCCGGAAGACATCGATACCGCTATCTATCAGATCATGAACGGCTCGGGGAAGTTACGGGCTAACGTCTCCGGCGACCTCGCCGCGACCTCGCATTGGCGGACGCTGGTGTTGAGTAGCGGCGAAGTCTGGATTGCTGAGCTACTTCAGCAGATCGGTAAACCGTTACGCGCAGGCCAGCAGATACGACTGGTGGAAATTCCTGTATTTGGAGCCCAAGGGGCGTTCGATGAACTACACGGTCATAAGCACCCTCAGCAGTTTGTGGACGAGCTGAAATCGTCTTGTCAGCGCTACCACGGCACTGTCATTCGGGAGTGGGTGTCATTGCTGACCGAACGTCACTCTGAGCTAAGTCAGTATCTAAATCATGAGGTTGGTCGTCTGAGCGGTGCTTGGGCCAACGATCAGATGGCATCCCAAGTGCAACGGGTCATCCGGCGATTTGCCTTGATTGGGGCAGCACTTTGCCTCGGAAGCAGAAATTTCATCCTCCCATGGTCCGAAGAGGAATCTCTATCGGCAGTCCACAGAACTTTGAAGGCCTGGCTGGATAACAGGGGTCATTCCAGAAATTCTGAGGAATTCCGGCTTCTCAAAGCGCTGGAGCGGGCCATGAAAGTCTGGGAGCGCAGTCTCAGTGATATCGAACAAGCGAGTGGCCAGGGGGGAGCTGGTTTTCGACGCTCACACGAGGGACGCGAGTTGTGGTTGATCTATAAATCGCACTTCCTAAAGCGGCTCGGGCTGCCGACCCATTACATGAGGGAAGTGGAGGTGCTGTTACAGCGCGACTGCCTGGTGAGTAATGAGCGCTCCCGGGGGACCTACAAAACCAGGGTCAATGGAGATTTGCAGCGGTTTTTCGCGCTCAGGCCTGACCAAGTTAGGCGGCAACTTGAAGAACTGGAGAGGATTGAGCATGAGGACTGACACGGTGTTCCCAATTTCCCAGTTTTCCCACTTTGGTTATGGCGGTGTAGGGGTAGAGCGATGACAGAAAAAGAGATGTTACAGCGAGTATTGCAGGACATGATGGTCCTCAAAAAAATCATTTTGGACCATATTAATGGTAGCAAGGCCCCGGAGACCGACAAGGAGATCATGAGCCTTGAGGAGTGTGCGGAATACACTGGGCTGAAGAAAAGCACCCTGTACCAGCTAACCTCCCAAAAGAAGATCCCTCACTTCAAGCCAAATGGTCACCGGCTTTTCTTTCGCCGCGAAGACATTCTGAAGTGGCTCCAGTCCAATCGGATCGCGACATCGGACGAAATCGAAAAGGCGGCTGCTCAGCACCTGGTGAGCCATCGAAGACCAGGACGGCGGAGTGTTTGATGTGGGGCAGGTGTAAAGAGGGGCTGTGAAAGCCCCTCTCGTCACTTAGGCTGCACATTCCTCAACCTCGTCCAGTGTCTCCTCAAATATGTCAGGAAAACTCCTCATGGCCTCTGTACGGCGAGTTTCGAGTATGTCCGCATAGATCTCCGTGGTTCTGAGCTCGCTGTGGCCCAGAAGCCGGGACAACGAGTAGATATCCACACCCCTGGCCAGTTGATTGACCGCAAAGGTGTGCCGTCCGGCATGGAAGGTGACGTTCTTGGTGATTCCTGCCCGCATGACCCACTGCGCTAATGCAACGTTGGTGTAGGAGTCATACTTCAGACCCTTGAATACCCTATCGCTTGGCTTACCGCGATTCTCCAAGTTCAACAATCTCACCGCTGAGTCTGGAAGATCCAAGTATTGCAGTGAGTTCCCGGCGTTCACCAGCTTCTTCTGCCGAAAAATGATGCGGTAGTGGCCATCGGCGAATTCCTCTATCTCACCCCAGACCAGCTTGTGGATGTCTGACCAGCGAAGGCCTGTGGTGCAGGAGAACAGGAAAGCCCGCCGCAGCACGTCATAACGGCATTCGGCTTTGGTTAGAGCCCTTACCTCTTCCAGGGTCAAGTAAGTGCGTTTCGTGTTTTCCGGCTTGATGGACTTGACCTGTTGAACCGGGTTGTCGCGGACAATGCCATCCCGATAGGCTTGGTTGAGCGCTGCCCGAACCTTGTTGAAATAACTGCTGGTGGTGTTCTTGGCTAGTTTGGTACCGGATTTGGTGGTGGCCTCATGCAGAAGGTAGTGCCGGAACCCCTCCAGGAATCGCTTATCGACTTGTTCAAAGGTCAGTTCAGACAAGCCATGGTAGCGGTGCAGGTGGTGACGGGTGGAGATCCAGATCGAATGGTTGGATTTGCTTCCGGAAGCTTTCTCGTCAGTCAGCTGGTCGAAGTAATCGAAGAAGCTGGCAGAAAGCTTGGTCCGATCATCCAATCCATGTCGTGACGACTCGATTTCCAACAGCCGTTTTGCCCGGATGGCCTCAGCCTTCTGATTCACGGTCTTGTTGTGCTCGCGCTCCGCCGGAAGTCGAGGTTTGTCGTAGAGGAACAGGTTCAGGGGCTCATACGAGCGCTTCTGCGCCCGAGAACCGTTCTGGCCTGTCTTGGAACCGTGATAGTAGACCAGTCGCAAGGCACGGTGGCCGTTCTTGTCTGGTTCGCGTTTCTGGATAGTGATTTTCATGTTTTGCTCCTTTTGTGCTCCGAGTGCTCCGAAAACTTATACTCGGAGCACACACGGAGCAAGAGGGGGCAAAACGGATCAAATTGCCTGCAAAGAAATAGAATAAATTTCTTTATAAAACAATGGCTTATTTGTATTTGGTTGGATGCTTTTCGATCTTTTTGGCCATTTTACTTCCCAATGCAGAACTCGCCGAATATCTTGCCAAGCAGATCATCGGCACTGAATTCGCCTGTTATCTCGCCGAGGGCCTGCTGGGCGTCACGCAGGTCCTCGGCCAGCAGTTCCCCTGCCCCGTAACCCTGCAGCTGGGCTTCGCCATTGGCCAGGGCGTCTTCTGCACGGTCCAGAGCATCCAGATGCCGGCGGCGCGCGGAAAAGCGTCCTTCCGTGGTCGTACGGTAGCCCATCACGTCCTTCAGATGTTCCTTCAGGTTATCCACACCCGCTCCGGTCCTTGCCGACAGACGCAGGGTCGGTGGGGTTGTGGATAGATCGATACCCGATGCTTCATGGCTGGCATCGATCTTGTTGCGAACCAATGTGAGCCGTGAAGGGTCTGGCAGCCGCGCCACGAACTCCGGCCAGATCGCCATGGGATCGGTCGCCTGGGTAGCCGCCGCATCCACCAGCAGCAGCACGCGGTCGGCTTTTTCGATTTCGGCCCAGGCGCGGGCTACGCCGATCTGCTCCACGGCATCGGGAGTGTCGCGCAGGCCTGCGGTATCGATGATGTGTAGTGGCATGCCGTCGATATGGATATGCTCGCGCAACACATCGCGTGTGGTGCCCTCGATGTCGGTGACGATGGCAGTGTCCTGCTCGGTCAGGGCGTTGAGCAGGCTGGACTTGCCGGCATTGGGACGCCCGGCAATCACCACGCTCATGCCTTCGCGCATCAGCGAGCCCTGGCCTGCCGCCGCACGCACCCTGGCGAGCTCCTGGCGGACCTCGTCGAGCATTGCTGCGACCTTTCCATCCGCCAGGAAGTCGATCTCCTCCTCGGGAAAGTCGATGGCCGCCTCGACGTACATGCGCAGTTCGACAAGCCGCTCGACCAGGGCCGTGACACGCTGCGAGAACTCGCCCTGCAGCGAACGCAGCGCGTTCTCGGCGGCGGCCCGCGAGCTGGCATCGATCAGGTCGGCGATAGCCTCGGCCTGTGCCAGATCGAGCTTGTCGTTGAGAAAGGCGCGCTCGGAGAATTCGCCGGGCCTGGCCAGGCGTGCACCAAGCTGGATACAACGTTCGAGCAGCAGGTCCATGATCACTGGGCCCCCATGCCCCTGGAGTTCGAGCACGTCTTCGCCGGTAAAGGAATTGGGACCCGAAAAGTACAGGGCGATGCCTTCATCGATGATGCGGTCGTCGTGGCCCGCAAATGGGCCGTAGTGGGCATGACGTGGCGCCGGGCAGTGTCCCAGCACCTGACTGGCAATCTCGCGGCTGGCAGGCCCTGAGACGCGAACGATGCCGACGCCGCCACGTCCGGAAGGCGTGGCCAGGGCGGCAATGGTGTCCTGGGTATAGAGCGGGCTATCGGGCATGGGCATTCTCGTGTTTGCCGACATTGTCGCGGGGGAAGGCCATAAACGCCAGACCCCCGCACGGGGCGGGGGTCTGGGCTTGGCATCGCGACTTTACTTGGTCTTGCTGGCCGGTGCCGGGTCGGCCATCAGCTTGCGTGTGATGAACCACTGCTGAAGGATCGAGATGGTGTTGTTGACGATCCAGTAGATGACCAGACCGGCCGGGAACCACAGGAAGAAGAACGTGAAGACGATGGGCAGCATCTTCATGATCTTGGCCTGGGTCGGGTCCGGCGGTGTCGGGTTCAACTGCTGCTGCACGAACATGGAAATGCCCATCAGGATCGGCAGCACGAAGTACGGATCCTTCACCGACAGGTCGTCTATCCACAGGATGAACGGCGCGTGGCGCAGTTCCACGGATTCAAGCAGCATCCAGTAGAGCGCGATGAAGACCGGCATCTGGATCAGAATCGGAAGACAGCCGCCCAGCGGATTGATCTTCTCCTTCTGATAGAACTTCATCATCTCCTGGGACATCTTCTGGCGATCGTTGCCGTACTGCTCCTTGATGCGCTGCATCTCGGGGCCGAGCTTGCGCATCTTGGCCATCGACTTGTAGGCGGTGGCGGAGAGCGGGAACAGCACGAGCTTGACAAGGACCGTCAGACCCACGATCGCCCAGCCCCAGTTGCCGATGACGCTGTGGATCTTCTCGAGCAGCCAGAACAGCGGATTGGCAATGAACCACAGCCAGCCGAAGTCGACGGTCAGCTCCAGGTAGGGGGCGACCTCTTCCAGGCGTTCCTGCACCTTGGGCCCCAGGTACAACGTGGCGTCCAGCGTTGCTTCGCTGCCTGGCGCAAGGGTACGGGTCGGGCCGGCGAAGGCAGCAACGTTGCGGTCACGCGAATCGGTCGTCGCATAATAGAGATTCTGCTGCTCCTGGCCCGGTACCCAAGCGGAAACGAAGTAGTGCTGGATGATCGCGACCCAGCCGCCCTGGACATCGCGATTGTTGAAGCCGCCTGCTTGGACGTCCTCGAAGTCGACTTTCTCGTAGTGACTGTCGGGTGAGGAATAGGCGGCACCGAGGAAGGAACTCATGCCCATGGACACGCCACTGGTCGGGTCGGGGCTGTTGTCGCGGGCCAACTGGCCGATGAAGCGGGCCGTGACCGGCGTCTCGCTCTCGTTGGCCAGGTGGTAGCTGACGTTCACTGCGTAGCTGTCGCGTTCGAAAGTGAAGCGCTTGATGATATCGACGCCGTTGACTTCGGCTGCCAGGTCGACGGTCAGCGCCTCGCTATCCGGCTCGAGCCGGTAGGTGGTCCGTTCGGGGGTGAAGGCGATACGTCCCTGATGTCCCTCCAATTGCAGGCCGGACTTGGCGACGTAACTGCGCACCTGATTGTCTGACAACAGAACGAAGGGGTGCTCGGAATCCTGGCTGCGCAGATGCTGCGGGAGCGCAGCGTAGACGATGTCGCCGCCCTGCGGATCGATGCGCACGTCGAGGACGTCGGTGACGACCTGGACAAGGCTGCGGCGGTTGTCGGCAGCGCCTTCGCCCGGCATGTTGCTGCTGGCCGGCGTCGCCGAGGCATCCGATGGTGCCGCCAGGCCCTGATCATCCGCAGGGGATGTGTCGTTGCCGCCCTGGGGCGCTTCGCTGACAGTGGGGGCACTGGGGACGTTGACGTCAGGCTGGCCGTAATCCTGATTCCACTGGATTACCAGCAGGTAGGCGAGCACCGCTAGCGGTATCACGAGAAGAAGTCGTTTTACATCCATGGGGGATCTGCCCGGTGGGGTGATGGATCATTCTGGCGGCTTCGTTCAGCACCGATGGCCGGAGGGGGCATGGCGAGGCCGCGCTGTTGCTATCCGGTCAAGAGAGTGAGGAGGCTGCCGTTTGCTTGCGGACATCCTTCTCCAGGCGACGCCACATGCCGTAAAGCTGGCGATGCAGTGTCTCGTTGTCCAGATCGTTGACGCCGCGGCGTGCCAAAACGACGATGTCCACAGCGGGCAAACGATGCTGCTGCAGACGAATGGATTCGCGCACGAGGCGTTTCAGGCGGTTGCGATCGACGGCACGACGTACGTTCTTCTTGCTGAATACCAGCCCCACCCGCGGATATCCCAGCGCGTTGTCACTGGCCAGTGCCAGCAACCCCTTGCCATGGATCTTGTAGGTGGCCTGGTCGAAGACGCGCCGATATTCCCCGGCGGTCAGCAGACGCAGCTGCCGGGGAAATCCCTGACAGGACATTCGCAACCGGGATCAAGCGCTCAGACGCTTGCGACCCTTGGCGCGACGACGCGCAATGACCTGGCGGCCGTTCTTGGTGGCCATACGAGCACGGAAACCGTGCACGCGCTTGCGCTTCAGTACGCTGGGCTGAAAAGTGCGTTTCATAGTTGCTGCTTCCCACGTGATTGAGTGAACGAGAGGTAAAACGGAGTGCCCCGATTCCAACCTGGAATCGGGGCGGATTCGGTTCAAGGTCGGGAATTCTAGTGAATTCGCAAGCTGCGTGCAATTTTTAAGCGCATTTATCCACACAGGGTTTGTCGCCTTGCTTGATGGCAGTGCCTAGGATCGAAAAAAGGCAAAAGCCGAAGTACCCCTAGGGGCGTTCGTCGTCTATCGACTCACTACAATAATGTTTGGTTTACCTGATGATGTTGTTATTAATACTGTGGGCAATATTTGTGGATAAGTAACAAAAAAATACTTATATGAATGACTTATAACAATGATATCGATGTGGAGAAATTGCGGACATGCGGTGCGGGGCACGGGGACGGTCGTGTGGATAACTAGCGATTCCTCCACAGGCAGGCGTTATCCTCACAATCATACCGATTCTGTCCACCTGGCTTTGGGCAAGTTTTCCACAAGGCCAGCAAAGCGGATGGCGTGTGGATAACTCGTCCGTAGGACGATACAATGCCCGGTCATTCGCTAACTGGATGGTGAGGTCGCGTGTCGGTCGCTCTCTGGCAACAATGTCTTGGCTTTTTGCAGGACGAGCTGAATTCGCAGCAGTTCAACACCTGGATTCGTCCCTTGCAGGCGGAAGAAGGTGACGCCAACGAGCTGAGTCTGTTGGCGCCCAATCGCTTTGTACGAGACTGGGTCAGCGACAAGTATCTCAAGCGCATCAATGAATTGCTGCGTGAGCTATCGCCAGCCAAGCCGCCCAAGGTGACCCTGGCGGTGGGTAGTCGTCGTGCGGCGCCCAGCCCTCAACCCCGTGATCTGGGCAGCCCCGTCTCGGCCAGTCGTTTCCAGCAGCAGCCCGCAGCGCCTGCCGTACAGACTTCTGCGCGCGGCGACTATGCCGACGAGCAGGAAATTGAGCAGTTGCGCGAGGAGACGCCCCGGCGCGGGACGACGGGCGAGCGCCAGGTCCAGGTGGAAGGCAGCCTCAAGCACCAGAGCGGCCTCAACCCCAACTTCACCTTCGATACCTTCGTGGAAGGTAAGTCGAACCAGCTGGCTCGGGCTGCGTCACGACAGGTCTCGGAAAATCCCGGTGGCGCCTATAACCCCTTGTTCCTCTACGGGGGAGTTGGCCTGGGCAAGACGCACCTGATGCATGCCGTCGGCAACCAGCTTGCCGGGCAGCGCGAAAACGCCAAAGTGATCTATCTGCACTCGGAGCGCTTCGTGGCGGATATGGTCAAGGCGCTGCAGCTCAATGCCATCAATGACTTCAAGCGTTTCTACCGCAGTGTCGATGCATTGTTGATCGACGATATCCAGTTCTTTGCCGGCAAGGAGCGTTCTCAGGAAGAGTTCTTCCATACGTTCAATGCGCTGCTCGAGGGGGGGCAGCAGATGATCCTCACCTCGGATCGCTACCCCAAGGAGATCAGCGGGGTGGAAGAACGTCTCAAGTCGCGCTTTGGCTGGGGACTCACGGTGGCGATCGAACCGCCGGAACTGGAAACGCGCGTGGCCATCCTGATGAAGAAGGCCGATCAGGCCAAGGTCGACCTGCCGCATGACGCGGCCTTCTTCATTGCCCAGAAGATCCGCTCCAACGTGCGCGAACTGGAAGGCGCCCTGAAAAAGGTCATTGCCGACTCCCATTTCATGGGCAAGCCGATCACCCAGGACTTCATCCGCGAGTCGCTCAAGGATCTGCTGGCCCTGCAGGACAAGCAGGTCGGCGTGGACAATATCCAGCGTACCGTGGCCGAGTACTACAAGATCAAGGTTGCCGACCTGCTGTCCAAACGACGTTCTCGTTCGGTGGCGCGGCCGCGTCAGGTCGCCATGGCGTTGGCCAAGGAGTTGACCAACCACAGCTTGCCGGAAATCGGTGATGCCTTCGGTGGTCGCGACCATACCACCGTGCTGCATGCCTGCCGCAAGGTCCAGGCCTTGCAGGAGGAGAGCGCCGACATCCGCGAGGATTACAAGAATTTGCTGCGATTGCTGACCAGCTGACACACGGCAGCCATCGTCATGCGATGGCACAATGTTGCCCAGGAACCCAGTTCAAGAGTGGAGCCTTCATGAAATTTTCCATCTCCCGCGAAGCGTTGCTGCGCCCGCTGACGCTGGTCGCTGGTGTGGTCGAGCGTCGTCAGACACTGCCGGTGCTGTCCAACGTGCTGCTCGAGGTGCAGGATAACCAGCTATCCCTGACCGGTACCGACCTCGAAGTCGAATTGATCGGTCGCACGGAGCCCAATACCGTCGACGAGCCCGGCTCGGCTACCGTGCCGGCCCGCAAGCTGATGGATATCTGCAAGTCGCTGCCGGATCAGTCCGAGATCAACTTCAGCCTGGAAGAGGGGCGGGCGGTGTTGCGCGCGGGGCGCTCGCGATTCACCCTGTCGACGCTGCCTGTCGCGGAATTTCCCAATATCGAGGACGGCCAGAGCACCCAGGAGCTCAGCCTGCCGCGCGGCACGCTGAAGCATCTCATCGACTCCACGGCCTTTGCCATGGCGCAGCAGGACGTGCGTTATTACCTCAACGGCATGCTGCTGGAACTGGGCCACCATATCGTGCGCACCGTGGCGACCGACGGACACCGCCTGGCGGTCTGCTCGCGGTCGGCGGATGTCGATGTCGATCCGGTGCAGAAGCTGATCGTGCCACGCAAGGGTATCCTCGAGCTGGCCAGGCTGCTGGACAACAGCGATGAGCCGGTCAGCCTGACGCTGGGGGCCAATCATGTTCGTGCCCACACCGGTGAATTCACCTTTACTTCCAAGCTGGTCGACGGCAAGTTTCCCGATTACGAGCGGGTCATTCCGCGCGGGGGTGACAAGGCCTTCATTGCCGAGCGCGCCGAGCTACGCCAGGTCCTTTCGCGTACCTCGATTCTCTCCAACGAGAAATACCGCGGGGTACGCTTGAACCTAGAAGAAGGCAATCTACGCGTCATGGCCAACAATCCGGAGCAGGAAGAGGCCGAGGAAAACGTCGCTATCGAATACGACGGTACGGCCATGGAGATCGGCTTCAATGTCGGCTATCTCATCGATGTGCTCAATGCCCTCGACGAGAGTCGTGTTCAGATGACCCTGTCCGACCCCAACAGTAGCGCAATCATGGAAGAGCCGGGTGGTGGCGACGCCCTCTACGTTGTCATGCCCATGCGCCTCTAATCCTTCCGACCGGCGGCGCTCTTGCGCCGCCGCCGAGCGCAACGATGCCTCTCGACCGTCTGACCTTCCTGGGCCTACGCAATCTCGACTCGCTGGACATGCGTCCGTCTGCCGGGATCAATCTGATCTTCGGTGCCAATGGCAGTGGCAAGACCAGCGTACTTGAAGGTGTGCATCTGTTGGGTATGGGGCGTTCGTTCCGTACCCAACAGGTCAAGCATGCGATTGGCCATGACAGCGATGCCCTGGTACTCCATGGCCGCCTGTCGGGGTCACCTCCCTTGCCGCTGGGTGTCCGTCGGCAACGTGCCAGCAGTGAACTGGAAATGCGCCTGGGAGGCGAGCGCGTCGCGCGCGTGGCACAGCTGGCCGAGGCCTTGCCCTTGCAGTTGATCAATCCCGATGCCTTCCGGTTGCTCGAAGGCTCGCCTGCCTCTCGGCGCGAGTTTCTCGATTGGGGAGTGTTTCACGTGAAACACGACTTCTTTGCGGTCTGGAAAGGGTTCCGTCGCGCGCTGAAACATCGGAATGCCCTGCTTAGGCATGATAGAATCGACCTTCAGTCCATCAGGGTCTGGGAGCATGAGCTGGTGCAGTGGAGCGAACGGCTCGATGCACTACGCGAGGCCTATGTGGAACGCTTTCTGCCGGTCTTCGAGGAGACGCTGGCAGGCCTGCTGTCGTTGCCCGGCCTATCGCTGAAATACAGTCGGGGCTGGGATCGCAGCCGTGCGCTGGCCGAGGTGCTGGAGCAGGGGCGTGACAGCGATAGCCAGATGGGATTTACCCAACAAGGCCCGCAACGCGCCGACCTGCGCATCAGGCTGGAGCGTCGCCCTGCCGTCGAGGTGCTATCCCGGGGGCAGCAAAAGCTGGTGGTCAGCGCCATGAAACTTGCGCAGGGGCGCCTGCTGGAAGCCTTGACGGGGCGGACCTGCATCTACCTCATCGACGACTTGCCTGCAGAGCTGGACATCGAGCACCGGCAGGCTTTCTGCCGCTGGCTGGAGCGCATGCAGTGTCAGGTCTTCATCACCAGTGTCGAGCGCGAAGCGCTGGCCGGCCTGTGGCAGCCGGAAACCGCAGTCGCGATGTTTCACGTGAAACAGGGGCGGCTCATGGACCATGGACAGTACGACTTCACGACGGAGTAGCCAATGAGCGAACAGGCTTACGACTCATCGAGTATCAAGGTTCTCAAGGGCCTGGATGCGGTACGCAAGCGTCCAGGTATGTACATCGGCGATACCGACGATGGGACTGGCCTGCACCACATGGTGTTCGAGCTGGTGGATAACTCCATCGACGAGGCATTGGCGGGGTACTGCAGCGAAATTCGTGTCATCATCCATCCGGACGAGTCGATCACGGTCAGTGATAATGGGCGAGGCATTCCCACCGACATCCACTCGGAAGAGGGGGTGTCGGCAGCCGAAGTGATCATGACCGTACTCCACGCGGGGGGCAAGTTCGACGCCAATTCCTACAAGGTGTCCGGTGGGTTGCACGGTGTCGGGGTTTCCGTGGTCAATGCGCTCTCCGAAGAACTCAAGCTGACCATCTGGCGCAGCGGCGACGTCTACGAACAGATGTATCAGCATGGTGTCCCTCAGGCCCCCCTGGCGATCGTCGGTCAGACTGAGAAAAGCGGCACGCGGGTGCACTTCCGTCCGTCCAAGGACACCTTCACGCATATCGAGTTTCACTACGACATACTCGCCAAGCGTCTGCGCGAGCTGTCATTTTTGAACTCCGGCGTGGCCATTCGCCTGCTCGATGAACGGAGCGGCAAGGAAGAACTCTTCCATTACGGTGGCGGGCTCAAGGCCTTCGTCGATCATCTCAACACCAACAAGAGCGTGCTCAACCAGGTGTTCCACTTCTCCGTGGATCGTGATGATGGCGTCACCGTCGAGGTGGCGATGCAGTGGAACGATACCTTCTCCGAAAACATCTTCTGCTACACCAACAACATTCCGCAGCGTGATGGCGGAACGCACTTGGCCGGGTTTCGTGCAGCGCTGACGCGCTCATTGAACAACTATATCGAGGCCGAGGGGCTGCTCAAGAAAGCCAAGGTCAGCACATCCGGCGACGACGCTCGCGAAGGCCTGACGGCGATCATTTCGGTCAAGGTGCCCGATCCCAAGTTCTCCTCGCAGACCAAGGACAAGCTGGTTTCCTCCGAGGTCAAGACAGCCGTAGAGCAGGAACTAGGTCGCCAGTTGTCAGATTACCTCATCGAGCATCCCAACGAGGCCAAGTCGATCGTCAACAAGATGCTCGAGGCGGCGCGGGCCCGCGAAGCGGCGCGCAAGGCGCGCGACATGACGCGTCGCAAGGGAGCGCTGGATATCGCCGGCCTGCCTGGCAAGCTGGCCGACTGTCAGGAGAAGGATCCCAGCCTCTCCGAACTTTACCTGGTCGAGGGTGACTCGGCGGGCGGCAGTGCCAAGCAGGGCCGCGACCGGCGTACCCAGGCGATCCTGCCGCTCAAGGGCAAGATCCTCAACGTCGAGAAGGCGCGCTTCGACAAGATGCTGTCGTCCGCAGAGGTGGGTACGCTGATTACCGCCTTGGGCTGCGGCATCGGGCGAGAGGAGTTCAACCCGGACAAGTTGCGCTACCACTCGATCATCATCATGACCGACGCCGACGTCGATGGCTCGCATATCCGTACGCTGCTGCTGACGTTCTTCTTCCGCCAGATGCCCGAATTGATCGAGCGTGGCCATGTGTTCATCGCCCAGCCGCCGCTGTACAAGATCAAGCGAGGCAAGCAGGAGATGTATCTCAAGGACGAACAGGCGCTGCTCGACTATCTCACCTCGACTGCCCTGGATGGCGCTCGCCTGCATGTGCACGCCGATGCACCGGGAATCGGTGGCGAACAGCTCGAGACGCTGGTGAGCCAGTATCGTGACGTGATGAAGCGCATCGACCGTTTGTCGCGCGTCTATCCCAACGAGGTGCTGCGCAAGATCGTTCATGCCGCGACCCTGAAAGGCGAAGAGAGCCTCAAGGATCGCGTGACGATGCAGAACTGGATCGAGTTCTTGCAGGCGGAGATGGATGCTCTGGTAGCTTACGAAGGCGGGCCGCGGCATGTCTTCCAGCTGCAGGAGGATACCGAACGTGGCATCTTCCTGCCGAGCGTGGCGCTGACGGCTCATGGTGTGACGACGGATTACGTCTGGGGGCTGGATTTCTTCCAGAGTGCCGATTATCGCGCCATGGCAGCCCTGGGTGAAACGCTCAATAACCTGCTGGAAGAGGGGGCCTACGTATCGCGAGGCGAGCGTAGCAAGCCGGTGACCACCTTCTATGAAGCGCTCGACTGGCTGATGGCGGAAGCCCAGCGAGGTCTTTCTATCTCGCGTTACAAGGGGCTGGGTGAGATGAACCCCGACCAGCTTTGGGAAACCACCATGGACCCTGAAACACGGCGCATGCTTCGCGTGTCGATCGAGGACGCTGTCGCGGCCGACATGATGTTTAACACGCTGATGGGCGACGAGGTAGAGCCGCGGCGTGACTTCATCGAACAGTTTGCGCTGATGGCTAATTTGGACGTGTGATCGTTGTCCACTGGGACTGGTTTCATCCAACCCGGCTTCTTGCGAGGCCGGGTTTTTTATTGCAATGAGGTAGATAGTAGCCTACCAGCGACTGAACGTTAAACCATTCCCCCTGAGTGAAGGCAAATCTGCTTCGCAGTCATGGGTCTCTTGCTGCGCAGCAAAACTAGAATAATCAATAAGTTAAATGCACAAAATGCAGAGAGTTCAACCCAGTTAACAGCCTGTGCTGTGCAAATAACCGCCACTGTCTTGCTGCGCAGCATGAGAGTGTAGATATTGAGACGGGCGGATCGATGTAAATCGAATGGGCTCTGTGGTCCCCGGCGTGGAGAGGATAATTCCTCTGCATGAGTGTATATCGTTTACTGCACTAGCGGTCCGGCGTGGCGGCGATGCGGAAGGAAAGGTCTGTAACGGCTGGCGCGAAGTGCAGGGCTACGGATTGATCCATCGAACGTCAACAAGGATACCTGAGGCATCGTAAGACAACCTTGCCCTTAGATTGTGTCGCCGCCTCAGTTGAAGCCAGTCCAGCGTCCTGGTCTTGAAATGGATAACTCCGAAATGCATCTTGCCTTTCGTATCGTGTGTCCCCTGCAGTGCATCGGTTTCAGTGAGGGTGGCGTCAGCGTGCTCGTTCCCGGGTGGTCCTCCCGTGTAGGTTTGGCGTGTCCAGCTAGGTAGGGCCTGCCAGGCGTGGTTGGCAACGGCGCTATCTGGCGAGTAAATCCTGGCTGTTCCCTGCAATCGAAGCTGAAGTCGGGTCTGGCCGCAGAAGCCCAGAATTGTCATGTGAGGGTTTCTGGATAACTCCAGCCACTTGGGGCTGCGTACATCAGTATGAAAGGCGAGTGTCCGCGTTGCCCTATCCGCGTCGCGCAAGACAACCATGCGCGCTTGCGGTTTGCTCTCGGCATCGACAGAGCAGAGGGTCAAGTAGCGAAAGCCTGACTGCGGGTCGGCCACGGCATTGACAAGTTCAACCCAGGTCGAAGCGTCTATGTCGGCGAGTGTCAATGGTAGAGATGCCATCGGGTCGTCTGATGCCATTTGAATTCGCCTCGCTACAGGGTGCTTTGGTTGGTTCAGTGCAAGGGTTGTAAAAAATAGGCGAAGCCCGCCAGATCATCGAATATCCTGACATTAGCCAATCCTCCCTTGGCCTCGGTGCGATGTCCCTTGCCGGTGCGCACCAGAACGCCATGGCATCCTTTGCTTTCACCTGCCTGCAGGTCACGCAGGCTATCGCCGACCAGCCAGGCTCCATCGAGACTTTCCAGTTTCAGTACAGCCTGAATTTCGTCGAGCAAGCCGACACGCGGCTTACGGCAGACGCAATCGTCATCAGGTCCGTGGGGACAATAGGCAATGTGGGCAATGTCACCTCCGGCGTCGCGTACGAGATGCTGCAGGCGTTCGTGCATGCGGGTCAGTTCTGCCTCGTCGTAATAACCGCGAGCGATGCCAGACTGATTGGTCGCCACGGCAATCGTCCAGCCATGCTGGGACAGGTGAGCGATGGCCTCGATGGCCTGAGGGTAGGGCTTCCACTCATCGAGCGATTTGATGTACTCGTCGGAGTCCTCGTTGATGACCCCGTCGCGGTCGAGGATCACCACTTTTTGTGGCACCAGGTCGTAGGGTTGGGTAGGGAGCGGCTGCTGGCTCATGATCTGAAGGCTCCTGTCATGTTTCACGTGAAACACTTCGCCAAGATGCTAGCCCGTGTTTCACGTGAAACAGTGCGCATGAAAAAGGCCGGCTAGATACCGGCCTTGGGTGTGTCATTCAGTATAGCGAATGGCTTACTGCTGCAGTTCGGCGATATCCGCCACTTCGAGGAACAGCCCTTGAAGGTTAGCCAGCAGTGCCAAGCGATTGCGGCGCACGGCCTCGTCATCGGCCATGACCATGACCTTGTCGAAGAAGGTGTCGACAGGCTCACGCAGCGCAGCCAGGGCATCCAGTGCCTCGCTGTAACGCGCCTCGGCGAATAGCGGGGCTACCTCGCGACGGCGCGCCTCCAGGGCATCGGCCAGGGCGCGCTCGGCATCTTCGGCTAGCAGGTCACTGGCGACATGGAGGGAAATGTCATCGCCCTGCTTGGCGAGGATATTGGAAACACGCTTGTTGGCCGCGGCCAGGGCGGCAGCTTCCTCGCGCTGGCTGAATGAATGCACAGCACGGGTGCGACGGGCGAAATCCAGCGGACGGGTTACCGGGCGCGAGCGTACGGCGAGATAGACTTCGACAGCGATACCCTCGTCTTGGGTCCAGGCGCGGAAACGGTCGAGCATGTACTCGAGCACTTCGTCGACCAGCCCCTCGGCCTTGGGCAGGTCGCGGTGCTGTGCGGCAGCCTGTTCGAGCAATTCGCGCAAATCCAGATCGAGCTCGGCCTTGATCAGTATGTTGAGCACGCCGATGGCGGCACGCCGCAAGGCGAACGGGTCCTTGGCGCCAGTGGGACGCTGGCCGATGCCAAAGATACCAGTCAGGGTATCGAGACGATCAGCCAGCGCCAGGGCCAGACCGGTCCTGGTCTGCGGAATGTCATCGGCGGCGAAGCGTGGCAGGTATTGCTCCTGCATGGCCAGGGCGACGTCCTCGGGCTCGCCATCGTGACGCGCATAATAGCAGCCCATAATGCCCTGCAATTCGGGGAATTCGAGAACCATCTCGCTGACCAGGTCGCACTTGGCGAGTTGCGCAGCACGCGCGGCATGCTCGCTGTCGCCTTCGATGCGTTCGGCAATGTAGCGGGCCACGGCCTCGCTGCGATCGGCCTTGTCGGCCAAGGTGCCAAGCTGCTGCTGGAACACCACGCTTGCCAGGCCATCGCGACGCGACGCCAGGCTATGCTTGAGATCGGTCTCGTAGAAGAACGCGGCGTCGGCCAGGCGAGGGCGAATGACCTTTTCGTTGCCCTCGATGACCTGCTGCGGATCGCGACTGTCGATATTGGAAATGGTGATGAAGGTCGGCTTGAGCTTGCCGTCGCCATCGAGCAGGTGGAAGTACTTCTGGTTGGCCTTCATCGATGAGATCAGGCACTCCGCAGGCACCTCGAGGAAGCGCTCGTCGAAGCTGCCAGCCAGCGCTACCGGCCATTCCACCAGACCACTGACTTCGTTGAGCAAGTCCTCGTCGATCACTGCCGTGGCTTCCTGAACCTCGGCCTCGGCCAACACCTGCTCGCGGATGCTCTCGCGGCGACGCTGGCGGTCGGCCAGCACGTAGGCGTCTTCCAGGACAGCCAGGTAATCGTTGGCATTGGGGAGTGCAATGGCCTGCGGCGCATGGAAACGGTGCCCGCGTGTCTCACGACCGGACTTGAGGCCAAGGATCTCGGCCTCCACTACATCGCTGCCGTAAAGCATGACTAGCCAATGCACCGGACGCGAGAATTCGATTCGCGAGACACCCCAGCGCATGTTCTTGGGGACAGGCAAGGCAGCGACCGCCTTGGCAGCGATGGTGGGCAGCAGGGCGGTCACCGCTTCCCCAGTCTGCTCGTAACGATAGCCTAGCCAGGTGCCTTTGTCGGTTTCCAGATGAATCAGTTCGTCGACACTGACGCCACACGACTGGGCGAAGCCCTGGGCGGCCCGGGTCGGTTCGCCATCCTTGAACGCCGCTGCCAGTGCAGGGCCGCGACGCTCGATCTGGCGGTCGGGCTGTTTTTCGGCGAGGGCGTCGATCTGCACGGCCAGACGGCGCGGCGTGGCGTAGGCGCGCACCTCGCCGAACTCGACCTCGGCCTCGCGCAGGCCGGCAGCGATGCCGGAGGCCAGTGAGTCGGAGAGACTGTCGATGGCGCCCGGCGGCAGTTCCTCGACGCCCAGTTCGACCAGTAGGGTGTTGGATGCCATGCTCACGCGTCTCCCTCTTCGGCTAGCGGCTCTTGGGCAAGTAGTTCCTGGCGCAGGGCGTCGGAGGCCATGGGGAAGCCGGCCGCCTTGCGCGAATCAAAATAGGCGTGGGCCACGTCACGGGCCATGGTGCGCACACGCAGGATGTAGCGTTGTCGCTCGGTCACCGAGATGGCGTGACGAGCGTCGAGCAGGTTGAAGGTGTGCGAGGCCTTGAGCACCATCTCGTAAGCGGGCAGGGGCAGGTTGGCTTCGAGCAACTTGGCGCATTCGCCTTCGAGGTGGTCGAAGCTGGCGAACAGGGCCTGCACATCGGCATATTCGAAATTGTATGTCGATTGCTCGCGCTCGTTCTGCAGGTAGACATCGCCATAGGTGACCTTGGAGCCGTCGGGCGCCACGGTCCACACCAGGTCATAGACGCTGTCGACGTCCTGCAGGTACATGGCGATGCGCTCAAGGCCGTAGGTGAGCTCACCGGTGACCGGGTAGCACTCGATGCCACCGGCCTGCTGGAAATAGGTGAACTGGGTCACTTCCATGCCGTTGAGCCAGATTTCCCAGCCCAGCCCCCAGGCCCCCAGGGTCGGCGATTCCCAGTTGTCTTCGACAAAACGGATGTCATGCACCAGCGGGTCGATGCCCAGACGCTCGAGAGAACCGAGGTAAAGTTCCTGAAAGTTTGCCGGGGAGGGCTTCATTACCACCTGGAATTGGTAGTAATGCTGCAGGCGGTTGGGATTCTCGCCGTACCGCCCATCGGTGGGGCGGCGCGACGGCTGTACGTAGGCGGCATTCCAGGTTTCGGGGCCGATGGAGCGCAGGAACGTAGCCGGGTGAAAGGTCCCGGCGCCGACTTCCATGTCCAGGGGCTGCATGACCACGCAGCCCTTTTCGGCCCAGTACTGCTGCAGGGCGAGGATCAGGCCCTGAAAGGTTGTCACGTCTGGCGTCGACTGTGTCATTGGTGAAGCACCGTTGGCCCATGAATTCACAAACTGTCGAGTATACAATCAGCGGCTAATCGGTTATAGGCACCGGGGTGGAATGTCCCTGTACGTCGGCCCTGCGGCGTTGGAGTTCACCTCGATCGGTACATTGACTTCAATTCGGCTTCGCCGCGGACGGCCCACGGCGAAGCTAGCCAAGATAGGGGATCGACATGATCGTAGTGACGGGCGGTGCGGGCTTCATCGGCGCTAATCTGGTCAAGGCGCTCAATGCGCGCGGCCGCAACGACGTGCTGGTGGTCGATGACTTGAGCGACGGCACCAAGTTCGTCAACCTGGCCGATTGCGCCCTTGGCGATTATCTCGACAAGGATGACTTCCTGCAGCGTATCCAGGCCCAGATGCACGGCGAGGATGGCGGGCTGCCGCCCATCGAGGCCATCTTCCATGAGGGTGCCTGCTCGGATACCACCGAATGGAACGGCAAGTACATGCTCGAGAACAACTTCG
The DNA here is from genome assembly GCF_900113605.1 of Modicisalibacter xianhensis. Taxonomy (GTDB): domain Bacteria; phylum Pseudomonadota; class Gammaproteobacteria; order Pseudomonadales; family Halomonadaceae; genus Modicisalibacter; species Modicisalibacter xianhensis. Next base: position 68,130 of record NZ_FOPY01000006.1, read on the forward strand.
AGTATTCCAAGATTTTGCTGCACTACTGCCAGAAACGCGGCATTCCGTTCCTGTATGCCTCGTCGGCGGCCACCTATGGCGGCAGCGAGGTGTTCGTCGAAGCACCCGAGCACGAGAAGCCGCTCAACGTCTACGGTTATTCCAAGCTGCTCTTCGACCAGTATGTCCGGGCACGCTGGAAGACCTTCAACAGCCAGGTGGTGGGCTTCCGCTACTTCAATGTCTACGGGCCGCGCGAGCAGCACAAGGGCAAGATGGCCAGCGTTGCCTATCACCACCACACCCAGGTGCGCCAGGGCCAGAATCCGCGCCTGTTCGGTGCCTGGGACGGCTACGACGCGGGCATGCAGAGCCGCGACTTCATCTATGTGGGCGATGTGGTCGACGTCAATCTGTGGTTCCTCGACCATCCCGAGCAGTCCGGCATCTTCAACCTGGGTACCGGGCGTGCCGAGCCGTTCAAGGCCATCGCCGAGACGGTGATCGACTATTACGGCAAGGGCGACATCGAGTACATCGATTTCCCCGACGAACTCAAGGGCCGTTACCAGAGCTATACCCGTGCCGACATCTCGCGCCTGCGCCAGGCCGGCTACAGCGCCGAGTTCCGCACGGTGCGCGAGGGCGTGACGGCCTACCTGGAATGGCTCAATGGCTGAGGCGACGACGACAGGCGAGCGGATCCTGGTTGTGGGGCCATCCTGGGTTGGCGACATGGTCATGGCCCAGAGCCTGCTCAAGACCCTCAAGACGCGCCATCCCGGCTGCTCGATAGCGGTGCTGGCACCGGGCTGGTCGCAGCCGATCCTGGCGCGCATGGCCGAGGTCGACGAGGCCATCGGGCTCGACGTCAAGCACGGTGAATTCGGCTGGGGTGCGCGCCGGACACTGGCTCGTTCGCTGCGCGGACGCTTCGACCATGCCATCGTGCTGCCGCGCTCGTGGAAGTCGGCGCTGGTGCCGTTCCTGGCGAAAGTGCCGCGGCGTACGGGGTTCACCGGTGAACAGCGCGTGGGGCTGCTCAACGAGCGACGGCGCCTCGACAAGACGCTACTGGACCAGACCGTCAAGCGCTTCGTATCGCTGGGCTTGCCTGAAGGCGAGGCGGCACGTGGCGACTTCACGGTTCCCCAGCCGCGCCTCGAGATCGATACCGTCAACCTTGCCAGGCTGAAGGCCGAACATGGCCTGGGCGAATGGCCGGCGATCGCGATGATGCCGGGCGCCGAGTACGGCCCGGCCAAGCAGTGGCCGCTCGAGCATTTTCGCCGTCTGGCCGAGCAGTTGATCGACGATGGGTTCGAGGTTCGTGTGATGGGTGGCCCCAAGGACGTCGATGCGGGCGAAGTGATCGTCAGTGGCCTGTCGCAGGCGTTCAACCTGTGCGGGCGGACGCAACTGGCCGATGCCGTCGATCTGCTGGCCGACTGCCGCCAGGCCGTGACCAACGACTCGGGCCTGATGCATGTGGCGGCCGCGGTAGGTATCCGTGTGCAGGCGATCTATGGCTCGTCATCGCCGCGCTACACGCCGCCCTTGACCGACAACGCGCGTATTCACACCCTGGCGTTGACCTGTGCTCCATGTTTCGAGCGTACCTGCCCGCTGGGGCATACCCACTGCCTCAAGCAACTCGCCCCCGAACGGCTGTTCCGCGCGATTCGGGAGGAAGCACTGACCTAGTCCCGGGCGGTGTCGTTCTGCGCCGTGGTGGGTGGCGGCATGTCGTCGGCCTGCTTCCACAGCCGCTGCTGGAGGGCGTTCTCCGCAAGCAGGCGGGCATTGAAGCCTTCCAGTCCGTGGCGCTCGACCAAGGTCTGCGCCTGTGACAGCAATGAAGCGCCCAGTCCGGCCCGATGGGAGGAAATGGTAAAGCCCATGGCCTCCAGCAGGGTAGGCAGGGTATCGACGGTCGACGCCTCGCGCTGGATCACCCCTCGGGGCAGGCCATTGCCGAACATCATCAGCGTGTTCTCGCGCGGCCCCTCGATCAGGCGCTGCCAGGCGGAGTTTTTCATCGACAGGTGATCGCTGGCCACCACCACCAGGGTGTTCTCCAGCAGGCCCTCGGCCTCGAGGCGTTCGATGAAGCGACGCGCCAGGAAGGCACTGCACTGCACCGAGTAGAGGATGTTGACACCGTCGAACTCGCCCTGGCGGTCGTAGCACGACTGCGCCGGATACCCGTAGGGCGGATGTCCCGAGAGGGTCAGGCCGACGAAGGCGAACGGACCGGGTTTCTTGGCCAGTTGGCGGATCTCTGTTACGGCCATGTCGAGCAGCGAGTCGTCGTTGATGCCCCAACTGTTGACGTATTCCGGGTCCTCGAGGCGCTTCTCGAGCTGCTCGCGCCCGAGCATCCGGTCGAAGCCGTGATCCTGATAGAACAGACCCTTGCCGGCGAACTTCAGGCTGGCACCGCCCATGAACATCTGGCGGTAGCCCTGGGCGTCGAGCAGGTCGCCCAGGCAGTTCACCCCGGGGACCACATGATGCAGTGGCTCGAACTGGTTGTCGTGCATCAGACCTGCCGGCATCAACGGCGCGCCGCACTGGCTGGCGATCATGCCGCCCATGGTCCAGCCGGTGTTCTCGATCTGGCGCACGCCGTGAAATACCAGCCCGCGCTGGCCGAGTAGTTCGAGATCGTCGTAGGCATCGCCGAAGCGGGCCTCATCGGCATAGGTGCCTTCGATACTTTCCAGATAAAGCAGGATCAGGTTGGGCGGGTTGGCCGGTGCCTTTTCGATGACTGGCGGCACATAGCGCCGGTCGAGCCAGGAGTCGTCCTCGGCGACAATGGCGGCGCCCTGGCGGGTGATACCGAACAGCAGCGGATTGAAGGCCAGCAGGAACATCACCAGCACTTTCTCGAGCAGGCGCCAGCGATGATCGACCCGTACCAGCCAGGTAAAGGCGGCCAGCATGAGCAGGCCAACCAAAGTATGTACGATGGCGTAAAGGATCCGTCCGGTGCCGCCATGATCGGTCACCCCAGCCTGGAAATGAAACAGGATGGCCGACAAGTCGACCCGGCCATAGCTGTTGGTGACGTAGATGCATAGCCACCACAGGGCCAGGGGAAACAGCGACCAGGGCCAGACCTTGTCCGGCGCTCGGGCCTGCTTCGGCGCTCCCCAGCGAAACCCCCAGGCCAGGGCCAGCCAGAGCCCCAGGATGGGCAGCGTGAACAGGTGAGGCAGGGCGATCACGGTGGTAATGGCATAACCGAGGCACAACCCGAGCAGAATCAGGGAAGGCCATCGGTGCCCGGGATGACGAATCGACATCGTTGCAGCGTCCTTTCAGCAATCCCGAAAGAGTAACAAGCCTGTCGTGGGCTTGTCATAAGCAAACTCAATGTCGTGTCATGACATGGCCGTCATCGGTGCGCCAGCAGGCTGCGATACAGCGCTAGGTAGCGCTCGGCCATGGCGGCGGGCGTGAACGCCGCCAGGCGCTGCCGGGCCCCGGTCACCAGGCGCCGGCAGCGCTCGGGATCGTCGAGCAGGGCGACGATGCCCTGGGTCAGCGCCTCGGCATCGTTGGCCGGCACCAGAAGGCCGCTTCGCTCATGCACGACGATGTCGGGAATACCGTCGACATCCGTGGCGACGATCGGCACGTCGTGGTCCATGACATCGAGCAGGGTCGAGCCCAGGCCCTCGTTGCGCGACGGGAAGGCGAACAGGTCCATGGCCTCGAGATAATCGCCGACATTGCTGCGAAAGCCTTCCCAGACGAGGTTGTCCAGGTCGGCGCTCTCCTGCCGTAGCACGGCGTCATCCTCGCCCTGGCCCAGGCACACGAATAACAACTCAGGGTGTGACTCGCGCAGTCGACGGGCGGCATCGATCAGCAGGCGCTGGCCCTTGTGGCGATCGACCAGTGCGCCGATATGACCGACCACACGCCGCCCCGCGAAACGCTGGCGCAGCGCCTCGACCTGCTGCGGATCGCTGGGCAGGTGCGACAGGGCGCTGGGAATGCGCGTGACAGGACACCAGCCCAGGGCATCGAGATGTTGCTCGATGACGCAGGAGATTGCCACGGCGCTGGCGGCCGAGCGATAGGTGAGTCGATTGAATGGCTTGTCCTTGACCGGCTGCGGCACGCGTCGGGTCAGGATATATGGGACGCCGCGCAGCCGATGGTGCAGGTAGGCCCAGTGCACGGCCTTGGCCTCGTGGGCGTGGACCAGGTCGGCGTGCCCGCCGCGGAAGTGGCCGGCCAACTGGTGATCGGCCGCCAGGATGGCGACATCCACTCCGGCCAGCGCTGCCGGCAGCGGCGAATCGTGGCGGCAGACCAGGCTCTGGCTGACGCCATGGGCCGCGAGGGCGCGAATCAGCAGCACGGTCTGGCGTTCGCCACCGCGAAAGCCCTTGGCGAGATTGACGTGGCGCACATGCAAGGGCGTGGAGGAGGTCACCATACCCGGTCGAAGTCCTCGGCATCGCGAACCTTGCGATCGCGCTGGTATTCGAGCAGCTTGGCGTACTTGAGGTAAGCGTTGACTGCGGCGGAAAGGGCCACGGAGACGCCATCGATGCCCGACAGGAATCCGCGTTGGAAGACGTACTTGCGGACGAAGGCATTGGCGCCGTGCACGAACGGTGACAAGGCATTGGCCCGTTTGCCCTTGAGATACATGATTTTGGCCGCGCGGGTAGAAAACCGGCCGCTGGCCTTGGTGAACAGCTCGCTGAGGTTGGCAAACGAGTAATGCTCGATGTCGGCCTCCAGCCGGGTGACGTCCCTGGTCGTGACCGAGGCGTGCTGGCGGCTGTCGGAAAAGCCGGTGCGCTCGCGGTCGTAAAGGCGGATGCAGTAGTCGGGATACCAGCCACAGGTTTTGACCCAGCGCGAGCCGATGAAATTGCGCCGGCGCAGGGCAAAACCGGCCTGGGTCGTCGTGGCCAGGTCGAGTTCCCGAATGGCTTGCACGGCCTCGTCGGTCAGGCGCTCGTCGGCATCCAGCGAAAGTACCCAACGATGGTTGGCCTGGGCAGGACCGACGTTCTTCTGCGGCCCATCGCCGAGGTAGGGCTGCGCGATGACCCGGGCGCCGGCGCGTTCGGCGAGTTCGCGGGTGGCGTCGTGGGAGCCGGAGTCGACGACGATCAGCTCGTCGCAGACGCGTGCCAGCGAGGCCAGGCAGGCCTCGATATTGTCAGCTTCGTCGAGCGTGATCACCACGCCGGTTATGGGGGCCATGAATGCTCCGGAATTGCTGGGGGCGAAGAGACCGCTAGGGGGCATAGAAACGCTTGGATACTTGCATGGCCTCCAGCACAGCGGGGGATATCGTTTCCTTCTGCTCGTTCAGCTGCCGGTCGACGACTTTCCAGCTGCCAGTCCCGTCGACCACCGTGATGCGCTGCTTCTCGATGATGCCATAGTCGAGATAGCTGCTCGACATGACCCACGGATGGTCCAGCGTGGCATCCAGCATATCGCGTCCCTGGCTATAGTCCTGACTGGCATTGGCGCACCCTAAAACATGACGCATCAGGGTGGGCACCACATCCAGGTGACTGGTAGTGCCCTCGTGCTTGCCGGCAGAAATGCCGGGGCCATGCAGGATCATGGGTACCTGTGTCTGCGGCGGGGCGAAGTGACTGTTGTGCCCCCAGTAATTCTTGCCGAAGTCATTGAACGACTGGCCGTGGTCGCCGGTCACGATCAGCACCGTGTTCTGCCAGTCACCGCTGGCCTTGAGATCGTCGATGACCCGCCCGATCAAGCGATCATCATGATAGACAGCGTTGCGGTGCAGGTTGTAGTAAGGCCGCGGGTCGGTATCCGGCCCCAGCTTGAGATAGTTCATGCGTCTTGCCGTGGGCTGGAACGGCATTGTCGCGTCCTGCGGTGTACTGTAGCCGTGAGGTGCATCATAGAAGAGCATGCCGAACCAGGGCGTTTCGGAGTCCGTCCGGCGCCGTGTGGCCTGCCAGTCCAGCCATGACTCGGTCATGGCCCGGTCGCGCTGTGCCGGTGTCTCGCCCTGGGCAGCCGGCGGAAGCTCAGGCACCGAGGCAAACACCGAGCGGTCAAAGCCGACACTGTCCAGGCTAGCGGCGCTGAATATACCCAGTTCATAGCCTGTCTCTTGCAACTGTTTGATCAGCAGCGAGGGGGTCTGGGTGTCCTCGAGCAGATGGTAGTAATTGCCGGTCAGGCCATAGAACAGGCTCATGACTCCGCTGCGTGTGCTGTTGCCGCCACTGAAGTGAGACAGGTAGCGTCGTCCTGTCCCATCGAGGGCCGCATGCATCCGTGGTGTGTTCCGTGCGCTGTACTCATCGCGACGCCATGAATCGATCAGGACCAACAGGATGTTGGGAGGCCGTGTTCCGGCATTGCAGGACAAGGGCTGGCGTGGCCAGTTCAGGCTTTCCGCCCCTTCTGGCGACGTGCCGATATTCGCGTTGCGAGCGGCACGCGGGTCGAGCCAGCCACGCGCCTCCATGAAATCCTTGGCCGTCGCCGGAAACAGTAACGGGTAGATAGCGGCCTGTTGTGTGACGCTGCGCTGGTAGCGGGCATCACCGACGATATGTATCGCGTGGCTGGCGGTCATGATCAGGAGCAGGGCACCGGCCATGTGCCAGACGGGCAGGCGCACGGTCCGTGACGAATTGAACAGGAACCTGGCGAGCCAGGCCTCACCCGCCAGCAGTACCAGGGCGATACCCAGGACAGCGAGCCAGGTTGTCGTCGTGAAGCTGAAGATTTCACCGTTCTGGTCATTCAGGAACAGCGTGATCATGAACTGGTTGATGTGGAAACGGTACTGAGCGTAGACCCCGGTATCCAGCAACAGGAGCCACAGCCCGGCCGTGGCCAGCAATGCGGCTGGCAACCATGCGGCGCGACGGGGCAAATCCAGCGCGATGACTGCCAGCGGCACCCAAGCGAGCAGCACCAGTAAACCGAAGTGGCCGACCCATGTGGTGACGAGATAGCTGGCGCCGAGCCAGTCATCAGGTGTCTCCAGATACGGAACGTAACGAAGGGCGATCAACCAGACCAGTGGCAGGTTACATAGCGCAAAGGCAAGGCTGGCGCGCAGGCGCCGGCGGGGAGAAGAAAGGGAAGTATCGTTCATGGTGTCTCGTTACTGGACGTCATAGCCTCGGCGTATCTGGCGCAGCCTGGCCTTGCCTTGGCCAGGGACAAATCGCTCCACTGAACGTTGCAGCCGCTTGAGGTTGGCCTCCTGCCAGTTGCCTGGAGCGCGCAGGCGACAGCGATCGAGATCGATCAGCCAGACGCGCTCGTCGGGAGTGACCAGCAGGTTGCGCACGTTGAGGTCGACGTGATCGAGCCCCGCCTCATGAAAGCGCCGCACCGTTTCGCCAACCCGGGCCAGCAATGCCTCGTCGGCTTCCGGCAGTACGTCAGCCAGCGACCGGGCGCCCATCAGGCGCTCGGTCAGCAGGCCGGCCTGGTAGGTCAGGCCATGTCGCCACACGCAGCCAGCCACCGGGGTGGGGACCGGCAGGCCTCGCTCGTGCAGCGCCGCATTCAGGCGCATTTCACGAAAGGCCCGGGTGCGTTCGAGGCCGGTCCACACGTAGCGGGTCTCGCTGATACGCGCGGCGAAACCGCCGCGTAGATAGGTACGCAATACCCATTGCGCGTCGCTTGGCACCACCGCGCTGGCAGAGATGAACAGGCTGGCGCCACGCCCCGGTGCCTGGCCGGTCACGGCATCGCGGGCCTGCCAGAAGGCGGGGGTGAACCAGGCGGGCGTGATTTGTGGCGCGGCCATGGCGTCACATAGAATGCCGGCATCATATAGAATGAAAGCTTTTCCCGTCTGGAGCGTAGCCAACCGCATGAAGCGTCCTCTGCCCGAGCGCCCCGCACATATTTGCGTGTTGCGGCTTTCCGCACTGGGCGATGTCTGCAATCTGGTGCCCACCGTGCGCGCCCTGCAGCGCCAGTGGCCCGAAGCCCGTCTTACCTGGATCGTCGGCAAGGGCGAGCACAGTCTACTTTCTGGCCTGTCCGGGGTCGAGTTCGTGGTCTATGACAAGGCCTCCGGCCTGACCGGCATGCGCGAGATCTGGCGTCAGCTCGCCGATACGCACTTCGATGTCCTGCTGCACATGCAGCAGGCCCTGCGCGCCAGCGTGCTGTCGCTGGGGCTCAAGGCCAAGGTCCGGGTCGGTTACGACAAGGCTCGCGCCAAGGATTGGCAGCATCGCTTTACCCACCGCCAGCTCGACCCGCACCCCCGCGCCCACGTCCTCGAGTCATTCATGGACTTTGCCCGACTGTTGGGCGTCGATCCGGCCTATACCGACCATCTCGAGTGGAACCTGCCGGTGCCCGAGGCGGCCATGGCCGAGGCGGCACGGCTGAGCGGTGACGCGCCCTACGTGCTGATGAGCCCGTGTGCCAATCCGCGCCTGCGCAACTTCCGCAACTGGTCGCCGGAGGGCTACGCCACCGTCACTGAGCATCTCTGGGCCCAGCATGGCTTGAAGACGCTGCTGACCGGCGGCGGCAGTGCCCAGGAGCGCGAGATGGGCGAGCGCATTCGTGCCCTGGCCCCCGACGAGGCGGTGATCGACGCCATCGGCGCCAGCTCGCTGAAGGGACTGCTGGCGCTGATTGCCCGGGCGCGCCTGGTAATCGCTCCCGATTCGGGACCGGTGCACATGGCCAATGCCCTAAGGACGCCTACCGTGGGGCTCTATGCCACCACCAATCCCGACCGCGCCGCGCCCTACCTGTGGCGAGAGTATGTGGTAAATCGCTATCCCGATGCGGTGCGCGCCTACCTGCACAAGGACCCCGAGACCATCACCTGGGGCGAGCGGGTGCGTCATCCCGATGCCATGTCTTTGATCCGTGCCGAGGATGTCATCGCCCAGGCCGAGGCGCTGCTGGCGCTTCCTCGCACCGCCACGTCGGAGCCTACGAATGAAGCTTGATCTTACCGCCCTGGAACAGGCCCGCCTGCTGATCGTCGGCGACGTCATGCTCGACCGCTACTGGCACGGCGGCACGTCGCGCATCTCACCGGAGGCGCCGGTACCGGTGGTACACGTCGGCGAGTCCGAGGATCGTCCCGGCGGGGCGGCCAACGTCGCGCTCAACATCGCCTCGCTGGGCGGGCATGCCGCATTGGCCGGCCTGGTCGGCAACGACGACAATGCCAACCTGCTCTCGCAGCGCCTGGAAACGTCAGGTGTGAGTGCTCACTTTCAGTACAGTGACGCCATTCCCACGATCACCAAGCTGCGCGTGATGAGCCGCAACCAGCAGCTGATCCGTCTTGATTTCGAACAGAAGCTCGGCGATGTCGATACCACCGAGCTATTGGGCAAGGTCGAGGCGGCACTGCCCGATAGCGACGTGGTGATCCTTTCCGATTACGGCAAGGGCACGCTCAATCGCGTCGAGTCGCTGATCGCGATGGCCCGCGCCGCCGGCAAGCGTGTACTGGTCGACCCCAAGGGCAGCGATTTCAGCCGCTATCGCGGTGCCAGCGTGATCACCCCCAACCTCAGCGAGTTCGAGACCGTGGTCGGCCATTGCCGCGACGACGACGAGCTGGCGGCCAAGGGCGAACGGCTGCGCGCCGAACTCGATCTCGAGGCGTTGCTGGTCACCCGCAGCGAGAAGGGCATGACCCTGATCCGCGAGGGCCATGCGCCGCTGCACCTGCCGACCCACGCCCGCGAAGTGTTCGACGTCACCGGGGCCGGCGACACGGTGATTGGCGTGCTCGGCCTGGCCCTGGCGGCGGGCCATGCCTATCCGGAGGCGATGACCCTGGCCAATCTCGCCGCCGGGTTGGTGGTCGCCAAGCCGGGCACGGCGACGCTCTCCGTCGCCGAGCTCTACACCGCCCTGCATGGCGACAAGCTGGCGGAATTCGGCGTGATCGCCGAGCCGGCGCTGGTCGAGGCGGGGCGTGCCGCCCAGGCGCGCGGCGAACGCGTGGTGATGACCAATGGCTGTTTCGACATTCTGCATGCCGGCCATGTCGCCTACCTCGAACAGGCCAAGCGCCTGGGTGACCGGCTGATCGTGGCGGTCAACGACGACGCCTCCATCTCGCGCCTTAAGGGGCCGCAGCGGCCCATCAACCCGCTGGCACGACGTATGCAGGTGCTGGCCGGGCTGGGCGCCGTGGACTGGGTGGTGGCCTTCGGCGAGGACACCCCGGCGCGCCTGATCGAGGCGGTGTTGCCCGATGTACTGGTCAAGGGCGGCGACTACAAGCCCGAGGAGATCGCCGGTGGCGAGGCGGTCATTGCCAACGGTGGCGAGGTCAAGGTGCTGGGCTTCGAGGACGGTGTATCCACCACGGCCATGATCTCGACCATCCTTGATCGTGAACGCTGAGCGCCGCGTGTCGTCGGCACCGCCCAAGGGCTGGGCTCGCTGGCTCTACAGCGGCGCGCTTTACACGCTATCGCCGCTGATATGGCGGCGGGTCTGGCGTGAGCAGGTACCCACTCACCCGCGTCTTGAACGGCTTGGCCATGTGCCGGAGTCGAATGATCCCACCCTCTGGCTACATGCCGCCTCGGTGGGCGAGGTGATCGCCGCCCGGCCATTGATCGAGGCGCTGCGGCGTCGTTATCCCGCGCACCAACTCGTCGTGACCACCATGACAGCGACCGGCGCCGAGCGTGTCGAGGCGCTGTTCAAGGGCGAAGTGACTCATCACTTCGTGCCGCTGGACTTCCCCGGGGCTGCGCGGCGCTTCGTGCATACGCTTGCTCCCGAACTGGCGATCTTCTTCGAGACCGAACTGTGGCCCAACCTGCTCGAGGCCTGCCATCGCCGGGGCGTGCCGGTGGCGGTGGTCAACGGCCGATTGTCGGCACGCGCCATGCGTGGTTACCGGCGACTCGGGGCGCTGATGGCTAATGCCCTGGCCAAGGTCGACTGGCTGGCAGCAAAATCCAGCGAGGATGCCGAGCGCTTTCGCGAACTGGGCATGCCCGGGGAACGGCTCGACGTGGTGGGATCGCTCAAGTTCGATATCGACGCCGATGATCGGATGTCTGGAGAAAGTGAGCACTTACGTGCATCATTCGGCCCGCGGCCGGTATGGACCGCGGCGTCGACCCACCCCGGCGAGGACGAGCAGGTGCTGATGGCGCATCGTCGCGTTCGTGAGCGCTATCCCGATGCCCTGCTGATTCTGGTGCCGCGACATCCCCAGCGCTTCGACGACGTGGCCGAGTTGTGCCGGGAACGGGGCGAGACTCTGGCGCGCCGCTCGCGCAGCGAGCCCGTACAGGACAAGACGACGGTCTACCTGGGCGATACCATGGGCGAGCTGATGCGCCTTTATGGAACTACCGATGTGGCTTTCGTCGGGGGCAGCCTGGTGCCGGTCGGCGGACATAACCTGCTCGAGCCGGCCATCCTGGGCGTACCGGTGCTGAGTGGCCCCGAGCTGGCCAATTTCAGCGATGTCGCCGAGGTGCTGCGTAGCGCCGATGCGCTGGTGGACGTCGCCGATGCCGAGGCCCTCGGCGAGGCGGTCAGTGCCCTGCTAGCGGCACCGGACGAGCGTCGTCGTCGGGGTGAGGCTGCCAAGGCAGCGGTCATGGCCCAGCGTGGTGCGCTGGCGCGCACGCTGGCCGGCCTGGCGAAGTTGCTGCCAGGCGACGCCGAGACGCCATTGCCGGATGGGGTGAACCATTAGGTAGCGCCTGGAAGAGTCCACCATGAATCTGTTCCACAAGAGCCGTAAGCTTCGCTATTACTCCGCCGGTCTGCTCACGCTGCTGGCGCCGGATCGCCTCTTTCGCTATCGCCTGGAACGGATACTGGCCGGCTACCGCGGCCAGGCGCTGGATGACGTCCTCGACCGGGTCGAGTACTACAACAAATGCCAGTCGCCTTTCACGCTCGACGTTCGTGCCCAGCGTGTCGCCGATTTCCGCTATGAGCGACGCGGTACGTACTATCTGGACACCAAGAGCGTGGTACGCCATTTCGATCCGGAATGCCGCTTTGCATACCGTTTCGGCGATGTTACCCGGGTGCCCGAGGTGCCCACCTTCGTCAAGAGCCGGCCCATTGACGGCGATAACGCCAACGCCGTGCTGCTCAAGCTCAACCAGATCCGTCATTATAATTTCGTCGACGACCCCCAGCCCTTCGAACGCAAGCGCACGGCAGTGGTCTGGCGTGGCAAGTGCTTTCACGACCAGCGCCGCGCGGTTATCCAGCGCCTGCACGACACGCCGGGCATGGATATCGGCCAGACCGACCCCAAGCGCAAGGCCCAGGCCGACTATCGCCCTTTCATGGCGATACGCGATCAACTGAATTACAAGTTCGTGCTGAGCCTGGAGGGCAAGGACGTCGCCACCAACCTCAAGTGGATAATGGCGTCGAATTCGCTGTGCTTCATGCCCCGGCCGCGCTTCGAGACCTGGTTCATGGAAGGCCGCCTGGAGCCCTGGCGGCATTACGTGCCGCTGCGGGACGATTGCGCCGACATCGAGGAGAAGATGGATTACTACGCCACGCACACCGACGAAGCGCTGGAGATCATCGCCAATGCCCAGCGCCACGTGGCACAGTTCAAGGATCGCCAGCGCGAACGGCTGGTCTCGCTGCTGGTGGCCAGGAAGTATTTCGAACTGTCGGGCCAGCTCTAAGCTCTGTCTGAAAAACCGGTGAGCAATGGCCAGACAAGGCAAAAATTCGCGAAAAAGCGGAGTTTACGCGGTGTAAATGAGCATTTTGAGCCGATTTTTAACGCCGTGTGGGCGAGCGCAGCCATTTCTCAGACAAAGCGTAAACAAGCGAGGTGTTCCATGCACGTGACGGTCTATAGCGCCCAGCCCTACGATCGGCAGTATCTCGAGGAGGTGCGCGCTGCCCACTTCGCCGAGGCCGGTATCGAGTGGCGGTTCCAGGCCGCGACACTGAATGCCGGGACCGTGGCGCTGGCGCAGGACAGCGAGGCGGTGTGCGTATTCGTCAACGATGTGCTGGACGCCGGAGTGCTCGAGGCGCTGGCCCGCGAAGGTGTCAAGGCGGTAGTGCTGCGTTGTGCCGGCTACAACAACGTCGACCTCGATGCCGCGAAGCGCCTGGGTCTGTTCGTCGCCCGGGTACCGGCTTACTCGCCGGAGGCCGTCGCCGAACATGCCATGGCGCTGATCATGACGCTGAATCGCAAGACTCACCGTGCTTTCAACCGCGTGCGCGAGGGCAATTTCTCCCTCGACGGCCTGCTCGGCAGCACGCTGCACGGCAAGACCGCCGGGGTGGTCGGTGCCGGACGCATCGGGTTGGTCATGGCCAGGCTGCTGCAGGGCTTCGGTTGCCGGGTGCTGGGCTACGACCCGTTTCCCAACCCGGCCTTCGACACCTTGGGCGAGCGTGTCGATCTCGATACGCTGCTGGCGCAGGCCGACATCGTCTCGCTGCACTGTCCATTGACCGAAGACACCTATCACCTGATCAATGCCCCGGCCCTGGCGAAAATGAAGCCTGGCGCAATGCTGGTGAATACCTCGCGCGGCGCGCTGATCGACACCCAGGCGGTCATCGAGGCGCTCAAGTCGCGCCAGTTGAGCGCACTGGCCATCGACGTCTACGAGCAGGAAAGCGAGCTGTTCTTCCACGACCACTCGGCGGAGATCATCGACGACGACGTCTTCGCCCGGCTGATGACGTTTCCCAACGTGCTGGTCACCGGGCATCAGGGCTTCTTCACGGTCGAGGCGCTGCGCGAGATCGCCGAGGTCACCTGCAGCAACCTGGTTGCCTACCGACAGGGCGAAAGCGGGCCCAATCGCCTGACCTAGGCGTCAGGCTGTGATGCGCTCCACGCCACGCTCGGTACCCAGCAGCAGCACGTCGGCGCCACGCGCGGCGAACAGGCCGTTGGTGACCACGCCGACGATATTGTTGAGGTCGGCTTCGGTACGTTGCGGATCCTCGATCAGGAAGTCGTAGCAGTCGAGGATCTGGTTGCCGTTGTCAGTGACCACGCCTTCGCGATAGACCGGCGTGATGCCGCGCTTGACCAGCTCGCGAGCCACGTACGAGCGCGCCATGGGAATCACCTCGATGGGCAGCGGGAACCCTCCCAGCACCTCGACGCGCTTGGAGGCATCGGCGATGCACACGAAGCGTTCGGCGCAGGCCGCGACGATCTTCTCGCGGGTCAGCGCGGCGCCACCGCCCTTGATCATCTCCAGGCGTGGATTGATCTCGTCGGCACCGTCCACGTAGACCGGCACACTGCCGACGTGGTTGAGCTCGAAGACATCGATGCCCTGGGCCTTGAGGCGTTCGGCGGTGGCCTGGGAACTCGCCACGGCGCCCTTGAAGTCATGGCGCAACGCGCCCAGCAGGTCGATGAAGTGATTGGCCGTGGAGCCGGTGCCCACGCCGATCACCGTATCGTTGCCCAGCAGGGGCTTGATTTCGTCGATGGCGGCGGCAGCGACTGCACGCTTGAGTTCGTCCTGGGTCATAGATGGCTCGTGGCTGAATGGCAAAGATGCCATTATAGGCGAGCCCATCGCCCCGATTGAATGGTGTCTGGCCAAGACGCTGGACGCCGGGGCGCCGCCTTTGCTACCAATAGGGGTTTTTCCCAGCCCCGGTCCCGCGCGATCTCTCAGGACACCAGGATGCTCGAAGACACCGTCAAGAAGATACTCCAGGCCCGCGTTTACGAAGCCGCCCACGAAACGCCGATTTCCCCGGCCCCCTTCCTTTCCCGCCGTCTCAACAACCAGATCCTGATCAAGCGCGAGGACCTGCAGCCGGTCTACTCCTTCAAGGTGCGTGGCGCCTACAACAAGATGGCCATGCTCTCCGAGGAGCAGAAGGCCAAGGGCGTGATTGCGGCCTCGGCGGGCAACCACGCCCAGGGGCTGGCCCTGTCGGCGAAGAAGCTCGGCGTCAAGGCGGTGATCGTGATGCCGCGCATCACCCCGGACATCAAGGTCCAGGCGGTGCGTGCCCGTGGCGCCAAGGTCGTGCTGCGCGGCGATGCCTTCAGCGAGGCGCTGGCTCATGCGCTGGAGCTGATCGAGGAGCATGGCTACACCTACATTCCGCCGTTCGACGACATCGACGTGGTGGCCGGCCAGGGCACGGTGGGCATGGAGATCCTGCGGCAGCAGACCGGGCGCCTCGATGCGATCTTCGTGCCGGTGGGCGGCGGTGGGTTGATCGCCGGCGTGGCTGCCTACGTCAAGTACCTGCGGCCCGAGGTCAAGGTGATTGGCGTCGAGGCCGAGGATAGCGCTTGCCTGAAGGCTGCGCTCGACGCCGGCGAGCGCGTGGTTCTCGATCAGGTCGGCGTGTTCGCTGAGGGGGTGGCCGTGGCGCAGATCGGCGAGGTGCCGTTCTCCATTGCCCGCGACCTGATCGACGACGTGATCACCGTCAACACCGACGAGATGTGCGCGGCGGTCAAGGACATCTTCGAGGACACGCGTGCCGTGTCGGAGACCTCCGGCGCGCTGTCGCTGGCCGGGCTCAAGAAGTACATCCAGCAGACCGGTGCCGAAGGCGAGACACTGCTGTGCATCAACTCCGGAGCGAACACCAACTTCGATCGTCTGCAGCACATCGCCGAGCGCACCGAACTCGGCGAGCAGCGCGAAGCGATCCTGGCGGTGACCATTCCCGAGCGGCCGGGTAGCTTCAAGAAGTTCTGTCGTACCATCGGCAAGCGCATGGTGACCGAGTTCAACTACCGCTATGCCGACCCCGAGGATGCCCACATTTTCGTCGGCGTGCAGGTCAAGCCGGGGGGCGACGACCGCGCCGAGCTGATCCGCAAGCTGCGCGAAGCCGGCTACCCGGTCGAGGACCTGACCGACAACGAACTCGCCAAGCTGCACATCCGCCATCTCGGTGGCGGGCGTCCCAAGGAGCACTTCGAGGAGCAGGTCTACCGCTTCGAATTCCCCGAGCGCCCCGGGGCGCTGATGAACTTCCTCACCCACCTGCCGGCCGACTGGAACATCTCGTTGTTCCACTACCGCAATCACGGCGCAGCCTATGGTCGCGTGCTGGTCGGCATGCAGGTACCCAACGGTGATCGCGGCCATGTCGAGGAGTACTTCGACCGGATCGGCTATCGCTACTGGAAGGAAACCGACAACGCCGCCTATCGCCTGTTCATGGCCTGAAACAAAACGTGATGTCATGTGCCGGGAACTTTTCAGGAAGTTGCATTTCTTACCCGAAAGTTTTCCCGGCCTCTGCCGATAAGTCTTTCAAGAGGGTAAACAACGAAGTTAGTAACCGTTCGCTTACATTGAAAGCGCCGTGTGGCCTGGGCTGGCGTTGAAGCAATCGTTAATTAACCAGTTGTCATTCTTTTTGCGTAGCCCTATAGTCGCCCCTGTTATCTGGGGTAGTTATAACAACGACTTTTCACGGAGCGGTTAATGAAGCGCAAGCCCGATCTGGTCATGGCACTGGTACTGATTTTCGGTCTGGGTGTGGTGGCAACCGGTTATGCTCAAACCTTTGTCGGCACCTGAGCGGTGTCCGTCTCGCGATACGCCAGCGTGTCACGAGTCAGGTTGAACGATACGATTCCGAACCGGCAGGCAACGCAAGTTGCCTGCCGGTTCTCGTTATGGAGGGCTCATCCTCGGTCGGGACGGACAACGCGGGCATCGCTGACAATGGCATCGAGCGGGACATCCCACGATGCAATGGGCAGGCGCTCGACACGCTGGCAATCGTGAGCCACGCCGATCAGGCGAGGCCGTGGTCGACGATGACGCACGAAGGCGAAGCTGCGGTCGTAGAAGCCGCCGCCCATGCCCATCCGATTGCCGGCATCATCGAAGCCGACCAGCGGGAGCAGCACCAGGTCCAGTGCCCAGGGCGGCAATTGCCGGGCGCGGTGGGCACCATGGCGGGTATGCGGCTCGCGAATGCCGAAGCGGTTGGCCACCATGGGCGTGTCTTCGTGATAGTGCACGAACCACAGCCGGTTGTCGGACAGGGGGCGAAGCACTGGCAGGTAGACCTTGGCGCCACGACGTTTCAGCCAGGGCAGCAGCACGGTAACGTCGATCTCGCCGTCGTTGGGCAGATAGATGGCGATACGCCGGGCGCGTTGGACTTCCGGCAGGCTACGTAGACGTTTGCCAAGTGCGTCGGCGGCCTGCCGGCGCTGCAGCGGTGACAGGGCTCGGCGGCGCTGGCGCAGTTCGCGTCGCAAGGCCTTGCGACGCTGAGGCTGAGACAGGCTGTCGGTAAGGGAATCTTCGATGAAATCCACGGCTGACCGGCAAGACGTTGAGGCGGAAAATCTGCCCTGAAAGCCGATTTCCCGTCATGGGATAAGAGTTCCCCAGAGTGCCGTTGTCGCTCTGGCCCTTGAACCCACTGGTTCAAGGTGGGTGGCCGCAGGCAGACCGTCAGGCTTTCCGTCGCACGGACATGCACACGGGCCTGCCTAGCTATTGGCCCCCTGGGTACTGCGCATAGGCTCGAGGGACTTCAGCGACTGGCGCACACCCCAGGGAACGCCTTCATCCTAACAGAGCCCCGGGATTGTGGCCAAAGTTATGTGTCGCGCCTCACGATGTCGCCTCGCGCGAGCCGGGCAAGCCAATGAGCGCCTGGCCGAGTCGCTCGTTGAGCCGGGCCAGGTTCTCTTCGTCGGCACGGTGCTCGTCCTGGCTGCGGATCAGTTCGTGAGCGATATTGAGGGCGGCCATGATGGCGACCTTTTCCGAATCCAGCACCTTGCCGCGGGAATGGATGCCGTGCATGGCACGATCCAGGTAGCGCGCGGCCCGCTCCAACTGGGGGCGCTCCTCGGGTGGGCAGGCGATGACGTAGTTGCGACCCAGCAGGGTGATCTCCGTCGTCGATCGTTTGTCATCGCTCATGGCTGACTCCTGGACAGGGGTGGGCCAAGGACGGGCCCGATACGGTAAGATGCAGACAGTTCCGGCCACTATAGAGAGGCGGTATAGGCCGGTCAATGCAGCCTCGCGCCGCCGCATTCCGGCTCGAGGGCATTGCCGAGAATAACGCCTCGGTCGTCCCATACCTTTCCACGCGTCACGGATAACCATGCCGATCATCAACGACCAGCACGATTTCTCATCCATCGCCAACGTTTTCCTGGTACACGGCAGCCTGCAGTCGCCGGCTTTTCTCGACGGCCGACTGGCCGCTGGCCTGGCATTGCATGACTTGCCTGCCGAGGCCTGGCTCGAAGAGGTCTGCGCCGCCATGGGCGTCGAGCAGCCCAAGGACCGCGATCAGGGCGAGGTTCTGCTGGGCTGGCGCCGCCAGGTACTCGATGCACTGTCCGCCGCCGAGCTCAACTACGAGCCGCTGCTGCCCGACGACATGTTCTCGCTGGCCGAGCGCGCCCGCGGGCTGCGCGAATGGACCCTGGGCTTTCTCGAGGTCGTCGGCGAGGTGAGTGCCGAGACCCGCGACGCCTGGTCGGCCAACCTGCGCGAGGCCATCGAGGATCTCGAGGTGCTAGCCGGGATCGACGACCTGGCCCTGGAAGACGATGCCGAGAACGAGAACGACCTGTTCGCCCTGACCGAGCACGCGCGCATGGCGGCCATGCTGCTGTACACCGAGCAGCATCCGGGGCGCCCGCAGGTGGAACAGGTCGACGACGAACCCCAGCAATGAGGAACGTAAATGCCACATGACATCCTGCCGCGCCCCGCGGCCATCGGTCTGGACGAATACCGAGGCCGTCGCCAGGCCCTGATGGCAGCCTTGCCAGCGCGCAGTGCCGTGTTGCTGCCGGCAGCCACCCTGGCTACGCGCAGCAACGACAGCGAATATGCCTTTCGCCAGGACAGTGATTTCCATTACCTGACGGGCTTTCCCGAGCCGGAGGCGCTGCTGGTGCTGCTGCCCGGCCGCGAAGCAGGCGAGAGCGTGCTGTTCTGCCAGGACAAGGACCCCACCAAGGAGGCCTGGACCGGCATTCGCATCGGGGCCGAGGGCGCCGTGGCACGCTTCGGTATCGATCAGGCGTTCGAGAATGCCGAGCGCGACGAGCGGTTGAGTGAACTGCTGGATGGCCGCGAAGCGCTCTACCTGCCGCTGGACGACGAGGCGGCGGTTGCGCTGGGCGAAGCGGTGCGGCGCGAGCTTGGCACCAGGGTGCGCCAGGGCGCCGAGGCCCCCCGGGCATTGTGTGACGTAACGCATCTCATCCATGAGCGGCGTCTGGTCAAGAGCGAGGCCGAGTTGTCGCTGATGCGCCATGCCGCCGAAATTTCCGCACGGGCGCACCTGCGCGCCATGCGTACCTGCCAACCAGGACTGCACGAATACCATCTCCAGGCCGAACTGGAGCACGAATTTTTGTGGCAGGGCGGGCAGGCGCCGGCCTACAGCACCATCGTCGGCGGCGGCGCCAATGCCTGCGTGCTGCACTACATCGAAAATGCCGACTCGCTACGCGATGGTGACCTGGTGCTGATCGATGCCGGCGCCGAGTTCGACCTCTATGCCGGTGACATTACCCGGACCTTTCCGGTCAATGGTTACTTCACGCCCGAGCAGCGGCGCGTCTACGAGATCGTGCTGGCTGCCCAGGAGCGTGCCGTGGAGGCCGTGGCGCCGGGCGTCACGCTGGGCGAGATTCACCAAGGCGTGGTGAACGACCTGACGGCAGGGCTGATCGAGCTGGGACTGCTCGAGGGGAGCGTGGAGGAGCGTGTCACGGATGAGAGCTATCGCCGCTTCTATCTTCACTCGACCTCGCACTGGCTGGGACTCGATGTCCACGATGTCGGGGGTTATCGCCGCAATGGCGAGCCCCGGTTGCTGACGCCGGGCATGGTGCTCACCGTGGAGCCAGGTCTCTACCTGCCCGAGGACGAGGACATTCCCGAAGCACTGCGGGGCATCGGCATTCGCATCGAGGATGACGTGGCAGTCACTGATGAGGGGCACGAGGTACTGACATCGGCCGTGCCCAAGCGCGTGGACGATATCGAAGCACTGATGGCGAAAATTTGATCAGCGTCGACAGCAGGAAATCAGCCAATACGTAATTTACGTAATAGGGATAATGGCTATGCGAGGTGGGACATGAATCACTCCGAGCGCGTGGATATCGCCATCATCGGGGGCGGCCTGGTCGGAGCCAGCCTGGGCTGTGCGCTGGCGCCGCTGATCCGGCGACACGGATTGCGGGTCGCCGTCATCGAGGCCAATGCCCTGCCTGCGGACGGCATGCAGGGTTACCAACCCAGTTTCGACGCCCGCGCCAGTGCCATCGCGCAGGGTTCGCGGCGGCACTTCCAGACGCTGGGGGTTTGGGATGCGCTGACGCGGGAGGCCCAGCCCATCGAGACGATTCATGTCAGCGAGCGTGGGCGCCTGGGGGTGACGCGACTGACGGCAGACGAGCTGGGTGTCGATGCGCTGGGCTACGTCCTCCCCAATGCCTGGATGGGGCGCGTGCTGCATGACCGCCTGACGGATATCGATCTCGACTGGCACTGCCCGGCGCGGGTCGAAGATATCGCGGCCTCGCCGCAAGGCTATCGTTTGCGCCTGTCCGATGGCAGTGAGCTGCATGCCGGGCTGACGGTACTGGCTGATGGCGGGCGTTCCGGGCTCAAGGAGCGCCTGGGCATCGCCAGCCACGAAGCGCCCTACGACCAGGCGGCACTGATTACTACGCTCGAGGTCAGCCAACCGCATCGTGGCGTGGCATTCGAGCGCTTCACGGCCGAGGGCCCCCTGGCCTTGCTGCCCTTGACCGGCAATCGGATGGAGCTGATCTGGACGCACGCCGCCGGGGAGGAGCATGCAACATTGGCACTCAGCGACGGTGATTTCCTGGCCAGGCTGCAGCGTGCCTTCGGCGAGCGCGCCGGGCGTTTCCGGCGCGTCGGGCGCCGCCATGTCTATCCGCTGTCGCTGGTTACCGCCGAGGAAAGCGTTCGTCCCGGCCTGGCCGTGCTGGGCAATGCCGCGCATGCCCTGCATCCTGTGGCGGGACAGGGATTCAACCTGGCGCTGCGTGGTGTGATGGACCTGGTGGCTGCAATCGATGCCGGCATCGCGTCGGGACAGCCGCCGGGCGACATGAGCGTCATGCACGCGTTCGAGGCCCGCCGTGCCCTCGACCGGCGCAACGTCATCCGCTTCAGCGACGGCCTGATTCGTCTGTTCGGAGTGTCGCATCCGTTACTGTCGCATGTGCGGGCGGCGGGGCTGGTGGGGTTGAATCTGGCAGGACCTGTCCGCCGGGCCTTTGCCCGGCGGGCCATGGGTCTGGAGAGGTAAAAGGGAGTAGCCATGAACGAATCGCAGGCAGAATCGGAAGTGATCGTCGTCGGTGGCGGCCTGGTGGGGGCGGCGCTGGCATGCCTGCTGGGCGAGGCCGGGGTGACGGTGACGGTGCTCGATGCACGCCCCGGGCCGCTGGATGGCGAGGCGGTGGGGCGTGGCCAACCAGCGCAGCGGGTCAGTGCGGTGACACCGGTCAGCCAGCGGCTGCTGACCCGGCTCGGGGCCTGGCCGGCCATGGCGGCACGCCGGGTGACGCCGTATACCGGCATGCAGGTGTGGGATGCCGAGGGCAATGGCGAGATCAGCTTCGATGCCGACCAGGCCGGGACCGACGTGCTCGGGCATATCGTCGAGAATGACGTCATGCTGGCGGCGCTGGAAGCGCGCCTGGCCAGGCTTCCCAGTGTGACGCAGGTATTCGGGGCACGGCTGGACGTAATGCAGACCACGGCCGTGGGGCGGCGCCTGATGCTGGCTGACGGACGGCGCTATTTTACACCGTTGGCGGTGGCGGCCGACGGGGCCCGCTCACAGGTACGCGAGCTGGCCGGCATCGACGTGTCGGCCCGCGAGACTGGCCATGCCGCCCTGGTGACCACCGTGCGCACCGGGCGGGGGCACGGTGGCGTGGCCCGACAGGTATTCCTGGCCAGTGGTCCCCTGGCCTTCCTGCCGCTGAGCGTGGCCGGCGACGATCACTATTGCTCGATCGTGTGGTCGACGTCGCCGGATGAGGCGGCACGACTGTGCGCGCTGCCGCGTGACGCTCTGGGGCGCGAGATGGCTGCCGCCTTCGAGCAGCGTCTGGGCACGGTGGAGCCCATCGACGATGCCGTGCATATCCCGCTGACCCAGCGCCATGCCGGACACTACGTCGAGCCAGGGCTGGCCCTGGTGGGCGATGCGGCGCACAGCATCCATCCGCTGGCCGGCCAGGGCGTGAATCTGGGCTTCATGGATGCGGCGGTACTGGCAGAGGAACTGATCGAGGCCCGGCGCCGGGGTGCCGAGCTGGGCGACATACGCATCCTGTCGCGCTACGCGCGCCGTCGGCGGGGTGACAATGCGTCCATGCTGGCGCTGATGGACGGCTTTCGGCTGTTGTTCGGATCGGAAAACCCGGCACTGCGCCTGGCACGCAATATCGGACTGTCCGGCGTCGATCGCCTGGAGCCGGTCAAGCGGTTGCTGATGCGCCAGGCGATCGGTGAACGAGGGCGGCTCCCAGCCTCATGTCGCTAGTCACTGCGGCCCGCCGGGGCAGGACTGTGCCAGGGCGCTGTGAACCCTTCCATGGGCGCTACATTCGTCATCCATGACGAATGACCCTGGCTTCGCCCTGTCCCCGTCGTGGTGGGTGGAGGTGGCTTTGCCTAGTCGGCCCTGTCGCGCCCCGTGAAACGCGGCTCGAGGACGTTGAGCGCCTTGAGCAGGTTGAGGGCCTCGCCCAGCTGATAGTCCTGTACTGGGTCGCCTGAGGGGCGCAATCCCGGGCTTGTGCCATCGACGTTCTCCAGATGGCCGCGCAGGTCGGCCTCGCGAATCTCCAGGCCCGAGGACTCGGCAATCTCGAGCCGGCCACGCACCACTTCGACATCCGGCTCGATGCCCTGAGCCTGGATCGAGCGGCCGTCCGGGGTGAAATACAGCGCCGTGGTCAGCTTGACGCCGTCCCCGTTGCCCAGCGGCATGACCTGCTGAACCGAGCCCTTGCCGAAGCTGCGTGTGCCCATGATGATCGCGCGTTTCTGGTCCTGCAGGGCGCCGGCGACGATCTCGGCGGCCGAGGCGCTGCCACCATTGATCAGCACCACGACGGGCACGTCCGGCGCTGCGCTGTCCGGGGTGGCGCTGAAGCGCATGTCACTGTCGTCGAGGCGGCCTTCGGTGTAGACGATCAGGCCGTCATCGAGGAACGCATCGGCGACCTCAATGGCGCCGTCCAGCACGCCTCCGGGGTTGTTACGCAAGTCGAGCACCAGGCCCTTGAGCGGCGTCTGGGTCTGAAACTCGTTCAACGCCTCGCGAATCTGCTCGCCGGTGCGGTTTTGGAATTGACTGATACGCAGGTAACCGTAGCCCGGCTCGAGCATTTCGCTCTTCACGCTATCACTGCGAATGACCTGGCGCGTCAGGGTGACGTTGCGCGGAGTGGACTCGTTGCTGCGCAGGATCGTCAGCTCGATCTCGGTCCCTGCCTCGCCGCGCATCAGCGAGACGGCCTCCTCGAGCGACAGTCGGTCGGTGGGTTGGTCGTCGATGCGCAGAATGGTATCGCGTGGCTGCAGGCCGGCCTCGGCCGCCGGCGTGTCGTCGAGCGGGGCGATCACCGTCAACTGGCCGTTCTGCATGCCCACTTCGATGCCGATACCGCCGAATTCGCCCTGGGTGGATTCGCGCAGGGCCTGGAAGTCCTCACCATCCAGGTAGGCCGAGTGCGGGTCGAGCTCACCGAGCATGCCGCGCATCGCGTTGCGCAACAGGGTACTGTCGTCGACTTCCTCGACATAGGCGCGCTTGATGCGCTCGAAGACTTCGGCAAAGGTCTGGATATCGGCTACCGGCAGGTCGTCCGTGGCCTCGCTTTCGGGCGCTGCGAGCGTAATACCCGGCAGGCTGAGCAGCAGCGTCGGCAGTAACCAGGTCAGAAGGGGAAGGCGCATGCTCTCTCCAGGTCATGGCGGTTAGATGTCCAGCATAGCGTTACGGTCGGGGCCAGTGCTACATCGGCTCACCGTCAGCGCTGGCTTATCCAGCGCCGCGGGTCGATCGGGTCGCCGTTGCGCCGCACCTCGAAATACAGGCCCGGAGACGGGCGGCCACCGGTATTGCCGACCGCCGCGATCACCTGGTCGTTCGTCACCCGGTCGCCGACGCTCACGTCGAAGCGCTGGACGTGGGCATAAAGCGACATGATGTCGTCGCCGTGGTCGACGATCAGCAGGTTGCCAAAACCGCGCATCCAGTCGGCAAAGACCACTCGGCCGGCATGGATGGCACGTACCGGCGTGCCTTCGGCGGCAGCGATCAGCAGGCCGTTGCGATTGACGCCGTCGCCACTGCCGTAAGTGGATACCACCTTGCCCTGTACCGGCCAGGGCAGCTTGCCCTGGGTCTTGGCGATCGCTGTGGACGGCGGCGGCTGCTCGAGCCGCTTGAGTTCGCGGCGTACCTGCTCGAGAACGCGCTCGGCATGGGCTCGGTCCTGGCGCAGGCCTTCCAGGCGCGACTGCTCGCTGGCGTAGCGGGCGTCGAGCTTGGCGACCAGGGCCTGGCGTTCGCGCATGCGTGACGCCAGGGTGGCGCTCTGCGCATCGAGTTCGCTGAGCAGCGCGTCGAGGCGCGAGCGTCGCTGGGTCAGTGACTCACGGTTGTCGGCCAACTCCCGGTCGAGGCGGGCCAGGGCCTCGATGCGCGCCCGGCGCGCATCGGCCAGGTAGTTGAGGTAGGTCTGCATGCGGTCCAGGCGCGCCGGATCATCCTGATTGAGCAGCAGCTTGAGCTGTGGCGTGTCGCCTAGGCGGTAGAGGGCGGCAATCTGCTCTCCCAGGGCCTGGCGCTGGGCGGTCTGCTGGGTCTGCAGTTCGCGCTGCCGGGTTTCGAGGGAGGCGATTTCGTCGTCCAACTGGCGCCGTTCGGCCTGCAAGGCATCGAGGCGATGGTGAATATCTGCCAGTGCCGTCTCGACCTTCTCGAGCTGGCGTCCGGCATCGCTGCGCGCCTCGCGGGTACTCTCGAGTCGCGTATCGAGGGCCTGGATGTCGCGCTTGAGGGCATCGACCGTGGCCTTGGCGTCGCTTTCGCTGGGGCGCTCCTGTGCCAGGAGCAAGGGCGCGGGCGCCAGGATGAGCAGCGCCGCCATCATGGCGGCGCGCAGTGGACCGGGACGAGTCATGACGCTCAGCGATACTCGATCAGCACATTGCCGGTCATGTCGTCGGGGATCGGCTCGCCCATCATGGTCAGCAACGTCGGCGCGATGTCGCACAGGCGTCCGTCGTCACGCAGCTTGGCCTGGCGGCGGGTGACGTAGACCAGCGGCACCTGGAAAGTGGTGTGCGCGGTCTGCGGATTGCCGGTCTCCGGGTTGACCATCTGCTCGGCATTGCCGTGATCGGCAGTGACCAGGCATTCGCCACCGGCGCGTTCGATGGCCTCGACGACCCGGCCCAGGCATGTGTCGACCGCCTCGATGGCCTTGACCGCGGCATCGAAGTCGCCACTGTGGCCAACCATGTCACCGTTGGCGTAGTTGCAGACGACCAGGTCGTACTTGCCGGCATCGATGGCCGCAACCAGCGTGTCGGTGACCTCGAAGGCGCTCATCTCGGGCTTCTCGTCGTAGGTCTTGACGTCCTTGGGCGAGGGAATCAACTCACGGGTCTCGCCGTCGAACTCGGCCTCGCGACCGCCGGAGAAGAAGAACGTCACGTGGGCGTACTTCTCGGTCTCGGCGATACGCAGCTGGGTCATGCCGCGCTTGGCCACCACTTCGCCCAGGGTATTGTGCAGGTCCACCGGCGGGAAGGCGCACGGCGCGGGGATGTCGGCAGCATATTGGGTCAGCATCACCAGCCCTTGCGCGGCCAGCCTGGGGCGCGCCTGACGGGTGAAACCGTCGAAATCGTCCTCGACGAAGGCGCGGGTCAGCTCGCGGGCACGGTCGGCACGGAAGTTCATGAAAATTGCGGCATCGCCATCTTCCATGACTACCGGCTTGCCGGCCGGGCGGATACTGGTGGCGGCCACGAACTCGTCGCTCTCGCCGCGCTCGTAGGCGGCGTCCAGGCCGGCCTCGGCAGTGTCAGCGCTATGCTCGCCGACGCCCTCGGTGACCACGCGATAGGCCTGCTCGACACGCTCCCAGCGGTTGTCGCGGTCCATGGCAAAGTAGCGCCCGACGATGGAAGCGACGAAGCCGTGTTCCTTGCCGACCAGCGACGCCAGCTTGGCGTTGGCGCGCTCCAGCGAGGGTCGGGCGCTCTTGGGGGCGGTGTCGCGTCCATCGAGGAAGGCATGGATGTAGATGCGCTTGGCGCCGCGCTGGGCGGCCAATTCGGCGGCGGCCAGAATATGGTCTTCGTGGCTGTGCACGCCGCCGGGCGACAGCAGGCCGAGCAGGTGCACCGCACGGCCTGCCTCGACGGCGGCATCGATCGGCGCGGTCAACGCCTCGATGCTGGCAAGTTCGCCATCCTCGATGGCCTTGGTGATGCGCGTGAAGTCCTGATAGACGATACGTCCAGCGCCGAGGTTCATGTGGCCGACCTCGGAGTTGCCCATCTGGCCATCGGGGAGGCCGACATGCTTGCCGTCGGTGTGCAGCAGGCCGCTGGGATAGGTCTGCTCGAGGCGGTCCATGACCGGTGTCCTGGCGGCGTACACGGCGTTGTGATCCGGGGACTCGTTGTAGCCGTAGCCGTCAAGGATGATCAGTGCCACCGGGCGTGGGCGGGTAGCGGTCGTGTCTGTCATTGGGGGCCTCGCTTTGCGGTATCGATAAGTTTCGCCTTGGCGGGGAGATTCCGGTGTCGCGAGGTGGCCTCGCGTGGCGTGATGCGGCCTGTACCGGCGTCCCTGCTCGGTGTCGCGGCATGCGCTGTCTTGCAGCATCATAACGCACGCAGGTCGCGGGCGTCATAGCCTGCGCGAGTGACGGACGCATCGCCATGGCTTGTGTATACTGGGCGCGCCCGAATACAGGGGTAGACCTCAACAAGAGTTATCCGGACCCATGATCGATCAGCTGTTCGAATTCGTGCAGAATCACCCGCTTCTGGTGGGTGCGTTTCTGATTGTGCTCGTGGCCTGGCTCGCCTACGAGTTCCAGCGCGGCAACCACGGCGTCGACTCCAGCCAGGCCACCTCCCTGGTCAATCGCGAGGACGGCGTCATCGTCGACATTCGCGATGCCAACGATTTCAAGGCGGGCCACATTGCCGGCGCACGCAACATTCCCCAGAGTCGCCTCGACGACCGCATGTCCGAGCTGGACAAGTTCAAGGACAAGCCGGTGATCGTCGTCTGCAAGCATGGCCAGTCGTCGGGACTCGCCGTGGCCAAGCTGACCAAGGCCGGCTTCAGCCGGGCGGTCAAGCTCAAGGGGGGCATGACCCAGTGGCAGGCCGACAGCCTCCCGGTGGTCAGGAAATAAACGCACGCAACGCATCGCATCTTTAAGGAATCATGAGCATGGCGGAAGACAACAATCAGGCCGCACAGGGCCAGAACCAGCAGCAGCTCCAGTTCTCGCTGCAGCGCATCTACGTCAAGGACATCTCCTTCGAGTCGCCGAATTCGCCGGCGGTGTTCCAGCAGCCGTTCAAGCCCAAGGTCGGCCTGGACCTGAACACCTCGAGCGAGCAGGTCGGCGAAGACCTCTACGAGGTGGTCATCAAGGTCACCGCCCAGGTGTCGCATGCCGAAAGCGGTACTACCTCATTCCTGGTCGAGGTCGAGCAGGCCGGTCTGTTCCGTATTGCCGGGCTCCAGGGCGAGCAGCTCGATCACACCCTGGGCGCATTCTGCCCCAACGTGCTGTTCCCCTACGCACGTGAGTGCATCGACAACCTGGTCAATCGTGGCAGCTTCCCTCCGCTGATGCTGGCGCCGGTCAACTTCGAGGCCATGTACGCCCAGAAGAAGCAGCGCCAGGCCGAAGGCAGCGATACGGCCCAGTAAATGACAAGCGACCTGTCAGGACCGCGCATCCATGTCGACACCGAGTTGGCCGCCGATACCGAGCTGACCCTGCCCGAAGGGGCGGCGCGCCATGTCGCGGCCGTCCTGCGCCTGCGTGAGGGCGCGACGCTGACGCTGTTCGACGGTCGCGGCCACGAGGCCGCGGCCGTCATCGTCGAGGCCACCCGCAAGCGGGTGGTGGCGCGTGTCGACAAGGTCGTGCTCGGGCGCAGCGAGTCGCCGCTGGCCGTCCACCTGGGCCAGGCGATCTCCAAGGGCGATCGCATGGACTATGCCATCCAGAAAGCCGTGGAACTGGGCGTGGCGGCGATCACGCCGTTGTATACCGAACACGGCGACGTGCGCCTCAAGGGCGAGCGCGAGGCCAGGAAACTGGCCCACTGGCAGGGCGTGGCTATCAGTGCCTGCGAGCAGTGCGGGCGGGCCACCGTGCCGACCGTGCATGCCCCGCAGTCGCTGGGGGCCTGGCTGCAGGCACGCGACGAGGCCCTGCGCCTGGTGCTGCATCCGGCCACCGAGTCTATCTGGCAGGCGGCTGAAAGCGTGGCCTGTGCCGCGTTGCTGATCGGTCCCGAAGGCGGGCTCTCCGCCCCGGAAGTCGAACAGGCCGGTCAGGCCGGTTTCATGTCATTGACCCTCGGCCCGCGTGTCCTGCGCACCGAGACGGCGCCGGTCGTTGCGTTGACGCTGTTGCAGCATCACTTCGGCGATCTTTGAGCAGTCGTCCTACGCTTAGCGCAAACCACGTCACTTCATCTTTTCAGGAACTCTGGCCATGGCTCGCAACTCTCATGGGCGCAGTGCCGATGGACCGTTGGTCTCCGTCGGTGAGGTCGCTTATCTCACGGTGGTAACGGTCAACGAGACCGGCGCCTTTCTGGACTGGGGTGGCCCCAAGGACCTGCTGCTGCCCTACGGCGAGCAGCGCTTCCGGCCCGATCCCGGCAAGCGCGTGCTGATCATGGTGAGCGAGGATGCCCAAGGGCGGCCGATTGCTTCGATGCGTCTCGACCGTTTCCTGCGCGATGCCGCCGAAGGGCTGGCGCCGGGCGACCAGGTCGAGCTGATCGTCGCCGAGCGCACCGACCTGGGCTACAAGGCGGTGGTCGATCATCGTTACTGGGGCTTGCTTTATCACGATGCCGTGACCCAGCCGCTGCGTCGCGGCCAGCGCCTGACCGGCTACGTGCAGCGGGTGCGCGACGATGATCGCCTGGACCTGGCGCTGATGCCGCCGGGCGAGGCCCGTCTGGACGTGGTGGGTGACAAGGTGCTGACTGCGTTGCGCGAGAGCGGTGGCTACCTGCCGCTGGGCGACAAGAGTTCGCCCGAGGCGATCAAGGCTCGGCTCGGCGTCAGCAAGAGTGCCTTCAAGCAGGCCATTGGCCGTCTCTACAAGCGTCGCCTGATCGTCATCGAGGATGGCGGCATCCGTCGCCAGTTCGACACACGCAACGACTGACCGGTGGCCGAGTCTTCGGCC
Source organism: Modicisalibacter xianhensis (assembly GCF_900113605.1). Taxonomy (GTDB): domain Bacteria; phylum Pseudomonadota; class Gammaproteobacteria; order Pseudomonadales; family Halomonadaceae; genus Modicisalibacter; species Modicisalibacter xianhensis. Next base: position 97,597 of record NZ_FOPY01000006.1, read on the forward strand.
TTGGTCCCGTTCAGCGTGCTGCGTCATACTGCGCCCATCGTTCTACAGCCATGGAAACCCAACCATGAGTCAATCCGCTCTCAAGATCGGCGTGGTGATGGATCCCATCGGGGCCATCGCCTACAAGAAGGACACCACCATGGCCATGCTGTGGGCCGCCCAGGATCGGGGCTGGTCGCTGCATTACATGGAACAGGAAGACTTGTTCCTGGCCGATGGCCGCGCCATGGCGCGCATGCGTGACCTGACGGTCTACCGTGATCCGGATAGCTGGTATGCGCTGGGCGAGCCAACCTCACGGGCCCTGGCCGAGCTCGACGTGGTCCTGATGCGCAAGGACCCGCCCGTCGATACCCAGTTTCTCAACGCGGTCCACCTGCTGGGCTTCGCCGAGCGCGAGGGCGTGCTGGTGGTCAACCCCACCCGCGCGCTGCTGGAATGCAACGAGAAGCTGTTCGCCCAGCAGTTCCCGCAGTGCAGCGTGCCGACCACGGTATCGAGCAACGAGAAGGTGCTGCGCGCCTTTCACGCCGAGCATGGCGATGTGATCTTCAAGCCGCTGGATGGCATGGGCGGTACCGGAATCTTCCATGTGCGTCCGGAAGGCCGCAATCTGGGCGCCATCATCGAAATGCTCACCGAGCGTGGCCAGCGCCAGATCATGGCCCAGCGCTACATCCCCGAGATCAGTGCCGGCGACACGCGCATTCTGCTCATCGACGGCGAGCCGGTACCCTATGGCCTGGCACGCGTGCCGATGGCCGGCGAGACCCGTGGCAACCTGGCGGCGGGCGGGCGTGGCGTCAGCCGCGAGCTGACCGAGCGCGACCTGTGGCTGGTCGAGCAGGTCAGGCCGGCCATCAAGGAGAAGGGGCTGATGTTCGTCGGCCTCGACGTGATCGGTGATTACATCACCGAGATCAACGTCACCAGCCCGACCTGCGTGCGCGAGATCGACGATCAGCGTGGCACCGACATCGCCGGCCTGCTGATGGACGCTATCGTGCGTCGGCTGGGCGTGTAGGCAGGACACTCGCATGGCCGTATCGCCGGGCAGCGTCATGCGTCATGTGCCGGTCGGGCATCGATATCGGCAGCTGGCGGCCTGGGCCGTGGCGCTGGGGCTGCATGCGCTGGTCATCGCCGGGCTGGCCGGCTGGCAGATCGACAGCGAGAGGGTGTCGCGCGAGCCGACCAGCCTCGACGTGGTGCTGGTCACCCAACCCTCCGTCGACCCCGGCGCGGCCCAGGCCATTGCCGAGGCCAACCAGCAGGCCATACGCCGCGAACGGGCAGTCACCAAGCCCGATCAGCCGGCGGCCCCACCAACGCCTGTCGAGGCACCGGCCCCGTCATCGCCTACGGTGCCTGACGAACCGGTGTCACCGCCAGCTAGCGAGGCGCCGGACGACCCGCCGGCGCCACCCGTACCCGACACTCCGCCACGTGCCGAGCCCGTCGACGAGCCGGCCTCACCGCCTGCTCCATCGCAGCCCCAGGCACCGGCCGAACCGTCCAAGGCGGGGGCTGCCCCCAGTGGCCAGGCCCTGCTCGCCCAGGCGACATCGAGCATTCGCCAGCGCAGTTTCGAGGCCGCTCCCGCGACCGATACGACCGGCGACCGCGTCCAGCAGGCCGCGCGGCGTGCCGCCGAGGCGCGCTATGTTGCCGACTGGACGCGGCGCGTCGAGACCTACGGCAACCGCGTCTATCCGGCACCGTCGCATCTGGAAGGCCAGTTGCGCATCCGGGTGGTGATTGATAGTGGCGGTCAGGTACGCCAGGCAGAGGTGATACACTCATCAGGGTACCCCGAACTCGACCAGGCCGCGCTGAAGACGATCCGGGGAGCGGCGCCCTACCGGCCCTTCGATCGCGGCATGGGCGACCGCGACTCGCTGACCATCACGCGGGTGTGGCGTTTCGGTAAAGGGAATAACTTCGGCGTGCGTTGACGCCCAGGAGGCACATGCAAAGCTTGCGCAACCATTTCTTGCTGGCGATGCCTCACCTAGAGGACCCCAATTTTGCCGGCAGTCTCAGTTACCTGTGCGACCATGACGAAAACGGCACCATGGGCATCATCGTCAACCATCCGCTGGAACTGACGCTCGATGTGCTGCTCGAACAGGTCGACATCGATGCCGACGAGTGCCCGGTACGCGACACGCCGGTGTACTACGGTGGGCCGACCCACAAGGACCGTGGCTTCATTCTTCATCGCGGCAGCAGCGAGCCGTGGGACTCGAGCATCCAGGTGGCCGACGACGTGGCATTGACCACCTCGATGGACATGCTGCATGCCCTGGCCACCGGCATGGGGCCCGACACCTTCATGATCTGCCTGGGCTGCTGCGGCTGGGAGGCCGGTCAGCTCGAGAACGAACTCAAGGAGAATACCTGGCTGACCGTCGAGGCCCGTCCCGACATTCTTTTCGACCTGCCCCCGGAGCAGCGCCTGAATGCCGCCGCGGGCATTCTGGGCGTCGACCTGAACCTGCTCACCAGCCAGATCGGGCACAGTTGATGGCTGGGGCGGGACAACGGCTGATCCTGGCCTTCGACTTCGGTACGCGGCGCATCGGCGTGGCGGTGGGCAACGAACTGCTGGCCAGCGCCTCGGCGCTGGACCCGCTGCCGGCGCGTGACGGCATTCCCGACTGGAACGTGGTGACACGATTGGTCGAGGAGTGGCGGCCGGACCTGTTCGTGGTCGGGCTGCCGCTCAACATGGACGGCAGCGAGTCCGAGATGAGCCTGCGGGCCCGCAAGTTCGGCAAGCGACTCTTCGGGCGCTATGGCAAGCCTTGCGAGATGGCAGACGAGCGTGGTTCGACGTCCGAGGCCAAGACCATCGCCCGGGAGGCCGGGCATCGCGGCAACTACCGCGAAGAGGGCGTCGATGGCCTGGCCGCCCAGTTGATCCTCGAGGGCTGGTTTGCACGCAACGAAGGGTTGCCGTCGCGTCACGAGTGACCGCGACTCAGAACTCGCGGTCGTCCACGCCTAACTTTCTGGGCACGAACCACCTCACGTCGCGCAGGTCCTTCTCGATCTGGTCCTCGACCTCGAGCAGCGTGGCGAAGATCGCCATGCGCACGGGTATGCCGTTGTCGGTCTGGCGGAATATCGCCAGACGCGGGTCACCGTTGAGATCCACGTTGAGATCGTTGGCGCCCGGGCGGCTGTCGCGCGGCAGCGGGTGCATGACGATGGTGGTGTCGTTGCAGCGCTGGTCGAGGAAGGCGCGGTCGATGGTGAAGTCCTGCGACACGCCCGAGAAGCTTTCCATCATCTCCTCGGTGAAGCGCTCCTTCTGGATGCGGGTGGTATAGATCACATCGAGGTCGCTGAAATCGCTGGCCAGACTCTCGCGCAGCTCGACCCGGTGCCCGCGCGAGGCCACCAGATCGACGAGGTGGCTGGGCATCTCCAGCCCGGGCGGCGACACCAGGGTGATGCGCATCGGCGCGTAGAGCGACAGCAGCTTGATCAGCGAGTGCACGGTGCGCCCGTATTTCAGGTCGCCGGTCAGCAGCAGGTGAGCGCCGGCCAGCGTCTTGCCCAACCGGGTGAATTCCTTGTCGATGGTGTACAGGTCGAGCAGCGCCTGGCTGGGGTGCTCGCCGGGGCCATCGCCGCCGTTGATCACCGGCACGTTGGTGGCCTGGGCGAATTCGGCCACCGAGCCCTGGTCGGGGTGGCGCATGACAATGGCATCACAGTAGCCGCTCATCACCCGGCTGGTGTCGTAGAGCGACTCGCCCTTGGCCATCGACGAGAAGGTGAAGCCGGTGGTGTCGCAGACGCTACCCCCCAGGCGGCAGAAGGCAGCATGGAAGCTGACGCGGGTACGGGTGCTGGCCTCGAAGAACAGGTTGCCGAGCACGGCGCCCTCCAGGACCCGGGTAACCTTGCGACGCTGGGCGATCGGCTCCATGCGGCTGGCGACGCGCAGCAGGTGGTCGACGTGATCGCGGGACAGGGAATCGACGGAGAGCAGGTGGGAACTCATCGCAGCGGCCTCGGCATGACGGTGGCAACGGAATCGGGGGCTAGTGTAACCGTCCTGGCCGCTGACAGCACGGTGAGACGCCTCCGGCTTCGCTTGTCGCCGCCGAAGACGCTCTTCTATCTTCAGTAGGTCATGCGTCACCGGCGCCGAAGGAAAGTGGCGCTTTTTCCCATCAGTGCAACACAGGAGTGAATGCACATGGCCGATGAAAAGTTTCCTCCCCAGCATCAGCAACAGCCCGGCGATGAATACGAGATGCAGCCGGAGCCCGAGTTCATCCGCGCCAGCTACCGCGGTGCCGACAAGCTCAAGGACAAGGTGGCGTTGATCACCGGTGGCGACAGCGGTATCGGACGTGCCGTGGCCGTGCATTATGCGCGTGAAGGTGCCGATTGCGTGCTGGTCTATCTCGACGAGGATCGCGACGCCGAGGACACCAAGGCGCTGGTCGAGGCGGAAGGGCGCCGCTGTGAACTGATCAAGGGCGACGTCGGCGATCCGGCATTCTGTCGCGAGACCGTCGACAAGGCGCTGCAGACATTCGGCAAGCTCAACATCCTGGTCAACAATGCCGCCGAACAGCACAACTGGGACGACATCACCCAGATTCCCGACGAGCAGCTCACGCGGACCTTCCAGACCAATATCTTCAGTCACTTCTACATGATCAAGTCGGTCCTGCCGCACCTGCACGAGGGTGATTCGATCATCGGCACCTCGTCGGTCAATGCCTTCAAGGGCAATCCCTCGTTGATCGATTACAGTGCCACCAAGGGGGCCATCCAGGGCCTGGTGCGCTCACTGGCCACACCGCTGGCCAGCAAGGGTATCCGCATCAATGCCGTGGCGCCCGGCCCGGTCTGGACGCCGCTGATCCCGGCCACGTTCCCCGAGGAGAAAGTCGAAAGCTTCGGAGGACAGGTGCCCATGGATCGCGCCGGCCAGCCCAGCGAGATCGGGCCGGCCTATGTCTATCTGGCCTGCGAGGAGTCCTCCTACATGTCGGGCCAGACCCTGCACCTCAATGGCGGTGTGGTGCTCAATACCTAAACCTGCAGGGCAAGGTTGGAAAACGCATCGGCCCCGGCAAGCGTGGGCTTGCCGGGGCCGACATGCAATCGGAAGCCTCGCCGCTCAGGCGCGCTTGGCGATCTCTTCCAGGGTGGGCAGGCGCCCGCCTATCTGCAGGGTAATCTCGCGGGCGGCACGACTCACCAGGCCACCGAGTTCGGCCAGGCGCGATTCGGGAATGCGCGCAACCGGGCCGGAAACCGAAATGGCCGCGAGCGGATTGGCGTGTTCGTCGTGGATCGATGCAGCGACACAGTGCAGGCCGATGGCATGTTCCTCGCGGTCGCAGGCGTAGCCTTGGCGACGAATCTCAGCCAGGCCTTCACGCAGCCGCGACGGCGTGTCGAGGGTGTTCTCGGTCACCCGGTTGAGCCCACGCGATTGCAGAATTCTTTCGACCTCGCGATCCGGCAGCCAGGCCAGCAGGGCCTTGCCGACCCCGGACGCATGCAGCGGTGCGCGCGAACCCAGGCGGGTGATCATGCGCATCATCTGCGACGATTCGCTCTGGGCAAGAAATACCGCCATGCCGTCGTCGCGGATACCCAGGTTGGCGGTTTCGCCGGAGTCCTGGGTCAACTGGCGCAGGAAGGGACGGGCAGTGGCAACGAAATCGCGCGCTTCGAGGAAGGTGTTGCCGATCTGGAATGTCTTGACGCCGATCTTCCACAAGCCCAGGTCGGCATCCTGAATGATGAAGCCCTGCTTGTGCAGGGCCTGGAGCAGGCGATGCGTGGTCGAGGGCGCGAGACCGACGATCTGGGCGATATCGGACAGGCCCAGCCCGGACGGCGCCGCCGCCAGGCCCTCGAGGATATTGAGTCCGCGCACCAGCGACTGGCTGTGCCCGCTACTGCTCTTACCGGATCCTGCCGGGCGACCGACCGGTTTGCGTCTGGTTTCCGTCACGCCCAAGTTCTCCTCACAACGCGTTCCACTGGCGTTCAAGGATACACGCTCGCGTCACGGCTGTCCGCTCTCGCGGAATGGGTTTCCATTTTCGCCTGATCAACGCAGCCGGGCGCGGTATGGTGGCGTTCGGCTAGTCAGCGACGCGATCGTCCAGGCGGAAGCGGGCGATATGGTTGATCTGTTCGATGGCGGTACGCCGCTCCTCGGCAGGCGAGTGTTCCAGGCGCGTCTCGAAGGCGGCGAGGATCTTGTGACGATCGCTGCCCTTGACGGCCATCACGAATGGAAAGCCGAAGCGGGCCTTGTAGGCCTCGTTGTAGCGATGGAAGCGCTCGAACTCCTCCTCCGAACACTGGTCCAGCCCGGCGCCGGCCTGTTCCCGGGTCGAATCGGCGGTCAGCACACCCTGCTTGGCGGCCTTGCCGGCCAGGTCGGGGTGAGCCCGGATCACCTCGAGCTGGCGCTCGGCCGGGGCGTCCTGAAGTATCCGGCCCATGCGCTCGGCCAGGCCTGCCGGCGTATCCTGTGTCTGAGTCAGGCCGGTATCCCAGGCAAGCTCGGCAATCCAGGGCGAGTGTTCGTAGATATCTCCGTAGTGTGCGACGAAGGCATCCCGGTCCAAGGTGCTGGGGCGGGGAGAAAGATAAGGCTCGGTCATGGTTGTTTTCCTTGGCTGGCGAGTGGCTCGGCTGTTGTCAGTGTAGACGTTAAACCAAAACTGTATACAAAAAAACTTTGAACTGTATCTCTTTTGGCGCTAAAACTGTCTTCATGCTGGCATCGGCTTGGCTGTTGCCACACAGGATGCCTGACACGACCAGAACAAGAGGAGAGTCACCATGGGACGACTGACGACACATGTGCTGGATACCGCACGGGGTTGCCCGGGGCACGGCCTGCGTATCGAGATTTTCCGTATCGACGGAGAGCAGCGCACCCGGCTCGGCGAAGTGACCACCAATGACGACGGCCGTTGCGATGCGCCAATCCTGGAGGGTGAGGCCTTCTCCGCCGGTGAATATGAACTGCTATTCCATGCCGGCGAGTACCTGGATGGCCAGGGCATTGCAGGTAGCACACCGCGCTTTCTGGATCGCATCCCGTTGCGCTTCGGCGTGGCCGACGCCAGCCAGCACTACCACGTGCCACTGCTACTCTCGCCCTATGGCTATTCGACCTACCGCGGCAGTTAAGCGCGCCCTGCTGCAAATCGAACAATAAACTGCCCGAGACGAGAGCCCACCTATGGAAGCGTACCTTCAGGATTTTCTTAACATGCTGCTGCGCTGGCTGCATGTGATCGCCGCCATCGCCTGGATCGGCGAATCGATCTATTTCGTCATGCTCGACAATAGCCTGCGCCCACCCAAGGCGGCCGAGGACCAGCGCAAGGGAATCTTCGGCGAAATGTGGGCGGTTCACGGTGGTGGCTTCTACCACAACCAGAAATATGCCACGAGCCCGGACAAGCTGCCGAACGACCTGCACTGGTCGTTCTGGAAAGCCTATACCACCTGGCTGTCGGGTTTCGCCCTGTTCATTACCCTGTACTTGGCCAATCCTGAGTTCTACCTGATCGACCCCTCCGCCAACTGGGCCTGGGCCGCCAACATGACCGGCTGGCAGGCCAATCTCATGGCGTTGCTGTTCCTGCTGGGTGGTTGGGTGATCTACAACGAGCTGTGCAAGCGCCTGAGCCCCAACATGGAGCGCGACGGCATGCTCAGCCTGGCGGTCGCCGTGATGATGGTCGTGGTCGCCTACCTGAGCACGCAGATCTTTGCCGGGCGCGCCGCCTTCCTGCTTACCGGGGCAGTGATGGCCACGGCGATGTCGGCCAACGTGTTCTTCTGGATCATCCCCGGTCAGCGGCGCATGGTGAAGGCCATGAAGGCCGGCGAGACACCCGATCCGCTCGATGGCAAGCGCGGCAAGCAGCGTTCGGTGCACAACACTTACTTTACGCTGCCCGTCGTGCTGCTGATGCTCAGCAACCATTACTCGTTCATGTATTCGCATGAACACGCATGGCTGATCATGACGCTGTTCATCTTCGCCGGGGCATTGATTCGTCAGTTCTTCGTGCTGATGCATGCCGGCAGCATCAAGCCGGCCTATCCGGCCGCCGGGGTCGCGCTGATCCTGCTCAACGTGTGGATTGCGGCGCCCAGTGTCGGCAATGCGCCGGCTGCGGGTGACGAAGCCACGCTGGCGGCCGCCAGCGTCGATGGCGGCGCCTCGCTGGAACGTGTCCATGAGATCATCGATGCGCGTTGCGTACAGTGCCACGCCCAGTCCCCCGAACACCCCGGCTTCACCGCCGCACCGGCCGGCGTGGCCTTCGACAGTAGCGAGCAGATCGTCAACCAGATCGCGCAGATCAAGCAGGTCGTCGCCAGTGGCTACATGCCATTGGGCAACATGACCCAGATGACCGACGAGGAGCGTGAGGTGATTGCCGCCTGGCAGGCGCCGTGAGCCAGCGTCTGCGTAGGGCGAGTCGTCGATTGCCTGCTTATGCATATACAATGGGCCCATCGACGAGTAGAGCGGGGAAACCTGATCATGACCGAGCCCCAGCAAATGGCTGACAGTGCGGGCAACGGCGATACCGCGCCCAAGCGACGCCGTGGCAAGAACGGTGACGGGGCCGAACGCCACGACGCCATCTATCGCACCATCAGCGATGCCATCATCGAGCACAAGCTGCGCCCCGGTGCGCGCCTGCGCGAGGATGCCCTGGCCGAGGTGTTCGGCGTCAGTCGTACCGGTATCCGCAAGATTCTACAGCGCCTGGCGCTGGAGCACCTGGTGACGCTGACGCCCCGGCGCGGCGCCAGCGTCACGCGGCCGACCGCCGAGGAGGCACGGGACGTTTTCGCGGCCCGGCAGATGGTGGAGTGCGGGGTCATGGATGCCGTGGCGCGGCGCATGACGGCGGCCGATGCCCGCGAGCTGCGCGACCTGGCGGCCCGCGAGCGCAAGGCGCTGAAAAGCGGTGAACAGAGCACGGCGATCAAGCTCTCGGCCGAATTCCACGAGCGCCTGGCGCAGCTATCCGGCAATGCCACCCTCGCCGAGTTCATTGGTCGGCTGTGTTCGCGCTCCTCGCTGATTCTCGCCGTCTACGGTACCTCCGGCCATCTGGGCTGCGAGTCCCATGACCACGAGGACCTGATCAGCTACCTCGAGGCCGGCAAGGGCGAGCGTGCCACGGCATTCATGGGGCGTCACCTCAAGGCCATCGAGGCCTCACTGTCGATCGACGAGCAGGAAGACGAGGTGCCGGACCTGCGGCAGATCTTCTCGGTGTGAGTCGCGTCTCCAGGCACATCGCCCCGGCCAACTGGCCGGGGCGATGTCGTTTCAGGCGTGGTCTTTGCGTGCCGATGCCGAGGAGCCGGCCAGCGCGGCGGCATCTTGGCGCATCAGGGCGTAATAGAGCACACCGCCCAGCGCCGCACCGATCAGCCAGGCATAGCCATTCAGGCTGGCCAGTGCCGGAACCAGCACCGTGGCCAGCGAGAACACGGCAGCCATGCCGAAGGCCGCCAGGGCCTTGCGATTCCAGCCTTGGGTGTAGTGATAGGCGCTGTCGGGGGCGGAAGAGAACAGTTGCTCCATGTCGAGGTGCTGGCGTTTCACCAGGTAGTAATCGGCGACGATAATGCCGTAGAAAGGGGCAATGATGGCGCCGATGGCGTTGACGAAGCCGGGAATGCCGATCTGGCTGATTACCGCCACCCACAGGCCACCGATGAAGAAAGCCAGGATCGCCGTGATCAGGCCACCGACGCGAAAGCTGATCCTGCTCGGGAACAGGTTGGCCAGGTCATAGGCCGGCGGAATGAAGTTGGCCACCAGATTGATGCCCACGGTCGCCGCAAAGAAGGTCAGGGCGGCGACGATGGTCAGCGGCAGGGAGTCCACGTGCTCGACGATGTCGGCCGGGTTGGTCAGCGCCTCGCCGAACAGCACGATCGTGCCGGCGGTGATGATCAGCGCGATGAACGAGAAGAAGGCCACGTTCAGCGGCAGTCCCAGCAGGTTGCCGAGCTTCATCTGGCGCTCGCTTCTCACGAAGCGGCTGAAGTCGCCGAAGTTGATCACTACCGCAGCGAAGTAGGCGATCATGGTGCCGACGATGGCCAGGAAGGCGCCGATACCGCCTCCTTGCGTACCGCTGCCCTGGAAGATGCCGCCGATGGCGGGAATCAGTTCATCGCCGGCCTGATACCAGACCACACCCATCAGCACTAGCATGACGACATAGACTAGCGGCCCGGCCCAGTTGAGAAAGCGCTTGATGGGCTCGATGCCCTGCCAGAAGATCGCCAGCTGGAACACCCAGACGATGGCAAAGGACAGCCACGCCACCCCCGACAGGCCGAGGAAAGTCGCACCGTCGCCGCCACCGAACAGGGCGGTGATCAGCAGCGCCACGGCGGTCGAGGCGAAGTAGGTCTGCACGCCGTACCAGAAGATGCCGATGATCGCGCGCAGCATGGCCGGCAGGTTGGCACCTTTCACTCCCATGCTGGCGCGGACCAGGACCGGGAAGGGAATGCCGTACTTTACGCTGGGCCGCCCGGTGAGGTTGACCAGGAACATGACCACCACGCCGGCCAGTATGATCGCTGCCATCACCGCCCAACCGTTCAAGCTGTAACTCAGAAACAGCGAGGCGGCCAAGGTATAGCCGAACAGGCTCTGAATGTCGTTGGACCACACGTTGAAGATTTCGAAGGCGCCCCAGTTGCGCTCCTCGTGCTTGAGGGGTGCCAGGTCGTCGTTGTATAGCGCCGGGTCGATGTTGCGGATCGCAAGCTCGTTGTCGGACATGTCGTTCACTCATTGTTGTTGGCATAACGCCTCGTTCGCCGTGAGGCGAACGGGGAAGTCGGAGGGTGACCCGTGCGGGCGTCGATTACTGGCGAAAGCGCTGGCAAGGGGCCCAGTAGCGCATCAGCAGCAGGTAGGTCAGCCCGGCGGGAAGCAGGCTGGCGTACCAGGAGATCGACGACACGTTCAACGCCACGGCGGCGCCGACCAGCGAGGCGATAACCGCCGCGTAGTTCACGCCGCGATAGGGCCCGGTTTCGTCATAGAGCTTGTCGACGTCCAGCGTACGCCGCCGGATCAGGTAATAGTCCACTACCAGTACGGCGAAGATCGGGCCGAGGAAGGCCGAATAGGTCTGCACGAACAGTTGCAGGCCGGCCGCCGATTCGTCCTTGACCAGCTCCCAAGGGAAGGTGGCGAAGGCCAGCAGGCCGACGACGACCGAGGCAGTGCGGTACTTCAGCTTGAAGGTGTCCATCAGCACGTAGGTCGGCGGTACCACGTTGTTGAGCACGTTGGTGGTGACCTGGGCGAAGGCGATGAACAGCAGGGTGGTCATCAGCAGCGGCGTATTGTTCACGGCATTGGCGAACACCTGGATGGGATCGGCCACGCCGGTCGCCTCAGAGACCATGAAGCCGATCAATCCCATGAACAGGGTGCACGGCAAAATCGACATGGAGTACAGCGTGGTCAGCAGGCCCGGGCCACTGCCATGCTTGAGCTCACGGGAATAGTCGCTGACATTGAGCATCATGGTGCTGTAGATGCCCAGGAACAGCATGGTCGCGCCCCAGAACGGCAGGCCCCAGCTGCCTTCCATGGTCAGCAGGCTGGCCGACAGCTCGCTGCCGTAGCGATCGACGGTGCTGTAGAACATATAGACCAGCGAGCAGAGGATGAAACCGCTGCCGATGTTTTCCAGCCACTTGATGCCTTGGAAACCCAGTACCGACAGGCCGATCTGCAGCAACTGGAAGGCAATGAAGTAGAACACCAGGTTGTCGAAGCCGAACAGCGTGGCCGAGACCATGTTCAGCGCGCCGGCGCCGATCCAGCTCTGGAAGCCGTACCAGACGATGGCGGGCACTGCGCGCACCAGGCCGGGAAAACGCGTGCCACTGAAGCCGAAGGCGCTGCGCGCCTGGACCATGAAGGGAATGCCGTACTTGTAGCCGGCTGCACCATTGAGTGCCAGCGCCACCCCGATCACGAAACAGCCGATGGCGATGGCCAGAGTCGCCTGCACCAGGTTGAGTGTACCAACCACGCTCGATCCCATGGTGAAGGTACCGATCGAGACGCAACCGCCGAACCACGCCAGCAGGTAGGAGAAACGTCCCATGATGCGGGTTTTCTGGGGAGCCAGCGACTCCTCGCCGGCAGCCTTGGTGGCGGTGGGCTGTGGGGTAGCTGCAGGTTGGCCCGGCACCGCCCGGGGGGGAAGGGAATGGTCATGCATGGTGATTACCTCGCAAGGGATAGCTATCCAGCTTGTTGTTGTCACTCGCCGGTCATGCCGGCGAATGGTCTTGCGGCGTGCTGTATGTCGTTATTCTTGTAGGTCGCGTGAGCGACCTCAGTCGATGTTCAGGTGCGAGAAGCGTTCGAACTCGCCACTGAATGGTTTGGGTCGGGGAAAGGCCAGGTCGCCGTGCTTGCTGGTACCCAGGCCCAGCCCCACCAGAGCTTCGGCCAGCTTGACCGCTGCGGTGACGCCTTCGACGATGGGCAGCCCCACGGCGTCGCGGATCTCCCCGGTCAGGTCGGCCATGCCGCCACAGCCTAATACGATGGCGCCTATGCCGTCCTCGTCGCGGGCCCGCCGGCACTCGGCGATTACCCGGTCCAGGGCGCTTGCCCCGTTGTCCTCGAGGTCGAGCACCGGGATCTCGGCGGCTCGTACCCGGCGGCAGTGATGGGCAAAGCCATAGCTCTGCAACAGATGCTCGGCGATGATGCCGGTGCGCCCCAACGTGGTGACGATGGAGAAGCGCGTACTGATCAGCGTGGCCATGTGGAACGCCGCTTCGGCGATGCCAATCACTGGCGCCCGAGTCAGCTCGCGGGCGGCAAGCAGTCCCGGGTCGCCGAAGCAGGCGATGATGTAGGCGTCCACCTGATCGCGCTCGCCGGCACGGATCTCGTCGGCAACGCCCACTGCGCTGACTGCCTCATCGAAGTGGCTTTCGATGGAGACCGGGCCGCTGGCCGGGTTGGTGGCGGAGACCTGCGTGCCTGGCGCCGCGATGCGGCTGGCTGCCTCGCCGATCTTGCGGGTCATGCTCGCCGTGGTATTGGGGTTGATGACTCTGAGGTGCATCGGTTGTCCTTGGCAGCGATTGCCTGTTTTGTTCACGATAATTTCGCTTCTTGTACACAAAATAGGACAAGGCGTTGACAGGTGCAAGTGATTGCGGGACGGTGAGGCGGGTTTTTTATTTCTCTTTTTAAACAATGACTTGTAATTTAAACGCTCACTGTCCGAGCAATGGCTGGTCATTGTGGTCAAGAGGTATGCTCAACTGCCGCCACCATTGGTCGTCAATTTATTTATGATATTGTATACAGTTAATCGCGTGGCATTGCTGATAGAGTGCGTTGCGCAGGCAGTGCTTGGGTTCGTCATCGTGACGTCGGGATGGCATGGAGGGCGCTCGGGAGCGAGGATAAGCAGTACCTGCTGTGGATTCAGGGCGCAGTTCACGTGATGCCTTCATGTGAAGCGGATCGCACTGGACTTGCAGGACCTCTGAATACAGGCTAGGTTTGCTTTGTATACATTATTAAGTGCCACGCTGCGCTGAATGTCCCTTCACTCCGCGATAGGGCCAATACTTGCGGTCAACAACAAAAGGAACCCTGCCATGACGTCAGGAAGAGACTCCGGTTACCCCCGTGACCTGATCGGCTACGGCCGTACGCCGCCCCAGGCCAACTGGCCCGGCCGGGCCCGCATTGCCGTCCAGTTCGTGCTCAACTACGAGGAAGGTGGCGAAACCTGCGTGCTTCACGGTGACAGCCACTCCGAGAAGTTCCTGTCCGAGATCGTCGGCGCCGAGGCCTATCCCGAGCGCCACATGAGCATGGAATCGATCTACGAGTACGGTTCGCGCGCCGGTGTCTGGCGCATCCTCAACGAGTTCGAGCGCCGCGGACTGCCGCTGACGGTCTTCGGCGTGGCCATGGCACTGGAGCGCAACCCCGAGGTCGCCCACGCCTTCAAGGAGCTCGGCCACGAGATCGCCTGTCATGGCTGGCGCTGGCTGCACTACCAAGGGGCACCGGAGAGCGTCGAACGCGACCACATGCAGCGTGCCATCGAGATATTCCAGACGTTGTACGGCGAGAAGCCGCTAGGCTGGTATACCGGTCGCGACAGTCCCAACACGCGTCGCCTGGTGCTCGACCAGGGCAGTTTCCTCTACGATAGCGACTACTACGGCGACGACCTGCCGTTCTGGACGCGCGAGCAGGACAGCCAGGGCGAGACGCATACCCACCTGGTGGTGCCCTACACCCTGGATACCAATGACATGCGCTTCGCCACCCCGCAGGGCTTCAATACCGGCGAGCATTTCTTCACTTACCTGCGCGACGCTTTCGACGTGCTGTATGCCGAAGGCGAGGAATCGCCCAAGATGCTTTCCATCGGCCTGCACTGCCGCTTGATCGGCCGTCCGGGGCGTTTCCGGGGGCTGCAGCGCTTCCTCGACCATATCGAGTCCCACGACCGAGTCTGGGTCACGCGCCGCGTGGACATCGCCCGCCACTGGGCAGAGCATCACCCGTGGCAGGGCTGAAGCGCGTGAGCCGGATTTCAACGAACAAGCAAGGCTGATCAATGGCACAACGAACCTACTATTCCCCCAAGGGCGGCCTGCCCCCGCAGACACAGATGCTCTCGGACCGGGCGGTCTTCACTGAAGCCTACGCGATCATTCCCAAGGGCGTACTGCGCGACATTGTGACCAGTTACCTGCCGTTCTGGGAGGACACCCGGCTGTGGGTGTTGTCGCGGCCCATGTCGGGCTTTTCCGAGACCTTTTCGCAGTACATCATGGAAGTCTCGCCTGGCGGTGGCAGTGACCGTCCCGAGTTGGACCCCGGCGCCGAAGGCGTATTATTCGTGGTGGAGGGCGAGTTGACGCTGACCCTCGAAGGCGAGCGCCACGTCATGCAGCCAGGCGGCTATGCCTTCCTGCCGCCGGGCTGCGATTGGCAGGTCAGGAACGGCGGCGATGACGTGGTGCGTTTCCACTGGGTGCGCAAGGCTTACGAATTCGTCGAGGGTATCGACATGCCAGAGGCCTTCGTCACCAACGAGAACGATATCGCGCCGACGCCGATGCCGGATACCGAGGGCGTCTGGGCCACCACGCGCTTCGTCGACCCGGCGGATCTGCGTCATGACATGCACGTGACCATCGTCACCTTCCAGCCCGGGGGGGTGATTCCCTTCGACGAGACGCATGTCATGGAGCACGGCCTCTACGTGCTGGAAGGCAAGGCTGTCTATCATCTCAACCAGGACTGGGTCGAGGTCGAGGCCGGCGACTACATGTGGCTGCGCGCCTTCTGCCCGCAGGCCTGCTACGCCGGCGGCCCGGGGCCATTCCGTTATCTTCTTTATAAAGATGTGAACCGCCACATGAAGCTTCGTTTAACCTGAAAACTGTCTGCACTCGTCCATGCGGTGTTAAAAACCAGCTTAAAATGCTCATTTACATCTATGTAAACTCCGCTTTTGCGCTGGTTTTTGCCTTGCCTGGCCTTCGTTCGCCAAGTTTTCAAGCCAAACGAGACATTTTGGATCGGGTCAGAAGGATAGATGCATGCTGAAACTCAACGCACAGCCGCTGACGCCGGAGGCCTTCGCGCCGTTCGGCGATGTCATTGATACGCGCACCTCAGAGTACTTTCATATCAACGCCGGGCGTACCCGGCGCTATCATGACCTGGCCAAGGTCGAGACTTTGGGCGACGAAGCGCATGCGCTGATCAGCATCTTCGTCAGCCAGCCGGTCGAGGTGCCACTAGTACTGGAGTTTCTCGAGCGCCATCCCCAGGGCAGCCAAGCCTTCATGCCGCTGCACGAGGAGCGTTTTGTGATCGTGGTAGCACCGCCGGGCGACGAGATCGATCCGCAGGATGTGAGAGCATTTGTCACTGATGGTCGTCAAGGCGTGAACTACCGGGCGGGCACCTGGCACGCCATTCAGTCGGTACTCGAGCGGGCAGGGGAATTCCTGGTCGTCGACCGTGGCGGGGCGGGCAACAACTGCGACGAGCATCCGCTTTCCGTGTGTGTCAGCCTAAGCTGACGCACTGCCCGCACCTGCTACCGGCAGCCGCCTGACGCGGCTGCCGGTACGTCTCATTGATTGGCTTGGGTCGTATTCCAGGGGCTGTCGTACTGTGTGTAGTCGAACGTCGGCAGCGTCTTGGTCTCTTCCGAGGAATACGAAATCTGATAGGCGCTGTCGCCCGGGCGCCACCCCTGCTCGTAGCCATAGAAAGGGTAGGCATACGGGCCCTGGCCATAGCGCTCCTCAGACGGATCGATGACCAGTGCCTGCAACACACCTTCTTTGGAAAACAGCGCGTTGGTCACGTAGCCATAGCCTTCGCCATCGTCGATGCTCGCGTAGTCGTTGAGCAGGTCGGTGATCTTCCACGTCTGTGGGCCCGTCATCACGTCGTCTTCAACCTGGGTGGCCTGATCGAGATCCTGCTTGATCACATAGGATTCGTCGAACAGGCCATAGTCATCGACATTGTCCTCGCGAATGGGGACCTGAACCCCCGTGTCGGTCAGCTTGATCTCCTCCCAGGGAATCGCAACGTGAGTATCGCCGATGTCCCACATCCCGCCGACCTGGGCAATCAGAGCGATGATGCGATTGTCCTGGTTGAGGATGGCATTTTCGACACTGCCAATTTCATCGCCATTGGCATTGAGAACGCTGGCTTCCAATAGTCGATCGGCACGAACGCCACCGCTCTGGTAAAGCTGCTGGTAATTCCACTGGCCGATAGGACGAACGTTTCCGGGTTTGTTGGCGGTGGAGTCGGCCTTTGATTGGCTCGAGTGGGCGCTATTTTCCGATGAGTTATTAGCTTGATTACTGTTATCTTGAGCAATGGCCGGCGTCAGGGAAAAGCCGGAAACAACAGAAATGGCCAGTACTGCTAATCTTTTCTGCGTCATGAGCATGATGGATCCTCGCAACCGAATGGAACGAATAAACGCAAAAAGCGGGAGATGAATCCCCCGCTTTATAGAGCCTTGGACATGAAATATGGCTTACACGTCCCAGAAGCCCTCATCGCCGGCGTCATCGTTGAAGTCACCATATTCGTCTTCAGACAGATCGCCGCTTTCGTCCTGATCATAGGTATTATAAATACCTTCACCATACTCGTTGTCATCGAGCATGTTGTCGTCATTGGCATCCCAGCTGTCGAAGACGCCTTCGTCATCGAAACCGGCATCCCATTCTTCAAAGTCGATGGTGCCGCTGCCATCGGAATCCCAGTCGTTGAAGTCGTTTTCCTGCGCAAAAGCGCCGCCGGCGCCCAGCAGTGAGAAGGCAACGAGCGTACCGCCGATAGCGTGGATCCAGTTGCGTTTCATGCTTTCCTCCTTGATGCAGATAGCGATGAGCTGGCAATACGGCGATTCTATAGCCGTCATTATTGCCGCAATCGTCGAAGCGTTGCTCGTTTCAGTCGACACTTTCAACCTAGGTTATAACGCTGGGAAAGAGCAAATTAGCGGATTTAATTTGCGTGTTTTTTTGTGTTATTGAGTAAGCCAACATTCTTGGTCATATAGCCATTTAGGCCTGCTGCTGGGCCGTTGCTGAGATCGAGGCAGTGGCTGAAATGCGGTTACCGCTTTTACGATCACACTTAAGCGCGGTCGGCACGATAGCACTTTACGTCGACCTCGACCTTGCAATCGACCACGAGGTCCTGAACGCTGCAGATGCGTGCCGGTGGGTGTTCACCGAAGACTTCAGCGAAGACCTTGTTGAACGAGGCGAAGTAGCGGGCGTCGGTAAGCACGGCCGTGACATGAACCACATCTTGTACGCTGTATCCGGCCTCGCGCATGATCGCCAGGCAATTGTCGAAGGCCAACCGGGTCTGTTCGACGATGCCGCCCTCGATGACTTCGCCGTCACGCATCGGCGTTTGTCCGGACACGAATAGCCATCCCCCGGCCTCGGTGGCTCGGGCGAAGGGCAGTTTCTGACCGCCGGTACCGATGCCACCTTCCGTACCGTAGCGCTGAATACTCATAATGTGTCTCCTGTGACTGTTGGTGTATGGGTAGCAGTGAAACTGTAGCTTTTGGGCGAGCATGGTCGAAGCGTGCCGGCACCGAAGGCGATGATATATCTGACGTGGCATGAAAGGGGAATCGTGATGCCCGAAACGAGGCGGAATGCCAACACCACGACGTTAGGAAACAAAGGCCTTCCCATAACTGGAAATTCCCTGCTGGCTGGGGTCAGCCTGCCGGCGGCAGCCATTTTTGAAGCGCCCTTGTCGCATAACCTGGCCTGGATGCAGCGCTTCGCTGCAGCGCACGGGGCGTTTCTCGCACCGCACGGCAAGACCACCATGACGCCGGCGCTGTTTCAGCGCCAGGTCGACACCGGGGCTTGGGGCATTACCCTGGCCACGGCACCCCAGTGCCAAGCTGCCTTCGCTGCTGGCGTGCAGCGCCTGCTGATGGCCAATCAGTTGATTGGCGAAGCCAACATGGCGATCGTCGCCGGCTTGCTCGAGGCCGGCGCCGAAATCCACTGCGTGGTCGATTCCACTGCCAATGCCGAGGCACTGGGGCGCTATTTTGCGTCACGCGGGCAGACGCTCAACGTGCTGGTCGAACTGGGCGTGCCGGGCGGGCGTACCGGCTGCCGAACGCTTAAGCAGGTCATCGAACTTGCGCAGTGTATCGCTGCCGAGCCAGCCCTGTGCCTGACCGGCATCGAGGGCTACGAGGGGGTTGTGCATGCATCAGATCCGGTACCGGCGATTCGCGACTATGCTGCGCAACTGATTGCCTGTGCCCAGCGACTCGACCGGGAAGGGCTGATTGCTAGCGAGACGCCGATCATTACCGCCTCGGGATCGGCCTGGTATGACCTGATCGCCGAAGCCTTCGATACCGCCGACCTGCGTGAGCGCTTTACACCGGTGCTGCGCCCCGGCTGTTATGTGGTGCATGACCACGGCATTTATCGCGATGCGCAACGTGGTGTGCTGGCGCGACGAGCCGATTTGCATGAAGGCTTGCAGCCGGCCCTGGAGGTCTTCGCCCAGGTACAGTCTTTACCCGAGCCGGGCTTGGCGATCGTCGCCCTGGGTAAGCGCGATATCGGCTTCGACCAGTTGCCCCAGCCGCTGCGCCGCTATCGAGAGAGAGGCAGCGCTGAAGACATGTTGAGCGTGGCAGGGTGGCAGGTGACCAAGCTGATGGATCAACACGCCTTCATTGCCCTGCCGGAAAACGCCGATGATGTTCGGGTGGGGGATGTGGTGGCCTTCGGGGCATCGCACCCCTGCCTGACCTTTGACAAGTGGCGCCGGCTCTGTCTGGTCGATGAGCGTCTGGATGTCTTGGAAATGATGGAAACTGTATTTTGAGCTGAGCAAAAAAAGCCCCCCGGAGGAGAAATGGGGGGCCAAGCTTGCTGGAGGAACAACAAGACTTACATGTGGTCGCGAGGGATGGTGCGCTTCCAGTTTTCAGAGTAGATCCGATAACCATCTTCATAGGCATCGAGTTCGGCATGCACTTCGAAATCGGTGCGTGTGCACGTCAGCACCGTGCGCGTAATGACCTCGATATCCCAGTCGTCGCGCTTGAACCCTCGCTCGGTATAGGTCTCGCCGCGCACCGAGGTGAAGTCGTCATCGACGTAGGAGTACCACTCGCGTGTGCTGCGACGGATCTCGGTGCCGATCTCGTCGAGGCGGAAGCCACCCTGGTCGTTGACGACCTCCATCGTCGACTGCTTGCGGGCAAGATCGCGGTGCAGCAGCCAGTTGTGTTCGCTGGGCTCCAGGCGCGTGGTCTCGACCGTCGGGGCTTCCTCGGGTTCGCCGAATGGGCGTAGCTTGGCATCCTCGGCACGTGTCGGGCGCACCGGCAGGTGCAGGGCGCTGCGTGCCGGATAGAGGGTCAGTTCCACCGGTTCCGGCGGGGCCCAGGCCAGCGGCCAGTAGGAAGTCGATACCGAGACGCGCAACTGGTGCCCTGCCCGGAAGTGGTGGGCGATGCCGTTGAGCGGCACCCTGACGCGATAGCGCTTGCCCGGCTCCAGTGGCTCGGGATGCGCGTCACTGTCGCGATGCGACAGGTTGAGCAGGCCGTAGGTGATTCGTGTCGACTTGCCGTCGGGTGCGACGTCCGACAGGCGCACCGCGACCATGGCTTGCGGCTTGTCCGCGCTGAGTTCGAACTCCAGCTCGGGCCGGCCAGCGATCTCCAGTGGCTCGTCGAGTACCGGGCCGCGGAAGACGATTGAGCCACCATCTTCCTCGCGCTGGTCGCCGGGCAGGTCGGGGGTGGCCGCGTAGGAGCACCACTTGCCGGCGGACTGGCCAACGCTCAGCGGCGATTGGACGGTCAGCGAGATTTCGTCGGCCTGGTCGTCGAGCGGTGCATCGTCCTCGCCTTCCTGGCCGATCCGGTGCGGTCCGAGGGGATAGCGGCGTTGCTCGATGTTCGGCGACGGCCACTGCTCCTCGCCGATCCAGCGACCCGGGCGGTCTTCGTAGGCGTTGTCGGGCGGCACATAATCCTGCAGCCAGGCACGCAGCATGGGCTCGTCCATGATGCCGGTGTCCTTGCCCTTGAGCCAATAGTCCCACCAGCGCAGGGTCTCCTGAAGAAAGCCAATGGCCGGGCCGGGAATGCCCTGGTGTGGATACTTGTGACCCCACGGGCCGATCAGCCCGATACGTGGCACCTCGAGATGCTCGAGCAGGCGGAACACCGTATTGGTGAAACCGTCGGCCCAGCCGCCAACGGCAAATACCGGGCACTGTATGGCATCGTAGTGTTCACACAGCGAGCTCTTGCTCCAGTACTCGCTGCGTCGCTGGTGGCTCAGCCAGGAGTCCAGCCACAGGCCACTGCCCTTGAGACGCTCGAGCCACATGTCTCGCCAACGGTCACCGACGATCTCGGGGTCTGGTGGCAGGCTGTTGAAAGCAAACATGACGGTAGCCTCGGAGAGGTTGTCGCCAAGCAGGCAGCCGCCCATGTAGTGCATGTTGTCGGCGTACAGGTCGTCGCTGGAGCAGACGCTGATGATTGCCTTGAGTTCCGGGGGTTGCCTGGCAGCCACCTGCAGGCTGTTGAAGCCGCCCCAGGAGATGCCCATCATGCCGACGCTGCCGTCGCACCAGGGCTGTTTGGCGATCCAGGCGATGGCGTCAACGGCATCTTCCTGCTCCTGCTGGGTATACTCGTCGACGACCGTACCGTCGGAGTCCCCGCTGCCTCGCATGTCCACCCGCACGCACACATACCCATGGCCTGCCATGTAGGTATGGTTGGTGGCATCGCGCCCGCGGGTCAGGTCGCGCTTGCGATAGGGGATGTACTCCATGATCGCGGGCAGCGGGCTGTCCTCGGCGCCCTCTGGCAGCCAGATACGCGCGGCCAGTCGCGCCCCGTCGCGCATGGTGATGAACGCATTCTCGATGATGCGGACTTCATAGGGGTACGAAGTGACCGTTTCCATCGTTCCTCCCTTCATCAGAATCGGTTGGGCAAGCAGGTGTCAGCTGCCCTTCATTCCACCGAGTCGAACTCGAAGTGCAGTGCTTCCAGGCAGGCGTGATAACGCTCCCTGATTTCATCGTGGCTGTCGGCGCCAAGGTAAATGGTACCGAGGTGATAGGAGAAGCTGTCCTGGTTGGACAGGTCACTCAAGCGCATGCCTGGCTCGACATCCAGCTTGACCTTGGTGCCGGGAAAACGCTCTCTGAGCTTCTCGAGTTCCGCCAGGCTCGGGACACGCTTGACGATGGCATCCTCGTGCGGCTGGTGGATGATGCACTTGGCTGCCACGGGAAACTGACCCTGGCGGTTGGACATCGACGGCCGTTGACCGAGCGCGATATCGATGGCCACCTCATGGTTGGACATGCCGTCGACCATGATGAACATCTCGCTGTGCGACTGGGAGATACGCGTATTGAACTCGACCAGCCACAACTTCTCTTTTTCCTCGTCCCACATGAACTCGGCATTGAAGCAGCCATTGTCGTAGCCGATATGCTCGAGGAAACGCCGGCAGGCATCGATCATCTGACGCTGGATGCGTTCGGGCATGCCCGAAGGATACTCGAGTCGGTCGTAAGGCGCGGGCCCTTCATCCTTGGGTTGGTCAAAGACGCCATGCACGTTGAACTCGCCTTGGAATACCGTGCCTTCGGGCGCACCCTGCGTCCCGGAAATGATCTGCTCGGCAATGCAGGTGTTGCCGTCGGCCTGCTGGATCTCTGGTGGCAGCTCGGCGTGCTCCAATGCCTCGTTGAAGGGGGTGCCGAAATGGCGGATGTACTGACGGGTTTCCTCGATCGCCGCGTGAAATTGCTCGTCGTTCTCCACCTTGAAGCCAAGCTGCGAAGAGAACGCCTTGACCGGCTTGAGCCAGAAGGGATAGTCGAGGGTGACCTGTTCCAGCGGATTCTCGGCAAACGGGTCGACACTGCAGAAGTCGGGCACCATTTCCGGGATGACCTTCTGCTGCTCGAGGCGGCTCCAGTACTTGTGCTCGCACTTGAGTACGCTTTCCAGCGGGGGCGCCGGAATACCGTGTTCCCGGGATAGGATCGGCACCAGTACGCTGGTCGGGAAATCCCAATGAGCGATGATGGCATCGACGCTGCCAGTAAACTGCTTGAGTTCATTGAGTTGCTGGCGAGCCTGGATCAATACCTTGTTGAAGGAGAGGTCCTCCGGCTCGACGAGTGTCGGTACATCCAGAAGGCCGTGAATCGAGAGTTCATCGGCGTTACGCAGGGTCTCCAGCTCGATGCGCTGCAGTTCCTCCAGCGCAGGGATGAATACGTTCCTTTTCATATACATGCCTCCATGGCGTCCTTGAAAGAAGCGTTTGCTAGACCCTTCATTCCCTTTTGTCAGCACCTTCTTACAAGGGCAACGTAGTCAGATAGCGCAGCAATTGCTATGCCATGGGGGCGTTTGAGCGGAAACGTTACCCTTTTCAAACGTCATGAAACCTTGAGGTTACCGAATGCTGTGATCGGGGGCACAATCCGGCCTGGCATTCTGGCATGGCTTGTCGCGCCTCCTGACCGGTATGTTGCTCCTGCCCTCGGTTGGCTGCTTCCTTGCAATGCAGCGTCTACCCGGTTCATCGCCGTCCTGCCTATTAACCTGCTCTATAGCAGGGTGGCGCTGTACAGGCATTGTTCAGGTAGGTGCCGTCCCCAAAATGAGAGTTTCTGCTTCAAGAAGCTACTTGTTGTAAAGCCGGAGAACGTCTCGCCATATTTTGTGTAACTTATTGCTTGTTAAGAAGAGTTTCTGCATTTCGGTTTTGATATGGCTATAGGGTATCTGCGTATGCACAGACGATGCGCTTCCTGGAAGTGAATTTTGGTGTTCGGGATAAAAAGGTGTTGTATAACTACAGTCAAGCTGCATTCTCTTGGTGCTACGCAGGCCGCCCGGGGGTCAAGCTGACAGGCAAGCTGCGCTCAGGTCTTGGAAACTTAATATAAGTTACAAGTATAAGGCTTTGGTAAAGATATGCTTGCGAAGGATAAGGCAGTCAACGTCGCGAATATGCAGGCGAGAAGTGGCAGACTTTCTTTTAAGAAATTGATTTAAATTAAATTCATCAGTTATTTAAGACGTTTTTTCTATATCGGCAGCCTGTTTTTATAGCGATGCTATTCTTGGCTTAGTTAGACAAAGCCTTTACAATTTTGTGTTTTTGCTTCAAGCGCATTGATGTTGAAATTTTCAGTCCTTGACGCCAGAAAGCGCATCGGTTCGACCGCGGTTGCCAAAGTGGAGGCACGTCATGTTAGGACAGGATGAGAATCTTGCTCAAAGCAACGGATTGCCTCTATTACCCGGTTCGCTGCAGGCCGACTTGCTGGAGGCCATCGAAGCACCGGCGATTACCGTCAAGAAAAAGCACCTGCTCTGGCAGGCGGGTAGCGAACCGTCCATGCTCTACATGTTGCAGAGCGGATGGGCGTATACGTACCAGGCACGCGATGGCAAGCCTGTTAACGTCATCGATGTCTTCATTCCCGGTGACCTGATGGGCATTCGCGATGCCTCCCTGCCGCGACATACCACGACGGCAGCCATGCTGACCGACGGTACGGTCAGTGCCCTGACCAAACATCAGTTGCAACGCCTTTTCGAGCGTTCGCCAGTACTGGCCATGGAGATCCATTCCCATGCTGTCCGCCAGCAGGAAGTGCTGACCAACCGATTGGTCAGCGTGCTGGGCAACGATGCCCGTTGTCGCATCGCACACTTCATCGTCGAGATCTACTCCCGTCTCAAGGAGGTCTACCGGCACGTTGGGACGGACTTCACGTTCCCGTTGCTTCAGAAGCACATCAGCCTGGCGCTGGGCCTGACCCATGTGCATGTGAGCCGGCTTCTGAAGGAACTGGAAGAACAGGGCATCATCCGCAAGACCCGCCGCTATCTTGAAGTGCTGGATATGGAGAGGCTGGCCGAGATGGCCCGCTATCCGCTCGATGCGACGACCGATACCGACATGGGCAACGCGTTGCATGTGCAGTCGGTGGCCCAGGATCAGCAGGTCGGTGTCTCGGCACAGAAGACGCAGGCCTGATCAGAAAACTTGCATAAATTTAATCTGGTTTAAATAAACAGCCTGGTAACTATGCGATAGTGGCCGCCGTCGAGCAGGGAAGATCAACCGGTGCGCTCGCACCCGGTGCAAGGAAGCGCCTGAGGTTGCAAGGAGGCTCGACGGGACAGGCAGAGACGCACCGTCCAGAGCCCGGCTTCGGCCGGGCTCATTATGTGGTATCCAGGGCAATCGTCAGTTATCACCGTGCCCAACGAAAACGCCGCCCCGGCAGGTTCTGCCGGGGCGGCGTTTTTCAACGGCCAGGCGAGCTCAGTCCTGATAGTTGGTTTCCGAGTAGAGCACGCGGATGCGCAGGGTGTGGGCGACGTCCTTCAACGCCTCGAGTGCCTGCGGGCCGTAGGCCTTGTCGACATCGATGACCACGTAGCCGACCTTCTCGTTGGTCTGCAGGTACTGCGCGGCGATGTTGATGCCGTTCTCGGAGAGCACATGGTTGATCTCGGAGAGTACCCCGGGCACGTTGTCGTGGATGTGCAGCAGGCGGTGCTTGTCCGGGTGCGCCGGCAGGGCGACCTCGGGGAAATTGACCGAGGTGATGGTGGTCCCGTTATCGGAATAGGTAATCAGCTTTTCCGACACCTCGATACCGATGTTCTCCTGCGCTTCCAGCGTCGAGCCACCGATATGCGGCGTCAGGATCACGTTGGGCAGGCCGCGCAGCGGCGAGACGAATTCCTCGTCGTTGCTCTTGGGCTCGACCGGGAACACGTCGATGGCCGCCCCCAGCAGCTTGCCGCTCCTGAGTGCCTCGGCCAGTTCCTCGATCACCACCACGCTGCCGCGCGAGGCGTTGATGAGGATGCTGCCCTGCTTCATCAGGGCGATCTGTTCCTTGCCGATCATCCAGCGCGTGGAGGGCAGGTCCGGCACATGCAGGCTGACCACGTCGGCACGCGCCAGCAGTTCTTCCATGCTGCCGACCTGGCGGGCATTGCCCATGCCCAGTTTGGTGACCACGTCGTAGTAGATGACGTCCAGGCCCAGCGATTCGGCCAGTACCGAGAGCTGCGCACCGATGCTGCCGTAGCCGATGATGCCCAGCGTCTTGCCGCGTGCCTCATGAGCGTTCTTGGCGCTCTTGAGCCAGCCTCCGGCATGGGCGCGGGTACTCTTCTCGGGAATCCCGCGCAACAGCATAATGGCTTCGGCGAGCACCAGTTCGGCGACCGAGCGGGTATTGGAGTAAGGGGCATTGAAGACCGGAATGCCGCGTACCAGTGCAGCGCCCAGGTCGACCTGATTGGTGCCGATGCAGAAACAGCCGACCGCGGTGAGCTTCTCGGCCGCGGCAAACACGCGCTCGGTGAGGTGAGTGCGCGAGCGGATGCCGATGAAGTGGACGTCGCGGATCTTTTCGATCAACGACTCCTCGTCCAGCGACGTCTGCAGGTGCTCGATGTTGGTGTAACCGGCATTCAGTAAGTTATCCACCGCGGACTGGTGGATGCCCTCGAGCAGCAGGATCTTGATCTTGCTCTTGTCCAGGGACGTCTTGGCCATTGTCGAATCAACCCTTACGGCGGCTTGTGCCGCGCTCTCTCAGTATGGTTTTTAACCTGTTGGCTGAGTTCTTCGTAAAGACGACGGCCCGGGGCAGGAAGGGGTGAGGGCCACGCTGTGAAGAATGGTGCGCCAACAGGGGGCCTATCGTAGCACAGCCACGTCCTGGCTGGATGAAAATGGCGGGGTTTGCCTATGAATCGCCTGCAGGTTGAGACCGCGTGTCGGGACGGTCGTCGTGCCGGGGAGCGTGTATACTGTGCCCCCTGGATTCCCGATGCGTTGCCCGCATGGCATCCTGCATTCGACCGGATTCACCAGGGCCGCTTCGAGGGCCCGTAGCGATGAGCGAGACGTCATGGCAGACAAGGAGAATGGGAACGCGGATTTCGCCGCCACGCTCGACAGGCTCGAGATGCTGGTTGGCCAGATGGAGTCCGGCGAACTGACGCTGGAAGCCTCGCTGGCTGCCTTCGAGCAGGGGGTGCGCTTGACTCGCGATGCCCAGAAGCGCCTCGACGAGGCCGAACTCAAGGTGCGAGCCCTCATTGAGCGACCTGATGGCTCGCTTGACGAAGAGCCGTTCGAATCCCCCTCGATGCCCCCGGAGGCCGGTAATGATCGATGAGCTGGCGGAACTGCCGCTGAGACTGGATGCTGACCGTGCCCGGGTCAATGCCGAGCTCGAGGAACTCTTCTTGCACCGCGAAGCCGGAGCCGTGCGTCTCGAGGAGGCCATGCGCTATGGCGTGCTGGGCAACGGCAAGCGCCTGCGGCCGGTACTGGTCTATTTTGCCGGGCGCGCCCTGGGTGCCTGCGATGAGGATCTCGACCCGGCGGCCGTCGCCGTTGAGTTGATTCATGCCTATTCCCTGATTCATGACGACCTGCCGGCCATGGACGACGACGATCTGCGCCGGGGTCGGCCTACCGTCCACCGGGCCTTCGACGAGGCCACGGCCATCCTGGCCGGTGACGCCCTGCAGACGCTGGCCTTCGAGTACCTGGCCGATGCCGGCCATGCCCGATTGGGCGCGATGGTGCGCACCCTGGCCCAGGCGGCCGGTCGTGACGGCATGGCGGCAGGGCAGGCACTGGATCTGGCCTCGGTCGGCAATGCACTGGACGTCGACAGTCTGGCACGCGTCCACAGTTACAAGACCGGAGCGTTGATCCGTGCGGCAGTGCGCCTGGGCGCGCTGACTGCCGTGCCCGAGACCGACCCGCGGGTCATTGCGCTCGATGAGTACGGTGCCGCGGTCGGGCTGGCTTTCCAGATCCAGGACGACATTCTCGATGTGACCGGCGACCCGGCCACGCTGGGCAAGGCATCCGGCGCCGATGCCGCCCGCGACAAGCCGACCTATCCCTCCCTGCTCGGCCTCGAGGGGGCGCAAGCCAAGGCACGCGCGCTGTTGGATGACGCCATCAATGTGCTGGCGCCGCTAGGTGATGCCGGTGCGCCGCTGGCGGCGCTGGCGAAACACATGATCGAGCGCGATTACTGATAAGAGCCTCTATGAAGCTGTTCGACGAGATTCCCGTCGAGCGTCCGGCCACGCCGCTGCTCGACACCATCGACACGCCTGCTGCCCTGCGCAGCATGAGTTCCACCCAGTTGCGCACCCTGGCCGATGAACTGCGCGCCTATCTGCTCTACAGCGTGGGCTGCAGCGGCGGGCATTTCGGCGCCGGGCTAGGGGTGGTCGAGCTGACCGTGGCCCTGCACCATGCGCTGGAAACGCCATATGACCGGTTGGTCTGGGACGTGGGTCACCAGGCCTACCCGCACAAGATTCTGACTGGACGACGCGAGGCGATGACCACTATTCGCCAGTATGGCGGGCTGGCGGCGTTTCCCAAGCGTGGCGAGTCGGAATACGACACCTTCGGTGTCGGCCACTCCAGTACCTCGATCAGTGCGGCACTGGGCATGGCGCTGGCCGCTCGCACCCGCGGCGAGAAGCGCCGCGTCTGTGCGGTGATCGGTGACGGAGCGTTGACGGCGGGCATGGCATTCGAGGCGCTGGCGCATGCCGGCCATGTCGATGCCAACCTGCTGGTAATCCTCAACGACAACGAGATGTCGATCTCCGAGAACGTGGGGGGCATGGCCACCTATCTCGCGCGTATCCTCACCAGTACGCCTTACATTACGGTGCGCGAGGGCGGCAAGAAGGTACTCTCCAAGCTGCCCGGGGCCCTCGAGCTGGCCCGGCGCACCGAGGAGCACGTCAAGGGCATGGTCAGCCCGGCGACGTTGTTCGAGGAGATGGGCTTCAACTACATCGGCCCCATCGATGGCCATGACCTGCCTGGGCTCGTGCATACCCTGCGCACCATGCGCGATCTGGACGGACCGCAGTTCCTGCACATCAAGACCAGCAAGGGCAAGGGCTTCCGGCCGGCCGAGGCCGACCCGATCGGTTATCACGCCATCACCAAGCTGGAAAAGGCCAACGCCGCCGAGGTCGGGCAGGGCGGGCCGCAGTCGCCGGCCGCCCAGATACCGCCACCCGCCCAGTCGATGCCGAAGCCGAAGCCGCGCAAGTTCTGTAACGTGTTCGGCGATTGGTTGTGCGACATGGCAGCCGCGGACGAGCGCCTGATCGGGATTACCCCGGCGATGCGCGAGGGCTCGGACCTGATCCGGTTTTCCAAGGAGTACCCCGAGCGCTACTACGACGTGGCGATCGCCGAGCAGCATGCGGTGACCCTGGCCGCCGGCATGGCCTGCGAGGGCATGAAGCCGGTGGTGGCGATCTACTCGACGTTTCTGCAACGCGGCTACGATCAGTTGATCCATGACGTTGCCGTGCAGGACCTCGACGTGACCTTCGCCATCGACCGGGCCGGCCTGGTCGGCGAGGATGGCCCCACGCACCATGGCGCGCTGGACCTGTCCTACCTGCGCTGTGTGCCCGGCATGGTGATCCTGGCGCCGGCCGATGAAGCCGAATGCCGCGCCATGCTCAGTGCTGCCTACCGGCATCCGGGTCCGGCAGCGGTGCGTTATCCGCGTGGCACCGGGCCGGGCAGCGAGATTCCCACGCACCTCGAAGGGCTGGAAATCGGCCGTGCCGAGCGTCGCCGCCAGGGCCACGGGATTGCTCTGCTGGCCTTCGGCAGTCTCAACACGCCGGCGACCGAGGTCGCCGAACGCCTCGATGCGACGCACTACAACATGCGCACGGTGAAGCCGCTCGATCGCCAGGCCGTACTCGAGGCGGCCCGCGACCACGAACTGGTGGTCACGCTGGAAGAGAGCGTGGTGGCCGGC
Organism: Modicisalibacter xianhensis; assembly: GCF_900113605.1. Taxonomy (GTDB): domain Bacteria; phylum Pseudomonadota; class Gammaproteobacteria; order Pseudomonadales; family Halomonadaceae; genus Modicisalibacter; species Modicisalibacter xianhensis. Next base: position 127,139 of record NZ_FOPY01000006.1, read on the forward strand.
GGTGCCGGCAGTGGCGTCAACGAGCTGTTGGCCGCTGAGGGTGTGCAGGTGGCAGTGCTCAACCTGGGCATCCCCGACCATTTCATCGAGCATGGCAAGCCGGCCCAATTGCTGCACGAATGCGGACTCGATGCCGAGGGTATCGAGACAGCGATTCGCCGACGGCTTGCCGCGCTTCGGGAAAATGCGCCCTCCCAGGCCGGGAGTTGAATCCTTCGCCATGATAAGAACGAGGAATCCATGCTGATAGCAGTCGTGATAGGCGGCCTGCTGGGTTACATGATCGGCCGTCTGCCGGGGCTGCTCATTGGAGCGGCCCTCGGCTACTGGCTGGCCCTGCGCCTGCGCAGGAGCATCGTCGGCAAGCTGGTCCGGGCCCAGAACCAGTTCCTGAATTCCACCTTTGCGGTCATGGGCTGTCTGTGCAAGGCCGACGGGCAGGTGACCGAGGACGAGCTGAATGTCTCCCGGCGACTGTGGGAGCGCTTGCGCCTGAATGAAGCGCAGCGTGCCGAGGCGCGTGCCGCGTTCAATCGAGGCAAGGCGCCGGATTTCGACCTGGATGCCGAGCTTGCCGTCGTGCGCCGTGTCACCGGCAGCCATCGTGGCCTGCTCCAGCTATTCCTGCAGGTTCAGCTTTCTGCCGTGGCGGCCGATGGCCAGGTGCACCCCGCCGAACGGGACATGCTGTTGCGCGTCGCGCGGGGCCTGGGGTGTTCCGCGGCGGAAGTCGCCCAGATCGAAGCCATGTTGCGCGGTGGCGGGGCCCAGTCGTCCGCGCCTGCCGGTCAGTCGCTCGACGATGCCTATCGCATCCTCGGCGTCGATGCCGAGGCCAGCGATGACGAGGTCAAGAAGGCCTATCGACGCCTGATGAGCCAGAATCATCCCGACAAGCTGGCCGGCAAGGGATTGCCCGACAGCATGCGCGAGATGGCGGAACAGCGGACTCAGGAGATCGGCAACGCCTACGAGCAGATCCGCAAGGCGCGCGCCGTCAACGCCTGACGACGCGCCCCGTTAAGCGTTTTCGGAAGCCGCCGTACTGGCGGCTTCCTCGTCACCGGCATCCAGAAAGCCCCCCGACTGATGGCGCCACAGGCGGGCATAGAGGCCGTTGTGCCGGATCAGCTCGTCATGGGTGCCCTGTTCGACGACCTGGCCGCGATCCATCACTACCAGGCGATCCATGGCGGCGATCGTGGACAGACGATGGGCAATGGCAATGACTGTCTTGCCGGCCATCAGGCGGTCGAGGTTCTCCTGGATTGCCGCCTCCACGTCGGAATCCAGCGCCGAAGTGGCCTCGTCGAGAATCAGGATCGGCGCATCCTTGAGCATCACCCGGGCAATGGCGATGCGCTGGCGCTGGCCGCCCGAAAGCTTGACGCCGCGTTCGCCGACGTGGGCGTCATACCCTATGCGACCCTGAATGTCGCGCAGGCCGTCGATGAAGCTGGCGACATGGGCCTGCTCGGCGGCCTGGCGCATCAGGTCATCGTCGGCATCGGGGCGCCCGTAGCGCAGGTTGTCGCGGACCGAGCGGTGCAGCAGCGAGGTATCCTGAGTCACCATGCCGATATGCTCGCGCAGGCTTTCCTGGGTGACATGGGAGATATCCTGGCCGTCGATCAGGATGCGCCCGCCCTCCAGGTCATGGAAGCGCAGCAGCAAATTGACCAGGGTCGACTTGCCGGCACCCGATGGGCCGACCAGTCCGATCTTCTCGCCGGGGCGAATGTCCAGCGACAGATCCTCGATCACGCCGCTGCCCTTGCCGTAATGAAAACGGATGTGATCGAAGTGCAGCGCGCCTTCGGTGACTGTCAGCGGCTTGGCGTCGGAACGGTCCTCGACATGATGGGGCAGGGCAATGGAGGCGATGCCGTCCTGCACCGTGCCGATGTTCTCGAACAGCGCCGACACTTCCCACATGATCCACTGCGACATCCCCCACAGCCGGAGTACCAACCCCAGGGCGACGGCCACGGCGCCGATGCTCACGGCATCTTGCATCCATAGCCAGATGGATAACGCGCCCACGCTGAACAGCAATAGCGAATTCAGCACGTAGAGCGTACCGTAGAGTCCCGTGACCAGGCGCATCTGGCGATGCACGGTACCGAGAAACCCGTTCATGCCTTCGCGGGCGTAAGCTGCCTCGCGCCGGGAATGGGAGAACAGCTTGACGGTCTGGATGTTGGTGTAACTATCGACGATGCGCCCGGTCATCTGCGAACGGGCATCGGCCTGGTCCTTGGACACGCGACCCAGGATGGGCACGAAATAGCGCAGCAGTAGCAGGTAGCCGACCAGCCATGCCCCCAGCGGTACAGCCAGGCGCCAGTCGGCGATGCCGACCAGCACCAGCGTGCCGAAGAAGTAAACCGTCACGTAGTTGAGCACGTCGAACAGCTTGATCACGCACTCGCGCACGGCCAGCGCGGTCTGCATCAGCTTGGTGGCGATGCGACCGGCGAACTCGTCCTGGTAGAAGCCCATCGACTGCTTGAGCAGGTAGCGGTGCACCTGCCAGCGGATGCGCATGGGGTAGTTGCCCATCAGGGTCTGCTGGTTGATCAGCGAGTGTCCCATCACCATCGCCGGCAGGCCGACCAGGATCAGCAGAGCCATGCCGGCGAGCTTCCAGCCCTGGTCGGTCAGGAAGGTCTCGCGCTCCTGCGACGACAGCCAGTCGACGATGTTGCCCAGAAACCCGAAGATCCATACTTCGGTAATCGCGATCGCCGCCATCAGCAGTGCCGACGCGGCCAGAAACGGCCAGGCGCCACGAGTGTAGTGCAGGCAGAAGGCGATCAACGTATCCGGTGGGCGACGCGGCTCATCCGACGGAAACGGATCGAGGCGATTTTCGAACCAGCGAAACAGCATGAAGAGGTTCCTTGTCACATCACTGCCGCCTCACGCCGAGGCGGGCAGGACGGCAGTATAGACGGCGAAATAGTGACAGACACTGCCGCCGAGCACGAACAGGTGCCAGATGGCGTGGTGAAAGGGAATGGAGCGGATCGCGTAGAACACCACGCCGAGGGTGTAGGTGATGCCGCCGGCAATCAGCAAGGTCAGGGTGGTGTCCGACAGGTGATCTCCCATCTCGCCGGAGGCGATCACGATCAGCCAGCCCATGATCAGGTAGACGATCACCCGCAGTACGCCGAAGCGGTGTGGCCAGAGCAGCTTGAGGGTGATGCCGCCGAGCGCCAGCCCCCAGATGACGCCAAGCAGCGTCCAGCCCAGCGGACCACGCAGATTGACGAGCAGAAAGGGCGTATAGGTGCCGGCAATCAGCGCATAGATCGCGCAGTGATCGAGCACCTTGAAGGCGCGCTTGAGGCGAGGGTGACGTATACCGTGGTAGAGCGTCGAAGCGGTATAGAGCAGCACCAGGGTGAGGCCGTAGAGGCTGACCCCGACAATCTTCCATGGATCGACATGGGCTGCCAGGGCAGTCAGCACGATGAGCACGATCATACCGGCCAGGCTGAGCACGGCGCCGACCCCATGGCTGATACTGTGCAGCAGTTCCTCGATGATGCTGTATTCGCCGTCACGGTCAGAGTCAGAGCGCGGCATCGCGACACCTCCTTGAGTCACCGTAGCGTTCGGCAGTCATCCGCAGGGCTGTATTCCATGCCCCTCGAGCCAAGCGTAGCTCAGGACTTGCGGTCGATATCCACGTCGCGTGCCAAGGTGAAGTCATCGAGCGCCATCATGTGCCCCAGCTTGCCGGCCTTGGTGGAGAGGTAACTCTCGTTGTGCGGATTGCGGCCGGTGGTTAGCGGCAGTCGCTCGGCAATGGTCACCCCGTCGCGGGTCAGGGCGTCGACCTTGCGCGGATTGTTGGTCATCAGCTTGAGGGCACTGATACCCAGATGCTCGAGCATCGGCACGCACAGGTCATAGCGGCGCAGGTCGGCACCGAAGCCGAGATGCTCGTTGGCCTCGACCGTGTCGTAGCCCTGATCCTGCAGGTGGTAGGCGCGGATCTTGTTGAGCAGGCCGATACCACGGCCTTCCTGGCGCAGGTAGAGCAGCACGCCGCGGCCTTCGTCGGCAATGCGCTTGAGTGCTTCCTGCAACTGGTAGCCGCAATCGCAGCGCATCGAGAACAGCGCATCGCCGGTCAGGCACTCGGAATGCACCCGTCCAAGCACCGGTTCACCATCGGCCACGTCACCCAGTGTCAGGGCGATGTGATCCTTGCCGGTAGCCTCATCCTCGAAACCATGCATGGTGAAGGTGGCCCAGGGCGTGGGAAGCTTGGAGGCGGCAATGAAGCGGATCGACACGATATACCTCGATAGACGCGGACAACTGCCCGGATAAAGGATCGTATTATAACAGGCGAGCGGCCCCATCCGTTACAATGACGGCAAATTCGCGAGGTGACGAGAGCCCGATGGAACTCAAGAACGACCGTTTTCTCCGCGCCCTGGCCCGCCAGCCGGTGGACCGCACGCCCGTCTGGATGATGCGCCAGGCTGGCCGCTACCTGCCCGAGTACCGTCGGGTACGTGGCGAGGCGGGCAGCTTCATGGACTTGTGCCAGGATGCCGAGCGCGCCTGCGAAGTCACCCTGCAGCCGCTGGATCGTTACCCGCTGGATGCCGCCATCCTGTTTTCCGACATCCTGACCATCCCCGATGCCATGGGGCTGGGGCTGTACTTCGAGACCGGCGAGGGCCCGAAGTTCCGCAAGCCGGTGCGCACCGCGGCCGACGTCGAGGCGCTGACGCTGCCCGACGCCGAAGGTGACCTGGGCTACGTGATGAAGGCAGTCTCCACCATCCGTCGCGAACTCAATGGCCGGGTGCCGCTGATCGGCTTCTCGGGCAGCCCCTGGACGCTGGCGACCTACATGGTCGAAGGCGCATCGAGCAAGGACTTCCGTCACGTCAAGTCGATGCTCTACGGCAATCCCGATGCCATGCATCAACTGCTCGACCTGCTCGCACAGGCGGTGACCGACTATCTCAATGCGCAGATTCGTGCCGGGGCCCAGGCGGTACAGATCTTCGATACCTGGGGCGGCACGCTGTCGACCCCGGCTTATCTGGAGTTCTCGCTGCGCTACATGGAGCAGATCGTCGCCGGGCTGATTCGCGAGCACGACGGCCGCCGCGTGCCGGTCATCCTGTTCACCAAGAACGGCGGCCAGTGGCTCGAGCATATCGCCTCGACCGGGGCCGATGCCGTGGGGCTGGACTGGACCACGGAGCTGTCCGATGCCCGGGCCCGGGTGGGGCATCGCGTGGCGCTGCAGGGCAATCTCGACCCCAATGTGCTGTTTGCCCATCCGGCGGCGATCCGTGCCGAAGTGGCGCGAATTCTCGACAGCTACGGCGACGGCCCGGGGCATATCTTCAACCTGGGACACGGCATCAGCCAGTTCACCGACCCTGACCATGTGACGGCCTTCATGGAGGCGCTCCACGAACTCAGTCCGGCCTACCACAATTCATGAGCTGGCGCGTGATGCTTCGTGACCGGCGGCTTTGGGCGGTGGCGGCGAGTGCCGCGGCGCTCGCCATTGCCGTCGGTAGCCTGACGCCCGGCGACGAGATGCCGCAGAACCTGCCGTGGGACAAATTCAACCACTTTGCCGGCTACGCGGTGCTGGCGCTGTTGGCCGGGCTGGCAGGGTGGCGAGGCCTGTTTGGCTGGGGGGGGGTATCTGCCTACGGCATGGCCATCGAATTCGCCCAGATCGCCGTCCCCGGACGCCTGGGAGCGGATCCGGCCGACATGCTGGCTAATGCACTGGGCGCGGCGCTCGGGATACTGCTGTTGGCGGCGGGCCGGCGCCTTGCCAGGGCCCGCTTGGCTTAAGTGGCCCAAACCCTGACGGTTTAACCCGGCGATCGCTGAACCATGGCTGTGCAGTGACCGGTTGAGGGGCGTTGGACCGGCACCTGTGCGAGGCAGATCCGGTTGGGACGACGAAAGGATTGACTCGCGCCACTGCGTTAAACAGGCGTTTGCTCGGGTGATCTGGGTGAAATGGCAGGGTCTTTGCTAATGTTGTAGTGCTCGTAAATGATTGTGACAAAAAACAAAGAAAGGAGCTCTACCTGCATGATCAATAAAAACAAGTTCCTGCTCGCCTTGCCTGTAGCGGTTGCCTTTGGGGCAAGCATCAGCAGTGCCCAGGCGGCGATCCTCGAGGATGTCGAGTCGCGCGGGAATCTCAACTGTGGGGTCAACGTGGGGTTGTCGGGATTCTCATCGACCGATGAGAACGGTAATTGGCAGGGGCTGGATGTCGAAACCTGCCGGGCTGTCGCTGCGGCGGTCTTCAACGATCCCGACAAGGTGGTCTTTACACCGCTGACCGCCAAGGAGCGTTTCACCGCCCTGCAGTCCGGGGAAATCGATGTGCTTTCGCGCAACACTACCTGGACGGCGACGCGTGACAACTCGCTGGGCCTCAATTTCACGACGACGACTTTCTACGATGGCCAGGGCTTCATGCTCGACAAGAGCCTGGGTATCGAGAACCTGGAGGACCTGAACGGCGCCTCCATCTGCATCCAGTCCGGCACGACACACGAACTCAACCTTGCCGACTACTTCCCGTCTCGCAACATCGAGATCAACACGGTCACCTTCGATACACCCGACCAGACGGCACAGGGTTTTGCCAGTGGGCGCTGCGACGTCCTGACCTCGGACACCTCCCAGCTCAGCGCACTGCGCCTGCAACTGCCCGATCCGGAGAGTGTCGTCATCCTCGATAGCCTGATCTCCAAGGAGCCGCTCGGGCCCGTGGTACGCCAGGGCGACGACCAGTGGTTCGATATCGTCAAGTGGACGATCTTTGCCATGATCAATGCCGAGGAACTGGGGGTTACCAGCGACAATGTCGATGAAATGAAGAATAACCCGCCCAACCCCCAGGTGGCGCGGCTTCTTGGCGTCGATGGAAACTACGGTGAGCAGTTGGGGCTGTCCAACGATTGGGCCTACAACCTCATCAAGCACGTCGGAAACTACGGTGAGGTGTTCAAGCACACCGTGGGCGAGGACTCTCCGCTCAATATCAACCGCGGCATGAACGCACTGTGGAACGAAGGCGGCATTCTTTATGCGCCGCCGATCCGCTGACCTCGACTTGGCCTGAGCAACCGCACCATACGTGGCGACACGTATGGTGCTCTTTCACGTAACCATGTCAGAGGCTCGATATGCTGCGTTCTTCTTCCCGCGCGCGGGGGCCGCTATGGCGGAACCCTGCCGTCCGGGCTCTGGTGTTCCAGGCGATTCTGCTGTTGGCGCTGGTGGCACTGGTTGCCATGATCGTCTTCAACACCATGGCCAATCTGGAGGCCCGGGGGATCACGACCGGGTTTGGCTTTCTCAATGAGCGCGCCGGGTTCTCGATTCCCCAGACGTTGATCGACTACTCCGGCAACAGCACCTATGCACGGACCTTCATCGTTGGGCTGCTGAATACGTTGCTGGTCTCGGTCATGGGCATCGTGGCTGCCACCATTATCGGCTTTGCCGTCGGTATTTCCCGCCTGTCGACGAACTGGCTGCTGGCCAAGCTGGCGGCAGTCTATGTCGAGACCTTCCGCAACATCCCGTTGCTCGTCCAGATTTTGTTCTGGTATTTCGCGGTGCTGCAGGCGCTGCCGAGCCCGCGCCAGAGCCTGGCTGTCTTCGACATCTTCTTCATCAACGTGCGTGGCCTGGTCATGCCGGATCCGCAGCCCCTGCCGGGATTCGAGGCGGTGCTCTGGGCTCTCCTGCTTGCCGTGGGCATGGTCGCCCTCCTGGTCCTCTACGCGCGTCGGCGCCAGGCGCGTACCGGCAAGGCGTTACCCATGTACTGGTTGGGAGCGGCGCTCATCATCGGCCTGCCGCTGCTCGTGTTCCTGGCTACCGGCATGCCGCTGGAGTGGTCGATACCCGAAATGGCCGGGTTCAATTTCCGTGGCGGCGTCACGATCATTCCCGAACTCATGGCCTTGTGGCTGGCCCTGTCGATCTATACGGCGGCGTTCATCGCCGAGATCGTGCGTTCGGGCATTCAGTCCGTCCCCCATGGCCAGGTCGAGGCGGCGCGTTCCTTGAGCCTGCCGGGCAACATTACCCTGCGCAAGGTGGTCATTCCCCAGGCCATGCGGGTGATCGTGCCCCAATTGACCAGCCAGTACCTGAACCTGATCAAGAACTCCTCGCTGGCCACGGCCATCGGCTATCCGGACCTGGTCGCCGTGTTTGCCGGTACGGCACTCAACCAGACCGGCCAGGCGATCGAGATCGTTGCCATGACCATGGCCGTCTATCTGGTGATCAGCCTGGTGGTATCGGCGCTGATGAATATCTACAACGCCCGAACCTTGTTGAAGGAGCGCTGAGATGACCACCACGACGGTCTATGACGAAATGATCGAGGCCCGCCGACCACCGGACTTGCGTAGCGGCGTTGCAGGATGGCTGCGCAAGAACCTGTTCAACGGTCCGGTCAATAGTGTAATCACCATTATCACCGCGGGGCTCATGGCATGGGCACTCTGGCCACTCTTGCAATGGGCCGTGTTGCAGGCCGACTGGATAGGCCAGACTCGTGAGGACTGCAGCGGGGAAGGAGCCTGCTGGGTCTTCATCTCGGCGCGCTTCGAGACGATCGTCTACGGGTTCTATCCCGAGGCAGCACGCTGGCGCGTCGATATCATCTTCGCCATGCTGGCGGCGCTGATCGCCTGGCTGGCTATCCCGCGTCTGCCCGCCAAGCGCTGGGTCGGCCTGTTCGCCCTGGTCGGCTTTCCTGTCGTTGCCTACTTCCTGCTGGTGGGCGGTCACTTCGGCCTGATGTACGTACCGACCCGTGAGTGGGGCGGCCTGATGCTGACGTTGACCATTGCTACGGTCGGCATTGTCGGCTCGCTACCGCTAGGTGTCATCCTGGCACTAGGCAGGCGCTCCAAGATGCCGTTGGTCAAAAGTGTCTGTGTAGTGTTCATCGAGTTCTGGCGTGGCGTACCGTTGATCACCGTGCTGTTCATGGCCTCGGTGATGCTGCCGCTATTCGTGCCGACAGAGGTCGACTTCGACAAGCTGCTGCGTGCTCTGGTCGGCATCATGTTCTTCTGGAGTGCCTACATGGCCGAGGTGGTGCGCGGTGGCCTGCAGGCCATCGACAAGGGCCAGAACGAGGCCGGCCAAGCGCTGGGACTGAGCTACTGGCAGCGCATGGGGCTGATCATTCTGCCGCAGGCGCTGAAACTGGTGATCCCGGGCATCGTCAATACCTTCATTGCGCTGTTCAAGGACACCTCGCTGGTGTTGATCATCGGCCTGTTCGACCTCCTGGCGATCGTTCGCGCCGGGCTGACCGACCCCAATTGGCTGGGGTTTGCCACCGAAGGTTACGTGTTTGCCGCGCTGGTGTTCTGGGTCTTCTGTTTCAGCATGTCGCGCTACAGCCAGTACATCGAGCGGAAGCTGCACACCGGCCACCGCCGTTAGCCGCGAAACGACACAAGATTTTTTTGAGGACAACGACAATGACCACTCCGGCAGCCAGTGCCAGCAATGGGCCGATGATCGAGATCCAGCGGCTCAACAAGTGGTACGGTGACTTTCACGTACTGCGCGACATCGACCTGACGGTGGCGCGTGGCGAGCGCATCGTCATCTGCGGCCCATCGGGTTCGGGTAAGTCGACCTTGATCCGCTGCGTCAATCACCTCGAGGAGCATCAGCAGGGCGAGATCGTGGTCAACGGCATCGCCATGACCCAGGACGTCAAGCGCATCGAGCAGATCCGGCGCCATGTCGGCATGGTGTTCCAGCATTTCAACCTGTTTCCGCACCTGAGCGTGCTCGAGAACTGTTGCTTGTCCCAGGTCTGGGTACAGAAGAAGCCACGTGCCGAGGCCGAGGCGACGGCCATGGAGTACCTGGAGCGCGTGCAGATCGCCAACCAGGCGTACAAGTATCCCGGCCAGCTTTCCGGCGGCCAACAGCAGCGCGTGGCGATTGCCCGCGCGCTGTGCATGCGCCCTGACGTGATGCTGTTCGACGAGCCCACCTCGGCACTCGACCCCGAAATGATCAAGGAAGTGCTCGACGTCATGGTCGAACTGGCCCATGAAGGCATGACCATGCTTTGCGTGACCCACGAGATGGGCTTCGCCAAGACCGTGGCCGACCGGGTGATCTTCATGGACCAGGGCCAGATCATCGAAGAGGCGCCGCCGGAGAGCTTCTTCAATAATCCGCGTTCCGAACGGACCCAGCTATTCCTCAGCCAGATCCTCGGCCACTGAACGCAGGAGCCCTGTCGCCAGCACCAGCCTAGAGCCTGGGCTCCTGGCGCGACGCCACGGCCGCTTCGCTGTCCGTGTCGTCGCTCGATGATCGGTGCTCGCCGTCGTCGGCCCGGCGTCTAGAGAAAGGACGACGGGGCTTGATCACCCGGGCGTTGCCGACGGCTTCTTCATCGATGATCGCTGCCTGACCGGTCGGCCGGGTGTCGTTGACCCAGCTCTCCTGGGGGGCATGCACACCCGGACGCCGATCGAACGAGCGGGTCATGATGGCGCCCGGCACGATGCCCTGGCGCAGCGTACCGGCAATGTAGTGCGGCAGCATGAACAGGTCGGCCAGCAGGCGCAGCCCGATCATGGCAAGCAACAGCAGGCCGCCACCCAGGGCCAGGCTCGGCCAGGCCGCTTGCCAACGGGTCTCGGCCAGCCAGGGGGTCTGCGAGACGAGCCATAGCACGCCGTTGAGAAACAATGCCACCTGGGCCACAAGGTGACAGAAGACCACCGTGCGCCGCGGTAGCGGGCGGCGCAGCAGAAAGAAATTACGCATTATCCAGATATCTCCAAGGGTTCGGCATCGCGCAATGTCGACCCGGTTGCACCGGTCGTTCCTTGCCGGTAAGTGAAGACTAACATCTATTCGAGACCAACGGAGTAGACGTGGTTCTTTGCGGCATCATGCTTTATGTAGCTTTTTGTGCACGCATTGTGTGCATCGTTCCCGAGCGCCGGCTCGTGCTTAGACAAGCCAGGGGGCGTTGACTACGGTTCATGAGACGGAGCGAATTGGCACCCGGCATGGATTGCCCGTGGCACGCACTGCGCCCTGCCCTTGCGGCATGTCCTGAGCATCGTCCTTGACAGCCCCCGCTGAGCGTCGCTCATCGGTGTGTCGTCTCTTCCCGTGGGTTCTAAAAGCGATAAAGCGCGTCCCAGGCTCTGTCACCAGGGCGTCGGTCCTACCGACCGAAGTGAAGGAATAATCGGCTCGCCCCCGTGACCGGCGGGCCCCGATGAGGAGCCAACCATCCCATGGCCAAGGATAGCGACTGCACGATCGTCTTCGACGGCAAGCGCCTGTCGGGCAGGGCGGACATGCCGCTGGTCGATTTTCTCGAGACACATGGCATCGACCTGCCCCACGTCTGTTACCACCCCTCACTGGGCCCGCTGGAAACCTGCGACTCGTGCTGGGTCGAGGTCGATGGCGAACTCAAGCGCGGCTGCACGCTGAAAGCCCGCGAGGGGCTGACGGTCACCAGCCAGAGCGAGTTTGCCGTCTCCGCCCGCCACGAGGGCATGGATCGCCTGCTGAGCAAGCACGAACTCTACTGCACGGTATGCGAGAACAATACCGGCGATTGCACCCTGCACAACACCATGGCGGAGATGCAGATCCCCATCCAGCGCTATGAGTTCCAGCGCAAACCCTACGAGAAGGACACCTCGAGCCCGTTCTACACCTACGATCCCGACCAGTGCATCCTGTGCGGGCGTTGCGTGGAAGCCTGCCAGAATGTCGAAGTCAACGAGACGCTGTCCATCGACTACTCAATGGACAACCCGCGCGTGCTGTGGGACGGCGGCAAGAACATCGACGACTCCAGTTGCGTGCATTGTGGCCACTGCGTCACGGTCTGCCCCTGCAACGCGCTGATGGAAAACACCATGCAGCCGGATGCCGGGCCGTTTACCTCGATGCCGCAGTCGCTCAAGCGGCCGATGATCGACATCATCAAGACCCTCGAGACCACCACCGGAGCCACGCCGGTGACCGGCCTGTCTATGATGGACATGCACTGGCGCCAGCCGGAGATCAAGCGCACCAAGACAGTGTGCACTTACTGCGGTGTGGGTTGTTCCTTCGAGATGTGGACCCGCGACCGGCACATCCTGAAGGTGCAGCCCGTCGTCGATGCACCGGCCAACGGCATCTCGACCTGCATCAAGGGCAAGTTCGCCTGGGATTTCGTCAATAGCGAACAGCGCCTGACCATGCCGCTGATCCGCGAGAACGGGCGTTTCCGTGAGGCCGGCTGGGACGAGGCGCTTGACCTGGTCGCCCGCCGGCTGATCGAGACCCGTGACAAGTACGGGCCGGACAGCCTGGGCTTCATCGGCTCGAGCAAGGCGAGCAACGAGGAAGCCTACCTGACCCAGAAGATCGCGCGCCTGATCGTGGGTACCAACAACGTCGATAACTCGTCGCGCTACTGCCAGAACCCGGCGACCAAGGGGCTGTTTCGTACCGTCGGCTATGGTGGCGATGCCGGTTCCATCGAGGACATCGAAAAGGCCGAGGTGGTGGTCATTGTCGGCAGCAATACCGCCGAGAACCACCCGGTCATCGCCTCGCGCATCAAGGCCGCGCAGAAGCTGCGCGGCCAGAAGGTCATCGTCGTCGACCCGCGCAAGCACGAGATGGCCGAGCGCGCCGACCTGTACCTGCGCCCCAACGCCAGCACCGACCTGATCTGGGCCTCGGCGCTGTCGCGCTACATGTTCGAGCATGGCTACGCCGACCAGGCCTTCCTCGATGAGTGGGTCAACAAGGTCGACGAGTACCGTAAGTCGCTGGAGCCGTTCACGCTCGAGTTCGCCGAGCAGAAGACCGGCCTTTCCAGGCAGGAGTTGATCGAAGCAGCCGAGATGATTGGCCAGGCTAAGAGCGTGAGCCTGCTGTGGGCAATGGGCATCACCCAGCACAGCCACGGCTCGGACACCAGTACGGCGCTGTCAAACCTGCTGGTGGTGACCGGCAACTACGGCAAGCCGGGTACCGGCGGCTATCCGATGCGCGGTCACAACAATGTCCAGGGCGCCAGCGACTTCGGCTGCCTGCGCAACATGTACCCCGGCTACGAGAAGGTCTCCGAGGATTCGGCCCGTGAACGCTGGGCCAAGGGCTGGGGTGTGCCCAAGGAACAGCTCTCCGACAAGGTCGGTGAGGGCAACTTCCTGATGGTTCAGGCCGCCGCCGAGGACCGACTCAAGGCGATGTACATCATCGGCGAGGAAACCGCCTTCTCCGATGCCGACAGCGGCAACGTGCATTCGGCATTCACCGATCTGGATTTCCTGGTCGTTCAGGACATCTTCCTGAGCCGCACTGCCGAGTTCGCCGACGTGGTGTTGCCGGGCACGCCCAGCGTCGAGAAGGAGGGCTCCTTCGTCAATACCGAGCGACGTATCCAGCGCTTCTACGAGGTGCTTCCGCCGCTCGGCGACAGCCGCCCTGACTGGCGTATTCTCACTGACCTGGCAGCGCGCATGGGGCATAACTGGGGCTACACCCACCCATCGCAGATCATGGAGGAATGCGCCCGCATCTCGCCGATGTTCGCTGGCGTGACCTACGAGCGCCTTGCCGGCTGGAAATCGCTGCAATGGCCGGTCAAGGCCGACGGCAGCGATTCGCCGCTGCTGTATACCGACGGTTTTCCCAACGAGGACGGCAAGGCCAATCTGCACCCGTTGGAATGGCAGGAGCCGGAGGAAGCGCCCGACGACGAGTATCCGCTGTCGATGGATAACGGGCGCATGCTCGAGCACTTCCAGGCCACCAACCAGACCGGCCGTGGGCCGCGCATCTGGGAAGAGGCACCGGGCTGGTTCGTCGAGGTCAGCCCCGAGCTGGCCGCCGAGTACGGCATTGAGGAGGGCACTTGGGTCAAGCTGACCTCGCGGCGCGACAGCATCGAGGTGCGTGCGTTGATTACCGACCGGATCAGTGGCCATACCCTGTTCCTGCCGATCCACCAGGGCAAGCCCGGGGTCAATGCCCTGACCGGCGAGCATCACGACCCCGACGTGGACACCCCTGCCTACAAGGAAACCGCGGTCAGGCTCGAGGTATTGCCCAGGGAAAAAGGCGCGCCGCCGCTCAAGCACAACAATTTCCGCTATGGCCACCGCACGCCGCGCAAGGGCGTCGAGGTGGAGGTCAAGTGGGCCCGGAGTGACTACGTGGCACCGCCCGGACATGTCTCCAATCCGAGGAAAATGTAATGGCAGAACGAATTTCTCATGACGTGACGCCGCCCAAGATCGGCCCGGATGCCCACGAAGAGCTGGAGCGACTGCTGCAGACGTTGCACGAGCATGGCGTGTTGCGCTTTGCCAACGATGTGGTGGGAGCCAATACCGAAATTGCCCAGGTACTGGTCAATGGGCTCGGCAAGCCCGGCACGCTCAACGCAGTCCAGAACCTGTCGGTTCTGGGCATGGTGCTGTCGCGCATCGAACCCAGTGACTTCTACCGCATATGCTTTGCGCTACGCGACGCCGTGGAGCGTATCAGCCAGCATCATCCCGAGCGGGACGGCCACGATTCACCGGGGGTCGGCGGTGCCTACAAGATGCTCCACGACGAGCAGCTCTGGCACGCCATCCTGCCCCTCATCGACGGGCTCAAGGCATTTGCCGAGCGGCTCGACAAACCGGTGGACAAGCCGGTGTCGGACTACACCGGCAAGCCGACCAGCGGGCCGTGAGACAGGTAGGAGATAGTGGTGGCGATGTGCGATTTGTGTCGTACGCCGTCATCGCCCATGCTTGGTGACATGCGCCATGTCGAGACCTGTCGATCAGGGTGCAGGGGGCAAGCCCCCAGTGAAATGGAAGTGTGCGCCGAAGGGCGTGACGATGATTGCAAAGGAGGTGTTATGAAGCGCTACATCATTGCCGCGGATGCTGCCCGGGCGCGGATATTCACTCAGGAGAAGAACGGCGACATCAACGAGATCGACAGCCTGGTGCATGCGGAGAGCCGCGAGCATGCCGGTGACTTGCGTACCGGTGGCAAAGGCGGAGTCGATGACTCGGCAGGTCAGGGAAACCGTCAGTCCGACAAGTCCGTTACGACCATGCAGAACGAGTCGCTGGCTTTCGCCAAGGAAGTCGCCGAGTACATGCGCAAGGCGCGTACCCAAAACCAGACGGACAGCTTCGTGGTGTTCGCGGCCCCCAAGTTCCTGGGTAACCTGCGCGAAAAGCTGGATAGCATGACTCGTGGCATGATCGTCAAGGCGGTGGACAAGGACGTGTCCAAGGATTCCGCACACGAGCTTGCCGACAAGTTGCGTAACCTCTGATTCTTGTTTCCTTCCGGGCCGCAGCCATTGCGGCCCGATTCTTCCCTTCCTTGTCGTTTCGTCGTCTAACCGCTCAGGCGCTAACGGTTCGTTGCGGGCAACATTAGCTTTGCCGCAAATAATTCTGTTATTGCATTGACCTGCAACAGAAATGTCTGTCTTACCCTAAAGTTTTCTTGACAGTCGTCGATAACGCCTCAGAGCTCAGCGCCCCTGCTTGGCGCCAAGAATATTCAATCCTTCGACGACCGAGAACGATAAGCATGCTGTCCTCCCTGAAACGCCGTATCCAGGTGGCCTGTGTGGTCATCATTGCCGTTGCCATGGCGCTGGTAGCCGGCGTGGGCTATTTCACCGTGGAATCCCACTATGAGGTGGCCATCGAGAAGAACCTCACGGCCGTCGCGAAAGGCAATGCCAAGGCCATCGAAGAGTGGGTCGCTTCGCGGCGCAGCATGATCGATGCCGCGCGTGGCCATGTGACCGGCGACGATCCCGTGCCGGCGTTGGTACAGCTGGCCGAGTCGGGTGGCTTCCTGTCGACTTATATCGGCAAGCCCGACGGTAGCCTGATCACTTCCGACGGCTGGGTGCCGCCAGCCGACTACGATCCACGCCAGCGGGGTTGGTACCAGCAAGCGGTCGAGCAGGGCGAAACTGTTGTCGCGAAACCCTATGTGGACGGCAATTCGGGGCAGATCGTTCTGCCGTTTTCGACACCCGTCGAGAAAGATGGAAAGCTGCTAGGTGTCATCGGTGGCGATGTCGTCATCGATACTATTGTCAAGGATGTCGCCGCCATCCAGCCGACACCGTCGAGCTTCGCGTTCCTGAGCACCGGTGGGGAAACCATCATCGCCCATCCTGACCCCAAGCTGACGCTCGAGCCTTTGACCCGGCTGAGCTCGTCCCTGGACGAGGCACTGATCACTGCCCTGCGTAATGCCGGCGGCTGGCAGGGCATCAGTATCGCTGAACAGGACGCTCGCCTGACGGTGATGCCCATTGCCGGAGCCGACTGGGAGCTGGGTGTGGCACTCGATGAAGGCGAAGCGCTGGCTGGCCTCCGGGCCATCATCCAGTCGTCCCTGATCACCTTGGTGCTGGTCACGCTGGTCGCTTCCGTCCTGCTCGGCCTGTGGCTCAAGCGCGCCTTCGGCGGCCTGGAGCGGGTGCGCGACGCGCTAGAGAACATCGCCAGCGGCAGCGGTGACCTGACCCGTCGTCTCTCGGCCAGCGGACGCGACGAGGTGGCGCAGATTGCCGATGCCTTCAATCGCTTCGTCGACAAGATGGAACGCGTGCTGATCACCATCCGCGACAGCAGCGATTCGGTCAGCGTGGCCTCCAGCGAGATCGCCCAGGGCAGCCAGGACCTGTCGTCGCGCACCGAGACCACCGCCTCCAACCTGCAGGAAACCTCTGCCTCGATGGAGCAACTGACCAGCACCGTCGAGCATACTGCCGATTCGGCGCGCCAGGCCAACCAACTGTCACTGTCGGCCTCGGAAGTCGCCTCGCGTGGTGGCGAGGTGGTGTCGCAGGTAGTGCACACCATGGATGACATCGATGCCTCGTCACGCCAGATCGCCGAGATCGTCTCGGTGATGGATGGCATCGCTTTCCAGACCAACCTGCTGGCGCTTAATGCTTCGGTGGAGGCCGCGCGTGCCGGCGAGCAGGGTCGTGGCTTCGCGGTAGTCGCCGGCGAGGTGCGTCAGTTGGCCAGCCGCAGCGCCGATGCCGCGCGCCAGATCAAGGAACTGATCGAGACATCCACCACCAAGACCCGCGCCGGCGCCGAGCTGGTACGTGCCGCGGGCGAGACCATGGACGAGATCGTCGCCAGCGTGGCGCGGGTCACCGACGTGCTCGGCGAGATCGGCGCCGCCACCCGGGAACAGAGTCAGGGTATCGGACAGGTCAACCAGGCGGTGGCCGAGCTGGATCGCATGACCCAGCAGAACGCCGCGCTGGTCGAGCAATCCGCTGCCGCCGCCGACCAGCTCCAGGAGCAGGCGGTGCGCCTGACCCGCGCTGTCGGTGCCTTCACCCTGTCACGCACGGCCGAACGGCCGCAACCCCCGCTGCTGGCATCGTCACGCCAGGCAGTTACGCAGGAGGAATAAGATGCGCTTCAAGTCCCTGCGCACGTTCGTTACCACTCTGGTCGGCGCCTGTATCCTGGCTGTTGTCGCCGCACTGGTCATCTATTCGTTGATCGCCAACTCGCGCTCCCAGGCGCTGGTGGAAAGCCAGACCCAGGAGCTGCTCGAGCGCAATATCGAGGCCCGCCTCACTGCGGTTGCCTCGGCGCAGGCCGAGCGCATCCAGGGTCAGATGGAGCATGCCCTGACGCTGGCCGAGAACCTGGCCGAGACCAACGCCATGCTGGGCCTGCGTGACGAGGAAGACCGCTCCCTGCTGAGCATGAGCCGTCGTCAGCTGTCCTATCTGGTGCGCCAGACCGTGGACGCCAACCCCGAACTGCTGGACGCTTTTATCGGCTGGGAGCCCGATGCCTTCGGGAGCGATGCGTTCTATGCCGGTCGCGATGGGCTCGGTTATGGCGAAGATGGTCGTTTCATGCCCTGGTGGTACCGCACCGATAGCGGCGAGGTGGAAGTGCTGCCACTCGGCGAGACCATGGAAAGCGAGTCCCTGCAGCCCAGCGGGGTGCGCGAGGGCGAATACTACCTGTGCCCGCGTGAGACGCTCGCCCCCTGTATCATCGATCCGGCGCCCTACGACTATAACGGCGAGACGTTGATGGTCACGTCCTTCAACGTGCCGGTCATCGTTGATGGCGAGTTCCGGGGCAGCGCCGGGGTCGACCTGTCCGTCGACTTCATCCAGGCCATGCTCGGCGAGGCCAACCAGTCGCTTTACGACGGTGCAGGTGAGATGGCCCTGATCGCCTCACGGGGCGGCGTGACGTCCTTTACCGGGGATGAGTCGTTGCTCGGCAAGCCCATGGGCGAAGCGTTCGGTGCCGCTCTGCAGGCGCGTATCACCGAGGCGCAGAGTGGCGAGATGGTACGGCATGTCGACAGCGAAACGGGCATGCTCGAACTCTACTGGCCATTCTCCATCGGCGATGTCGGCACGCCCTGGGTGCTGATGATCCGTTTGCCCGAGAGCGCCGTGATGGCCGGGCTGCATGGCCTGCAGGCACAGATGCAGGACCAGCGCGAGACCGATACGTTGGGCATGACACTGATGGGCCTGCTGATTGCCGGCCTGGGCCTGGTTGCCGCCTGGCTGGTGGGGGGCAGCATCGCGCGTCCGCTGCGCCAACTGGCCGAGCGCATGCGTGACATCGCCAGCGGCAACGGCGACCTGACCCAGCGCCTGCCGGTGCGTGGACGCAACGAGAGCGCCGAACTGGCCCTGCAGTTCAATGCCTTCGCCGACAAGATGAACGACGTGCTGCTCGACGTGCGCGACAGCAGCGAATCGGTCAGCGTGGCGGCAGGCGAGATTACCCAGGGCAGCCAGGACCTGTCGTCGCGTACCGAGACGGCGGCCTCTAACCTGCAGGAAACCTCGGCCTCGATGGAGCAGCTGACCAGCACCGTCGAGCACACCGCCGAATCGACGCGCCAGGCCAACCAGTTGTCGCAGTCGGCCTCGGAAGTTGCCTCGCGCGGCGGCGAGGTGGTGTCGCAGGTCGTGAACACCATGGACGACATCGATGCCTCGTCCCGCCAGATCGCCGAGATCGTCACGCTGATGGATGGCATCGCCTTCCAGACCAACCTGCTGGCGCTCAACGCCTCGGTGGAAGCCGCGCGTGCCGGCGAACAGGGGCGCGGTTTCGCGGTGGTCGCCGGCGAGGTGCGCCAACTGGCCAGCCGCAGCGCCGATGCCGCGCGTCAGATCAAGGAACTGATCGATACGTCGGCGGCCAAGACCCGTGCCGGTGCGGCACTGGTACGCCGTGCCGGGGAGACCATGGACGAGATCGTCGCCAGCGTGGCGCGGGTCTCCGATGTGCTCGGCGAGATCAGTGCCGCCACCAAAGAGCAGAGCCAGGGCATTGGCCAGGTCAACCAGGCCGTTGCCGAGCTGGATCGCATGACCCAGCAGAACGCCGCGCTGGTCGAGGAATCCACGGCAGCAGCCGGCCGGCTCGAGGAACAGGCGGTGAGGCTGACCCGGGTCGTCGGCGCCTTCACCCTGGCGCCCCGAAATGGACAATACACCGATATGGCGCTGACCGCTCCAGCATCGACGGCATTGCCCCAGTCCGCTACAGAGCCAAGGTGATAGTGACGAATTCGTCTCATCTTGCGCTGGCATAAATGAAGTTGAGTATTGGCCGCACTGTGTGCGGCCTTCTTTATTAGGGGTGGTAGGTATTACAAACGTTTAAATGTATGCTTATTTGAACTCAACTTCGCTTGTTAATATTTAGCGAGTGTTAGTTTTCATAAGTATGGAACGGGCTAACTTTCTTAAGTTTTATTGAAAAAGGGCGATAACACTCTTGTGCTTTCTCCTGACACGCACGGACTCAATCTAACTACAAACCCAATCTACCCGGATCGAGTACACACCCCATGCCGATTATTATTTCCCTTCGCACTCGAAGCGCCGGTGCGAACATCGTTGCGAGTACGCTCGATAGGGAGCCTCGCAACAATGACGCCATGCTCGAGTGGTTGCGGCCACGGCCAGTGGTCGCATGCTCAGATACCTTGGGTGAGGAGGAGTGACATGATGCATTTCAAGTCATTGCGAACTTTCATCACCCTCTTGGTTGGCACCTGTATTCTGGTCGTCATCGGTGTCTTGATTGCCTACTCGTTATTCGCCAACTCACGCTCCCAGGCGCTGGTGGAAAGCCAGACCACGGCATTGCTCGAGAGCAATATCGAGAAACGTATGCTGACGTTGGCTGCCGACCAGGCGGGGGATATCCAGCGTAAGTTGGAGCAAGCCCTGACGTTGGCACGCAGCTTGGCGATGACAAATGCCTTGATGGGAAAGCGAGACGAGAACGACGCCTCACCGCAGGCTCTCAGGCGTGAAGAGATGTCGAGCCTGGCCCGCCAGACCGTAGTCGAAAACCCCGATCTGCTGGATGCCTTTATCGGCTGGGAGCCTAATGCGTTCGGTAGCGATGCCGTGTTTGCCGGAAAGAAGGACGAGGGTTATGACGGCAGCGGTCGCTTTATGCCTTGGTGGTACCGCACGGCAAACGGCAGTATTGAAGTATTGCCACTGGGTAGTGGCATGGAAAGCCAAGAGCGCGATGCGCTAGGGATCCGCAAGGGCGAATACTACCTTTGCGTCAAGGAAACGCTTCGCGCCTGCATCATCGACCCACATTTTTATGATTATAACGGCGAGACGCTACTGGTTACGTCGTTCAATGCCCCCATTCTCGTCGATGGTGAGTTCCGGGGTGTTGCCGGTGTCGATATTTCCGTGGATTTCATTCAACAGATCTTGGGCGATGCCAACCGGACATTGTATGACGGGGCGGGGGAAATGGCCTTGGTGGCATCGCGCGGCGTTGTTTCCGCCTATACAGGGAATACCGAAGCGTTGGGTCGCTTGGCCGGCGATGTGATTAGCGACACGATGCTCGCCCATCTCACCCGTGCGCATGACGGAGAAGTGACGTATCAGTTCGACGAAGACCAAGGCATGATCGAACTCTACTGGCCATTCTCCATCGGCGATGTCGGTACGCCCTGGGTACTGATGATCCGTTTGCCCGAGAGCGCCGTGA
The DNA here is from genome assembly GCF_900113605.1 of Modicisalibacter xianhensis. Taxonomy (GTDB): domain Bacteria; phylum Pseudomonadota; class Gammaproteobacteria; order Pseudomonadales; family Halomonadaceae; genus Modicisalibacter; species Modicisalibacter xianhensis. The sequence goes on from NZ_FOPY01000006.1 coordinate 148,270, forward strand.
TGGCCGGCCTGCACGACTTGAAGGCACAGATGCAGGACCAGCGCGAGGCCGATGCGCTGGGCATGACACTGATGGGCCTGCTGATTGCCGGCCTGGGCCTGGTTGCCGCCTGGCTG
>NZ_FOPY01000006.1:148415-285831 GCF_900113605.1 Modicisalibacter xianhensis
ATGAACGACGTGCTGCTCGACGTGCGCGACAGCAGCGAATCGGTCAGCGTGGCGGCAGGCGAGATTACCCAGGGCAGCCAGGACCTGTCGTCGCGCACCGAGACGGCGGCCTCCAACCTGCAGGAAACCTCGGCCTCGATGGAACAGCTGACCAGCACCGTCGAGCACACCGCCGAATCGACGCGCCAGGCCAACCAGCTGTCGCAGTCGGCCTCGGAAGTCGCCTCGCGCGGCGGCGAGGTGGTGTCGCAGGTCGTAAACACCATGGACGACATCGATGCCTCGTCACGCCAGATCGCCGAGATCGTCACGCTGATGGACGGCATCGCCTTCCAGACCAACCTGCTGGCGCTCAACGCTTCGGTGGAAGCCGCGCGTGCCGGCGAACAGGGGCGCGGTTTCGCGGTGGTGGCCGGCGAGGTGCGTCAACTGGCCAGCCGCAGCGCCGACGCCGCGCGCCAGATCAAGGAACTGATCGATACGTCGGCGGCCAAGACCCGTGCCGGTGCGGCACTGGTACGCCGCGCCGGCGAGACCATGGACGAGATCGTCGCCAGCGTGGCGCGGGTCTCCGATGTGCTTTGCGAGATCAGTGCCGCCACCAAGGAGCAGAGCCAGGGCATTGGCCAGGTCAACCAGGCCGTTGCCGAGCTGGATCGCATGACCCAGCAGAACGCCGCGCTGGTCGAGGAATCCACGGCGGCGGCAGACCGGCTCGAGGAACAGGCGGTGAGACTGACCCAGGTCGTCGGCGCCTTCAACCTGGCGCCCCGGAATGGGCAACACACCGATATGGCGCTGCCAGCACCGGCCCAGCCTTCAGCGACACGGGCACTTAGTCGAGACGATGCCTGACGGCTGAACCCTACCTCAACGGCCCGGAATTCCGGGCCGTTGTCTTGATGCGCCTGCTCTCTAGGGAACGTAAGGCAACTCGATCTCGTCGCTGCGACGGATGCCCTCAGTCATCTGCTGGCACAGGCGCACGAATTCACGCAGGCCGGTGGCCAGGTACTTGTGGCGATGCCAGATGAAGCTGAACTGACGGCGCAGGTCGAGCTGTGGAGTGACGACCGGCACCAGGCTGCCGCGCCGGAAGGCGTCACGCAGCGCCAGACGCGAGACGCAGCCGATGCCCAGCCCCGATTCGACGGCCCGCTTGATGCCTTCGGTATGCTCCAGCTCGAGCAGGATGTTGAAGCGTCCGCGCCGGTGGCGCATGGCATGCTCCAGCGTTAGCCGTGTCCCCGAGCCCTGTTCGCGCATGATCCACGACTCGCGCAACAGCTGATCGAGGCCCACGTCGCCGGCTTGCGCGAGCGGATGGCGGGGTGAGCAGAACACCGTGAGCTCGTCCTCGACCCAAGGCTGCATCACCACATCTTCATGCTGGCAATCGCCTTCGATCAGACCCAGGTCAAGCTCGTGCTGGACGATATGCTCGATAATCGAGGCCGTGTTACGCACATGCAATCGCACCCGGCTGCCGGGATGGCGCTGCATGAAATCACTGATCAACAGCGTCGCCAGGTAGTTGCCGATGGTCAGCGTGGCGCCCACGTCCAGTGAGCCGATACCGCGCTGGCCGCGCAACAGCTCCTCGATCTCCTCGGCACGGTCGAGCAGGGCGACCGCCTTGGGCAACAGCTGGAAACCCAGCGCGTTGAGCTTGAGTCGTTTGCCGATGCGGTCGAGGAGTTGGCAATCGAACTGGCGTTCGAGCTCCGCCAGGGCGGTACTGGTTGCCGACTGGGACAGAGCCAGGGCGCGTGCAGCGCGCGAGACACTCTCGTGCTGGGCAACGGCGACGAAGACTTCGAGCTGGCGCAGGCTGTAGCGCATGTCAGGCTCCGGCAGGGCGTGTATATCAGGATTACAGATAAGCCTTATCCAGACAATCCATTTAACAGATAAGCGTCGGCAACTTAGAATGCATGTATCGACTTGGCGCGCTGCTTTATGCGCTTTGGGAATAAATACGGGAGATCGTCATGAGCAAGTTTGCCCTGGAAGAGGTCCTCAGCGTTCATCACTGGAACGACACGCTATTCAGTTTCCGCACCACGCGCGAGCGCAGCCTGCGGTTCAAGAACGGCCAGTTCGTGATGATCGGCCTGGAAGTCGAGGGCAAGCCGCTGGTACGTGCCTACTCGGTCGCCAGCCCCAACTACGAGGATCACCTCGAGTTCTTCAGCATCAAGGTGCCCGATGGCCCGTTGACCTCGCGTCTGCAGCATCTCAAGGTCGGCGACCAGATCATGGTCAGCCGCAAGCCGACCGGCACGCTGGTGACCGACGATCTGCTCCCTGGGCGCAACCTGTACATGCTGTCGACCGGTACCGGCCTGGCGCCGTTCATGAGCCTGATCCAGGATCCGGAAGTCTACGAGCGCTTCGAGAAGGTCGTGCTGATTCATGGCGTACGTACCGTCAGCGAGTTGGCGTATGCCGATTTCATCACCAAGGAGCTGCCGGCCCACGAGTATCTGGGTGAGGAAATCAGCGAGAAGCTGGTCTACTACCCGACCGTGACCCGCGAAGAGTTCCACACCATGGGCCGTCTGACCGACCACATGCGTAGCGGCAAGCTGTTCGAGGACACCGGCCTGCCGGCACTCGATCCGAAGCAGGATCGCGCCATGATCTGCGGCAGCCCGGCGATGCTCGACGAAACCAGCGCCATGCTCGACGACTTCGGCTTCAAGATCTCGCCGCGCATGGGCGAGCCGGGGGATTACGTCATCGAGCGGGCCTTCGTGGAAAAATAACCAGGCCGCTCGCCTACGTTTGAGTCAAACGAGAAAAACCCACGGCACGGGCCGTGGGTTTTTCATGTCGGGGTCAGGGCGTTTAAACGGCGTCCTTGCCGGTTTCGCCGGTACGGATACGGATGACCTGCTCCAGCGGAGAGATGAAGATCTTGCCGTCGCCGATCTTGCCGGTATTGGCGACTTGGGTGATGGCCTCGATGACCTGGTCGGTCAGCGCATCGTCCACGGCGACTTCGAGCTTTACCTTGGGCAGGAAGTCGACCACGTACTCGGCTCCCCGGTACAGCTCGGTATGGCCCTTTTGCCGGCCAAAGCCCTTGACCTCGGTGACGGTGATGCCCTGCACGCCGATATCGGAGAGCGACTCACGGACATCGTCGAGCTTGAACGGCTTGATGATAGCGGTCACCAGTTTCATCGTTGCTTCCTCGCAGCCTATTGTCTGGAGCGACCGGGACCACCGATCGCCGTTAAGGGGATTCTGCTTTCAAGCATACACCCGCTCGTCCAAGGAATAAAAAAGCCCCCCCGAAGGGGGCCAGGGGAGCACGCCAGCTCACTCGTAGGGTCGGCCTTACTTGTTGCTGCCGACAGTAAACTCGGGATAGGCCTCCAGGCCGCACTCGGCCAGGTCGACCCCCTCGTATTCTTCCTCTTCGCTGACCCGAACACCCATGATCGCCTTGATGATAAGCCACACGATCAGGCTGGCGATGAAGACCCATGCAAAGATACCGATGATGCCGATCAACTGGGCACCGAAGCTGGCGTCGCCGTTGGTGAAGGGCACCACGATCACGCCCCAGATGCCGACCACGCCGTGGGCGGAGATGGCACCCACCGGATCGTCGATCTTCAGCTTGTCCAGGGTGACGATGGAAACCACCACGAGCAGGCCACCGATGGCACCGATGAGGGTTGCGCCCAGGCCGGTCGGGGACAGCGGATCGGCAGTGATCGATACCAGGCCGGCGATTGCGCCGTTCAGAGCCATGGTCAGGTCCGCCTTGCGGAACCAGATCTTGGCCAGGATCAGTGCAGCGATGACACCGCCGGCAGCCGCGGCATTGGTGTTGAGCAGAACCTGGGCCATGTTGTTGGCGGAAGAGACGTCGGACACCTTCAACTCTGAGCCGCCATTGAAGCCGAACCAGCCCATCCACAGGATGAAAGTGCCCAGCGTGGCCAGCGGCATGTTGGCACCGGGAATCGCATAGATGGCGCCGTTCTTGCCGTACTTGTCCTTGCGAGGGCCGAGGACCAGCACGCCGGCCAGCGCAGCGGCGGCACCGGCGAGGTGAACGATGCCGGAGCCGGCATAATCGGAATAGCCGACCTCTGACAGCCAGCCGCCGCCCCAGGTCCAGAAGCCTTCCACCGGGTAGATGACGCCGGTCATGACCACGGCGAAGGCCAGGAAGGCCCACAGCTTCATGCGCTCGGCCACGGCACCGGAGACAATGGACATGGCGGTCGCCACGAACACCACCTGGAAGAAGAAGTCGGCGCGGGCGGAGTAATAGGGGGCGTCTTCGCCGCCGTTGAGTACGGCATCGACGGTGTTCTCGCCACCCAGCAGGAACCCGAGGTTGGGCAGGATGCCGCCGGCATCACTGGAATACATGATGTAGTAGCCGACCAGCAGATACATCGTACAGGCGATGGCAAACAGCACGATGTTCTTGGTCAGGATTTCTGCGGTGTTCTTCGAGCGTACCAAGCCTGCTTCCAGCATCGCGAAGCCGGCGGCCATCCACATGACCAGCACGCCGCAGATGAGGAAGTAGAATGTATCGAGCGCGTAGTTGAGCTCTGTCATCGTTATTTTCTCCTAAGTCCAGCGCCTTTAGACGGCGTCGGGCCCACGTTCGCCGGTGCGAATGCGGATCACATCCTCGAGTGGCGTGACGAACACCTTGCCGTCACCGATCTTGCCGCTGTTGGCGGACCGGGTGATGGCATCCAGCACGCCTTCGACACGATCGTCGTCCACGGCGATCTCGACCTTCACCTTGGGCAGGAAATCCACGACGTATTCGGCGCCGCGATAGAGTTCGGTGTGACCCTTCTGCCGACCGAAGCCTTTCACCTCGGTCACGGTGATGCCCTGAACGCCATTGTCGGCGAGTGCCTCTCTGACATCGTCCAGCTTGAATGGCTTTATTATGGCGGTGATGAGTTTCATCCCTTGTCTCCATTGTCGGACTGCGCCTTGCTAGACTGGCGAACGCCATGCCATGCGAAATTATTTTTCGTTCAATCAATCGGTTAGGGCGGTGTCTGGCAAGGGGTGGTCAAGATCGGGGCATAAGTGAAAATTCAGGTGCACCATGCTGGTGCCGGGGCTTTCAGGCTTTGCGCCAGGATTGCGCATGCGTCAGTCGGCGTCCTTGCGTATGCTTGAGGCAGTTCACTCGAAAGGAGCCCATTCGATGGCAAGCAACGACCGGTTCAGTCGCCTGGCCCAACAGATCGGCGAACGTCTTCAGGAAGCTTCCCACGCTCCCGAAGAGATCCAGCGCAGCGTGCAGAGTGTCATGCGCGGTGCCTTCGACCGCATGGAACTGGTATCTCGCGAAGATTTCGATATCCTCATGGACGTGTTACAGCGCACCCGGTCGCGCGTCGAGGCGCTCGAGCGCCAGGTCGCGGCACTGGAGGCCGCGGTAGATGCCCAGTCTGCCACGCCGGCATCGCCCGCCGTGGTAGCGGCCGATACTGCTGCGCCACCCGCCGAAGAGGCAGAAGGGGGTACAGCGAGCCAGCCCAGCGGCATCGACAGCAAGCGGACCGATCAAGGGACCGGTGGCGACAAGACGCCGTAACTGATCGGCGGAGCGCGCCCAAACTCGGTGCATTCACCGAACCCATTCATTCTGGGCTCCACGCTCCGCTTGCCCGGCGCGAACGATCAGGGAGCCATCTGGCGAGGGAGAGCCATGGCGCTAGCCATCATTGCCACCCGGGCGGGGCTGGGACTTGAAGCCCCGGAAGTCCTGGTCGAGGTCCATCTGTCCAACGGCCTACCGGGGCTGACCCTGGTGGGCCTGCCCGAGACGGCCGTCCGCGAAAGTCGCGAACGGGTGCGCAGTGCCCTGCTCAATGCCGGTTTCGAATTTCCCAATACCCGGCGCATTACCATCAACCTGGCGCCTGCCGACCTGCCCAAGGAAGGCGGGCGCTTCGACCTGCCCATCGCCCTGGGTATTCTGGTGGCCTCCGAGCAGATTCCTGCTGCAGCCCTGGAAGGCCTCGAATGCCTGGGCGAGCTGGCCCTGGACGGGCGATTGCGTTCCATCAATGGTGCGCTGCCGGTGGCGCTGGCCGCCAAGGTTGCCGGCCGGGGACTGCTGTTGCCGGCAGCCAACGCCGACGAGGCCGCTCTGGCCGGTGAGCTGGCGGTATTCCCGGCCGAGCATCTCTCTCAGGTTGTCGCTCACCTGCTGGGCCAGGATCGCCTGGCCCAGCATCGCCTCAGCAGCCCGAGCTTGCCGGAGCGCACCACGCACGATCTGGCCGAGGTACGTGGCCAGCATCAGGCGCGTCGCGCTCTCGAAGTCGCTGCCGCTGGCGGCCATAACCTGCTTTTCGCTGGCCCGCCAGGGACCGGCAAGACCATGCTGGCCAGTCGCCTGCCCGGCATCCTGCCGCCGCTGTCGCATGACGAGGCGCTGGAGGTCGCGGCCATCCGCTCGGTGTGCGGCATGGGCCTGCTCGATCGCTGGGGCGAGCGCCCTTTCCGCTCGCCGCACCATACCGCCAGCGGTGTCGCCCTGGTCGGTGGCGGCTCGAAACCGCGGCCCGGCGAGATCTCGCTGGCGCATCACGGCGTGCTGTTTCTCGACGAGCTGCCGCAATTCGATCGCGGTGTTCTGGAAGTGATGCGCGAGCCGCTGGAGTCGGGGCAGATCCATATCGCCCGCGCCAGCCACCAGCGCTGTTTTCCGGCGCGCTTCCAGCTCGTTGCCGCCATGAATCCGTGCCCGTGCGGCCATCTGGGCGATCCCCGCCAGCCCTGCGTATGCACCCCGGCCCAGGTACAACGCTACCAGGCCAAGCTGTCCGGCCCCCTGCTCGACCGCATCGACCTGCAGGTCGAAGTACCAGCCCTGCCGCCCGAGCAACTGACCTCGCCGACCCTCGGCGAAAGCTCGGCCACGGTGCGTGAGCGGGTACTGGCTGCCCGTGAGCGCCAGCGCCAGCGTGGTGCACTCAACGCCCGCCTGCCCGGGCGCGAGCTGGAAGCCGCCTGTGCCCTGACCACGGAAGAGCGGGCCTGGCTGGCTGACGTGCTGACACGGCTGAAGCTGTCGGCCCGGGCCTATCACCGGGTGCTGCGGGTGGCCTTGACCTTGGCCGACCTGGCCGGCGAGCCGCGTCCATCGCGCCCGCAATTGATGGAAGCCATCGGCTACCGCCAGCTGGATCGCCTGCGCGGAGGGAACGAAACGCCAAAGGCCGTTGCCGGTATGTAAGAGACATCAGCGAAGCCAAGGAGGCACGATGGACAACAGGGAATCCCGGATTGCCGCGATGGATGCCGCCACCCTGATCGACGCTTACGCGGCCGGGCGACTCTCGCCCGTGGAAGTCATCGAGGATACGCTGGCCAGGATCGACCGCGACAACCCGGCCATCAATGCATTCTGCCATGTCGATCACGAGGGGGCGCTGGCCGCAGCGCGCGAGGCCGAGACGCGCTGGCGCGCCGGCAAGCCGCTGGGGTTGGTGGACGGCCTGCCGGTCACCATGAAGGACCTGACGCGCGTACGCGGCATGCCAGCCCGTGAGGGGACGCTGATTTCCGACCCTGCACCCTGCGAGGAGGACGGCCCACCGGCGCGCATGATGCGCGAGGCCGGGGCCATCATCCTTGGCAAGACCACCACCCCCGAGTTCGGCTGGAAGGGCGTCACCGATAGTCCGCTTACCGGGGTGACCCGCAACCCTTGGGATACGCGACTGACCCCAGGCGGGTCGTCGGGCGGTGCTGCCGCGGCGTGTGCGCTCAACCTGGGCGTGATGCACCAGGGCGGGGATTCGGGCGGCTCGATCCGGATTCCGGCCTCGTTTACCGGCACCTTCGGCTTCAAGCCGACCTTCGGGCTGGTGCCGCAGTGGCCACCCTGCTCCCTGCCGTCGATGTCGCACCTGGGGCCGATCACCCGCACCGTCGACGATGCGATCCGCATGCTCAACGTGGTGGGGCGCTACGACTCGCGTGACAGCTACGCGGTCGATGCTGCACCGGACGACTGGGGCGAGGGGACACACGCACCGCTGGAAGGCATGCGTATCGGTTTGATCACCCGGGCCGAGCGCGTCGGCGTCGACCCTCAGGTCACCAAGGCCATCGAACGTGCCGCCAGGCAGTTCGAGGCGCTCGGCGCCGAAGTCGTACCCGATGACCTGGACCTTCACGAGGCGGGTGAAGCCTTCAAGATCCTGTGGTACTCCACCAGTTGGCGCCTGTGCAGCCAGATGACCGAGAGCGAGCGTCGCCAGATCAGCGAAGGTCTGATGAAGAATGCCTGGCGCGGCGAATCCCTCAATGCCAACGATGTGCATGCCGCCCAGGAAGCGCGCGCCATGCTGACGGCGCGTTTCGAAGCGAGCTTTCGCAATCGCTTCGACCTGTTCCTGATGCCCAGCGTCGCCGTGCTGCCGTTCGCGGCCGGTCAGGAAGTGCCGGAAGGGCGTGGCATGAGCGACTGGATGGATTGGACGCCGTTCACCTACCCGTTCAATCTGACGCGCCAGCCGGCTGCCTCATTGCCGTGTGGGTTCAGTGAGGAAGGCCTGCCTATCGGTTGTCAACTGGTCGGGGCACGCTTCAACGACCGCGCCGTGCTGCGCGCCAGCCGCGCCTACCTGGCGGCGCATCCGCCGCGTTTCCCGGACGCACCCCACGACCCACGGTGAGCCCAAGCCATGCCTGTGTCTCTCGAAAGCCTGCCGCTACCCTGGAGTATCGGCCTGTTCTGTGCCTGTGCGCTGATCATCGGCGTGGTCGGTACCCGCCTCACCCATGTGGTCGACGATCTTGCCGACCGGACCGGTCTGGGCGAGGCGATTGCCGGCGCCCTGCTGTTGGGGGCGACCACGTCGCTATCGGGCAGTGTGCTGTCGATCACTGCCAGCCTGGAAGGCCAGGCCGAACTCGCGGTCAGCAACGCGGTAGGCGGGATTGCCGTACAGACCCTGTTCCTGACCGTGGCCGATATGTTCCTGCGCCGGGTCAACCTCGAGCATGCCGCGGCCTCCATCGGCAACATGATGCAGGGTTCGCTGCTGGTCTGCATGCTGGGACTGGTGCTGATCGGAACCTTCTCCCCCGAGTGGACGTTCTGGAGCGTTCATCCCATCACGCCGATTCTGGTCGTGGGTTATATCTACGGCCTGCACATCGTCGACAAGGCCCAGGCCGCTCCCATGTGGCAGCCGGCGCGCACGCGCGAGACCCGCGAGGATGTACCCGATGAACAGGCCCAGCAGCGTTCATTAGTCTCGCTGTGGATCGCCTTCCTGACCATGGCGCTGATCCTTGGCGTGTCGGGGTGGCTGCTGCAGCGTTCGGCCACGGTGATTGCCCAGGAGACGGGGCTGGGCCAAGTGGCGGTGGGCGTCTTGCTGACCTCGGTCGTTACCTCGTTGCCGGAACTGGTAACGTCGGTCGCCGCGGTACGGCGTGGCGCCCTGACGCTTGCCGTGGGCGGGATCATCGGCGGCAATGCCTACGATACGCTGTTCACCGCCATGTCGGACGTCGCCTACCGCCAGGGCTCGGTCTATCACGCCGTTTCCGACGAGACGCTATTATGGGTGGCGATCTCGATGGTCATGACCGGTGTGCTGATCATGGGCCTGATTCGTCGCGAGAAGCATGGGCCTGGCCATATCGGCTTCGAGAGCATGGCCATCATCGGGCTCTATGTGGCCGGGGTCGTCATGGTGATCTTCGGTGGAGCGGCCTCCGGCTAGCGCCGCTCACTCGGCCAGGGCCCGCTCCAGTGCGGTCAACCGGCCGGGGCGCAGGGCGTCTTCCACGGCACTGATGCGCAGCACATGGCCCAGCGCCGGGTGCGGTGGCCGATGGATGAGGCTGCCGGCCTCGAGAAGCTCACGGTGCACGCGGGCGGCTGTGTCGGCCTCGGACAGGCGCACGGCCACGAAGTTGGTATCGCTGGTGGGCACATCGGCGCCCAACTCGCGTAGCCAGTCGGCCAGACGCTCGCGGCGTGCGATCACTGCATCGATATGCTCGCGCGTCTCGTCGGGATGATCCAGCACCGTCTCGGCGGCAGCCAGCGCCAGCGACGATACCGCGTAGTGAATCCTCACCTTGTGCATGATCTCGACGGCCTCGGGCTCGGCAATCGCATAACCGATACGCAGGCCGGCCAGGCCGTGGGCCTTGGACAGGGTACGCAGGCGAATCACGCCGGGCCAGGCCGCGCCAGCGGAGGCGGAACCGGCATCGGGACGGAAGTCGTGGTAGGCCTCGTCGAGCAGCAGCGTACACGTCTCGGGCAGTGCTTCGCGCAGGCGCTGGATGGCGGCATCGTCATGCAGGTGCCCGCTCGGGTTGTCGGGGTTGGCCAGATAGACCAGCCGCGCCGATTGCTCATTCGCCGCCTCGGCCAGTGCCTCCAGGTCGGGTGCCAGCAGCCCCGGTGCGTCACGGTAGGCCACCTCATGCATCACGCAGCCTTGGCCCAGCGCGAAATAGCCGAACGTGGGATAGGTACCGGCGCTGGCCACGACGGCGGCCCCCGGCTCGCAGGTGGCGCGCAGCGCCAGGGCGATCAGGCTGTCGGCGCCGGCATCGACCAGCAAGGCGTCCAGTGGCGTGTCAAGCGCTGCCGACAGCCGCTGGCGCACGCCTAGCGCCTGTGCATCGCCATAGCCCCGGGCCAGTTCGGCCACGGCATTGCCAAAGCGCGCCGACAGGGCGCGGTGCGGCATGTCCAGCCCCTCGTTGGAGCCCAGTTGATACGGGATGGCGCGCCCCAGGCGGCGCTCCAGGGCCTTGATGCCCGGAAAGGGGTTATGCGGGCCGTCGCGGTAGAGGTGGCGAGCGTAGCGGGGCATGGCGGTCCTCGCGGTCTGGCGGATGAACGGCCATTGTGGCGGCTGGACCGCGACATGCAAAGCCCGGGTGCGCCACGCTACAGGGCGCTGGCATCCAGTGCACCGCTGATGACCTGGGTCCAGTGCGGTGCCGCATCGCCCGGCCGGCGCAAGGCCAATTCCAGACGATAGGGCAGCAACTCGCGGTCCGACAGGATCAAGGCTGGCCCCTCGGCACGCAAGCGGCTCTCCAGCAGCCACTGGTTGTCGGGTAGTCGGGCCTCGGCCATCGTCGGAGTCCAGTCCAGAACCTGGGGGCCCTCCTCGCGGGCGAGAAGGGCACGGGTCAGCGTCTCGCGAAAGCGCTCGGTGTCGACGCCCAGGTCGCTGTCGATCTCGGGTAGCGCCAGCAACAGCACGACTTCCTCGGTTGGGCCCGACCAGGTGGGCTGGGTGGCGGCCGCCTCGGCGGCGCGCTCGCCCAAGCCGTAGAGCGCCTGACGCTGTGTCTGCGGACGCTCCGGCTGGCCGGCACAGGCTGATAGGGTGAGTGTCAGGACAGCGATCAGGAATTTCAGGCGACGGCTCATAGCGTGGTCGACGGTGACGAGAAAGGGGAGGGTACGGGCCCGCTGGGGCACGCCAGGTCGTCCAGAAACGCGTCGAGCTCTTCGAACAGCAGGTCGCGGATGGGCGCCGCCTCGTTGACCAGATGATGTCGGGCCTCGGGGTGACGATGGATACGGGCCTGGGGAAACTTGCTGGTCAGCACTTCCAGGTTCCATTGCCAGTCCACGGTCAGGTCCTGCTCACCCTGCAGGATCAGCACCGGCAGGTCACTCGAGGGCAGGGCCAGCATGTGCGCCATCCAGCGGCGCATGGCCGCGACCCAGGTCAGCGTCAGGCGATCGGGTTGCAGCGGGTCGTGCTCGCGCAGGAAGGTGGCGAAATCGTCGTCGGTGGAATTGGCGCGGTACTTGCGGGGAATCGAGCGGATGAACGGACTGGCCAGGCGATGCAGCCAGTTCGATTGTGGCCAGCCCCACGGCCGGACCAGCGGCGCCAGCAGGACCAGCGCTTGCCAGGGCGCGGACGAACCTCGACCGAGCGCATCGGTGGCGAGAATTGCCGCCCCTGTGCTCTGGCCGACCCCGATCCACGGCCCCGGCGCCATGTCGCGGGCTGACAGGTGATTCTGCAGTGCCTGCAGGCAGGCGCCGTACTCCTCGAAATCGTCGATGGTGGCACGCTCGCCGCTGGACAGGCCATGGCCGGGCAGGTCCCAGAGTACTACCCGCCAGCCCTGGCCGAGCAAGCGCTCCAGCAGGTGACGGTAAAGTCCCAGGTGATCGAAGTAGCCATGCACCACGAACGCCGTGCCACGTGGTGCTTCCGGCGACCACACCTGGGCCCAGAGGCGGTAGCCTTCGGCATCGATGAAGCCGACATGCAGGCCCACCTCTTCCTTGAGCAGCGGGGCCAGACGATAGTGATCGAGGTAATCCACCAGGGCTGAGGCCTGGGATTCGCCCACCGGGGCCAGCGGCCCAAGTGCTTGCAACGGTGCGAAATCGGTCATCGCGTTCTCCCTGTACGTCTTCATGCTAGCCCGCTTTACTGATGAACACGACACCCCGAGCATCAACGGCTTTCTTAGTCATTGGTCGAGCGGTACACAATTTTCTTCCAATTTGGTTATTATATGGAAGTCATTTCCATAAACGTGGCAACCATAACGAATCGTCTATCGTTGGAAGGATCGCATCGTTAGACAGCAGCGCAGCAGGAGAGGATTTCCATGACTCAACGCATCTCTCGCCATCGTCTCCAGGTGGCCGCCGAGCTCGACCGCTTCCTCAATGAAGAAGCCTTGCCCGGCACCGGTGTAGATGTCGATGCCTTCTGGACCGGGCTCGACGCCCTGATTCACGATCTCGCCCCCACCAACCGGGAGCTGCTCGCCGAGCGCGATCGCCTGCAGGGCGAACTTGATGCCTGGCACAAGGCACACCCGGGACCGGTGCGCGACCTGGCCGGCTATCGCGAGTTTCTCAAGCAGATCGGTTACCTGGTCGAGGCACCGGCCAAGGTCGAGACGACGACCCGCAACGTCGACCCCGAGATCGCCGTGCAGGCCGGGCCGCAACTGGTGGTGCCGGTCAGCAATGCGCGCTATGCCCTGAATGCCGCCAACGCGCGTTGGGGCAGCTTGTACGACGCGCTCTACGGCACCGACGCCATCAGCGAGGATGATGGCGCCGAGAAGAGTGGCGACTACAATCCCAAGCGCGGTGCCAAGGTCATTGCCTATGCGCGTGGCGTGCTGGATCAGGCCGCTCCGCTGGCCGAAGGCTCGCACAAGGATGCCGTCAGCTATACCCTGCGTGACGGCAAGCTGGTCGTTGGCCTCGAAGGGGGGCAGGAAACTGGCCTCAAGGACCCGGCCCAAATGGTCGGCTTCCAGGGCGATGCCGCCCAGCCGCAGGCGATTCTGCTGACCAACCATGGCCTGCATCTCGAAGTGCAGTTCGACGACACCCACCCGATCGGCAAGACCGACCCGGCCGGCGTCAAGGACGTGCTGGTGGAAGCCGCGATCACCACCATCATGGATTGCGAAGACTCGGTGGCTGCCGTGGATGCCGAGGACAAGGTCCACGTCTACCGCAACTGGCTGGGCCTGATGCAGGGCGACCTCGAGGAAGAGGTCAGCAAGGGCGGCAAGGCGTTCATGCGTCGTCTCCATGATGACCGCAGCTACACTACGCCCGATGGCAGCACGCGCACCCTGCCGGGCCGTTCGCTGATGTTCGTGCGCAACGTTGGCCATCTAATGACTACGCCGGCGATCCTCGACGGCAACGGCGATGAGATCCCCGAAGGCATGCTCGACGGCATCGTCACCAGCCTGATCGCCATGCACGACCTCAAGAAGGGCGGAGCGACCGGCACCCAGAAGACCAACAGTCGCAGCGGATCGATCTATATCGTCAAGCCCAAGATGCACGGGCCCAGGGAAGTCGCTTTCGCCAATACCCTGTTCGGGCGTATCGAGGACGTACTGGGACTGGAGCGCGATACCCTGAAGATGGGCATCATGGACGAGGAACGGCGTACCACCGTCAACCTCAAGGCCTGTATCAACGAGGCCTCCTCGCGCGTCGTGTTCATCAACACCGGTTTCCTCGACCGCACCGGCGACGAGATGCACACCGCCATGGAAGCCGGCCCGATGCTGCGCAAGGGCGACATGAAGGGCGCCAAGTGGATCGCCGCCTACGAAAAGAATAACGTCCAGGTCGGCCTGGCCTGCGGCCTGCGCGGCCGCGCCCAGATCGGCAAGGGCATGTGGGCCATGCCTGACCTGATGGCGGCCATGCTCGAGCAGAAGATCGGCCATCCCAAGTCTGGCGCCAATACCGCCTGGGTGCCGTCGCCGACCGCTGCGGTGCTGCACGCGCTGCATTACCACCAGATCGATGTCGCGGCGCTGCAGCAGGAAATGGAGCGCCAGGGCGAAGCCGATCTGCTTGACGACCTGCTCAGCGTGCCGGTGGTCGAACGGGCCGATTGGTCAGCCGACGAGCTCCAGCAGGAACTCGACAACAACTGCCAGGGTATCCTCGGTTACGTGGTGCGCTGGGTCGAGCAGGGTGTGGGGGCGTCCAAGGTGCCCGATATCCACGATGTGGGCCTGATGGAGGATCGCGCCACACTGCGTATCTCCAGCCAGCACATCGCCAACTGGCTGTACCATGGCGTGGTGACCGAGGCGCAGGTGCGCGAGACGCTGGAGCGCATGGCTGGCGTGGTCGACAAGCAGAACGAGGGCGACGCCAACTATGTGCCGATGACCTCGCACCTCAGTGAATCCACGGCCTTCCAGGCCGCCTCGGACCTGATCTTCAAGGGGCGCGAGCAGCCTTCCGGATACACCGAGCCGCTGTTGCACCACTGGCGCGCGGTACACAAGGCGAAGCACGCCTGATTACCGTACACCAGGCAGACAACTCAGTAGAATGCCCCGCTTCGGCGGGGCATTTTTCGTATGGCAAAACGCTTGGCGGCTGTGCTGCGCCTGACGCTTACGCTATCGTTACCCACGAGCCCGTACCCACCCGTTCGTCACGCAGGGAGAAGCACCGCATGACCGTCATGACCGCCGCCGCCATCGAGGAGTTTCTCGATGAGGTCTTTCCGCATCGTCAGGGGACCATCGAAGGCGTCGGCGATATGCGCGCCACCATGAGTCTGGCCATCGAGGACGAACACTTGCGGCCGGGTGCGTGCGTCTCGGGGCCGAGCATGATGGGGCTGGCCGATGTGTGCCTGTACGTGGCGATCCTCGCCCAGATCGGCCCGGAGGCGATGGCCGTGACCACCGATCTCAACTGCCATTTCCTGCGGCGTGCCCGCGGCGACCGCGACCTGATCGCCAATGCCCGCATCGTCAAGCTGGGGCGGCGACTGGCGGTCGGCGAGGTGGAACTGTTTACGGCCGGCGACGACGAACCGGTGGCCATCGTCACCGCGACCTATGCGATTCCGGACCGCGACGAGGAAGACGACTGAGCTCCTCGTCGGGATACCCTCCGGCCTGGGCGGTCAGGGGCGGGCCCGCCAGGCCGCCACGGCCAGGGCCAGCCAGCCGACCATCAGTAATACTCCGCCCAGCGGTGTGACCATGCCGATGCCGCGTATGCCCGTCAGGGCCAGCAGGTAGAGCGAGCCCGAGAACAGCACGATACCCGCTCCCCATAGCCACAGCACGAGTGGCTGCCCCTTGAGCGGCATCTGCTGGTGCCAGATGAGCACACCGAGAATCGCCAGGGTGTGCCATGCCTGATAGCGTACTCCCGTCTCGAACGCCTCGAGCAACGACGCCGAGACGCGCCCCTCCAGGCCGTGGGCGCCGAATGCGCCGGCCATCACCATGATCAGGCCGCTCAGGGCCATGGCGATCCAGGCTGGACGCTGTCGCATGAACTTGCCTCCCGACTGCTACGCTGACTGTGTGTCAGCTCAAAACGATTTGCATGCTTGGCATTTCGCCAGGCGTGCCGCGCCGCTATCATGCCTGCCCTTGCGGCACCGTGCACCATCGAGGTGCAAGACCGGCCCAATGACGACGACAGGAGATTCGACCCATGGAAGCCCTTGCCTCGCTGTTCGCCCCGCTGCGCGACGGCATGTATGCGGTGATGACGCCCATCAGCGATTTTATCTGGAGCTACATTCTCGTCTACCTGCTGCTGGGGGCCGGCCTGCTGTTCACGATCCTGACCCGCGGCATGCAGTTTCGCCTGTTCGGCCACATGGCACGTGTCACGATCTCCGCGCGTGGCGCAGGGGAGGGTGTCAGCGGCTTCCAGGCATTTGCCACGTCGCTGGCGGCCCGCGTGGGCACGGGCAACCTGGCCGGGGTGGCGATTGCCCTGTGGGTCGGCGGCCCCGGGGCGATCTTCTGGATGTGGATGACCGCGCTGGTCGGGTTCGCCACGGCCTTCGTCGAGTCGACCCTGGCCCAGGTCTACAAGCATCGCAACGAGGACGGCGTGTTCCGTGGCGGTCCGGCCTACTACATCGAACGTAGCCTGGGCTGGCGCTGGCTGGGATCGCTGTTCGCAATTTTTCTGCTAATTGCCTATGGCCTGGCTTTCAATGCCGCGCAGTCCAACACCATTGCCCAGGGCATGTCCGGGGCGTTCGGTATTCCCGACTGGTTGACCGGGCTGGTGCTCGTCGGGGTGGTCGCGCTGGTCATCTACGGCGGCCTCAAGTCCGTGGCACGGACCGCCGAGCTGATCGTGCCGTTCATGGCCATCGCCTACCTGCTGGTAGCGCTGTGGATCCTGTTTGCCAACATTACCGCCGTGCCCGACATGCTGGCACTGATCGTCAAGAGCGCCTTCGGCTTCGGCCCGGCGGTCGGCGGCGCGGCCGGCTATGCCATCAAGGCGGCAATGGAGAACGGCATCAAGCGCGGCTTGTTCTCCAACGAAGCCGGCATGGGCTCGGCGCCTAACGCCGCCGCCCAGGCGACGGTCAAGCATCCCGCCGCCCAAGGGCTCGTGCAATCCTTCGGCGTGTTCGTCGACACCTTGGTGATCTGCACCTGCACTGCCGTGGTAATCCTGCTTTCGGGGGTCTACGAGCGGCTGCTGAGCACCTCGGCCGGTGACTCGATCGAGGGTATCAAGCTCACTCAGGATGCCATGGTCGACCATCTGGGTGGCTTCGGCGAGATATTCATCGCCATTGCCATTCTGCTGTTCGCCTTCACCTCGATCATCGCCAATTTCTCGTTTGCGGCGGTCAACGTCGAGTACCTGTTCCGCCATCATGCACGCAAGGCCGTACAGATTCTTCGCCTGGCCGTGCTGGGCATGGTCATGATCGGTGCGCTGGCCAACCTCGAGTTCGTGTGGCGCTTCGCCGACCTGTCCATGGGCCTGATGGCGACCACCAACCTGTTCGCGATACTCATCTTGGCGCCGGTGGCCCTGCGTGTGCTGCGTGACTACGAGCGCCAGCGCCGGGAGGGTGTCGCTGAGCCAGTGTTCGACCCCAAGGTGCTCAAGCGGCCGGAACTGGTCGATGCCGATGTCTGGCCGCCGAAGGATGTCCGCTGAGGCATTTGGCGTTAAACTAGGGGCCCGCCTGATGGCGGGTCTGCCTTCCCGAACGATGAGGCTGCCATGCAGATTCAGCTAAACGGCGATCCTCGCGCCCTTGACGGCGAGCCGACGATCAGCGAGCTCATCGCTTCCCTGGGCCTGACCGGCCGGCGTATCGCCGTCGAGGTCAACGAAGAGATCGTTCCGCGCAGTCAGCACGCCGAGACTCGCCTGGCCGAAGGTGACCGCGTGGAAATCGTGCACGCCATCGGTGGTGGCTAGGCACGCTGCCCCGTGTAAACCATTCATGCTGTGTTCCGCCGCTCCGGCCACCCCGCCTGCGGGATCGGCAGGTCCGACGCGGACCCGTCAGCGCCTTTTCTGGAGACGCCAATGTCAGAACGCATGGACATCCCCGGTGACCAGCCCTGGCACGTTGCCGGACGCGAGTTCACCTCGCGCCTGCTGGTCGGTACCGGCAAGTACAAGGATCTGGACGAGACTTCCGCCGCCATCGAGGCCAGCGGTGCCGAGATCGTGACTTTCGCGGTGCGGCGCACCAATCTCGGCCAGAACGCCGACGAGCCCAACCTGCTCGATGCCGTACCGCCCCAACGCTATACCCTTCTGCCCAACACTGCCGGCTGTTATACCGCCAAGGATGCGGTGCGCACCTGCAAGCTGGCGCGCGAACTGCTGGACGGCCACAACCTGGTCAAGCTCGAGGTGCTGGGTGACGACAACACGCTGTACCCCAACGTGGTCGAGACGCTCAAGGCCGCCGAGGAACTGGTGCGCGATGGCTTCGATGTGATGGTCTACACCAGTGACGACCCCATCGTCGCCAAGGAACTCGAGAAGATCGGCTGCAGCGCGGTCATGCCGCTGGGCTCGCTGATCGGCTCCGGGCATGGCCTGCTCAACCCGGCCAGCCTGGCGATCATCCTCGAAAACGCCAACGTCCCGGTGCTGGTCGATGCCGGCATCGGTACCGCATCAGACGCCGCGCTGGCCATGGAAATGGGCTGTGCCGGCGTATTGATGAACTCGGCAATCGCCCATGCCCGCCAGCCGGTACTCATGGCCCGCGCCATGCGCAAGGCCATCGAGGCCGGACGTGAGGCGTTCCTCGCCGAGCGCATGCCGCGCCGCCAGCGTGCCGAGGCATCGTCGCCGATGGCTGGACGCATCAACCGCTGAACCTTCGAGAGACTCAAGACCGTTGCATGAACAATGACCGTTTGAACGCCGACGACCCGGGGCAGGATACTTCCACCGTGGCCGAGCCTCCGCGGCGCGGCATCAAGAGCTATGTGCTGCGTGCCGGTCGCATGACGGCAGCCCAGCAGCGTGGCCTGGACGAGGTCTGGCCGCAGCTGGGGCTCAAGCTCGAGGACGGCCTGCTGGACCTCGATGCGGTATTCGGCCGCCGCGCACCGCGCGTGGTGGAGATCGGCTTCGGCATGGGCGCCTCATTGATCGAGCAGGCCGAGACGCACCCCGATACCGATTTCATCGGCATCGAAGTGCACGCGCCCGGGGTGGGCAAGCTGCTCGACGAGGTTGACAAGCGCGGGCTGACCAACCTGCGCGTCTATCGTGACGATGCCCTGGAAGTGCTGACGCGCTGCCTGCCCGAGGCCAGTCTCGACGGCCTGCAGCTATTCTTCCCCGACCCGTGGCCGAAGAAGAAGCACCACAAGCGGCGTATCGTGCAGCCGGCCTTCGTGGAACTGGTACGCACGCGCCTCAAGCCTGGCGGTACGCTGCACATGGCGACCGACTGGGAAGCCTATGCCGAACATATGGCCGAGGTCATGGCCGAGGCGCCCGGTTTCCGCAATACCTCGTCCGAGGGTCCCTACGTGCCGAGACCTGAGTTTCGGCCCTTGACCAAGTTCGAGCATCGCGGCGCCCGGCTGGGACATGGTGTGTGGGATCTGATTTACCGTCGCAGTGAATGAAAGCCATACGCACAGGCGCTCAGGAGCCGCTCCCTTGGAGCGGCTCTTTTGTTTCACGCGGTATACCGATCGTGAGATGAAAACATCAATGGCAAAAGAAAGCCGCTCCAAGAGGAGCGGCAAGGACCGTGACTAGCTTGATGAGGAGAAACCATTAGCGGGAACCTGACTTCTCGCCGATGGAGTGCGATGTCTCGCGACATCGCAAATAAAAGATAATCATTATCATTAACGTCGTCAAGCGGCAACGCTAACTTTTTATGGAGCGAGAGAGTGCAAGGAGCGAGCCTGGCGGTACACAGAAAGGTGATGCCAAAAGAAAGCCGCTCCAAGGGGAGCGGCAAAGACCGTGACTAGCTTGATGAGGAGATAACCATGGCAGGGAATACCGCGCGTACAGTATTCTCTGCGATGGAAAGTAGCGCCTGGCGAGCGCCACAACTTCAAAGTAAATCATTCTCATTTGTCCCGTCAAGGTAAACGAGAATATTTTTTATTCGCCTTTATCCCGCCAGGGCTAGCCAGGCCGGCAGAGTCAACATGGCCAGCAGGGTTTGTCCGGTGATCAGCGCAGCCATCAGCTCGGCATCGCCACCCAATTGGCGTGCCAGGATATAGGCCGATGTCGCGGTCGGCAGTGCGGCAAAGAGCAGAGCCACATCCCGGCTCACGTCATCGAGCCCCAGCAGGATGCCCAAGCCCAGGACCAAAGCAGGCATCAGTGCCAGCTTGATCAGGTTGGCGCTCAAGACGCCACGGTCTAGGCGCATCAGCGCACGAGGGCGCAACGCAACGCCTACTGCGACCAGTCCCATGGGCAGTGCCGCGCGCCCCAGCAGCGTAATGGCATCGCCACTCCAGCCGGGCAGGCCGATATCGCTGAGATTGAGCGCAATGCCGACGACACAGGCCAGGATCAAGGGGTTGCGTATCAGTGCGGTGAGGCTCTTGCCGACACTCGATGAGCCCAACGTGCCGGCCGCCACGAAGCTTGCCACGCAGAACACGTTGACTACCGGGACCATCAGCGCCACCGCCACTGCAGCCACCGTGGCACCGGCCGACCCATGCAGCGCTGCGGCGCCGGCCACCCCGACATACGTATTGAAACGCAGTGCGCCCTGGAAAACCGAGGTAAAGGCTGCCGCCTCGAGACCGAGGCGCGCGCGCCAGCGCCAGAGCAGCAGGGCGAACAGGGTCATGCTGCCCAACAGGGCCAGGGCGACGCGAACCACCGGCACCTCGGCGACATTGGCCGTGGCCAGCGTGGACACCAGCATGGCAGGAAACAGCACGAAGTAGATCAGGCGCTCGAGCGGCGGCCAGAACCCGTCGCCGGGAAAGCGACACGTGCCAAGTACGGCACCCAGCAGAATCAGCAGGAACAGTGGCCCCAGGGCGCTCTCGACGCCGGTCATGTCATCTCCTCACGTGGCGGCCCCATGCGACATCGTTTCGCAGGGAGGTGCTGGCAAACGCTGGTAAGCTTACCCGTTTCCACCGATCAATGGCTTGTCGAGTATGGCCATGTCCCGTCAAGACGACGATAACGCACGCTCGCCGCTGCTCAACCTCCTGATCATCGTGACGCTGGCCACCATCGTGGTGGCGCTCTGGTATCTGGTCGATTACTACGTGCGCGGCAGCACCGAAGACATCATCTGGTATCCTCCCCAGGTCCCTTGCGACCTGCACCGTGGCGCCTGCCAGGCCGACCTGGGCGTGCATGCCGACATGCGACTGTCACTGGGTAGCGACCTGCAGCCCCTTGAGCCGCTGGAAATCGATGTGCACCTCCACGGCATCGAGGCCGAGCAGGTCGTGGTGGAGTTCGTGGGGCGCAACATGAACATGGGGCTGAACCGCTATATCCTCGATGACATGGGCAACGGCCATTTTCGGGGGCTGGGGCAGTTCGGCGTCTGCAGCGAAGACCTCATGCCCTGGCGCGCACAGGTGATGATCGAGACCGCCGACGGACGCAAGGGCAGTTGGTTCGATGTCGACATCCGACGGAGAGCGTCATGAGAGGGAAACTCAAGCGGCATTGGCCTTGGCTTGTGCTGGGCGGCACGTCGCTGGTTGCCGCATTGGTCCTGGCCTGGGCGCTGCAGCAGTTGCTTCGCGATGATGACGGGTTGCCGCAGGGTGGTCCGATTGAATTGCCGTCGACCGTTGGCGAGTTCTCTCTCTCCGAACTCGATGACGATCAGTTGGCTGTGGTGTTCTTCGGCTATACGCACTGTCCCGATGTCTGCCCGATGAGCCTGTCGGTCATGCGCCAGGCCCTGGCCCGGCTCGACCCCGAGACACGTCAGCGCGTCGTGCCGCTATTGATTTCAGTGGACCCGGCGCGAGACGATCTGCCGCGCTTGCGGGAATACGTCGGTTTCTTCGGGCCGCAGTTCATCGGTGCCACAGGCAGCCAGGCACAGCTGGCCGATATCGCCGAACGCTACGGCGTGGCCTGGCGCAAGGTGGATGCAGGCGATTCGGCGATGGGCTATACCGTGGATCACAGCGCCTCGCTGTTCATCGTCGATAACGACGGTGAGATTCTCGAACGGGTGATGTACTCGCCAACGCCTGGGTTGTTGAGCGATGCCTTGGGCCAGGTGCTGACAGCCCACCGGTAACAGGCGAAGCCAAGCCGTCGCTAGGTACCGGCCAAGTGATCGACCATGGCCTTGATCGCCTGGACCTGGTGACCCTGGCGGGTATCGTAGATCGGATCGCGCTGCCAGCTGCTTTCATCGTAGCCCCACCAGTCCCAGCATGCCTTGGGGTTGGGCAGGCTGGGTTCCGCCTGTGGGTATAGGACAACGATACGATTGGCCGCCGCCCAGGCATTGAGCCCCGATTCGCGGACGAACGTCTCGCCGACCTGTTCGGCACTCATTGCGCACCCATGCAGTGCCACGGTCAGCGCGCAGGGTGCACCTTCCTCGCAGGCCTTGGGCACGTACACATAGCCTGTCTCGGCCAGCCGCCGCCCATCGTAGAACGGTGCCTGATCGAAGGGCATCAGCATGCCGCGTTCGTCGCCTGTGGGTGGCTGCAGGTCGTTAGCGTAAATCCACTGCAGCGCCTGGCCGGCCCCGTCCATGTCACAATCCAGCAGATGGGGACTACCGCCCTGGGAACAGTCGACTGCCGCTGACGAGGCTGACACCGGCCAGCCATGGGCGGCTCGGGGAGACGTTACCTCCTTGAGCTGTGACTCGGGATCGTCCAGCCAGGTACGATACTGCTCGGCGAGCAGGGCGCCGAGTTGCGGGTCGACCGTGTCGTCCTGTCCGCCATGCCAGAGATAGACGCGCTGTCTGGCCAGGTCGCCGGGATCGCCGACGCGCTCGTCGTGCAGATAATCCGTATGACGTTGCTGGAGAACATTGAGGTCGGGGGGGCCGAGGCGGGTCTGCATGCACTGGGTCAACGCCAGGGACAGCGTGCCCCGGGCACACCCCCAAGGGCCGGCGGCAAACACCGCCAGCCCCGAGAAACGTGCCGGCCAGGCGACGGCCAGTTGCGTCGCCATGTAGCCGCCCGACGAGACGCCCATCACGCTGATGGCGTCAGGCTCGATGTTCAGCACCGGCAGCGAGGCCGCCGGTTGCGCCTCGGGCTCGGCCAGTGCCGTGGCAGGCAGGGCCAGGAGCAGGGCCGTGAGCACAGCCGATGCTTTCACGCCGGGTCAGCCCTGGTCGCTTTCGGCATTGCCACCGCTGGCCTGATCGCCATCTGCCGATTCGACACCCAGCAGTTCGACCTTGAAGGTCAGGGCCTCGTTGGGGCCGATCGGGCCACCGGTACCGGCCTGACCGTAGGCCAGATCGGAAGGCAGGTAGATCATCCAGGTGTCGCCGACATTCATCATCTGCAGGGCTTCCTGCCAGCCTTCGATCACCTGGTCGACACGGAACTCGACCGGCTCGCCACGCTGGTAGGAACTGTCGAAGACAGTGCCGTCGAGCAGCTTGCCTTCATAATGAACCTTAACGTTGTCCTTGGGGCCAGGCGTGGCGCCATCGCCGGATTTCAGTTCCTTGTACTGCAAGCCGGAATCAGTGACCTTGACGCCTTCCTTCTCGGCATTCTCGGCCAGGAACTTCTCGCCTTCGGCCTTGTTGGTCTCGGCGGCCTGCTTGGCCTTGGCCTGCTGCTCGGCCATCTTCTGCTGCTGGAACTGGGTCAGGGCCTGAGCCATCTCTTCCTGGCTCATCTGCAGCTCGTCACCGGCGTAGATGTCTTCCAGGGCCTGGGTGAAGGCGTCGATATCAAGGTTCTCGACATCCTGCGAAAGGCTCTGACCAAGCGTGACACCGATGCTGTAGCTGAGCTTTTCCTGGTCGCTCTCGGGGGCGGCCAGCACGAACGGCGCGGTGCTCAATGCCGCTGTGACGGCTGCGGCGGTCAGTAGGGTTTTCATAAGGCTCCTCTGGAATCGATATGCCTGCGGTTGCGTTATTGTCAGGCCGTTTCGCAACGGCCCGGAACCTTGGGACTCTAACAGGGCGGCATGGGTTCCGCACTTGCGGCGGCGATCAGCTGGGCCAGCGCCGGTTCGGTCGCAAGGGTCAGCATGGGGATCAGGCGTCGCAACTGGGCATCCAGCGTGTCGCCGGGCTGCATGCGGTACACGCCCTGTTGGGGTTCGGCAAGTCGTGCCAGACGAGTCAGCGCCTCGCGCTCCGCCATTAGTTCGGCCCGCTTGATTGCCTGGCGCAGCTGCGCCACGTTCTCGTCACGCGCGGCGTCAGGCTTGAGCGCACGGCGTTGCGCCCGCAGCGGGTATGTGTAGCGGGCCTGCCAGTCACGCACCGCGGCCAACTGTGCCGACACATCATCGGCAGGTCGCCAGCCGCGCCGGGCCAGCCAGCAGGCCCATAGCAGCTCGCAGACGTCTGCGCCGGCTTCGTCCTGCAGGGCAAGGCAGGCCTCGGCCACCTCGGCATGGCCATACAGGGACAGCGCGTAATCCCATAATTGGGTAGAATCGTCACTCATTGCCTGCGCGGCCTTCGCCGCCGTTCCCTCATCGCTTTATTCGGAGTCGGCATGATCGCACTGCGCCAACTGGCCCTGCAACGCGGCACCCAACCCCTCTTCGAGGATGCCGAGCTGACCCTGCATCATGGTCACAAGGCCGGGATCGTCGGCCCCAACGGGGCCGGCAAGTCGAGCTTGTTCAAGCTGCTGCTGGGTGAGCTGTCCCCCGATCGTGGCCAGGTCGAACTGTCTGGTGGCCAGCGCATCGCTCACATGGCCCAGGAAATCGAGGCGCTGGACCGCTCGATTCTCGATTACGTGCTCGATGGCGACGTCGAGCTACGCCGCACCGAGCGCGCTCTCGACGAGGCACGCCAGCGTGGCGACGCCCACCGCGAGGCCGAGCTGCACGGCCAGCTCGAGGCGCTGGACGGCTACAGCGCGCCGGCCCGCGCCGCGCAACTGCTGGTGGGCCTGGGCTTCACCCAGGTCCAGCTCGATCAGCCCCTGTCGGCGTTCTCCGGTGGCTGGCGCATGCGCGTCAACCTGGCGCGTACGCTGTTCATGCCGTCCGATCTGCTGCTGCTCGATGAGCCGACCAACCACCTCGACCTCGACGCCCTGCTGTGGCTCGAGCAGTGGTTGGTCCGCTATCCCGGCACGCTGCTGCTGATTTCCCACGACCGCGACTTCCTCGATGCAGTCTGCGATCACATCGTGCATTTCGACCGGCAGCGCCTGGTGCTGTATCGCGGCAATTACTCGACCTATGAGCGCACCCGCGCCGAAAAGCTCGCCCAGCAGCAGGCCGAAGCCGCCAAGCAGCAGGCGCGCCGCGAGGAGATCGAGCGCTTCGTGGCGCGCTTTCGGGCCAAGGCCGCCAAGGCGCGCCAGGCCCAGAGCCGACTCAAGATGCTCGAGCGCATGGAGACCATCGCTGTCGCCCATGTCGATTCGCCGTTTCACTTCACGCTGCCATCCTCCGACAAGACCTCGCACCCGCTGCTGGTCCTCGACCAGGCGGCGCTGGGTTACACCACACCGCTGCTGGACGACGTCAAGCTGACCATCCTGCCCGGTCAGCGCATCGGCCTGCTGGGACCCAACGGCGCGGGCAAGTCGACGCTGATCAAGTCGCTGACCGGCGAGTTACCCCTGCTCGGCGGAAAGCGCGTGGCCGGCGAGCACCTGGCGATCGGTTACTTCGCCCAGCACCAGCTCGAAGGGCTTGACCTGTCGGCCACGCCCTTCCTGCATGTGCAGCGCTTGTCACCGAAGGCCAGCGAGCAGGAGATCCGCAACTTCCTGGGCGGCTTCGGTTTCAAGGGCGACGATGCCTTCGGCGAAGTGGGATGCTTCTCGGGTGGCGAGAAGGCGCGCCTGGCGCTGGCCCTGATCGCTTGGCAGAAGCCCAACCTGCTGCTGCTCGACGAGCCGACCAACCACCTCGACCTGGAAATGCGCGAGGCGCTGACCGAGGCATTGGCCGGCTTCGAGGGCACGGTAATCATCGTATCCCACGATCGCCATTTGCTGCGCGCCACGGTCGATGAGTTCTGGCGGGTAGCCGATGGCACGGTGGCGCCGTTCGATGGCGACCTGGAGGACTATCGGGCCTGGCTCAAGGCGCGCCTGGAGAGCGAGCGCCGCGAGGCACGCTCAGGCAAGGCCGCGGACACCGCGCCGGCCGTCGATCGCAAGGCGGCGAGGCGTGCTGCCGCCGAGCTGCGCGACAAGCTTCGCCCACTCAAGCGTGAGCGCGACAAGACAGAGCGAGACATGACCCGCACGGGAGACGAGCTGGCCACGGTAGAAGAACGCCTGGGCGATGCCGAGCTCTACACCGAAGCCTCGCGCAAGGATGAGTTGACCGACTTGCTGGCCCGTCAGGGCGAGCTCAAGACACGCCTGGCCACGCTCGAGCAGGCCTGGCTCGAGGCCGAAGAGGCACTGGAACAGCTCGAGACCGAGCTTACCGCCGATTGACGAGGACCGACGATGAGGCGAAACGTGTGGGTGGCGGCAATCATGGTCGTCACACTCGGGCTGGTTGGCTGCGAGGATTCCCGCCTGACCCTGGACAACTACGAGCAGCTTCAGGCGGGCATGACCCGGGCACAGGTCGAGGCGATTCTTGGCGAGCCCAGCGAATGTTCCGGCGCGGTGATGATCGACAACTGCCTATGGGGTGACGAGGTGCGCTTCATTCAGGCGCAGTTCGTCGGTGGCAAGGCCATGGCCTATCAGTACCAGGGGCTGAAATAGAAGACAGTCTGCCGAATTGGCAGCCTGTCGCGGGGTCGCAAACTGCCTTGTGGAAAAGTGCCTTGTGAATCAGTGGCGATGACGCATGAACGGAGCCGGGCGTGCCCGCAGGGCGATACCGGTGTCACGCAGCGTCGAGCCGCAATCCCTGAACAACCGAAGCATGTAGGTCGACATGCGGGTCAGGCAGTCGCCCGCCGGCAAGGATGTGTCGTCATGCTTCATGAAGTAGTTCAGGGTGGCCAGCAGATCGAGTTCATCGTGCGAGACGCAGGGTGACTTGGGGCCGAGCAGTTCGAATTCGCCACGGCTGTCCAACGCGTTCTTGATCAACTGGACGAAAGGCGAGCTTGCCTCGGGATGAATGCCGATCCGCTTCAGGGTGGCCTCCACGTCGGTTGGCCGGGAATCGGCCTCCTTGATGGCCCGTAGTGCTCGCAGCAGCTCCTGTTCGGACTTGGAGCACTGTGCCTTGAGAAACAGAACATTGCCTTTCATTGCTAATGCCCTCCCGTAATCGGTGGTCTGGCGCCGTAGTTCAGGATTCGTCGGCCCTTCCCTCCGATGCCGTGCAACGTGCTATGCAAGTGAACTTGCGTCAAAATCTAGTCGGCTAGTGAATAAGGTTAACCGTGGTTGAATTATGGCGTTTCACCGCCAGGATTCCCACCTTCGCCCCATGAAGAATGGCTATGATGACGATTGCCAACCACGATGAACGACCCATCGCCGACGGCAATGAAGGAAAGGCGAATACCGCTGAGGCTGCCATTGGCAGCCTCGGCAAGAAGGACGCCTAGTCGGCGTAGATCATCTTGCGGGTCATGCCACCATCGATGACGAATTCCTGGCCGGTGATGAAACCGGCCTCGTCGCCAGCCAGAAAGGCCACGGCAGCGGCGATATCCTCGGGCTCACCGATACGGCCAGCGGGGTGCTGCTCCCGGTCGATGGTGCGGTGCACCGGCGTGCTGCGCTGGCTGCTCTTCTGCCAGGGGCCAGTCTCGATCCAGCCCGGACAGATGGCATTGACGCGCACCTCGGGACCCAGACTGACGGCCAAGGCATGGGTCATGGCCAGCAGACCGCCCTTGGCGGCTGCATAGGCTTCGCAATGCGGCTCCGACTGCAGGGCGCGGGTCGATGCCATGTTGACGATACTGCCTCGACGGGTGCGCAGATCAGGTATCGCCGAGCGTGTGCACAGGAAGGCGCCGGTCAGGTGGCTGTCCTGCCAACGCCGCCAGTCGGCCAGTGAAAGACGCTCCAGCGGGCCAGTTTCGGGATCGGCAATACCCGCGTTGTTGACCAGCAGATCCAGGCCGGGTGGCTGGTTGGCCACGCCCTGCCAGTCGTGCAGGCGGGTAAAGGCGGCATCCACTTCGGTCTCGTGGCTATTGTCGGCCACCAGCGGCAGCAGCGGCGACGAGGGATGCGCGGCATCCAACTCGGCCAGCGCATCGCCATCGCGATCCAGGGCAGCGACCCGCCAACCGCGAGCCAGCAGGTATTCGACGATGCCGCGCCCGATCCCCTGGGCGCCGCCGGTAATCAAGGCGAGTCTCGAACTGGCCATGACTGTTGTCCTCCTTGCTTCGACTCGGCCTCAGGTTTCCAGCAGGAACGTGACGGGCCCATCGTTGAGCAGACTCACCTGCATGTCGGCCCCGAACTCGCCGCTGGCCACGTGAGGCCATGTATCGCGCGCTCGTGTCAGCAGATACTCGAACAGGCGCTCGCCCTCGGCCGGGGGCGCGGCGCTGGAAAAGCTCGGACGCAACCCCTTGCGGGTATCCGCCGCCAGGGTGAATTGCGACACCAGCAGCAGCCCCCCGTCGACCTGCTGCAGATCGAGGTTCATCTTGCCGGCGTCGTCACCGAACACGCGATAATGCAGCAGCTTGTGCAGCAGCTTGTCGGCGCGCGCCTCGTCATCGCCTTTCTCCACGCCGATCAGGGCCAGCAAGCCCTGGTCAATGGCACCCACCGTTCGCCCGCCGACATCCACACGGGCATGACTGACCCGCTGTATCAACGCTCTCATCGTATCTCCAAAGAAAACCCCCGTCCGCAGACGAGGGTAGCATGACGCCGATGACTCGGCTCAGTTGGCCAGATTGGGCAGGAACAGCGAGATCTGCGGGAAGGCAATGATCAGCGCGGTGGCCAGCAGCAGCAGGGCAATGAATGGCGGGGTGCCGCGGATGATGTCCAGGTAGGGTTTTCGGAATACCGCCACCGCCGTGAATATGTCACAGCCGAAGGGTGGCGTGGCCGAACCTATCGCAGCCTGCAGCGTGACCAGCACCCCGACGTGCACCGGATCGAGGCCGGCGGTCTCGATGGCCGGCGCGAACACTGGCGACAGGATCAGGATGACCACGATCGGATCGACGAACATGCAACCGACGAAGAAGGCTGCCGCGATGACGATCAGCAGGGCAAAGGGGTGCTCGGACAGAAACGGGATATAGCCGCCGAGTATGGCGTCGGGAATCTTGGCGAACGAGATGATCCACGAGAAGGCGGCACCGGCCGCAACCAGGATGAACACCACGGCGGTAATCAGGCCGGTGCTGAAGGCCACCTTGGGCAGGTCGCTGAAAGAGACGCCGCGATAGATGACCATCTCCAGCAGCAGGGCATAGAGTACCGACACGGTGGCGGCCTCGGTGGGCGAGAACATGCCCGAATAGATGCCGCCGATAATGATCACCGGAAAGCCGGCCGGCAGACTGGCGCGCTTGACGGCATGCCAGCGTTCGGCCCAGCTTTTGCGCGGCAGCGGCTCGATGCCCAGCTTGTTGGACTTCCAGATGCAGTAAATCGAGAACAGGACCAGAATCAGCAGCCCTGGCAGGATGCCGGCGATAAATAGATCGCCCACCGAGGTACCGGTGGCCACACCGTAAATGATCATGCCGATCGACGGCGGAATCAGTAGCGCGATGTCCGAGGCATTGATGATCAGGGCGATGGTGAACTTGTCGCTGTAACCGGCATCCAGCAGTCGCGGGCGCAGTGGACGCCCCATGGCGACCACGGTGGCCTGGGTCGAGCCCGAAACGGCACCGAACATGGTACAGCCCATGGCGGTGGTGACCGGCAGTCCACCTTTCCAGTGACCGACGAAGCTTTCTATGACATCGAGCATGCGCTGGGCGGTGCTGCCCTTGAGCATGATATCCGCTGCCAGGATGAACATCGGCACGGCGGTCAGGACCACCGGCTGCAGCCCGCCGATCATCTGCTGGATGGCCAGTTCGGGCTTGAGAAAGCTGTAGCCGCTCAGCAGGATGGCGAAGGCGCCGGCAAGCAGCGGAACCAGCATGGGTAGACCCAGCAGCAGCAGGCCGACCATCAATAGCATAATCCACATGGGCGAGTATCCTCGTGTTCTTGTTGGTTCCCTGACTTACAGGCTGGTTTCGCTGAGATCGCCGCTCTCGGCATCGATCTCGGGCGTCTTCCATGACATCCAGGCGCCGCGACTCAGCAGGTTGCGCATGATCGCCATGAAGAACTGGATTGCGCCCAGTCCCAGGCCGATGGGCACGATCGAGTAGAGGACATCCAGTGGCCAGCGCAGCGACGGAGTAACGCGTCCGGAAGCAGTGAGGCTGCCCACGTACTTGAATGCCAGCCAGGCCAGCCAGGCCAGCAAGGCGCAGGTCACGATCTGGCCTGCGACCAGCAGCCATTTGCGGAAAGTTTCTCCGACCATGTCGAGCAGCGCAGTGACCCGGATATGCCGACCGACCCGGGCACCGTAGCTGATCCCCAGGAATGTCAGCCAGATCTGCAGGATCTGCATGATCTCCTCGGTGAAAGGCAGGCTGTAGTTGAAGAGGTTGCGTCCGATGACGTTGGAAAAACTGGCGACGGCCATGCCAATGACACAGCCGGCGATCAGCCAGCGTTCCACCACTGCCATGGCACTGTCCGCCTTGTCGAGCCCGTGAGCCAGACCCAGTAATCCCCGCGGTAGATGACTCAGCGATTGCTCTCGTTCTTCTTTGGATGTAGCCATGAGCGATCCTTGTTCTAAAAAATGGAAGCAAGCTCCAGAATGTTGACTATTATCATAATGATAAATAATGAGGTTTTGGAAAAACGCTAGTTGATCTGTTATGTATGTATCACACCACCTCGAAAAAGGGATAACAACCATGTTCAAGAAAGCAGGCCTGATTGCCGCCATTGCCGCTGCTGGTGCCATGACTACTAGCGTAGCCCAAGCGGAAACCTGGCGTTTCGCTCTTGAGGAAGTGGATGGCAGCGTGCAGGACGCCTATGCGGAAGAATTCAAGAAGCGCATCGAGGAAAAATCCAACGGCAATATTACGGTCGAGATCTATCCATACGGCACGTTGGGAACGTCATCGCAGTTGACCGAGCTGGTGCAGCAGGATGCCATCCAGCTCGCCTTCGCCTCGCCCGGTCACCTGGCTTCGGTGATTCCCGAAACCGGCGTGTTCACCCTGCATTTCCTGTTCTCGGATGACAATCAGGTCAACGAGCAGGTACTGGGCAGTTCCAAGGCCATCGACATGCTGCAGGAGGCCTATAACGAGCAGAACCTCGAATTGCTGGGGGTGATTCCTGAAGGCTGGATGGTGTGGACCGCCGACCGCCAGATCCAGACCCCGGAGGATATGGAAGGCTTCAAGATCCGCACCATGACCTCGCCGATCCTGGTCGAGTCCTACCGTGCCTATGGCGCCAACCCGACGCCGATGCCGTATTCCGAAGTCTACTCGGGGCTGCAGCTCCAGCAGATCGACGGGCAGGTGAACCCGGTCTTCGCCATCGAGGAAATGAGCTTCTACGAAGTTCAGGATTACATGATCGAGGCCAAGCAGGCCCAGTTCATCACTACCTTGGTGGCGGCCCAGGACTTCTACAACAATCTGCCCGAAGATCAGCAGCAGATGGTTGATGAAGTGACCGATGGCCTGCGCAGCTATATCTTCGAGAAGCAGGACCAGTTCAATGAAGAGCGCCTGAATACCATCAAGGAAAACAGCGACATCCAGGTGTCCACGCTGACTGATGAGCAGCGCGATGCCTTCCGTGAGAAGAGCATGTCGGTACGCGATACCTTCATCGAGCAGGCGGGCGAGCGCGGCAAGCAGATTCTTGAAACGCTGCAGCAGGACATCGAGGCGGCCGAGAAGGAAAAGAGCGGCAGCTAAGTTGACGCCAACACTGCATGAGATGATAAACAAGGCCCGGCACATGCCGGGCCTTTTCGTTTATCGAAGCGATGGAAGCATGTCTCTGCAGCACATCGGGGTTACCAGGCGCGACACACCATCATGTCGCAGTGCGGTTCGGCCAGCAGGCGCTCGGTCAGGTGACCGTCACGCCCCAGGCGCATCTGGCTGTTGAGTGCCAGCAGGTCGGGTGGCTGCCGGCGCAGGCGGTTGAGCAGGACCTCGCCGGGCTCGCCCCGCTCCAGTTCCAGTTCCAGTTCGGGCACGTCACCCAGCTCGTTCATCATCTGATCGATCTCGCCCTGAATCTGCTGGCGTAACCTTTCCACCTCGCGATCACGCCACTGAGCGTAGCCGCTATTGGAACCGAACTCCTCCTCACCCGGGACATGCCAAGCGTGCAGCAGGGTCAGGCGGGCATCGGGAAAGCGCATCAGGGTCTGGCGCAAGGTATGGCGGCAAGCCAGGGAAAAGTCCACCGGCACCAGCACATCCTGCCACTCCTGGTTGGCGGCATGACTGATCAGGTAGACCGGACAGGGCGCGCCGCGCAGCACCCGCGCCAATGTGGTGCCACCGACCAGCTCCGGCTGGCCGCGCTTGCGATGGGCGCCGAGCACGATGGCACCGGCCTTGCGCTCGTGCGCCTCGCGGACGATCTCCACATAAGGCGCGCCGGCCACGGTCTGGATCAGGGTGGGTGGGGCCGGCAAGGCATAATCCTCGCGCAGGTCGGTCATCAGCCGTTCCATTTCCTCGACGACCGCAATCTCGAGGTCGCGAAGCGCCTGATGAGGCAGGTGCGGGTCCAGGACATGCAGGACATCCAACTGAGCGCCATTCTCCACGGCCAGGCGTATGGCGCGGGCGAACGCTGCACGGTTTTCGGCAGACAGGTCGCAGGCAAACAGCAGCGTCTGAGGCATGGCGGTTCCCTCCGGGTCGTTGACGTTCGGTCATCTCCGGTTACATTGGCGCCTTGACGGTGGGCACCGTAGCCTCAGCATGGTCAGCCCCTGCTGGTCCTGCAAGTGACGCGATTCGCCCGTGTTCACCACCAGGCGTGAAAGTGATGGACCGGCCCGCGCCCCTTGCCGACATCGAGGCGCTCGCTTTCATGCAGCGCCTGGCTCAGCCAGACCTTGGCGCGCTGCACGGCGCTGACCAGCGCATCGTCATGGGCCAGGCAGGCGGCGATCGCCGAAGACAGCGAGCAGCCGGTACCGTGCAGATTGTCGGTAGGGATGCGCTCCGCTTCCAGCCAACTGCTGCCCGCCGCGGAAGCCAGCAGGTCGGGGCAACGTTCACCCTGAAGGTGACCGCCCTTCAGCAACACGTTGGGCGCGCCCAAGGCCAGCAGGCCCGGTACCATGGCTTCCATGGCATCGGCGTCCGAAGCCCGGGGACGGTCGAGCAGTACTGCGGCTTCCGGCAGGTTGGGGGTGATCACGTCGGCCAGCGGGACCAGCACGTCGCGCACCGCCTGGATGCCGGCGTCGTTGACCAGTATATCCCCGCTCTTGGCTACCATCACCGGATCGAGCACGACCCAGCGCGGGCGCTGGCGTTGCAGCGCATCGCGAATGACTTCGGCGACGTCCAGGCTGGCCACCATGCCGATCTTGACGGCATCGATGCGCACGTCGTCGAGCAGTGCCTCGAGCTGGGCGGCGATGAAGTCGGCCGGTACCGGATGCACGCCCCTCACACCTTGTGTGTTCTGGGCAGTCAACGCCGTGATCACGCTGGTGCCGTAGGCCCCGAGCGCCGAGAACGTCTTGAGATCGGCCTGGATGCCGGCACCGCCCGCGGGATCGGAGCCGGCAATGGTCAGCACATTCGGAATGTGAGAACGAGAAGATGTGGTCATTGCGGTGATCTTAATGGCCTGCAGAAACCCCATAGCCTAGATGATTTCGATGTATCACGGCCACGTTACCGACCTCTGACAAATCTCTAATGATCTCCTACGCTTAAGCCAGACGAATGAGAACAGGGCGATTCGACGAAGTCGCCTGTGCCGCGAGACGGCTGGCCACGCCCATGCGCGTGGCCTGACGAGGAGGAGTATGGAGCAGAACGCCGCAGCGCTGATTGCCCAGTACTGGGCTGTCGGACTTTTCGTGGTCGCTGTCATCGGCCTGTGCGCTTTCATGATCGGCGCTGCCAGCCTGCTGGGCGGTCGCAGCGTCGGTCGCAGCAAGTCCCTGCCATTCGAGTCCGGCATCATCGGCACCGGCAGTGCGCGCCAACGCTTCTCCATCAAGTTCTACCTGGTCGCGATGCTCTTCGTGATCTTCGATATCGAGGCCGTGTTCCTGTTCGCCTGGGCCGTTTCCGTGCGCGAGGTCGGCTGGGCCGGTTTCTGGGGCGCGGCGGTATTCATCGTCATCCTGCTGGCCGGGCTGGTCTACGACAGCCGGGTCGGGGCGCTGGACTGGGCGCCGACGGCGCGTCGCAAGCGCCAGGATGGCGAGGCCTGACACCGTGGCCGGACTTGCTCGAATCCGTAACACTTTCGATCGTTTTATTGCCTTGTCGTGGGAGGAGTCGCATGGCGTATACCCTAACGCGTGCCGATGACGCGATGGCGGCGGACAACGCCCGCTATCCGCTGGGCGAACGCCAGCGCGTGGAGGACCCGCTCGACCAGCAGGTCCATCGCAGCGTGTTTACCGGCAAGCTCGAGGAAGTGCTCCACTCGGCAGTCAACTGGGGGCGAAAAAACTCCCTGTGGCCCTATAACTTTGGCCTGTCGTGCTGCTACGTGGAGATGACCACGGCGTTCACCGCCCCCCACGACATTGCCCGCTTCGGCTCCGAGGTCATTCGCGCCTCGCCCCGCCAGGCGGACTTCATGGTCATCGCCGGTACCTGCTTCATCAAGATGGCGCCGGTCATCCAGCAGCTCTACGACCAGATGCTGGAACCCAAGTGGGTGATCTCGATGGGCTCGTGTGCCAACTCCGGCGGCATGTACGACATCTATTCCGTTGTTCAGGGTGTCGACAAGTTTCTGCCGGTGGATGTTTACGTGCCGGGCTGCCCGCCGCGTCCCGAAGCGTTCCTGCAGGGACTACAGTTGTTGCAGGACTCCATCCAAGAGGAGCGGCGGCCGCTGTCCTGGGTGGTCGGCGATCAGGGCGTCTACCGTGCCGAGATGCCATCGCAGCGCGAGAAATGGCGCGACCAGCGCATTCAGACCACCGAGCTGCGTACCCCCGACAGCATCTGAGACATCGTTGGATTGAGCAGGGAGAGCTGCACGAGACATGAGCGTCGCCACACCCAATGATACGACCGCGAACGACGCGCAGGCCGATCCGGTCGTCGTTGCCCTGATGCAGCGCTTCGGCGAGCGGGCCTTCGTCGAGCAGGCCACCCTGATCGGCATGCCGGTGCTGTGGGTCGCGCGTGACAGCCTGATTGACGTGTTGCGCTTTCTGCGAGAAATGCCCGAGCCGTTCAATATGCTGTTCGACCTCTCGGCCACTGATGAGCGCCTGCGCGGCAATCGTCAGGGTCTGCCGGATTCGGATTTCACGGTGTTCTACCAGCTACTGTCGGTCTCGCGCAATCGCGACATCATGCTCAAGGTGGCGCTCGCCGAGAGCGACCTGGAAGTACCCAGCAGCGTCTCGCTCTACCCCAACGCCAACTGGTACGAGCGCGAGGTGTGGGACATGTTCGGCGTGACCTTCCATGGCCACCCGCACCTGACCCGCATCCTGATGCCGCCGACCTGGATGGGGCACCCGCTGCGCAAGGATCATTCCGCGCGGGCCACCGAGTTCGACCCCTACACCCTGACCGTGGAGGGCCAGGACAAGGAGCAGCAGGCGCTGAAGTTCGATCCCGAGGCGTGGGGCATGCGCCGCGGCGGCGAGGACAGCGAGTTCATGTTCCTCAACCTTGGCCCCAACCACCCCTCGGCCCACGGTGCTTTCCGCATCGTGCTGCAACTCGAGGGCGAGGAAATCGTCGACTGCGTGCCCGACATCGGCTATCACCATCGCGGTGCCGAGAAGATGGGCGAGCGCCAGTCGTGGCACAGCTATATCCCCTATACCGACCGGGTCGACTATACCGGCGGGGTGATGAACAACCTGCCCTACATCCTGGCGGTGGAGAAGCTCGCCGGCATCACCGTCACCGACCGGGCGCGCACCATTCGCGTGATGATGGCCGAGCTGTTCCGCATCAACAGTCACCTGCTCTTCCTTGGCACCTACCTGCAGGACCTTGGTGCCATGACACCGGTGTTCTTCACGTTTACCGACCGCCAGAAGGCCTACGAGGTGATCGAGGCGATCACCGGTTTCCGCATGCACCCGGCGTGGTTCCGCATCGGTGGAGTCGCCCAGGACCTGCCCAAGGGCTGGGACCGGCTGATGCAGGGATTCGTCGACTGGATGCCCAAGCGGCTGGCCGAATACGAACGGGCGATGATGGAAAACGCCATTGTCCGCGAGCGCACCCGCAATGTTGTCGCCTATTCCACGGCTGAGGCGCTGGAGTGGGGGGTGACCGGCCCCAACCTGCGTGCCACCGGCTGCAATTTCGATCTGCGCAAGCAGCGCCCCTATTCCGGCTACGAGAACTTCGACTTCGAGGTGCCGCTGGGGGGCAACGGCGATGTCTTCGACCGTGGCCAGGTGCGCATCGAGGAGATGCGCCAGAGCCTGCGCATCATCCAGCAGTGTATCGACCACATGCCAGACGGCGACTACAAGGCCGACCACCCGCTGACCACGCCGCCGCCGCGCGACAAGATGCTGCAGCACATCGAGACGCTGATCACGCACTTCCTGCAGGTGTCGTGGGGGCCAGTGCTCAAGCCCAACGAGTCGCAGCAGATGATCGAGGCCACCAAGGGTATTAACAGCTATTACCTGACCAGTGACGGTAACACCATGAGCTATCGCACGCGC
The DNA here is from genome assembly GCF_900113605.1 of Modicisalibacter xianhensis. GTDB lineage: Bacteria > Pseudomonadota > Gammaproteobacteria > Pseudomonadales > Halomonadaceae > Modicisalibacter > Modicisalibacter xianhensis. The sequence continues at coordinate 185,239 of NZ_FOPY01000006.1, forward strand.
ATTCGTACGCCGAGTTTTCCGCACCTGCAGCAGATTCCGGCAGTGATGCGCGGTGGCTTCGTGCCGGATCTGATCGCGCACCTGGGCAGTATCGATTTCGTCATGGCCGACGTGGACCGCTGAACATGAACTCGACCGCCGCTACCCGTAACGACGCCACCATCGCCACTGACGGCGACGCCTTCGTCCTGCATGGCGATGACCGCCGCGCCATCGAGCACGAACTCGCCCATTATGAACAGCCGCAGGCGGCCTGCATCGAGGCGCTGAAGATCGTCCAGCGCCGCCACGGCTGGGTGCCCGACGGGGCAATTCCGGCGATCGCGACAGTGCTGGGCGTGGGAGCGGCCGACGTCGAGGGGGTGGCCACCTTCTACAGTCTGATCTTCCGCCAGCCGGTCGGGCGCCACGTGATCCTGGTCTGTGACAGCAGCTCGTGCTTTCTCACCGATTACGAGGCGCTGTATGACGCGCTGGCGGAGGTACTCGGCATTCGCTTCGGCCAGACCACGTCGGACGGGCGCTTCACACTGCTGCCGGTGTGCTGCCTGGGCGCCTGCGACCGCGGCCCGGCGCTGATGATCGATGACGACACCTATGGCCCCGTCGAACCCGACGATGTGGCCGAGCTGCTGGAGGCCTACGCATGACGGCAAGTCGCTCTTCGCTTCGCACTTCGTTGCGTTATCGCTGCCAGTTACGCCAGGCGGCCGCCGAGCGGCGCGCCGAGACCCACCCGTTGACCTGGCGTCTGCACGATGACAATCGCCCGCTCGGGTTCGACGAGTACCTCGACATGGATGGCTACGCCGCCGTGCGCGAGGTGCTTGGCAGGCAGTCGCCCGACGAGGTGATCGATCAGGTCAAGGAGGCCAATGTCCGCGGCCGCGGCGGGGCCGGTTTCTCGGCCGGCATGAAGTGGAGCCTGACCATGAAGGGCGAGGGCATCCCGCGTGGCTATCTGGTGTGCAACGCCGACGAGATGGAGCCGGGCACCTTCAAGGATCGCCTGCTGCTCGAACAGCAGCCGCACCTGCTCATCGAGGGCATGATCCTCGGTGGCTATGCCAACAACTCGCGCTACGGCTACATCTTCCTGCGTGGCGAGTACGTCGAGGCGGCCCGTGCCGTGACGCAAGCATTGGAGGAAGCACGCGCCGCCGGCTGGCTGGGCAAGGATATCGCCGGCAGCGGCTTCGACTTCGACATTGCCCTGCACACCGGGGCCGGGCGCTACATCTGCGGCGAGGAGACTGCGCTGATCAGCTCGCTGGAGGGCAGCCGCGCCAATCCGCGCGCCAAGCCCCCCTTTCCCGGCCAGTCCGGGGCCTGGGGCAAGCCCACCGTGGTCAACAACGTCGAGACGCTATGCAACGTGCCGGCGATCCTGCGCCACGGTGTCGAGTGGTATCAGGGCCTGTCCGGCGGCCGCAGTGACGACGGGGGTACCAAGCTCTATGGCGTGTCCGGGCGGGTCAATGAGCCCGGTCTCTGGGAACTGCCGATCGGCACCACCGGCCAGGAATTGCTCGACCTAGCTGGCGGTATCCGCGATAGCAAGGCGCTCAAGACCTGGCTGCCGGGTGGCGGCAGTACCGGGTTTCTGCTGCCGGAACATCTCGAGCTGCCGCTCGACTTCGACACTGTCGGCCAATACGGCAGCCGCATGGGCACCGGGCTTTTGACCGTGGTCACCGAGGAGCAAAGCGTGGTGGCGTTGCTGCGCAATCTAGAGCAGTTCTTCGCCCGCGAGTCGTGCGGCTGGTGCACGCCATGCCGCGATGGCCTGCCATGGGTAGTGAAGATCCTGCAGTCGATCGAGCGCGGCGAGGGCGAGCAGGGCGATATCGAACTGCTCGAGGATCTTGCCGTCAAGCTGGGGCCGGGCAAGACGTTCTGTGCCCACGCACCCGGGGCGGCGATGCCACTGCAGTCGGCGATCAAGCATTTCCGGGACGAGTTCGAGCGCGGCATCTCGCACCGGGCGCGGGCCGCCCACGAGGATCCGATACCGGTGGGGGAAGTATGACGCGGGCAGGCGCAGGGGAGAGGCACTGATGGCGACGATTCATGTGGACGGTAAGGCCTACGAGGTCGACGGCTCGGACAACCTGCTCCAGGCCTGCCTGTCGCTGGGGCTGGATATTCCCTACTTCTGCTGGCATCCGGCCATGGGCAGTGTGGGTGCCTGCCGGCAGTGCGCGGTCAAGCAGTACAAGGATGCCGACGACACCAAGGGCATGCTGGTAATGTCGTGCATGGCGCCGGCCAAGGACGACACGATCATTTCCATCGATGACGACGAGGCCCGCGACTTTCGCGAGAGTGTCATCGAGTGGCTGATGATCAACCATCCCCATGACTGCCCGGTGTGCGAAGAAGGCGGCCATTGCCACCTGCAGGACATGACCGTGATGACCGGCCATGACCGGCGCCGCTACCGCTTTCGCAAGCGCACCCACCGCAATCAGTACCTCGGCCCGTTCATCGCCCATGAGATGAACCGCTGTATTACCTGCTATCGCTGCGTGCGCTTCTATCGCGACTATGCCGGCGGTGGCGATCTCGGGGCCTTCGGAGCCCATGACAACATCTATTTCGGACGCCATCAGGAAGGCGTGCTGGAAAGCGAGTTCGCCGGCAACCTGACCGAGGTATGTCCTACCGGGGTATTCACCGACCAGACCCACTCGGATCATTACACCCGCAAGTGGGATTTGCAGTTCGCGCCGAGCATCTGCCACCAGTGCGCGGTGGGCTGCAATATTAGCCCCGGTGAGCGCTACGGTGACATCCGACGCATCGAGAATCGCTATCACGGTGAGGTCAACCGCTTCTTCCTGTGTGATCGTGGTCGCTTCGGCTATGGCTACGTCAATCGCAGCGACCGGCCACGCCGCCCCGAATGGCGTGACGAGAACGGCCATGAGCCGGTCACGCTCGAGGTGGATGCCGCGCTGGAGCGGGCCGCCGACCAGTTGCGTACCGCGCGGCGGGTGATCGGCATCGGTTCGCCGCGCGCCAGCCTGGAAAGTAACCACCAGCTGCGCGAACTGGTCGGCGACGACAACTTCTCGACCGGCATCGTCGCCCGCGAACTGGCCTGCCTGACCGCCATGAACCGGCTCAATCGCGAGACCGGCGTGGCTACGCCGACCCTGCGTGAGGTGGAGGCGCACGATGCGGTTCTGGTGCTCGGCGAGGACCTGATCCAGAGCGCCGCCCGGCTGGGGTTGGCAGTGCGTCAGGCGGTGCTGGGACGCCGCGATGCGCTTGCCGAGCAGCGTGGCATTCCCGGCTGGAACGCCGAGGCGGTCAAGACGCTGGGCCAGGATACGTTCTACCCCCTGTTCAGTGCCTATCCCACTGCAACCGGGCTCGATGCCATCGGCGAGACGACCTGGCGGCTGGCGCCGGACGACATCGCCCGGCTGGGCTTCGCCATTGCCCATGCCATCGACGACACGGCGCCGGCCGTGGACGGTCTGGACCCGGCGATGCGCGACGAGGCCGGGCGCATCGCCGAAGCGTTGCTGGCCGCCCAGCGCCCGTTGATCGTCAGTGGCGGCTCGCTGGGCTCACAGGCCATCATCGAGGCCGCCGGCAGCGTGGCCCGGGCGCTGGCACGGCGCACCCGGCAGGCCGGACTGACGCTGGTGCGCCACGAGGCCAACAGTACGGGGCTCGCGCTGCTGGGTGGCGAGTCGCTGGAGTGGGCGCTGAAGGAGATCGAGGCCAATCGCGCCGATGCGCTGGTCATCCTCGAAAATGACCTCTATCAGCGCCTGCCGCAAGGCCAGGTCGATGCCGCCCTGGACGCCGCCGACACTGTCATCGTGCTCGATCACCAGCGAACCGGAACCTGGGAACACGCCCACCTGGGGCTGCCGGCGGCGACCTTTGCCGAGGGCGACGGCACGCTGGTCAGCCTGGAAGGCCGCGCACAGCGCTTCTTTCAAGTGTTCGATCCGCGTTATATCCGCCCCGAGACACGCATCCACGAGAGCTGGCGCTGGCTTCACGTGCTCAAGGCGGGGCTCGAGCGACGCAGTGGTGCGGACGTCACGCTCGACGAGGTGACCCGCGCGTGTGCCGAGCGGCATCCCGCACTGGCCGGCATCGTCGATGCCGCGCCGCATGCCGACTATCGGGTCGAAGGGCTCAAGCTGGCCCGCGAGCCGCACCGTTACAGCGGGCGCACGGCGATGCGTGCCAACCTGAATGTCAGCGAGCCCCGCGCCCCGCAGGATCCCGACTCACCGTTCAATTTTTCCATGGAAGGCTACAACGGCTTCCATCGTCCGCGTCAGGAAGTGGCCTTCGCCTGGGCGCCGGGCTGGAACTCGCCACAGGCCTGGAACAAGTTCGTGGATGAGGTCGGCGGCCATCTGCGCGCCGGCGACCCCGGGGTGCGCCTGCTGGCGCCGCAGCCCGGCGACTACACCTATGCACAGGACATACCTTCCGCCTTCACGCGGCGCGACGATGCCTGGCAGGTCGTGGTGCTGCCGCGCCTGTTCGGTGGCGAGGAAACCACGCTGCGGGCCGCGCCGATTGCCGAGCGCGCCGCGCCGCCGGCCATCATTCTGGCCGCCGAGGATGTTCAGCGCCTGGGGCTAGCCGAGGGCGAAGCGATAGCGCTCGAGACCGAGACAGGGCGCGTGGAGCTGCCATTGAACTCGTCCGATGGCTTTCCGGCTGGCCTGGTCGGCCTGCCGTCAGGGGTTTCGGCGGGCATGGTCTCGGGGACATGGGGCTGGTTGCACGCGGCAATCACCGACCAGGGGGACCACGCGCCCGGCGTCGACAGGCCGCCCCGTAACGATCACCAGGAGGATCGCCCATGAGCTGGTGGACCCCGACAGTCGAGGCGGCGTTCATTGCCATGCTGCAAGCGTTGGTCATCCTGCTCGGAGCCGTGCTGCTGGGGGCGGTGATGACGGTCGTCGAGCGTCGCCTGCTCGGCCTATGGCAGGATCGCTACGGTCCCAACCGGGTAGGGCCGTTCGGCACGCTGCAGCTGGTCGCCGACATGCTCAAGATCTTCTTCAAGGAAGACTGGATACCACCATTCGCCGATCGTACGCTGTTCGTGCTGGCCCCGGCCATTGCCATGGCGTCGCTACTGCTCTCCTTCATCGTCATACCCATCACGCCCGGCTGGGGCGTGGCGGACCTGCACATTGGCCTGCTGTTCTTCCTCGCCATGGCCGGCATCAACGTCTACGCAGTGCTGTTCGGCGGCTGGTCGAGCGGCAACAAGTACGCCCTGATCGGCGCCATGCGTGCCTCGGCGCAGACACTCTCCTACGAGGTGTTCATGGGCCTGGCGCTGATGGGGGTGGTAGCCATGGCCGGCTCGTTCAACATGCGCGAGATCGTCAACGCCCAGGAGGGCTTCTGGTTCGTCATCCCGCAATTCTTCGGTTTCTGCACTTTCCTGATCGCCGGGATCGCGGTGACCCACCGCCATCCCTTCGACCAGCCCGAGGCCGAGCAGGAGCTGGCCGATGGCTACCACATCGAGTACTCGAGCATGAAGTTCGGCATGTTCTTCATCGGCGAGTATGTCGGCATGGTGCTGGTCTCGGCGCTGATCGTCACCCTGTTCTTCGGGGGCTGGCATGGGCCGCTGTTGCCGCCCATCGTGTGGTTCGCGCTCAAGACGGGCTTTTTCCTGATGCTGTTCGTCCTGCTGCGCGCCTCGTTGCCCAGGCCGCGCTACGACCGGGTGATGAGCTTCGGCTGGAAGGTCTGTCTGCCGCTGACACTGGTCAACCTGCTGGTGACAGGAGCGGTGATACTGCTCGTGTCGCCGCAATGAATCCGAGTCTGCAAGGAGTCACGGTATGCTGAAGTGGCTGATCGAGGGAACCTGGTCGCAGCTGCGCACGCTGGGCATGGTCTTCATGCACAGCTTTCGCAAGCGCGAGACCCTCAACTATCCCGACGAGCCGGTACCGCTGCCGCCGCGCTATCGCGGACGCATCGTGCTGACCCGCGACCCCGATGGTGAGGAGCGCTGCGTGGCCTGCAACCTGTGCGCCGTGGCCTGCCCGGTGGCCTGCATCTCGCTGCAGAAGGGCGAAAAGGAAGACGGTCGCTGGTATCCCGAGTTCTTCCGCATCAATTTCTCACGCTGCATCTTCTGCGGCATGTGCGAGGAGGCCTGCCCGACCTCGGCGATCCAACTGACCCCCGACTTCGAGATGAGCGAGTACCGCCGCCAGGAGCTGGTCTACGAGAAGGACGACCTGCTGATCAACGGACCCGGCAAGGATCATGACTACCACTTCTACAAGGTGGCCGGGCTGGCGATCGCCGGCAAGGACAAGGGCAGGGCGCAGAATGAGGAAGCGCCCATCGACGTCAAGACACTGCTTCCCTAGTGCACAGATAAGGAAAAGACATGGAAGTAGCTTTCTACCTCAGTGGTCTGGTGGCGGTGCTGGCGACCCTCGGCGTGGTCGTCAGCGTCAACCCGGTGCATGCGTTGCTCTACTTGATCGTCTCGTTGATCGGCGTGGCGATGGTGTTCTTCGCCCTCGGCGCGCCCTTTGCCGGGGCGCTGGAGATCATCGTCTATGCCGGGGCGATCATGGTGCTGTTCGTGTTCGTGGTGATGATGCTCAACCTCGGCGAGGCGGTCGTCGACCAGGAAAGAGCCTGGCTGAAGCCCGGCATCTGGCGGGGGCCGGCAGTGCTGGCCGCGCTGCTGCTGGTGATCCTGGCGGTGACGCTGTGGCGGGGCGACATCGGCATGGTCATTGCCGGCGAGACGCTGACCGCCAAGGCGGTGGGGATGACGCTGTTCGGCCCTTGGCTGCTGGTCGTGGAGCTGGGGGCGATGCTGCTGCTGGCGGCACTGGTCACGGCCTCCCACGTTGGACGACTGTCGACGCCGCGACAGACGCCGGGGCGTGACGCGAGCACTAAGGAGGGGGCATGAGCGGCATACCGATGGAGCACGGCTTGATCCTGGCGTCTATCCTCTTCGCGCTGGGGCTGGTGGGGCTGATGGTCCGCCGTAACATGGTGTTCGTGTTGATGAGCCTGGAAATCATGCTCAATGCGTCGGCCCTGGCCTTCATTGTCGCCGGCACGGCCTGGGGGCAACCCGAGGGGCAGGCAATGTTCCTGCTGGTGATCACCCTGGCGGCGGCCGAGGCCAGCGTGGGCCTGGCGCTGTTGATCCAGTTGCATCACCGCTTCAAGACCCTGGACACCGATGCCGCCAGCCGGATGCAAGGATGATGGAGTCGCCGATGTCGCTGTTTCTGCCCCTGACCTTCCTGCTGCCCCTGGCCGGTACGCTGATCCTGTCGCTGTCCCGCGGTCGTCTGGGTGAAGCCGACAGCGCCTGGGTCGGTGTCTCCAGCGTCGGGCTGGCAGCCGTGATCACGGCGCTGCTGACCTGGACCTACCTAGTTTCGCCCGGCACCTACGAGGTGACATTGTGGACCTGGATCGCGGTCGGTGACTTCCAGCCCACCATTGGCCTGGCCCTGGACGGCCTGTCGCTGACCATGCTCGGCATCATCACCGGCGTGGGATTCCTCATCCATCTGTTCGCGGCCTGGTACATGCGTGGCGAGAGCGGCATCACGCGCTTCTATGCCTACATGAACCTGTTCGTGTTCAGCATGATCCTGCTGGTGCTCGGCGACAACCTGCTGCTGCTGTTCCTGGGCTGGGAAGGGGTCGGCCTGTGCAGTTACCTGCTGATCGGCTATTACTACCAGACCGCGGCCAACGGCTGGGCCGCCTTCAAGGCATTCATCGTCACGCGTATCGGCGACGTGTTCCTGGCCATTGGCCTGTTCCTGCTGTTCCGCGAGCTGGGCACGCTGGACATTTCCGAGCTGCTCGAGAGGGCGCCGCAGGTCTGGGCCGAAGGCGACGCCACGGTGGAACTGGCGGCCCTGCTGCTGCTGGGTGGGGCGCTGGGCAAGTCGGCGCAGCTGCCGCTGCACACCTGGTTGGCCGATGCCATGGCCGGCCCCACGCCGGTGTCGGCGCTGATCCATGCCGCAACCATGGTCACCGCAGGCGTGTATCTGATAGCCCGCCTGCACGGCATCTTCCTGCTGGCGCCGGGAGCGCTCTACCTGACCGGCGTGATCGGGGCGCTGACCCTGCTGCTGGCCGGCTTCGCCGCGCTGGCGCAGACCGACATCAAGCGCGTGCTGGCCTACTCGACGATGAGCCAGATCGGCTACATGTTCCTGGCCTTGGGCGTGGGTGCCTTCGATGCGGCGATTTTCCATCTGATGACCCACGCCTTTTTCAAGGCGCTGCTGTTCCTGTCTGCCGGGGCGGTGATTGTCAGTTGCCACCACGAACAGGACATGCGACGCCTGGGCGGGCTGTGGCGTCGCCTGCCGCTGGCCTACGGCGGGTTCGTGGTCGGTGGGGCGGCACTGGCCGCGCTGCCGCTGGTCACTGCCGGGTTCTACAGCAAGGACGAGATTCTCTTCCAGGCACTGCTGGCCGGTCACGGCGGGCTGATGCTGGCGGGGCTGATCGGCGCCTTCCTGACTTCGATCTACACCGTGCGCTTGATCATCAATACCTTCCATGGCGAGCCGAAGAGCGACAATGCCCGGCATGCCGAGCCCGGACGCGGTCTGGTGCATGGCGCGCCGCTGGTTGTGCTGGCCATTCTCTCGACGTTTCTCGGCGCGTGGATCACCCCGCCGTTGCAAGGCGTGCTGCCTGCGGCGGAAGAGGCTGGGCATGGCGGGGCGCTTGCACTCGAGATCGTCGCGGCCGGGGTCGCCCTGGCGGGTATCGCGCTGGCGGCGTGGCTGTTCCTGGCCCGGCGGGCCTGGCTGCGCGAGCGGGTCGCCCAGGGCTGGGGCGCCAGGTTGCGCACGCTGTGGTATGCCGCCTGGGGATTTGATGCCTTCTTCGACCGTACGCTGGTGAAACCCTACCAGGGCATGGTGAAGTGGCTGCGCAGTGACCTGCTCGACCGCACCTTTGCTCGGGTGGCCTGGCTGGCGGGCCTGCTGCACCAGGGGCTGTCGCGCACGCAGACCGGGCGGCTGCGCTGGTATGCCACCACGATGGTGGTCGGCGCCACCGTCGTGGTGCTGTTATTGACGCTGGGGGCGTAGCGTTGGCCGTCAGGCCGACGCCGTCGGGGGAGCCGTGATGACAAGACGACAAGGAATGCGACATCTATGACGCTGGTCTGGCTGATTCTGATTCCCTTCATTGGCGGGTTGCTGTGCTGGCAGGCAGAGCGCTGGGGCGGGATGGCGCCGCGCTGGATCGCACTGGGCACCATGGGGCTGGTCCTGCTGATCACCCTCGGCCTGTGGTTCCAGGGCGAATACCATCTCCCCGATCCTACGGCCGCCAGCGAGGCGGTGCGCTGGTCGATGGAGTGGCGCACGGCGTGGATTCCGCGCTTCGGCATCGAGGTGCACCTGGCGCTGGATGGCCTGTCGCTGGTACTGATCGCGTTGACCGGCTTTCTCGGTGTGCTGGCGGTGCTGTGTTCCTGGAACGAGATCGTGCGCAGGGTCGGTTTCTTCCATCTCAACCTGCTGTGGATTCTCGGCGGGGTGGTCGGGGTGTTCCTGGCCATCGACCTGTTCCTGTTCTTCTTCTTCTGGGAAATGATGCTGGTGCCGATGTACTTCCTGATTGCGCTGTGGGGACACAGCGGCTCGGAGGGCAAGACACGCATCACTGCCGCCACCAAGTTCTTCATCTACACCCAGGCCAGCGGGCTGCTGATGCTGGTGGCCATCCTTGGGCTGGTCTTCGTGCATCACGCCAATACCGGGGAATATACGTTCAGCTACGACGCCCTGCGCAACACGCCGCTGTCCGACGACCTGGCCATGTGGCTGATGCTGGGGTTCTTCATTGCCTTTGCGGTCAAGCTGCCGGTGGTGCCCCTGCATGGCTGGCTGCCCGACGCGCATGCCCAGGCCCCGACCGCGGGCAGTGTCGACTTGGCGGGTATCCTGCTCAAGACCGCGGCCTACGGCATGCTGCGCTTTGCGCTGCCGCTGTTTCCCGAGGCCTCTCAGGCCTTTGCGCCGGTGGCGATGGCGCTGGGGCTGGTGGGCATCTTCTATGGCGCGGTGCTGGCCTGCGGTCAGCACGACGTCAAGCGACTGATCGCCTATACCAGTATTTCGCACATGGGCTTCGTGCTCATCGGTATCTATGCCGGCACCGAACTGGCCCTGCAGGGCGTGGTCATGCTGATGGTGGCGCATGCCTTCTCGGCAGCCGGCCTGTTCATTCTCAGCGGGCAGCTCTACGAGCGCCTGCATACCCGCGACATGCGCGAGATGGGTGGCCTGTGGGGTCGCCTGGGCAGCCTGCCGGGGTTCACGCTGTGCTTTTCCGCTGCCTCGCTGGGCATGCCGGGGACGGCCAACTTCATCGGCGAGTTCATGGTGCTGTTCGGCAGTTTCCCGGTCGCGCCCTGGACGGTGGCGATCGCCAGCGCCGGCCTGATCCTGGCTGCCGTCTACTCGCTGTTGCTCATGCAGCGTGTGCATTTCGGTCCGGCCCAGGACGACGCTCCACTGGCCGGACTCGACCGGCGCGAGTTCCTCATGATGCTCGGCCTGCTGGCGCTGGTGCTGCTGTTCGGCCTGTACCCGCAGTTGCTGCTCAACACCACCGATGCCGCCATGCTCGAAGTCCAACGCCTGTTCGGCGCGGCTGACGCGCTTTCCACCACGCTGCCGATGGGGGTCTCATGACGCTGACCTTGACGCACCTCGTTGCGCTGCTGCCGCTGATCCTGGTCTGTGTCACGGCCGTCGTGGTGATGCTGGGCATCGCCTGGCGGCGCCATCACTCGGGGACTGCCTTCGTCAGTGTAGTGGGGCTCAACCTCGCTCTGCTGTCGCTGCTGATTGTCTGGCAGGTGGCGCCGCTCGAGACGCCGTTGCTGGCCGTGGATGGGCTGGCGATGTTCGCTGCCGTGCTGATCCTCGTCTCGTCGCTGGCCTGTGCCACGCTGGCCCATGCCTATCTCGAGCATTACGGCGGGCCGCGTGAGGAGTTCTACCTGCTGCTGCTGTGTGCCGCTGCTGGCGGCCTGGTGCTCGCGGCCAGCCAGCATCTGGCGACGCTGTTCTTCGGCCTCGAACTGCTGTCGATGCCCCTCTACGGCATGCTCGCCTACACCTTCCATGAACGGCGCTCGCTGGAGGCCGGCATCAAGTACCTGGTGCTGTCAGCGGCGGGCACGGCATTTCTGCTGTTCGGCATGGCGCTGCTGTATGCCCAGACCGGCCGCCTGGACCTGGCCGGCCTGTCGGCGAGCCTCGTCGAGGGACCCGGCCCCTGGGGGCTGGCCGGTGCCGGCCTGATGCTGGTAGGGCTGGGCTTCAAGCTGTCGATCGTGCCGTTTCATCTATGGACGCCGGATGTCTATGAGGGCGGGCCGGGGCCGGCCGCGACGTTCCTTGCCTCGGCCAGCAAGGTGGCGGTATTCGTCGTGCTGCTGCGCCTGGTGCTGTCGGCGCCGGCCTTCGAGGATGCCTGGCTGCACGATCTGTTGGCGGCATTGGCGCTACTCACCATGCTGGTCGGCAACCTGCTGGCACTGACCCAGGCCAACCTCAAGCGTCTGCTTGGTTACTCGTCGATCGCTCACTTCGGTTACCTGCTGGTCGCCTTGGTGGTCAGCGACGGGTTGGCGGCGGAAACCGGTGCGGTCTACCTGGTCACCTACCTGATCACCACGCTCGGCGCATTCGGGGTAGTCACCCTGCTGTCGAGCCCCTACGGCGGACGGGACGCTGCAGGGCTTCACCATTTTCGCGGCCTGTTCTGGCGACGGCCCTACCTGACCGCCGTGCTCACCGTGACCATGTTGTCGCTGGCCGGCATTCCCTTCACAGCGGGCTTCATCGGCAAGTTCTACATCATCGCGTTGGGCGTCGAGGCAGAACGCTGGTGGCTGGTCGGAGGTATCGTGGTAGGCAGCGCCATCGGCCTGTACTACTACCTGCGTGTGATGGTCACGCTGTACCTGGTCGAGCCGGGCATGCAGAGCCGCGACGCACCGCACAACTGGGGCATACGTGCCGGTGGGGTCATGGTGCTGGGGCTGGCGCTGCTGGTCGTGCTGCTGGGTATCTATCCGGCACCGATGATCGAATGGGTGCGGGCCATGGGTACCCTGAACGGTTAAGCGTAGGGAAGCCGATCGTACGTGAAGCCCAAAAAAACCGGGCCCGCTGAGCGGGCCCGGTGATCTGCAGGAACCAGTGCTTCTTACTGCTGCTGGGTCGTGGTGGTATCGCCGTCCGGGTTGCGGGCGTTGTAGTACGCCTGTTCGGAAATGGCGTGGTAATTCTCGACCTTATCCTGGAAGGCGCTGTAGGAGTCGTAGATCTTCTTGGCCATCTCGTTGGTCTCGGCCAGTTCCTGCACGACGGCCTGGGAGTGCTTCTTGGCTTCAGCCAGTACGTCGTCGGGGAAGCGGCGCAACTCGACGCCATGCTCTTCGACCAGTGTCTGCAGCGCATCGTTGTTGCGTGCGGTGTACTCGTTGAGCACCGATAGATTCACGTCGTGCACGGCGGTCTGGAGGATCGCCTGCAGGTCGGCTGGCAGCTCGTTGTAGGCGTCTTCGTTGACGATGGCCTCGAACATCACGGTCGGCTCGTGCCAGCCCGGATAGTAGTAGTAATCCGCCGCCTGGTGCAGGCCGAAGGCCAGGTCGTTGTACGGCCCGATCCACTCGGTGGCGTCGATGGCGCCGGACTGCAGCGAGGTAAAGATTTCGCCACCCGGCATATTGACGATGGCCGTGCCCATGCGGCTCATGACCTCACCGCCGAGGCCGGGCATACGCATCTTGAGCCCTTCGAGGTCCTTGACCGAATTGATTTCCTTGTTGAACCAACCGCCCATCTGGACGCCCGAGGCGCCCGCCGTCATGACCTCGACGCCGAACTGATCATACAGCTCGTTCCACAGCTCGATGCCGCCGCCATACTGCAGCCAGGCATTCATTTCCTGCGCGTTCATGCCGAATGGCACGGCGGCGAAGAACTGGGCGGCAGGTGCCTTGCCCTTCCAGTAGTAGGACGCGGAGTGGCCCATCTCGGCGGTGCCTTCGGCCACGGCATCGAAGACCTCGAAGCCCGGTACCAGCTGGCCGGCCCCGTAGACCTCGATGGTCAGGCGGCCATCGGACATCTTCTCGACCAGTTCGGCCAGGCGCTCCGGCCCCTGGCCAACGCCGGGGAAGTTCTTCGGCCACGAGGTGACCATCTTCCATTCGTAGGTTTCCTGCGCGTGGGCGGGGTTGTCGAGTGCGGTCGCCAGGCCCAGGCCGGTGGCGGCACTGGTCATGGCGATTGCTGCGGCAAGTGACTTGAGTTGCATAGCGCATTTCCCCTTATTGTGTCGTTGAGCGCATCGTGCGCCTAGGGTTGTCATCGTGTGACGGTAGGCGGTCTGCCCACCGCCATCACACGAGTCAGTCTGGACCATTCCCTATCAGAACTGTGCCGGTAGCCAAGTTGCCAGCTCCGGCACCAAGGCCAGGGCGACCAGCATGCCCAGCTGCAGCACGATGAAGGGAATCACGCCCCGATAGATCGCCGTGGTCGGCACCGTGTCCGGCGCCACGCCCCGCAGGTAGAACAGCGCGAAGCCGAACGGCGGCGTCAGGAACGAGGTCTGCAGGTTGATGGCGATCATGATGCCCAGCCAGATCGGGTCGAGGCCCATGGCCAGCAGGACCGGACCGACGATCGGCACCACCACGAAGGTGATCTCGATGAAGTCGAGGATGAAGCCGAGCAGGAAGATCACCAGCATCACGATGATCGTCGCACCGACCACACCACCGGGCATGTTATCGAACAGGTGCACGACCAGTTCCTCGCCGCCGTAGGCGCGGAACACCAGCGAGAACAGCGCGGCACCGATCAGGATCAAAAAGACCATGGTGGTGACGTGCGTCGTCGAGCGCACCACTTCCTTGAGGGTGGCGAAATCCAGCTTGCGGTAGGCCAGCGCCAGCACCAGCGCACCGAAGGCACCCACCGCCGACGCCTCGGTGGGCGTGGCAAAGCCGCCAAGGATCGAGCCCAGCACGGCGATGATCAGCACGATCGGCGGTACCAGACCCTTGAGCAACAACGTGCCCAGGTTGCCCTGATGGCCGAGTTCGGCCATCAGTTCTTCACGATCGGCGGGAGGGGCGGCCGAGGGCTTGAGCCAGGCGACGGTGGCCACATAAATGATGTATAGCACGACAAGGATCAGACCCGGCACGATGGCGCCCATGAACAGGTCGCCCACCGATACGGTCTTGGGGCTGAAGATGCCCATCGACAACTGCGCCTGCTGATAGGCGGACGAGAGTACGTCGCCGAGCAGCACCAGGGCGATGGAAGGCGGAATGATCTGGCCCAGGGTGCCGGTGGCGCAGATCGTACCGGTGGCCAGGGACTGGCTGTAGCCACGCTTGAGCATGGTCGGCAGCGACAGCAATCCCATGGTGACCACGGTGGCACCGACGATACCGGTCGAGGCGGCCAGCATCATGCCGACGATGGTCACCGAGATGCCCAGGCCACCGCGCAGCGAGCCGAACAGTAGCGCCATGGCGTCGAGCAGGGTCTCGGCGACCTTGGATTTCTCCAGCAGTACGCCCATCAGCACGAACAACGGCACGGCCAGCAGCGTCGAGTTGGACATGATGCCGTAGAGACGGTTGGGCAGGGCCGACAGGAAGGCCGGGTCGAAGTTGGCATCGATACCGATGGCATCGAGCCCCAGGCCAAGGCCGGCAAAGGCCAGCGCGGTACCGGCCAGCGACAGTGCCACCGGGTAGCCGAACATGAGAACGATACAGATGACAGCGAACAGGACGAGCGCCATGTAGTCGAACATTACACGCGCTCCTCGAGGTGATCGTCGTCATGGGGCGGCGGCGTGATGCGGCCGGTAATGATCAGGACATTGCGGATGAGTTCGGCGATCCCCTGCAGGATCATCAGCACGGCGAACACCGGAATCAACGTCTTGAGCAGGAACACGGCAGGGATGCCGCCAGTGTCCGGGGAGCCTTCGAAAATCGCCCATGACTTGCCGACGTAACCCAGGCTCGAGACGAAAATGAAGATCATGACAGGGAACAGCAGGAACAGCGTCCCGAACAGGTCGACCCAAGCCTTGCGTCGGGCCGAGAATCCCCGATAGAAGATGTCGACGCGTACATGACCGTCGTGCTTGAGGGTATAGGACGCGGCCAGCAGGAAGACCAGGGCATGCATGTACATGACCGACTCCTGCATGGGAATGCTATTGAAGTTGAAGATGTAGCGCAGCACCACGATCAGGAACTGGATCAGCATCATCACGATGATCAGCCAGGCAAGCGCCTTGCCCAACCGCTCGGTGACGACGTCTATCCAGGCCAGGGGAGCCGGCACGGACGAAGCACGATTCATGGAACCCTCTCAGTACTAGGCGTTTTGCGCCGTTATTTTTCCTGGAACGTCGTGTCGCTGCCCACAGGGTGCGTACACGGCATGCCAGGGGGCCTATCTTCGCACAGTCCGGCTTGTGGCCGTGACGTCAGGAATGGCCGCGCTTCACGCAAAATCTACGCTAGCGTGCCCGCTGACCGCCACCACGGCAATGGATCATTGGTCTGACAAGAGGGAAATGGCCTGCCGACATGATTCGGGCAGGTGAATGTCCACTGCCAGCGGCAGGTGATCCGAGGCCAGCGGATCCAGCGCCATGATCTCGCCGGCCTCGAGTGACGAGGAGAGCAGGATATGATCCAGCGCCCGGCTCGGCTGCCAGGAGGGGTAGCTCAGCAGTGGACGCACCGGATGCAGTGGCAGCGAGGTGCAGAATCGCGAATGGGCGTGCAACTGATCGGGTGTACAGTTGAGGTCACCCATGACCACCACGTGCTTGAGTGGCGTGATCAGCTCGCTGAGGTAGTCGAGCTGGCGTGTGCGGCCGCGGTGGCTCAGTGCCAGGTGAGCAACGAATACATGCAGAGCATCGGGCCCTTCACCGAATCGGGCATGAATGGCGCCACGCCCGGGCAGGGTGCCGGGCAGGCGGTGCTCCTCGATATGGCTCGGCGCTACACGAGACAGCAGGCCGTTGCTGTGCTGGGCTACACGGCCCAGGTTGCGATTCAGCTGCTGGTAATGAAAGGCAAACCCCGCCCGGTGGGCGAGGTATTCCACCTGATTGACGTTTCCCGAACGGAAGCTGCCGCCATCGACTTCCTGCAGGCCGACAATATCGAAGCGACCCAGCACCTCGCTGAGCATATCGAGTCGCCCCAGCCGCTTCGAGTGTGGCAGCAGGTGCTGCCAACTGCGGGTGATGTAGTGGTGATAGGCCGAGGTGTGGATGCCGACCTGCAGGTTGTACGTCAGCAGGCGCAGCGTGTCTGCACGGCCTTTATGCATGGCTCGCGCGTGCGTCACGTCACTCTCCTTGGCTGCTGTCTTCGTCACGCACCTGCTCGATGAGCGCACTGGCGATCTGCGGCATGTTCTCGAGACTGCCGGCGCTGCTGGGGGTGATGACATAGCGGCCATCGACGACCAGCGCCGGGACGCCCATCAGCTTGTAGGCACGCATCGTGGCATGGGCGCGGTTGATCTGGCTCTTGACGCCGAACGAGGTCAGGGCATCCTTGGCCTCCTCTTCGCTCACGCCATAGTTGCTGAAGAACTCGGCGATCTCGTCGGTATCGGCGAGCTTGCGCCCGTCCTGATGGATCGCATCGAAGAAGTCCTCGTGGAGCTTGTCAAGGATGCCGAGCTGCTGGGCGGCGTAGAAGGCCGTGGCATGGGTCGTCCAGACATCGCCCATGGTCGCTGGCAAGCGCTGGAAGGTGACATCCTCGGGCAGCTCGGTTACCCAGGCGTTGAGCGGCTCTTCCAGGTTATAGCAGTGCGGGCAGCCGTACCAGAAGACCTCGGTCACCTCGATCTGTCCCTGGTCGACACGGGTTTCCACCGGCTCGTCGAGCACCTGATAATCCTCGCCCGCGACCGGGGCGGCCATGGCCATCGTCGACAGTCCAAGTCCGGCAATTGCCGCGATCCAGTGTTTCAGCATGTGCCACGTCTCCTTGAAGTGCTTGGCGGTTTTCTACTTAAGGTACCAGAAACTGCGGCGTGGGGCTGCGGCCCCGCCCGCGTCTTTGAACGCGAACCTGGAAGACGGTTCCCGAGACGTAACGACACAAGGCGGCCGAAGCCGCCTTGCTTGAAGATGCCGAGCGTCAGTACCGACGATCAGTTCAGACCATAGACGTAATTGGCCACGGCTTCCATGTCGCTGTCGCTCATCTTGGAGGCAATATCGCGCATGATGGCGTTGGGGTCGTTGTCACGCTCACCGCTGGCAAACGCCTTCAGCGTACTCACGGTGTACTCGGGATGCTGGCCGGACAATGCTGGGTAACGGGCGGTATTGATGCCTTCGCCGGTCGGGGTGTGGCAGGCCATGCAGGCGGGAAGGCCCTTGGCGAGGCTGCCGGCCTTGTAGAGCTCGAGCCCGCGCTGGGCGAGTTCGGGGTCGGCCTGACCCAGGTTGGCGGGTTGATTGGCGTAGTAGGCGGCCAGGTCGGCAATGTCCTGCTCGCTGAGGTTGTCGACGATGCCCGCCATCTGCGGCACTACGCGTTCGCCGTCACGGATATCGGTAATCTGCTTGATCAGGTAATTGGGTTGCTGTCCCGCCAGGTTGGGAAAGGTCGGAGCCGCGCTGATGCCCTGCTGGCCATGACAGGCTGCACAGACCTGCGCCTTTTCGCGGCCTGCGGAAGGATTGCCCTCGACCTGAGCGTGAGCCGTGCCCACCAGACCAAGAGTGATAGTCAGGCTTGCCAGTAACTTTCTCATCGCTAATCCACTATGCCGTTTCATTATGTTATGTCGGGTTGCAGGCTCACGTGCCGGAAGCGCCGACAGGCCAAGCGTTCGCGACCGTCGCGTACCGAGTGGTACACTAACCCGGCCCAAGGCGACAACAACTGCTGGGGCAGTATATCGAATCCCCTCTGTGGCGTGAATGTGGCCATATTGCCGCACGTGGCCCATGACAGATTCTCCGATGATCGCCACTCGGGGCCGCTTAGCCAGAAAGAGACCCGTCGTGACCCGCCTCAACTACCACGCTACCCGATTCATGACCAGCGCGCCGACGTTGGCAACGTGCCCGCCCGATGCCGGCCATGAGGTCGCTTTTGCCGGACGTTCCAATGCCGGCAAGTCCAGTGCGATCAACGCACTGACCCAGCAGAAAGCCTTGGCGCGCACCTCCAAGACGCCGGGCCGCACCCAGTTGATCAATTTCTTCAGCGTGGGCGACGACACGCAGTGCCGCTTGGTCGACCTGCCCGGCTATGGCTTTGCCAAGGTGCCCGAGAAGGTCAAGCTCGAATGGCAGCGCCACTTGGCGGCGTACCTGCAGCGGCGCGAGTCCTTGCAGGGGCTGGTGCTGCTGATGGACGTGCGCCATCCGCTGACCGAGTTCGACGAGATGATGCTGGGCTGGGCCGACGAGCAGGACATGCCCGTGCACATCCTGCTGACCAAGGCCGACAAGCTCAAGCCGGGGGCGGCCAAGAACAGCCTGCTGCAGGTGCGCCGGCGCCTGCGCGAATGGGAAGACCTGGTCAGCGTGCAGCTGTTCTCGGCACTCAAGAAGCAGGGGCTGGACGAGGCCAGGTCGCGCCTGGACGCTTGGCTGGCGCCCTCAGCGGCCGAGCCGCTCGAGTAGCGCTGGCAGTTCCCGCACATGGGCGAGCCGGTAGACGCCGTCGGGTAGTGACGCCGGTCGCTCGTTGCGCTTGTCGATCCAGGCGACGCGCATGCCCAGCCGCCAGGCCGGCAGGACGTCCTCGTTCCACGAATCGCCGACATGCAGCGCTCGCGAGGGCGTGCTGCCCAGGCGGGCCAGCGCCGCCAGAAACGGTCGTGCATCGGGCTTGGGCGTGAGCATCTCCCCCGCGGCGATAATCACCGAAAAGTGATGGGCCAGTTCCAGGCGCCGAAGGTCGGCGTTGCCGTTGGTGATGGCCGCCAGCCCGTAGCGAGAGCGCAGGTCGTCGAGCATCGGCACGACCTCGGGGTAGGGGGTCAGCTCGTGGCGCAAGGTCAGGAAGCGCTCGATGGCCGCCGCCGCCCACAGGTGAGCGGCGCTGCGCGGCAGGCCGAACTCCTCGAGCAATTCGACCAGCGCGCGTTCGCGCAGCCAGGTGAAGTCGCCGCGTCGCAGCGGATGCCGCCGGGCCACGTCCAGGCGGCGCTGCAGATAATGCTCCAGCGTATAGCCCTCGCTGTAGCGGCCCAGCCGGCGTATCGCCTCGTCGACCACGGTCTCGTCGAGCCAGGTGGCCAAGGCGTCGTCGAGCCAGGCATGGTGTTCGTGCTCGGCGCGCTCCATGACCGGGTGGTTGTCCCACAGGGTGTCGTCGAGGTCGAAGGTCAGGGTATCGATCAGTGCCATGGTAGGGGCCTCAGGCAGTCGGGTCGTCACCGGGGGTTCGGCGCTGGCGGCGGGCCCGGGGATGAGCGGCATCGTAGGCGCTGGCCAGGTGCTGCCAGTCGAGCCGGGTGTAGACCTGGGTAGTCGCCAGATTGGCGTGGCCCAGCAGTTCCTGGACGGCGCGAAGGTCCTGGCTGGACTCCAGTAGATGGCTGGCAAACGAGTGGCGCAGGCGGTGCGGGTGCAGGTGTTCCGGCAGGCCTCGGGCAATGGCGCAACCGGCCAGTCGCTGCTGAATGGCGCGATGACCGAGGCGCCGGCCGCGTTGGCCGACGAACAAGGCCGGCTCCTCGGGGCCGGCAAGCTCGCCGCGCACCTCGAGCCAGGCATCCAGTGCCTGGCGCGCACGCTGGCCGAGCGGGACCTGGCGCGGCTTGCTGCCCTTGCCTACTACCCGCACGCGACGTGTGTCGAGGTTGCCGAGATTCAGCGCGGCAAGCTCGGCCAGGCGCAGGCCACAGGAGTAGAACAGTTCGAGCATTGCCTGGTCGCGGATCGCCAGTGGCGTCCCGTCGTGCGGCGTATCGAGAAACCGCGCCAACTGGTCGACGTCCACGGGACGTGGCAGGTGCTGGGGCTGGCGGGGTGTGCGGATCAGCCTGACCGGATTGAGTGACAGCACGCCCTGGCTTACCAGTGCCTCGGCGAAGCGCGCCAGGGCAGCACGACGGCGTGCCAGGCTGCGTGGGGCCAGGCCACGACTGCGCTCCCTGCCCAGAAAACGCCTGACCCAGGCGGCATCCAGCCTCTGCCAGTCGTCGACTCCCTGTTCCGTGAGGTAGGCCTGCAGGGCGTTCAGGTCGCGGCGATAGGCGTCCACCGTGGCCGGGCTGGCCTGCCGGGCCAGCTGGGACAGGAAATGCTCGACGGCGTCATTCATAGATCACCGGCATTCACTGGCCGGGCGTCTGCCGCACCAGCAGGCGGACCACGACATCGCCGAGATATTCGGTGAACAGCGTGTCCAGGCTAGCGCGGAAGTGCTCGGTATCGTGGCTGGCCAGAATCAGGTAGCCGAGGGGCTCGCCCAGGGTCAGGCGCGTCAGCGCGCAGGAACCGGCCTGATTCGGCGGTTCGATATGCGGCAGCAGACGCTGCCAGTCCTTGCGTGACAGGCGCCGGCAGCGGCTGGTGCGGCCATCGAGCAGCGCGGCGAGCCGGGTGCCGGCGGTCTCATCGAGCACGAAGCGCGGCGGCTGAGGGGGCTGCGGCTCACGATCGGTCAGGCTCGGGGCACACCACAGTGCCACCGACTGGGTCCGGAAACGCTCCGAAAGCTGGGTCGCCAAGGCCTGGCCCAGCGCATCGCTGTCCTCGGCCTCGAGCAGCGCCAGGATCAGCTCACGGGTGCGTCGGTACTGCGACTCGTTATGGCGTGCCGACTCGAGCAATTGTTCCAGGCGCCATTCGGCACCCTCGGCCCGTTCGCGCAGATCGAGCACCAGGCGCTCGAGCAGCGAAATCGCGCCCTGGGTTTCCGGGTGCGGGACCTTGAGCTGCTGCAGCAATCCCTCGCGCCCGACAAAGAAGTCGGGATGCCGGGCCAGCCAGCGGGCCACCGCTTCCGGGGACAGCGTCTGACGGGGATCAGGAGCTTGGGCTTGGGACATGATGGTTACCTCATGATCGTGCGGCACTTCAGCCGAGCGGCACTCGACCGTCGAACACCCGCACGGCGGGGCCGGTCATGAACAGGGGCTCGCCGTCGCCGGCCCACTCCAGGGTCAGTGAACCGCCGGGCAACTCGACATCCACCGGGCTTTCCAGCAGGCCCTGGCGAATGCCGCTGGCAACGGCGGCACAGGCGCCAGTGCCGCAGGCCAGCGTCTCGCCTGCACCGCGTTCGTAGACGCGCAGGCGTATGGCGTGACGGGACACGACCTGCATGAAGCCGGCATTGACCCGGCGCGGAAAGCGAGGATGGGACTCGATCGCCGGCCCCAGCCGCTCCACCGGTGCGCTATCCACGTTCTCGACCTGCAGGACGGCATGAGGATTGCCCATCGACACCACGCCGACGCGTAGCGTCTCGCTGTCGACCTCCAGGTCATGCAGCGGGCGATCCTCGGCGGCATCGAAGGGGACTGCGTCCGGGGCAAAGCGCGGCGCACCCATGTTCACGCGTACCCGACCATCGTCCTCGATGACCAGGGTCAACGGGCCGCCCTGAGTCTCGACGCGGATCTCGCGCTTGTGGGTCAGACGCTGATCGCAGACGAAACGCGCGAAGCAGCGCGCCCCGTTGCCACAATTTTCCACTTCGCTGCCATCAGCGTTGTAGATGCGGTAGCGAAAGTCCATGTCCGGGTCGCGCGGCGGCTCGACGACCAGCAACTGGTCGAAGCCAATGCCGAAATGGCGGTCGGCAAGCTGACGGATGCACGCCTCGTCGAAGCGCGCTCGCTGGGTGACCAGATCGACAACCATGAAGTCGTTGCCCAGCCCGTGCATCTTGGTGAAATGCAACAGCATCAGCGCATCTCCGGCAACAGCGTTTCTCCGGCCCACAGGTCCTCGAGACGCTCGCGGCGACGCACCAGGTGCGTACGGTCGCCGTCGACCATGACTTCCGCCGGGCGCGGGCGGCTGTTGTAGTTCGAGGCCATCACGAAGCCGTAGGCTCCCGACGAGCGTACTGCCAGCAAGTCATTGGCCTCCACGGCCAGCTCGCGATCCTTGCCCAGGAAATCGCCGGTCTCGCAGACCGGGCCGACCACGTCATAGGTGGCGGTGTCACGCGGCGCGCGAGTATCGACAGGGATGATCGCCTGCCAGGCCTGGTAGAGCGACGGCCGGATCAGATCGTTCATGCCGGCATCGACGATGGCGAAGTTCTTGGTCTCGCCGGGCTTCAGGTACTCGACGCGAGTCAGCAGTACGCCGGCATTGGCGGCGATCGAGCGACCCGGCTCGAACAGCAGGGTCAGGTTGCGGCTGCTGTCCCAGGCCGAGAGGCGCTCGAGCAGGGCGCGAGCATAGTCGAACGGTGCCGGTGGCGTCTCGCCCTGGTAGGGCACGCCGAGACCGCCACCCAGGTCGAGGTGCTCGATACGGATGCCGCGTTCCTTGAGCCGGTCAAGCAGCACCAGCAGGCGGTCCAGAGCATCGAGGAACGGCGCCAGCTCGGTGAGCTGCGAGCCGATGTGGCAGTCGATGCCCACCGGCTCGACGTTGGGCAGGGCCGCGGCGCGTTCGTAGACGTCCAGTGCCTGTTCGATGGCGATGCCGAACTTGTTGGCCTTGAGCCCGGTGGAAATGTATGGGTGGGTGCGGGCGTCGACATCGGGATTGACGCGCAGCGACACTGGGGCGACCTTGCCCAGGCTGGCGGCCACGGCATCCAGGCGCTCCAGTTCCGGCAACGACTCGACGTTGAAGCACTTGATGCCGACCTCCAGCGCGCGGATCATCTCGTCGGCCTGCTTGGCGACACCGGAGAACACCACCTTGGCCGGGTCGCCGCCGGCGGCCAGCACACGCTCGAGCTCGCCCTGCGAGACGATGTCGAAGCCGGCGCCGAGCCGTGCAAGCAGGTTCAGCACCGCCAGGTTGGAGTTGGCCTTGACTGCATAGCAGATCAGGTGCGGGTGGCTGCCCAGCGCTTCGGCATAGGCGCGGTAGTGGCGTTCGAGCGTAGCCCGTGAATAGACGTAGCAGGGGGTGCCGAAACGCTCGGCCACCTGGGCTAGCGGAACGTCTTCGCTGTAGAGCACGCCGTCGCGATATTCGAAATGGTCCATCGTCATTCCCTGACGCCGGACGATGAAGCGTCGCCGGCGTCTGCGTCGTTGTCTTGGTCAGCGTCGGGCTGCCCGTCATAGGCGGCACCCGTCGGATCGTAGGTCTCTGCGGCCTGCTCATCGCCCGGCAGATAGAGCGGTCCCTTCTGGCCGCAGCCGGCGAGCAGCGTCAACGCCAGCAGCAGGCCGGCCAGTACCGAGCGCGAGCGCATCTTAACCTTCCCCCGTCATGGCCTGCAGAGCGTCGCGGGCGCGCTGCGCGGCGGCGCGGACCTGATCCGGCGCCGTCCCGCCGATGTGGTTGCGTGCCGCTACCGAACCTTCCAGGGTCAGCACCTCGAAGACATCGTCGCCGATGGTGTCCGAGAACTGGCGGAGTTCATCCAGGCTCATCTCGGAAAGGTCCTTCTTCTGGGCGATACCGTAGGCCACGGACTGGCCGACGATCTCGTGAGCGTCGCGGAAGGCCACACCCTTGCGCACCAGATAGTCGGCCAGGTCGGTGGCGGTGGAGAAGCCACGCCGGGCCGCTTCACGCATGTTGTCCGACTTGGCCTCGATGGCCGGGACCATGTCGGCGAACGCCTTGAGGCAGCCCTTGACCGTGTCGAGCGTGTCGAACAGGGGTTCCTTGTCTTCCTGATTGTCCTTGTTGTAGGCCAGCGGCTGCGACTTCATCAGCGTCAGCAGGCCCATCAGGTGGCCGTAGACGCGCCCGGTCTTGCCGCGCACCAGCTCGGGCACGTCGGGGTTCTTCTTCTGCGGCATGATCGAGGAGCCGGTACAGAAACGATCGGGCAGATCGATGAAGTCGAACTGGGCGCTGGTCCATAGCACCAGTTCCTCGCTCATGCGCGACAGGTGCATGAGCAGCAGACTGGCGAGAGCGGCGAACTCAATGGCGAAGTCGCGGTCACTCACCGCATCCAGCGAGTTTTCGGCGGGGCGCTCGAAGCCCAGCAGTTCGGCAGTGACGTGACGGTCGATGGGGTAGGTAGTGCCGGCCAGCGCCGCGGCGCCCAGCGGCATCACGTTGACCCGCTTGCGGCAGTCGCGCAGGCGCTCGTGATCACGAGCGAGCATCTCCTGCCAGGCCAGCAGGTGATGGCCGAAGGTCACCGGCTGGGCCGTCTGCAGGTGGGTGAAACCGGGCATGATGGTGTCGGCTTCGCTGGCGGCCAGCTCGATCAGACCGTGGCGCAGGCGCGTCAGCTCGGCGTCGACGGCGTCGATCTCGTCTCTCAGGTAGAGGCGAATGTCGGTGGCCACCTGGTCGTTGCGCGACCGGCCGGTGTGCAGCTTCTTGCCGGTGATGCCGATCTTCTCGGTCAGGCGTGCCTCGATGTTCATGTGCACATCCTCGAGCTTGACCGACCACGGGAACTCGCCGGCCTCGATCTCGCGCTCGACCTCGGCAAGGCCATCGATGATGGCGTCGCGCTCGTTGGCGGTCAGCACGCCGACCCGCTCGAGCATGGTGGCATGGGCAACCGAGCCGCGGATATCGTGGTGATAGAGGCGACGATCGAAGTCTACCGAGGCGGTGAACTTCTCGACGAAGGCGTCGGTGGGTTCGCTGAAGCGGCCACCCCAGGACTGGTTGGTCTGCTGGCTCATCGGGCGTAAGCGTCCTGCGTTGTCACTGAAAGGGATGAGTGTACCAGAGTCGACGCGGCTGGCGAGGCCGGTCGGGGCCACGTCAGGCGGCGATTTTTCCTTGCTTCACGACTGCTTTATGATGAAAGGCAACGGGCCATGGCAATGGCCGCACCTATGGGTCGGCGCAAACGCCGTCCATTCCATTGCAGGGAGACTGACGTGTCCGCCATCACCAAGCTTCGTATCGCCACTCGCAAGAGCCTGCTCGCCCTGTGGCAGGCCGAATACGTGCGCGACCGCCTCATGGCACTGCACCCGGGTCTCGAGGTGGAACTGGTGGCGATGTCCACCCGGGGCGACAAGATTCTCGATACGCCGCTGGCCAAGGTCGGCGGCAAGGGCCTGTTCGTCAAGGAGCTCGAGGAGGCGATGATCGACGGTCGTGCCGACATTGCCGTGCATTCCATGAAGGACGTGCCGATGCACTTTCCCGAAGGGCTGGGGCTGTCTGTGATCCTGGAAGGTGCCGAGCCCACGGATGCCTTCGTGTCCAACCACTATGCCAGCTTCGACGACCTGCCCAAGGGCGCGCGCGTGGGTACGTCGAGCCTGCGTCGCGGCCTGCAGGTCAGCGAGGCGCGCCCCGACCTGCAGGTGCTCAACCTGCGCGGTAACGTGCAGACCCGGTTGGGCAAGCTCGATGCCGGCGACTTCGATGCCATCATCCTGGCCACGTCCGGACTGCGTCGGCTGGGGCTCGGCGAACGCATCACCATGGAATTGCCGCCGGAAATCTGCTTGCCAGCCTGCGGGCAGGGCGCACTGGGCATCGAGTGCCGGACCGATGCGCCGGAACTGCTTGCGCTGTTGAGACCGCTCGACCACCCCGAGACGGCGACCCGGGTGCGTGCCGAGCGGGCCATGAACACCCGGCTCGAGGGCGGCTGCCAAGTGCCGATTGCCGGACATGCCGTCCTGGAAGGCGATACGCTGTGGCTGCGTGCGCTGGTCGGTATGCCGGATGGCTCCCAGGTGCTGCGCGCCGAGGGCCGTGGCTCGGCCTACGAGCCCGAGGCACTGGGCATACGTGTGGCCGAGGATCTGCTCGACCAAGGGGCCGGCGAGATCCTGGCCAACGTCTACGGCGAGTATTGATGCCGCCGCGCCCCCGTGTCCTGATCACGCGCCCCGGCAAGCGGGCGCAACCGCTGCATCGGGCACTCGAGGCGGCGGGCGCCGAGGCGGTTGCGCTGGAGGCCATGCGTCTGGAGCCGCTGACGGAAACGCCCGAGGTGCGGCAGGCCTGGCTCGACTTCGATCTGTTCCAGCGGGTCGTGGTGGTCAGCCCCTTCGCCGCGGAATGCCTTGCCGATGGGCTCGACCGCTACTGGCCGCAACTGCCGTTGGGTCCGAGTTTCTACGCGGTGGGTGCAGGCACGGCCCAGGTGCTGCACGATATGCTGGGTGTGCGCGTTCACCTGCCGCCGGCCAATGCCGAGGACAACAGCAGTGAGGCACTGCTGCAACTGCCTTCGCTGCAGCGGCTGGATGATCAGCGTGTGTTGCTGGTCGCCGGCGAAGGGGGGCGAACCGTGCTGGCCGACAGCCTTGCCCAGCGGGGAGCAAAGCTGACCCGGTTGGCGTTGTATCGCCGCACCCCGGTTGAGCCTGGCGGGCCGGGCGCGCAGTATCTGGCACAGGGAGATTACTCCGCACTGGTGGTGACGAGCGGCGAATTGCTGGAACATCTGGCAGGATGGTGTTCTGGCAAGGCGTTGAACCAACCGCTAATCGTTTCCAGCCAGCGTTTGGCTACACTGGCCCACACGCTGGGCTATCTGCGTCCACATGTGGCGCAAGGCGCCACACCGGCCGCCCTGACGGCTGCCGTGGCCAACGCGTGTAACCTGGATGGCGCCGATCATGATGATCTTGAAAAGGGCTAGCGACAGATGAGCAAGCAAGAGCACGATCAGGACGAACAACGTGCGCCTTCCGGCGCGGGCAAGGGCGAGTCCCCTGGCGACGCGTCGAAAAAACCGGCTACGGACAAGGGGGCTGCGGCCCAGTCCGGCAATGGCAAGGCTGCGTCGACATCCTCGAATAACGACAAGAGCAAGGCGGCGGAACCTGCCGGAAAAACGGACAGATCCCATGCCAGCCGTCCGGCGACGGACAGTGCCAAGTCCAGGCAGGAAGGCTCGGCAGCACCGGCCAAGGCCCAGGAGGACGGCAAGCCCGGGAAGTCTCAGGACACCAAGCCGGAGCCGGCGAAGACGGGCATTGGTAGCAACGCTGGTACCAGCAAGCCCGGCGACAAGCCCAAGGACACGCCATCCAGGCCGGCCACCCCAGGCACCACCGCTACGTCAGGCAGCGGTAGTGCGGGGACGACAGCCACGCGACCCACGAGTGGCAGTGGCGGTGGGGGTAGCAAGGCCGGTGTCGTCGCGCTGGTCCTGGTCATCCTTTTGCTGCTGGTCGCGGTTATCGCCGGCTGGTGGGCATGGCAGAAGCTACAGGCCCAGCAGTCGCAGCTCTCCCAGGTTTCCCAGGTCCAGAGCAATACCAGTGCCAACGCCGACGCCATCGACGAATTGCGTTCGCAGCTCAGTGGACGCGACCAGCAGCGCCAGCAGGCCGTGCAGGAACTGCGCAACGAGATGCAGCAATATCGTCAGGAGATGAACCAGACGCTCGACGACGTACTGGCGAAGCTGGCCGAGGAGCAGGAAACCAACCCCAACGAGTGGTTATTCTCCGAGGTCGAATATCTGCTGCGTCTGGCCAACCAGCGCTTGCAGCTCGAGCGCGACGTCAACGGCGCGATTTCGCTGTTGCGCACCGCTGACGAGCGTCTGGCAGAGGCCGACAATCCCGCTCTGACCCCGGTACGTCGTGCCATCCAGTCCGAGTTGGGCGAATTGAAATCGGTACCCGACATCGACCGCACTGGCCTCTACCTGCAGCTGATGGCGCAGCAGCAGCAGCTTGCCAAGCTGCCGCTGCAGCAGGATATCGAACAGATTGCCGCCGAGGCAGGCGATACTTCGACGGTCGAGGGCGCCTGGCAGCAGCAGTTGTCGCGTCTGTGGCAGGAAATCAAGGAGCTGGTCGTCGTGCGTCGTCATGACCAGGCCCTGGAAGCCCTGATGACCCCCGAGCAGGAGTCCTACCTGCGCCAGAACGTACGCCTGCAGCTCGAGCAGGCCCAGTTGGCATTGCTCCAGGCCAATCCTGAGCTGTATCGCGCCAGTCTGGAAAAGGCGATCACCCTGATCGAGGGTTACTACGATACCGACAGTGACGGGGTCCAGCAGGTACTGGATACCCTGCGTTCGCTGATGGACAAGACCATCCGCCCCGAGCTGCCTGATATCAGCGAGTCGCTGCAGGCCCTGCGAGACTTCATGACGCGTCGCCAAGGCGGCGGGGGTGGTGAGGCATGAGAAAACTGATACTCATCGTCGTCATCGGCCTGGCCCTGGGGGCTTTGCTGGGCCAACTGATGCAGGCGCTGCCCGGCTACTGGCTGGTGCGTGTCGGCGACACCTCCTTCCAGACCTCGTTCTGGTTTGGCTTGGTGATGCTGTTGGCCCTGTTCGTGGTGCTGCATTTCGTGCTGCGCCTGCTGACGCGCATGCGTCGTCCGGTCAGTCGGCTCAAGGTCTGGAACAGCCGCAACCGCAACCGCAATGCCATGCGGCGTACCGTGCGTGGCCTGGTGGCGCTGGCCGAAGGGCGCTGGAAACGTGCCGAGAAGGCGCTGACCAAGGCGGCTGACGATTCCAGCACCCCGTTGGTCAACTATCTGTCGGCAGCCTTGGCCGCCCACTACCAGGGACGTTACGAGCAGGCCGACACGCTGCTGCGCCGGGCACATAGCAGCACCGAAGGCGCCGACACCGCTGTCGGCATGGTCCAGGCCCAACTGATGCTCGACCGCCAGCAGTTCGAGGAGGCGCTGGCGACGCTGACGCGCCTCGAGAAACAACTGCCCGAGCACCCACAAGTGCTCAAACTGCTCAAGCAGGCCTACCTGAGCGTCAACGACTGGGAAGGCATTCGGCGGCTGATGCCGCGCATGGCCCGTCAGCAGCTGGTCACGCAGGAAGAGCGTCACGAACTCGAGCAGCGTGCCTATCGTGAGCTGATCCTGCAGGCGGCGCGTCACCCCGGCGATGTCGAGCGGGTCCGCAACCTGTGGGCGGACATGCCCGATCACCTGCGTAGCGATGTGGAGCTGGTCGGCCTCTACACCGAGGCGCTGGTGCGTGGCAAGGAGGAAGGCATCGCCGAACGGCTGCTGCGCCATTCCCTCAAGGAGCGTTGGGACAGTCGCCTGGTGCTGCGCTACGGGCTGCTCAACGTCGATCCCGGTCGCCAGCTGGCTTATGCCGAGAAGTGGCTGCAGGAGCGTCCCAACGATCCCGATCTGCTGCTGACCCTGGGCCGTTTGTCGCTACGCAATGCCTACTGGGGCAAGGCGCAGGAATATTTCGAGGCCAGCCAGCGACAGCGCCCCAGCGGTGTGGTATGTGCCGAACTGGCACGGCTGTTCGCCAACCTGGGCGAACACAACAAGAGCCAGCTCTACTATCGCCAGAGCGTCGAGCTGCTCGACAAGTCGCTGCCGGCGTTGCCACAACCCAGCGACAGCAACCGCTAGCCCCGTTCCCTTTGCTCTCCTGGGCGCCGCATGGCGCCCTTTTTTATGCTTGCTGTAGGCACTGCTGCTCTACTTTTGTATACATGTGCCGTCAATCAAGTTGTCCATTTGGTCAGATTTGCCTACCCTGTAGACGAAATCAAACCCCTATCCACAACAATAATGGGATACACCAATGGACCAGAGCCCTTCCGTGCCCTACGACGAGGTGACCCCCGGCGTCCGTGACGAACGCTGGATCGAGCATTACTTCGGCATACGTCGTAGAGGCTCTACACTGCGCACCGAGATGCTTGCCGGTGTTGCCACCTTCCTTGCCGGGATGTACATCATTGTTGTCAATCCGGCCATTCTGAGCGATGCCGGCATTCCTTTCTCGGCGGCGCTGTCGGCCACGGTGATGATCAGCTTCCTCAGCAGTCTCGCCATGGGTTTGTATGCAAGAAATCCGATCCTCGTTGCACCGGGTATGGGGATGAACGCGCTATTCACCTATACCCTGGTGCAGGGCGCCGGCTTGCCCTGGCAGACTGCGCTGGGCTGCGTGTTCTGGTCGGGCGTGATGTTCGCGGTGCTGGCCATGTTCAATGTGCGCAAGGCGATCATCGAGGCGATACCCGACTCGCTACGTTTCGCGATCACCTGTGGTATCGGCCTGTTCATCACCTTCATTGGCTTCAAGAATGCCGGCTTCGTGGTCGCCAACCCGGCCACCCTGGTGTCGCTGGGCAGCCTCGATCCCTCACTGGTCACTTTCTTTCTAGGCATGATGGCGACGGCCATCTTCACGATCCTGCGCTGGAACGGAGCCTTGATACTCGGCATTGCCTTCACCACCCTGCTGGCCCTGCCCATGGGCCGCCTATGGGGTGACGAAGTGCTCGTGCAGTGGAGCGGGCTGGCGGCATGGCCCGACTTCAGTGCTGTCATGCAGGTGGATCTGTGGGGCGCACTCAAGGTCGCCTACCTGCCGTTCATCTTCGTCATGCTGTTTACCAATTTCTTCGATGCGCTGTCCTGCTTCCTGGCACTGTCCGAGTCGGCCGATCTCAAGGACAAGGACGGCAACCCGCGCAATCTCAAGCGCTCGATGACGGTGGATGCCTTCGCCTCGATGATTGCAGCGCCGCTGGGTACCAGTGCCGCACAGACCTTCATCGAATCGGGGGCTGGCGTGTCGCAGGGTGGGCGCACCGGGCTGGTCGCCGTGGTCATTGCGCTGTTGTTCCTGCCGTTTCTGTTCCTCTCGCCGCTACTGTCGCTGGTCCCGGCGATCGCCACGGCACCGGCCCTGATCCTGGTCGGGCTGTTCATGATGTCGCCGATCAGTCAGATCGATTGGAACCGCTTCGATCAGGCCTTTCCTGCCTTCCTGGCGATCATCCTGATGCCGCTGACCTACTCGATCACTCTCGGTATTGCCTTCGGCTTTCTCAGCTTCGTGCTGGTCAAGCTGTGCACCGGGCGGCTGGCCGAGATCAAGCCGGCGATGTGGGTCACGGCGCTGCTCAGCGTGGTGATGCTGGTGACTACCCAGTAGGGCATGTTCTTCCGGGCACAAAAAAGGGGCTGCCGATCCGGCAGCCCCTTTTCACATTCAGGCAACGCGGTCAGCGTGCCTGGGGTGCGTCCACGTCGTCCGAGTCCGGCTTGTCGTGGGACGGGTCGCTGACCCGGTAGGTCTCGGTGTCCGAGGTGGCGGGCTGTTCCGGCTGGGTCTCCACCGCCTGACGACGCTCCTCGGCCAGGCGCAGGTGAGCCGGCGGTGCCGTCCCATCCTTGTTCTCGCCGAAGTACAACGTGGTATGCGGGAACGGAATCTCGATACCCGCAGCGTCGAAGTGGATCTTGACCAGGCGGTTGTAGGCACGGCCCACGCCCCACTGGTCACCCGGCGTGGTCTTGATGATCACGCGGATATTGACCGAACTGTCGGCCAGGGCGGTAACCCCTGCCACGGTGAGCGGCGCCAGGATCTTGTGGCCGTGTTCCTCGCTGGCCTTGAGCTCCTCGAAGGCAGCCTCCAGATGCTCGATGGCGTGATCGATGTTCTCGCGATAGGCAATGCCGTATTCGCCGACGTGGTTACCGAACTCGCGCATGTAGTTGGATACCGTGTCGACGCTGGAGAACGGCACGATGTGATAGGTGCCGGACAGGTCGCGAATGCCCACCGAGCGGATGCTCAGGCGTTCGGCCGTACCGGTGACGCCACCCACCGAGACCACGTCGCCGGTGTTCATAGCATTTTCCACCTGGATGAAGATACCGGTGATGATGTCCTGCACCAGCTTCTGGGCACCGAAGCCGATGGCCAGGCCCAGCACCCCGGCGCCGGCGATCAGCGGTCCGATGTTGATGCCGATCTCGGCCAGCACGATCATGCCGGTCATGGTGATCAGGGTAATGGCCAAGGCGTTGCGGAACAGGCTGAGCAACGTCTTGGCACGGGCAGAAGGCTCGCCGGTGCCGGTCTCGGGGCTCAGGCGGTGCTCGATCAGGCTGGCCAGGGCGATCCACAGCGCGGCTGCCACGACCAGGATGATGATCACGTCGATCAGCTTGCTGACCGTGCCCGAACCAGCGTCGGTGGCGTACCAGGCGGCCAGGTCGAAGATGCCCCAGGCATTCAGCACCAGCAGCACGACGGTAATCAGGATGATGGCGCGAATCACCTTGAGGAAGGTGGGGATGTAAGCGTTCAGCCGCACTTCGAGCTTGGGCAACTTGCGACGCAGATCGTCGGATAGCGTGATGCGCTTGCCGATCAGTTGGGTCAGCACACCGGAGAGCAGCATGCCGATGCCGACAATGATCAAGGTCTGCAGCGTGGCCAGCATGACGCTGGGCAAGGCATCCTCGGGACGCACGATGCTCAGCAGCAACACGACCAGGAAGTAGGCGATGGCAAGCCAATGCCAGAGCTTGGCCAGCAGGTTCAGGGCAACGCGCGAGGCGCCCATGCTGGTTCTGGCGGCACGCGCCTCCAGGGCATGGCGCAGCTTGAGACGATTCTTGAGCACGAAGACCGTGGCATAGACGAACGCCAGCAGCATGACGACCAGCCCGAGGCCGCGACCCAGTGCCGGTGAGAGATAGTAATTGACGATGGGTACTGCAACCAGCATGCCGTAGCCAACGAAGCCGGTCAGCGTGGCCAGCCAGCGGTTCCAGTGTGCGGCTTCCCCGGCAGAGGCCGGCAGCAGGCGTAGTCCCTCGTAGCGGGAGGAGAACAGCATGCGAATCGCGGCCTTGACCAGCTCGATGATCAGGAAGGCGTTGAGGAACAGCGAGGCGCGCGTGGAAAGCTCTCCTGCTTCGCCGATGGCGAAAGTGGCGATGAGGCTACCACCGACGTAGGCCAGGGCTACGACGACGATATCGATCAGCGCGGCAATGGTCACGGCGGCGATGACGCGCAGCAGGGGGCTGCGCCCACTGCCTTGCTGCGACCAGCGGCTGATCTTCGAGAACAAGGGGCGGGCCAGGCTGCGCAGGATCAGGAACGCGGCAAAGGTCGCTATGATCACCAGGGCCAGGTTCAGGGCAGCGCTCGTGATCTCGTCCATGCTGATCCGAGGGCCGGTGTCGGCGCCTGTCGACGTGAAGAGGGCGCCTAGCGCATCGACCAGCAGGGTGAACTGATGGCCCAGATCGCTGGCCACTTCACTGGTGGTTTCGGCCAGTCGCCTGGCCAATGATGCTTCGGCAGGGTTTGGCTCGCCAGCGGCTTCCTGAGCCGCGATCTCGCCAGGGGCCTCGACACTGGTGTCATCACTGGCCAGGGTGCGTAACTGCTCGATCAGGCGCTGGCGGGTGGCATCGTTCTCCAGCAGGTCGGCCAGGGTGGAATAGGCCACGGTGTCGCTGGCGGTATCGCCCGCGGTAGTCTCTGCCTGTTGAGCCAGGGCCGGCATTGCCACCAGGAGCAATATGAGCGCAAGCCAATGACTCAACCGGGCTTTCAGGCGCGGTAGTAACACTACAGACCTCCATGTTGGCGGGATGATGGTCCCGCATTGTCTTGCTGGTTGATGTCAGGGTGAGTTCGGACAGGTGTCGGGACGGCAAGCGGGCCGTACTGCCCCATTAGCATGATACAGACTCTAGTCTGACGGTTTATTCGCGAATAAAAAAGTTTGCTTGTACGCAAGTTGTACAGTCAGCCGTCGTGCGGGAAGGTATAATGCGCTGGTCGCATTGTTTGGAAAAGGACAGCCCAATGCTCAAGGTAACCCTGGATTTGCGCTGCAATGTCTGTGGCGGAGAGCGCTTCATGATTCCCACCCCTAACGATCAGGAACAGGACGTTCGCTGTGCCGATTGTCATGCGTTCAAGTGCTGTAGCGATGCGCTCGAGGAGACGATGGCCAGTGCCAGACGGCGCTTGCCGCATCAGGATCAGTGGGGGTATCTGGCCTCCTGAGTGGCGCTGCCTTTTTTCCTGAAAATGACAAGTGGCAGCGATTGGCCTCCCGGTCGGGTGACCTTTTTGCATGATCGCCCTGCCTGGCAGCCATGTGAGTAGCCTGATTTTTAGCGTCCTCCTCAGTGCAGTAACCCTCGCCTTTTGCCATGAGCCGATTTCATCTCGACGGTTTGGCTTGCCGGTGCCACGCTTGTCATGAAGAAGCCAGAACCACTGGCCGATGAAAGGGAAATATCAAGGGGAATGCCATGAGTGCTGCCGACAGTCGCGCACTGTATGTCTGTCGTCATTGCCAGTGCATGGTCTACATGGATGCACTGACACCTATCAAGCCGCCGTGTCCAACGTGTCTTGCGATCGATTACGATGCTGTCAGCGTGCCTGCCTACACCCAGGCATCGCAGGCCATTACCTATATGCTGACCAGCATCAAGACAAGCTGGCAGCAGGGTGCCCACTGACAGAATGCCTACCAGGCCATCGACTACATGACCTATCGTCGATTTCCTACAAAGCATGCTAACGTGGATTAAACACGGGGCGTCCGTAATTTGGCAGAATGCATATCACGGGGTCACGGAGAGACCTCGCAGGCAAGGAAGCCATACCAGCCAGGACGGCTGATGTACCCAAGGATGCGTGGACAGGATGTCTGCGAAGGGACACAAGGAAAGTGGCGCTCGAAGCGCCCAGAAAGCCCGGCCGCTAGGCCGGGCTTTCTTGCGTCTGGGCCAGAAGTTTCCTGGCGAATTGCCTTGCCACATACCCGCCAACCCTTCCGTGGTCATACTTCGTCTACCGGCTTTTCCAATGTCCCCAGCATGACGTGCAACTCGTTGGCGAGAAATCGCGGTTCCACACATTCGTCGAGATGCCCCGCGGCAAAGCGCAAGAAGCCCAGGGCAGCATGAGACAGGCGCTGGTCGAGGCGGACGATGAACTGCCAGTAGCTTTCTACCGGGAAGTCGCGCACCGGCAAGATCGCCAGATCGGGATGTTCCGGTGGCAGCACGTGTTCGGACAGCACGGCCAGGCCCAGGCCCGCTGCCACCCCCACGCGGATCGCCTCGTTGCTTGCCATCTGCAATGTGGGGCCCAGCGACAGGCCATGTTCCTGCAGCCAGCTCTCGAACAGCATGCGGGTTGCCGACCCGGGTTCACGAAGCAGAAAGCGCTCATCCAGAAGATCATGCATCGCCACTTGCTCCCGCCCGGCGAAACGGTGGGTGTGCGGTGCCACCACGACCAGCGGGTTGCGCAAGAATCGGCCAGCCAAGGCCTGGTCCAGCGACGGTGGGTGGCTGAACACGTAGAGGTCATCGTCCTGATGCTCAAAGCGCGTCAGTACTTGGCGGCGATTGCCGATGTGAAGAGTGACGTTTACCTCGGGAAAGGACTGGCTGAAGGGGCCGAGCAGGCGGGGCAGCACATACTGCGCGGTGCTGACCAGGGCGATGCTGAAGCGCCCCCGCTTGCCGCCGCGTAGCGCTGTCAGATAATCCTGGAAATCATCGAAGCGACCGAGTACCTCGCGGCTGGCCCGATAAAGCTCCCGGCCTGCTTCAGTCGGCATCAGGCGGCCCTGGCTGTTTTGCAGTAGCGATTCGCCCACGGCTTCGGTCAAGCGTCGAAGCTGTTGCGAAACCGTCGGCTGGGTCAGATGAAGCTGACGTGCTTCTTCGCTGACCGAGCCTGTGCGTACTACCGTGGTGAATACTTGCAGAAGCCGGAAGGTAAGATGGCGGACGTTCATTGGCAGTTTCTATGTCGAGTCATAGAGTATTATCCATACTGGATTCGCTAGAAATTTATTAGGGTCAATATATCACGCTCTGCATAATTCGCGGGTTTGCCATTGCCTGCGACAAGAGAGTGATTCATGCCTGATATTGTGGTGATGTTCTTCCTGCTCGGCCTGTTGGCCGGCGTTCTGAAATCCGACCTGGCCATTCCCAAGGCTGCCTACGATACACTGAGCCTACTGCTCATGCTGACCATCGGCCTCAAGGGCGGCATGGCGCTTTACGGCAATCTCGGCTGGTCTGTCGTGCCGGAGCTGTTATCGGTGGCGTCTCTTGGTGCGCTGATCCCGTTGGCGCTGATGCCGGTGCTGCGTCGCGTCGTGCGTCTGTCGCCGGCTGACAGTGCCAGCCTGGCTGCCCACTATGGCTCGGTCAGCGCCGGCACCTTCGCCGTGGCTCTCGCCTTTGCCGAAGGGCGTGGCCTGCCTATCGGTGCGGAGGTCACCCTCTATCTCGTGATGATGGAATTGCCGGCGATCATGGTCGCCATCGCGATTTTCCGCCGATATCGCGGCAAGCATACCGGCGAGGCCATGCAGGGAATCTGGCACGAGACATTGACCAATCGCGGCGTGATACTGCTCGCAGGCGGTGTGGTCATTGGGGCCATGTATGGCCCGGCAGAAGGGGCCAACGTCACCAATCTTCTGACCGGAGCCTTCCATGCCGTGCTGGCCCTGTTTCTGCTTGAGATGGGGCTCACCGCAGCGGGAACCCTGCGTCCCATTCCTTGGCGGCACTGGCGGTTGCTTGCCTTCGCCCTGGCTGCACCGGCTGTGCTTTCCCTGGTGGGCATGTCGGTCGGGGTTATCCTGGGCCTGCCCGCCGGTTCGGTGCTCATCCTGACCGCGCTTGCCGCCAGTGCCTCCTACATTGCCGCACCGGCAGCAATGCGCACGGCCATACCCGAGGCGAATATCGGGCTGGCGATGCTTGCCTCCCTTGGTTTTACCTTTCCGCTGAACGTGATTGTAGGTATCCCGCTCTATCATCAACTGGTTCTGTGGGCTACGGCCTAGGGTCCGTGAGAAAGCTAGTTGTGAATTCGTGGCCGGTATGGCCTGCCAGAGCCATGCCGGTCCGGGGCATCAGCCGGTTGGGCTGTTCCCGGTATGGATTGGAATGCCCCGAAACCGGTATGTGGCCTCTTATATGTTTGTTGCTAACTCACCATTAGCTATTGCTTCCGTCAGCAGAACTAGTGCCCGGGTTGGCTTCAATCGTGAGACGTGGACCAAGAACAAGCACATTAGTCGTAAGATGCAAGCAACCATTCAATTTGTTTGCGACCTTTGCAGCCCCAGCAGAATGCAGTTTACCTGGCCCGTCAATAGCTTATGCCTGGCCTGGTGGTGATTCCTGGAACGCGTTGTCTTGCGTTACGGCGCTTTCTGCGCAGACACAATCAAGGCCGGCATAGTGAAGTCGATCCAGCCATTTTCATGCTGAAAGGGCAGCAGGGATACCTGAGCTTCGCGATCCAGACGGTCGAATTCCTCATCATCAAGTATCCCACCCAGCGTCCATGCGCAGGCGCGTTCTGTGGTGATCAGATCGCTGATGGAGGCAAAGTGTACGTTGCCGTCACGTCTCTCGATTCCTGCCTCGGAAAGTCCGGCATCCAAGCAGAGCATTTGTAGCCGATCCTGATCTCCCAGAATGAACGGGGCGCGAAAGGCGTCGGCGACCGGGGGGCCGAATAGGCGATGCAGCAATTCCACGAGCACAGCGTAGCCAGGCGAGTGGTCCAACGCATCGCAAACGGCAACGGCCAGCTTTCCTCCCGTGCGCAGTACACGCATCATTTCCCGAAGGCCTGCGGCAGGGTCATCGAAGAACATCAGGCCGAATTGACTAACCACACGGTCGAAGCTGGCATCGGGAAAGGGGAGCGCCTCACCTCGACCCTCCCGCCATTCGACAAGAGGATGCTTGAACGCCGCCACGGCTAGCATGTCGGAATTGGGGTCGAGCCCCACCACGCTACCTTGCGCCCCGGCACGTTCAGCCGCTGCGCAGGCGGCAACTCCGGTCCCGCAGGCAACGTCCAGAACCCGGTGTCCGAAGCCTACCGAGGCGGCCTCTGTCATCACGTCTCCCCACTGCTGAAACAGTGCGGGGACGAAAGCCTCCTCGTAGATCTCGGCGGGGGAGAGTGAGTGTTCATGTAATGCTGACATTGTCTGGTCTCCCTTTGCGTCGAGAGAACATATTGAAAGCGGTAATGACCACGACTATTCGTTTCACATGCTGTGGAGCATGGCGGGCTGGGCTTTCCACGCTCTGTCGCTCCTGTTATCCGGCGGGGCTGCAAAGAGACCAGGCCGGACAAGTACACCGAACGCCGACGGCCATGAGGGGAGTCTAGGAGGGCACGATGAACCGTCGCCATGATCAAGGGTCCGGATCGCCCGTCTCGACGTCCGAGACTTTATGGCCAGCGGCGGGTTGCAGAGATGACCCGTTATCCGATGCACTGGAGCATGTCCGGTTGCAGGGCGCCTTGTTCTTTGTCTGGGAGCCGTCATGGCCGTTCGTGACAGCGGTTTCCGATAGCGCAGGACTTCGTCGGGTCATCATGCCTGCCGCCGATCTAATCGTGTCCTATCACATCCTGGTCGAGGGGACGTGTTGGGTATCGGTCGCTGATCAGGAACCTATGTGGCTGGAGACAGGAGATATCCTCGTGATTCCTCACGGCGAGAAGTACGTCATGTCCAGCGTGCCGACACATCCTGACCATTATGCGTACGAGTCGTCTCTTGCTTTCTTTCGCCAGATGGCGGCAGGTGAGCTTCCCTCCGTGGTCGCGGAGGGCGACGGTGTACGGCGAAACAGAATCATCTGTGGCTTTCTCGGCTGCGCGACGCGCCCGTTCAATCCGATATTCGGCGCACTGCCGAGCATGGTTCGTGTGCCGGCTGTCGAGGCCGGCCATGAAGATACCGTTCGGCATATGGTGGATTTCGCTGTGAGAGAGTCTCGCTACAAACAGGAGGGAGGCTTTTGCGTGCT
Organism: Modicisalibacter xianhensis; assembly: GCF_900113605.1. Lineage (GTDB taxonomy): Bacteria > Pseudomonadota > Gammaproteobacteria > Pseudomonadales > Halomonadaceae > Modicisalibacter > Modicisalibacter xianhensis. Next base: position 224,029 of record NZ_FOPY01000006.1, read on the forward strand.
TCTACGGCTCAGTGAACTGTTGTTCGTGGAAATCATCCGCCGCTATCTGGCCCTGGACACTGCGGGAAAGCGAGGGTGGCTGGCCGCCTTGCAGGACCCGGTAGTGGGCCGTGCGCTGCAAGTTCTGCATCGACATCCTGCTGCGTCTTGGACGCTCGGACACCTTGCGCGGGAGGTCGGGACCTCACGCTCCGTGCTTGCCGAGCGCTTCATGCATGAGGTGGGGCTCCCCCCCAAAGAGTATCTAACACGGTGGCGCATGCAGATCGCTGCGCAACAACTGTTAGAGGGCGTGGACAAGGTCTATACCGTTGCCCGGGAGGTCGGCTACGACTCGGAGGCAGCTTTCAGCCGTGCATTCAAGCGCATCGTTGGCACATCGCCTACAGCTTGGCGCGCCCATCGACATGAGTGACAGGGCGGATGCTTCGGCTTGCCGGAAGTCGTCTGGGGCAACTTGCTGCGTTGTGGAGTGTAGCTCGGGCAGGTTAACTAACGGCCAGAAACGAAAAAAGCACCCGCAGGTGCTTGATTCGCAATCATGTTTGGTGGAGGCGGCGGGAATTGAACCCGCGTCCGCCGGTACTCGCTCTTCGGCTCTACATGCTTAGGTCCGTCTTCTGATTTAGCGGCATGAACTCCGACGGGCAGGATTCCATACCGCGATCCTTCTAAGTGTTAACGGTTAACGGGAAGGCGCCGTCAACCGCGATCCTATCAGCTTTAGCTCGTCTCCCCTCCACGATGGATAGGCACATCGCTTTGGGGCCAGGCTAACTACCAGCAGTTTTTAAGCTGCCAGAGCGCCCTGAGCGTAGTTTTCGTCGTTTGCGACTATTTAAATGTGATGTTGGATTTACGAGATACACCACGCTCTCGGCATGCACCTAGGAGGTTGTCACCGGCGTCGAAGCCATGTCGCCCCCGTTGGAACCTGTATATGTTATCAGGTGGGGCCGGGGTATCGCAAGTTCAAGCCCGACTCTTACTTGTTTTCACGCATGATACGTGCCTTCTGGCGATTCCAGTCGCGCTCCTTCTCGGTAGCCCGCTTGTCATGCTGCTTCTTGCCGGTCACCAACGCCAGCTCGCACTTGATCAGGTTCTTCTTCCAGTACAGCTTGAGCGGGACGCAGGTGTGTCCCTTGTCCTGGGTCCGCGAGAAGATCTTGGCGATTTCCTTGCGATGCAACAGCAGCTTGCGAGTCCGTGTCGGGTCGGCCACGACGTGCGTGCTGGCCGTGTTGAGGGGAGTGATGTGGCTACCCAGCAACCAGGCCTCGCCATTCTTGACCAGGATATAGGTATCGGTGAGCTGGGCCTTGCCGGCGCGCATGCTCTTCACTTCCCATCCGGCCAGGGCCAATCCGGCCTCGAAGGTTTCATCGATGTGGTATTCGAAGCGTGCCTTCTTGTTGAGAGCGATGACGTTATCGCCCATCTTGGCTTTTTTCTTGGCCATGAGTCCTCGTGTCTCGTTGTGCCAATGTCCGCCAGGCCTACGATATGAGGTGAGGCATGATATCCTTCAAGGCCTTGGCGTCGAATTTTGCCATGATACGCTTAACGGTGCGTCTACCATAGTGCGCAGGTTGCGCCGGGCCGATACGCTGGCGGGCCCGGTTCATTGAAGACAGCGGAGAGGTGCATGCCAACGGTCAATCGGTCCGCCCTGGTGCGGCATTCCGCCCAAGCCATGTTCGACCTGGTCAATGATTTCGAAAGTTACCCGGAATTTCTTCCCGGCTGTCGGCGAGCCCGGCTCCTCGAGCGGGACCGGGTCCACCTGATAGGGGAGCTGACGCTCGCCAAGGCCGGCGTCGAGCAAAGCTTCACGACACGCAACGACCTGTACGAGCCGGACCGGATCGAGCTGTCTCTGGTGCAGGGGCCATTCAAGCGTCTGAATGGGCAGTGGCTGTTCACGCCGATGGGCGAACACGCCTGCAAGGTCAGCCTGGAGATGAACTTCGAGTTTTCCAACCGCCTGCTGGGGATGGCCTTCGGTAAGCTGTTCAGCCAGGTAGCAGGCCAATTGGTCGATGCCTTCACTCAGCGGGCCGATGAGGTCTATGGCCGCTGAACCCAACGTAACAGGCGAGGCAAAGCCTGCGGCGACCGTGACCGTCGAGGTGGCCTATGCCCTGCCGGATCGCCAGAAGATCGTTACCGTGGCGGTGAAACCCGGCACCACGGCGCGTGACGCCGTGCGACTCGCCGATATGGCTCGCTACTTTCCCGACGTGCCCGAAACTACCTTTACACAGGCGCCGCTCGGCATCTTCGGCAAGCGCCTGCGTGATCCCGAACGACACGAACTGCAAGCCGGCGATCGCGTCGAAATCTACCGGCCACTGCTCATCGACCCCAAGCAGGCGCGCGCCAAGCGCGCCGCCGACACTTCCCGCTAAAGGCTATTCGCAACCGCGCGTCAGAGTGGATCCTCGCCCGTGGTGGGGACGCTCTGCGGCATGGCCGGGGTAGCCGGGCCGCCTTCATCCATGGCCGGGCCGATATCGGTGTCCGTCGAGAGGTTCATGTCGGCCTGCATGTCACCGTAGGTTTCGATGTCCACCAGTTGGTTGCCATCGAAAGTCAGTGTCACGCGGCGTTGCTTGACGTCGCCGTATGCCTCGTCGAGGCGATAGACATAATCCCACTGGTTGGCGTCGAAGGGGGCCGGCAACAGCGGGCTTCCCATCACGTACTGAACTTGCTCACGGCTCATGCCCGGCTGCAGTTGGCTGACCATGTCTTGCGTCACCAGATTGCCCTGGGGCAGGTCACGCTTGTAGACACCGAAGTAGCTGCATCCGCTCACCATCGTGAGGACGAGTGTAAAAGTGACTGTTTTAATCAGATTTTGCATTTGCCCCTATCTTTCACTATCGTTTGCAATTGGTCGATTATACTCGAGTCAATAAGTTACTGCGAAGAGCAACCATGGCCGATAGAAACCAGGAATTACGCAAGGCAGGTCTAAAGGTCACCTTGCCCCGAGTCAAGATACTGCAGATCCTGGAGGCGACTCGCGAAGAAGATCTTCACATGAGTGCCGAGGATGTCTACAAGGCACTTCTCGACGCGGGTGAAGACGTTGGCCTGGCAACAGTGTATCGCGTATTGACCCAGTTCGAATCCGCAGGCTTGGTGGTGCGCCACAATTTCGATGGCGGCCATGCCGTGTTCGAGATGTCCCAGGAAGAGCACCACGACCACATGCTGTGCCTGGAGACTGGCGAGGTCGTCGAGTTCTATGATGCCGAGATCGAGCGTCGCCAGCGCGAACTTGCCGAAGAGCGCGGCTTCGAGCTGGTCGATCATGCCTTGGTACTCTACGTGCGCCCCAAGGGCTCGAATGCCACGCGCCGTCAGGAAGGTGGCGGCGGAGGCCATCGCCGCTGAACGAAGCGTGCGAATTTCAATGAAAAAGCCACGGCGGTTGCCGTGGCTTTTTTTGTGGCTTGAAGGGTGCCGGTCATCAATGGTGCTGATACTGGCTGGCATCCAGCATCTCACGAGCATGGGCCAGGGTACGGTCCGACAGGTGAACGCCACCCAGCATGCGGGCGAGCTCGCGAACGCGGCCGGCCTCGTCGAGCAGGGCCATGTGGGTGAGCGTCACGTCCTCCTTGGCCTGTTTCTCGATGTGGAGATGCTGGTGGGCCTGGGCGGCAACCTGCGGCAGGTGGGTCACGGTCAGCACCTGACCTGACTGGCCCAGGCGCCTCAGCAGTTGCCCGACGATCTCGGCCGTGGCGCCGGAAATGCCGACGTCGACCTCATCGAAGACCAGACTGGGAATCGTGCTGTGACTGGCCGCCACGACCTGGATCGCCAGGCTGATGCGTGACAGCTCCCCGCCCGAGGCGACCTTGGCCAAGGGGCGCGCCGGCTGACCCGGGTTGGCGCTGATCAAGAAGCGCGCCATGTCCATACCGTCCGGCTGGGGCGTCTCCCGGGCCACGACCTCGATCTCGAAACTGGCCTTGCCCATGGCCAGGAAGCCGAGCTGGTCCTGGACTTCCTTGGCGAAGGCAGTCGCCGCCTGGCGGCGAGCCTCGCCGACGGTGCGAGCAAGGGCGCGGTAATCGTCGCGTACCGTCTTGACTTCGGCTGTCAGCGTCTCGAGGTCCTGGTCGCCCCCTTCCAGCGAGTCGAGCTCCGTGCGCAGCTTGCCATGCAGCTCGACCAGTTCCTCGGGCATGACATGATGCTTGCGAGCGATGCGGTGCACTTCGCCGAGGCGCTCTTCGACACTGGCCAGCCGCGCGGGATCGAGCTCGGTGCCGTCGACGAAATGGTGGAGCTCGCGGGCGGCTTCCTCAATCTGGATACGTGCATCGCCCAGCATGGTACAGGCTTCGGCGAGCGGGCCACGACTGGCGCCGGGCAGGTTGCCGAGCCGGGCCAGGGCCTGGTGCAGCAAATTCAGTGCCCCGCCTTCGTCATGATCGCAGCAGTCGGCGGCGAATTGCGCCTCGCGCAAGGTTTCTTCGGCATGGGCGAGCTCCTCCTGCTCCTGCTCCAAGGCTTCGAGCTCACCTTCGCCGAGTGCAAGCTGGTCCAGCTCCTCGACCTGATAGCGCAGCAACTGGCGGCGGGCTTGTATCTCGTCGCTGGTATCGGAGAGTTTCTTCAGCTTGCGGCGTAACCCCTGCCAGTGCCGGTACAGCTCGCCCAGCTCGGCAACGGCACGGGTCTGTCCCGCAAAATCGTCGAGCAGGCGCAGGTGAGTCTCTTCGCGCAGCAGCGCCTGGTGGGCATGCTGGCCATGAATCTCGATGAGGTGCTCGCCAAGCTCCTTGAGATCGCCCACCGTGCATGGCTGGCCATTGATCCATGCCTTGGAGCGGCCGCTGACGGTAATCACGCGGCGCAGCAGGCAATCGTCGCTGGGCAGTTCGCGGGCATCGAGCCAGCCCTGTGCGGCAGGCAGGCCGGAAATGTCGAAGCGGGCCGTGATATCGGCACGCTTGGTGCCGTGGCGTACGCTGCCGGCATCGGCACGTTCCCCCAGGCACAGGCCCAGGGCATCGAGCAGGATCGACTTGCCGGCACCTGTTTCCCCGGTGATGGCAGTCATGCCGCCATGCAGGTCGAGATCGAGTCGGTCGACGATGGCAAAATCGCGAATCGCAAGCTGTACCAGCATGGCCACCTCCGGGCGCGTCTTGGTTCCTGGGCGTCAGGTTTCGCTGTCTGTGCGTTTATACAGTAGTCCATGCCTGGGCTTCAATCACCCTTGTGTCGTATCCGTGTCTGCCCCTTGAGTTCGCCGGCGCTAACCCCATATAGGGGCAAACCGCCAATCAATGCGGCCCGAGTGCCGTTTGACGTTTTTCAGGAGAGCGACATGGCCAAAGATCCACAGACGCGTATGGACGAGGAGCTCGAGCGCAGCGAGCAGGACGCCGAGCCCCAAGCCGAGCCCCTTGAAGGCCAACTCGACGAGACCGGTGCCACCGATCAGCAGGCCATGGCCGACGAGAAGGCGGACGGCACCGATACGCCGGCCGATCCTGAAGCCGAAATCCTGGCGGCCAAGGTCGATGAGCTCGAGCAGGCCCTCGGCGAGGCGAAGGATCAGGCGCTGCGCGCTGCGGCCGAGGCGCAGAACGTGCGTCGCCGCTCTGAGCAAGACGTAGAGAAGGCGCGCAAGTTCGCCCTCGAGAAGTTCGTCAAGGAACTGCTGCCCGTGGTCGACAGCCTGGAGAAGGCGCTCGAGTCGATGGGCGAGGATGCCAGCGAGGCGCATCGCGAAGGTGTGTCGATGACGCTGAAGCTGCAACTCGACACCCTGGCCAAGTTCGGTGTCGAGCCCGTTGAGCCACAAGGCGAGCCTTTCGACCCGCAGTATCACGAAGCCATGGCCATGGTGCCCAACCCGGACCTGGAGCCCAACACCGTCATGGACGTGATGCAGAAGGGCTACCTGCTCAATGGCCGTCTCGTTCGTCCGGCCATGGTGGTGGTCAGCCAGGCGGCGAAATAGTCAATTGTCAGGGGAGCGGCCCTTCAGCCCTTGAAAGGTTCGGTCGAGTCCCCACATAGACGACAAAGACGCGGCGAAAGCCGCAATGAACAGGCAAGCAACGAATCTTCGAGGTGATTATGGGACGCATCATCGGTATTGATCTGGGGACAACCAACTCCTGTGTCGCCGTGCTCGACGGCGACAAGCCTAAAGTCATCGAGAACGCCGAAGGCGCACGCACCACGCCGTCGATCATCGCCTACACCGACGACGGTGAGACGCTGGTCGGCCAGGCGGCCAAGCGCCAGGCGGTGACCAACCCGAGCAACACCCTTTACGCGATCAAGCGCCTGATCGGTCGTCGCTTCAAGGACGACGTGGTGCAGAAGGACATCAAGATGGTGCCCTACAAGATCGCGGAAGCCGACAACGGTGACGCCTGGGTCGAGGTCAAGGGCAAGAAGCTGGCACCGCCGCAGGTCAGCGCCGAAGTGCTGAAGAAAATGAAGAAGACGGCCGAAGACTACCTGGGTGAAACCGTCACCGAGGCGGTCATCACCGTGCCGGCTTACTTCAACGACTCGCAGCGCCAGGCCACCAAGGATGCCGGTCGCATTGCCGGTCTCGAGGTCAAGCGCATCATCAACGAGCCGACTGCGGCTGCGCTGGCCTACGGCATGGACAAGGCGCGTGGCGACAAGACTATCGCCGTATACGACCTGGGTGGCGGTACCTTCGATATCTCGATCATCGAAGTGGCCGACGTCGACGGCGAGACCCAGTTCGAGGTGCTGGCCACCAACGGCGACACCTTCCTGGGCGGTGAAGACTTCGACCTCAAGCTGATCAACTACCTGGTCGATCAATTCAAGGCCGACAGCGGTATCGACCTGTCTGGCGACAACCTGGCCATGCAGCGCCTCAAGGAAGCTGCCGAGAAGGCCAAGATCGAGCTGTCCAGCGCGCAGCAGACCGAGGTCAACCTGCCGTACATCACGGCCGACAACACCGGTCCCAAGCACCTGAACGTCAAGATCACCCGCGCCAAGCTCGAGTCGCTGGTCGAGGATCTGGTCAAGCAGTCGCTGGGACCGTGCAAGACCGCCCTGGCCGATGCCGGTCTCTCCAATGCCGAGATCGACGACGTCATTCTGGTCGGTGGTCAGACCCGCATGCCGCTGGTGCAATCCAAGGTGGCCGAATTCTTCGGCAAGGATGCACGCAAGGACGTCAACCCGGACGAGGCCGTGGCCATCGGTGCGGCGATCCAGGGCGGCGTGCTGGGCGGTGACGTCAAGGACGTGCTGCTGCTCGACGTGACTCCGCTGACGCTGGGTATCGAAACGCTGGGTGGCGTGATGACCCCGCTGATCGAGAAGAACACCACCATCCCGACCAAGAAGACCCAGACCTTCTCGACCGCGGATGACAACCAGACGGCCGTGACCATCCATGTCCTGCAGGGTGAGCGCAAGCAGTCGAGCGGCAACAAGTCGCTGGGTCGCTTCGACCTGGCCGACATTCCGCCGGCGCCGCGTGGCGTGCCGCAGATCGAGGTGGCGTTCGACCTCGATGCCAACGGTATCCTCAACGTGTCCGCCAAGGACAAGGCAACCGGCAAGGAACAGTCGATCGTCATCAAGGCCTCCAGCGGTCTCTCCGACGACGAGATCGAGCAGATGGTTCGCGATGCCGAGGCGCACGCCGCCGAGGACCAGAAGTTCGAGGAAATGGTGCAGCTGCGCAACCAGGCCGACGGCATGATCCACGCCGCGCGCAAGACCCTCGACGAGGCGGGCGACAAGGCCAGCGCCGAGGACAAGGAAAAGATCGAAAGCGCCATCAAGGAGCTCGAGGAAGCGCTCCAGGGCGACGACCAGGAGGCCATCCAGGCCAAGCTGGACGCCCTGACCGAAGCCTCCGGTAGCCTGGCGCAGAAGATGTACGCCGAGCAGTCCGAATCCGCTCAGGGTGGAGCCCAGGGCGGTGCCCAGGCCGACGGCGCCAAGCAGGAAGACGATGTGGTCGACGCCGAGTATGAAGAAGTCAACGACGACCAGAAAAAGCAGTAACCACAACGTCTGACACGGTAACGGCGGCGCGGGGGCAAACGACTCCCGCGTCGCTGTTTCCGTGGACCCGACACGGAGGCGGACAGATCCATGTCCAAGCGTGACTACTACGAGGTACTGGGCGTCGAGCGCAGTGCCGACCAGAAAGAGATCAAGAAGGCCTACCGGCGCCTGGCCCAGAAATACCATCCGGACCGCAATCCGGACGACGACACCTCGGCGGAGAAGTTCCGCGAGGTGTCCGAAGCGTATGAAGTCCTCACCGACAGCGAGAAGCGCGCTGCCTACGACCAGTTCGGCCATGCCGGTGTCGACGGACAGGCCGGCGGCTTCGGAGGCGGCGGCTTCGGCGGTGCCGGGGCCGGTGGCTTCAGCGACATCTTCGGCGATGTCTTCGGCGACATCTTCGGTGGCGGCGGCGGTGCCCGGCGCAACCCCAATGCGCCACAGCGCGGTGCCGACCTGCGCTACAACCTCGAGCTCGATCTTGAGGATGCAGTCACCGGCACTACCGTCGACATCCGTGTACCACGCCATGTGGAATGCGGCCATTGCGATGGCAACGGCGCTGAGCCCGGTTCCAGCAAGGAAACTTGCCCGACCTGTCATGGCATGGGCCAGGTGCGCATGCAGCAGGGCTTTTTCGCCGTGCAGCAGACTTGCCCGACCTGTCACGGTCGCGGCGAGGTCATCAAGGTGCCGTGCCGCGAATGTCGTGGCGAGGGGCGCGTACGGGAGACTCGGACCCTGTCGGTGAAGATTCCCGCTGGCGTAGATACCGGCGATCGCATCCGCCTCAACAACGAGGGCGAAGCGGGCGCCAACGGCGGACCACCGGGCGATCTCTACGTTCAGGTGGCCATCAAGTCGCACCCGATCTTCGAGCGCGACGGCCGCCATCTGCACTGCGAAGTGCCGATCAACTTCATCGATGCGGCCCTGGGCGGCGAGCTGGAAGTGCCGACGCTGGAAGGCCGGGTGAAACTCAAGATTCCGCCCGAGACCCAGACCGGCAAGCTGTTCCGCCTGCGCGGCAAGGGTGTCAAGCCGGTGCGCGGCGGCCCGCCAGGCGACCTGCTGTGCAAGGTCGTGCTGGAAACCCCGGTCAACCTGACCGAGCACCAGAAAGACCTGCTGCGCCAGTTCCAGGACAGCTTGGGCAACAGCAATACCCACTCGCCCAAGAAGGATGGCTGGTTCGACGGCGTGAAGAAGTTCTTCGAGGACATGAAGCCGTAAGGCTGCATCTTCGGCGGAGTGGCCGAGGCCCCGCGCTCCCCAGGGAGGCGGGGCCTTGTCGTGTCCGGCGGCAGGCTAAGCGTCGTGTTAACGGGGCGCAGGATACGGAAATCCTTCACGTCAGCGGTGTATCATGTCCGGCCGATTTCCAATGCCAAGGCTCGCGGCAGCGCCAGATGCTCGTCATGTTCGCATAAAGCAACCAAGGATCTACATGGACAACGTCACGGATCGGCCATTGGCCGGTATCCTGCTCCGGCTGCTGTCGGGCATCCTGTTCACGGGGATGATGGTATGCGTGAAGGCGGTGAGTACAGAGGTGCCGCTGGGGCAGACCGTGTTTTTCCGCTCGGCCTTCGCGCTGCTGCCCATCGTGATCTTCATGGCCTGGCGGCGGGAGTTCCCTAGGGCCCTGGCCACGCGCCGGCCGTTGGGGCATCTGGTGCGCTCGGGGCTGGGGGCGGCGGCGATGTTCGCCTCCTTCGCTGCGGTGGCGCGGCTACCGGTGGCTGAAGCGACGCTGTTGGCGCAGTTGTCTCCGGTGGCCATGGCCGTGGGTGGCGTGGTGCTGCTCGGCGAGCGCTTCACCCGGCATCGGGCGGTGGCGTTCGCCTTGGTGCTGGCGGGCGTGGTGGCCTTGGTGGCGCCGGACCTGGGCGACAATCAGGATCAGGGGCGCGTGCTGGGCTACGGGCTGGGTGTGCTGGCCGCGCTACTGACAGCGGGAGCGCTGGTGACGGTACGGCGCATCTCACGCACCGAGACGGCGGCCTCCATCGCTTTCTACTTCGTGCTGGTCACGGCGCTGGCCGGACTGGCCACCTTGCCGCTGGGCTGGGTGGCCGTGTCCGGCGAGACGCTGGCACTGCTGGTGCTGGCGGGGTTGTTCGGCGGGGCAGCGCACATCTGCATGACGCTGGCGCTGCGCTACGCCGAGGTTTCGCGCCTGGCGCCTTTCGAGTACGTGGCGCTGATCTGGCCGGTGCTGGCCGACCTGATGATCTTTGGACTGGCACCGTCCCATGGCTTTCTGGTAGCACTGCCCTTGGTGCTTGGCGGGGCGGGCCTGGCGGCGCTGGAGGGGCGCCGCTTCAGACGGCCCCTTCGACAATGAGTTGGGGCAGGCCGCGAGAACAGGGCTCGATGCGGGCCTCGACCTGATAGACACGCCGCAGGAGATCGGGAGTCACCACCTGATCGGTGGGGCCGCAGGTGATGAGCCGGCCGCGCTCGAGGACCATGGCCTGATCGGTGAAGCGCAGGGCATGGCCAAGGTCGTGCAGGGCGGCCATGATCAGCATCTGCCGTTCCTCTGCCAGACGGCGCAGGATCGTCAGCAGGCCGAGCTGGCGATTGAGATCGAGTGCGGAGGTGGGCTCGTCGAGCAGCAGGATTTCGGGCTCCTGCACCAAGGCCTGGGCGGCGCTCAGCAATTGCCGCTGGCCGCCACTGAGGTTGCCGATGTCGCGTTCGCCGAGGGCGGCGATCCCCAGTTCCTCGAGGGCCCGGTCGACATGGGCCAGGTCCTCGTTCTGTACCTTCATCCCGCGCCCCTGCATGCGCGCCAGCAGCACCGCCTCGTAGACGCTGAGCACGGCACTGGCGCCGGTGTCCTGCGGCATGTAGGCCACCGGAGTCGCCGTGCGTGCGCCGGTGATCCTGACATGGCCGCCGCCCTTGAGCATGCCGAAGATACGACGGAACAGGGTCGATTTACCGGCAGCGTTGGGGCCCAGCAGCGCCACGACCTGACCGCCCTGGAACTCGGGCGTGGACACCTCGGAGAGTATTTCCTGGCGACCGTAACTCGCCGATACGCGGTCGAGCTGAAGCGTTACCATGCGGATTTCCGGTGACTGAGGACGAGAAAGAGGAAAAACGGAATGCCCACCAGTGAGGTGATGATCCCGATCGGGATGACCGTGCCGGGAATGATGACCTTCGACAGGACCGAGCCGATGGACAGCAACAGCGCCCCGCAGATCGCCGAGCCGGGCAGGAAGAAGCGCTGATCTTCCCCGAGCAGGAGGCGCGCGATGTGCGGCCCCACCAGTCCGATGAACCCGATGGTACCCACGAAGGCAACGGCGATGGCGGCGAGCAATGACACGAGCGCCAGGACCTCGAGGCGTATCCTGCGGGGGTTGACGCCCATGGAGGCCGCCTTGGTGTCGCCCAGGCGCATGGCAGTCAGCGCCCAGCCATGACGCACCAGCAGTGGAATCACGGCCAGCAGGATACCGAACGTGACCCAGAACTTGGGCCATGTCGCCTTGGTCAGGCTGCCCATGGTCCAGAAGACCACGGCTGCCACGGCCTGCTGGCTGGCGAAGAACTGAATCAGTCCCATCAGCGCGTTGAAGATGAAGACCATGGCGATCCCCAGCAGCACGATCGTCTCGATCGTCACCCCGCGCCTGAGACTCAATGCATAGATGAACAGCGACGTCAGCATGGCCATCAAAAACGCATTGATGGGAATCACGTAATCGACGGCGGCAGGAATGAAGATCACGCCGAAGGCTAATCCCAGCGCGGCGCCGAAGCTGGCGCCTGCCGAGATGCCCAGCGTGAAGGGGCTGGCCAGCGGATTGCTGAGGATGGTCTGCATCTGTGCACCGGCGATCGACAGGCTGGCGCCGACCACGAGCGCCATCAGCGCCACGGGCATGCGGATATCCCAGAGGATGACGCGGACCTGCTCGCTGACGGCGTCAGGCATGAAGAGCGCCGCGACGACTTCCTCGAGGCCATAGCGGGCAGGGCCTAGCGCCAGGTCGGTGCACAGGCTCAGGAAAAGCGCCAGCGTCAGGCCGGCAAGAATCAACTGACGGCGCAAGACCAGGGCGCGGTAGTAGGCGCGCCCGCCGAGCAGGCCGGGGTGAACGGAGGCTTCACTGCTCATCGAGCGAGACCCAGTAGCCGGGCTGGTAGTCGACGGGCAAGAAGCGCTCGTGCAGTTCCTTCATCGTGGCCTCGGGGTCGAGGTCACCGAAGAGCTCGGGGTGGAACCACTTGGCCAGTTGCTGTACGGCCACGAAATAGTAGGGGCTGTTGTAGAACTGGTGCCAAATGGCGTGGAAGTTGTCGTTCTCAACGGCCTTGATACCGGTCATGGCAGTGCGTTCCGTCAGGGCGTCGAGCTTGGCGCGGGCTGCCTCCGGATCGGCTCCCGGGCCGACACCGACCCAGGCGCCGCCGGGGACATAGGCGTCCCAGTGGCCGCCGGTCACTACCACATGGTCGGGGTTGGCGGAAATGATCTGCTCGGGGCTCAGCGTGCCGAACGTGGCGGGAATGATATCGGCGGCAATGTTGTTGCCACCGGCAAGCTCGACGTACTCGCCGAAATTGCCATCACCGAAGCTCATGCAACAATCTTCCGAGTAACCGCCGGCCCGGTCCACGAACACGTCGGGGCGGTCGGGATTCGTATTGTCGATGACGTCCGTGACGCGCTTCATCTGAGCTTCGGAAAAATCGATGAAGGCCTCGGCCCTTTCTTCCTCACCCAGGAGTTGGCCCATGAGCCGCATTGACGGCGTGGTGTGCTGGAGCGGGTCTTCGCGGAAGTCGACATAGACGATGGGGATCCCCAGCTTGGCCAGCTTGTCGTCATAGCTGGCTTCCTCGGTGGCCGCCTTGGCCTCGATGTTCATGAAGACCACATCGGGCTGGAGCGCCGCGGCCTGTTCCACGTCGAACGTGCCATCCTTGAAACCACCGAACGTGGGCAGTGTCTTCAATGACGGAAACTGGTCGGCATACTGCGCATAATTGTCCGGATCGGCTTGTGAAAAGTCCTCGCGCCAGCCCACGACGCGTGCAAAGGGATCTTCCGGCTCGAGCACGCTGAGAAGGTAGATCTGCCGCCCCTCGCCAAGGATGATGCGATCCACCGGGGCATCGACGGTGACCTCCCGGCCGGCGATGTCGGTCACGGTGAGTTCCTTGGCCGGTGCGCTCGCGCAGACCAGAGCAAGAAGTGAGCCACTGACGATGCTGAACAGTTTATGGGCCATGTTTGCTGTATTACCTGCAATGCGTGAGGTGAAGGGCCGGGAGCGCGCCGTCAGCCAGCCTGGGCCCGCAGATGCATTCGCGTTGGCGGCATTGCATGGTCATATCGGCTGGCAAGAAATGTCGGGAGATTAATGCGGATTATTCTTGTTTTCAAGGAAAGGCGGCAGTTCGAAGCAGCTCAGTAGGGTTTCCTGAATCAGGCTGAAATTGTCGTCGCTGACCATCAGGTAGCGGTTGTCGCCAAGCCGTGTCAGCCCCTCGAAGTTATCCAGCCGCCAGCCCTCGCCGGTGGACAGCCGAACAAGCGTGTGCGCCGAGGCCGTGCCGTCGTCGTTCAGCTGGACTTCGCGCAGACTGATGACCAGTGGGGACGGGGGTGCAAAGGCGCGCTCCAGCGCCAGCAGGCCATCGCCATGCGTTTCCAGGGCGGTCAGTGCGCTGCCCGAGGCCTCTGCCAGGGGATAGGTCCATTCCTGGCCGGTGTCCATCGCGAACAGGCGGGTGGTCTTTTCCGGCATGCCGGAAGGCGGGCTTTCCAGACCGACGATCACGCCATGTACCGGATGCCTGCCGAGTGCCTCGGCGCCACGGTTATCCTCGGCACCGCGCAGCCCGCGGAAGTAGAGCGGCTGGCCTGCCGGGGTGCCGTTGGGGTAGAAGCGTTGCAGGCGATGATCGCGTTCGAAGCCGATCAGCAGGGCGGAATCGCCTCGTACGCCGTTATTGCCCCGTTGGACGATCAGCGCTTCGGCATCGGCCGCTTTCTCGCCAAGCGCGTGCCCCTCGGCGTCGCGCAGCACATAGGTCTTGAGCGGCTCCAGGCCGGCCAGCTCGTTGCCTTCGAAGACGGGGCGAGTGCGATGCAGCCAGCCGCGATCCGAGATCAGGTAGAGCAACTGCTCGTCGGCATCCCAGGCCAGGTCGGAAAGGCCGCCCGTCGGCGTGTCGTCCTGCCAGCGCCCCGGCAGCTCGAGGGTGCCGCACCAGTTGATACCGGCCGGCTGCGTATCGACATTGGGCGTGACCAGGCGGGTGCGGTGGGTATCGCGTGCGCAGCCCGCCAGCAACAGGAGCAGAATCATCGGCAGCAACAAGCCCTGGCGTCGCATGGCGTCTCCTCGGTCGTTGGGTCCCTTCGAGCCTACGTCATCGGGGCAGCGTCTGCATGACAGACGCCCAGGCTCCACGTTGGTATACTTGCCCGATTCATCAGAACAAGGCGCAGGAGTCCGCATGAGCCCCACTTCCCCTCGCATTGCCATCGTCGGTGTTGCCGGCCGCATGGGCCGCACGCTGGTCGCAGCCGTCGAGCAGGATGCCCAGGCCAGGCTGGCGGCCGGGATCGTCGAGCCCGGCAGTTCGCTGGCGGGCGCCGATGTCGGTGAGCTGGCCGGACTCGGCAAGCTGGGCGTGGCGGCCAGCGACTCGCTGGAAGCCGTGGTCGACAATTTTGACGTGTTGATCGACTTCACCGCGCCGCAGGTCACCCTGGCCAACCTGGCGTTCTGTGCCGAGCATGGCAAGCGCATCGTCATCGGTACCACGGGGCTCAGTGGCGACGAGCTCGCTCAACTGGATGACTACAAGGCCCAGGTACCGATGGTCTTCGCGCCCAACATGAGCGTGGGCGTGAATCTTACGCTCAAGCTGTTGCAGACGGCGGCAAAGGCGCTGGGCGACGAGGGCTACGATATCGAGGTGATCGAGGCGCATCACCGCCACAAGGTCGACGCGCCTTCCGGCACGGCGCTGAAGATGGGCGAGGTGGTTGCCGAGTCGCTGGGTCGTACCCTCAAGGAGCACGGCGTGTTCGCCCGTGAAGGACAGTGCGGACCGCGTTCGGACAATGAGATCGGCTTTGCCACGGTGCGTGCCGGGGATATCGTTGGCGAACACACCGTGATGTTTGCCACCGAGGGTGAGCGCATCGAGATCACCCACAAGGCCTCGAGTCGCATGACCTTCGCCAAGGGCGCGGTGCGCGCGGCGCGCTGGGTGGCCGAACGATCGCCCGGACGCTACGACATGCAGGACGTGCTGGACATCAAGGGGTAGTCGCGGCGCGACGAATCCTGTAAACTCCAGCCAATTTGGCCGGGGTAAGGCAGCAGGCAGGCCCTCATGTGCCGAGCAGAACAACAAGCGGGATGAAACCGGTCTTTTCTCAGGTTTCGTCCCGCTTTTTTACGACCTGTACGTATGACGAATCCGGCGTTTCGTCAGGTCCATCATGCGGAAGGCCCCTCAGGCAGCCCGGCGAAAGCGGGGCGGCATACAGTCTTAGAAAAGCAGTGGAGGACGTTGCGTTGAACAGACCCGCGATACTGGCCTTGGAAGATGGCAGCGTATTTCATGGCAGCGCCATCGGCGCCGATGGACAGACCAGCGGTGAGGTGGTGTTCAATACGGCCATGACCGGGTATCAGGAAATCCTCACAGATCCCTCCTACGCACGCCAGATCGTCACCCTGACCTACCCGCACATCGGCAACACCGGCGTGAACGCCGAGGACGTGGAGTCCGATCGTATCTACGTGGCGGGCCTGGTGATTCGCGACCTGCCGTTGCTGGCCAGCAACTTCCGCAGCGAACAGACCCTCGATGCCTACCTGAAGAGCCAGAACATTCTGGGCATCGCCGATATCGATACCCGCCGTCTGACGCGCATCCTGCGCGACAAGGGCGCCCAGAATGGCGCGATCCTGGCCGGTGCCGACGCCGAAGGCGAGGACGCCGTCGAGCGCGCGCTGGCCGTGGCGCGTGACTTCCCCGGCCTGAAGGGCATGGATTTGGCCAAGGAGGTCTCCTGCAAGGCGACCTACGAGTGGAGCCAGGGCGAGTGGGCGCTGGGTGCCGGCTACGCCGATGCCGCCGCCAGCGAGCGCCCGTACCATGTCGTGGCCTACGACTACGGGGTCAAGTACAACATCCTGCGCATGCTGGCCGAGCGCGGCTGCCGCCTGACCGTGGTGCCGGCGCAGACCTCGGCCAGCGAGGTGCTGGCGATGAATCCCGACGGCGTTTTCCTGGCCAACGGCCCGGGCGACCCCGAGCCCTGCGACTACGCGATCACGGCGATCCGCGAGATTCTTGAGACCGATCTGCCCGTGTTCGGTATCTGCCTGGGCCACCAGTTGCTGGCGCTGGCCTCCGGCGCCAGGACGGTGAAGATGAACCACGGTCACCATGGTGCCAATCACCCGGTCCAGGACCTGGACACCGGTCACGTCATGATCACCAGCCAGAACCACGGCTTCGCCGCCGACGAGACCAGCCTGCCGCCGACGCTGCGCGCCACGCACCGCTCGCTGTTCGACGGCACCCTGCAGGGCATCGAGCGTACCGATCGTCCGGCATTCAGCTTCCAGGGCCATCCCGAGGCGAGTCCCGGGCCGCGCGACGTGTCGCCGCTGTTCGATCGCTTCGTGCGGATGATGCAGGAACGCCGCTGAGCCTCCATCGCCGTCATCCAGACCTGTTTTCACCGAATTAGCCGCGGGAATCGTCATGCCCAAACGTACCGACATCCAGAGCATCCTGATCATCGGCGCCGGCCCCATCGTCATCGGCCAGGCGTGCGAGTTCGACTACTCCGGCGCCCAGGCCTGCAAGGCCCTGCGTGAAGAGGGTTACCGGGTCATCCTGGTCAACTCCAACCCGGCCACCATCATGACCGATCCGGTCATGGCCGATGCCACCTACATCGAGCCGATTACCTGGCAGGCGGTGGAGAAGATCATCGAGAAGGAGCGCCCCGACGCGCTGTTGCCCACCATG
This sequence comes from Modicisalibacter xianhensis, assembly GCF_900113605.1. Classification (GTDB taxonomy): domain Bacteria; phylum Pseudomonadota; class Gammaproteobacteria; order Pseudomonadales; family Halomonadaceae; genus Modicisalibacter; species Modicisalibacter xianhensis. The sequence goes on from NZ_FOPY01000006.1 coordinate 241,117, forward strand.
GGCGGCCAGACGGCGCTCAACTGTGCGCTGAATCTCGACAAGCACGGCGTGCTGGCCAAGTACGGCGTGGAAATGATCGGCGCCAATGCCGATGCTATCAACAAGGCCGAAGACCGCGACCTGTTCGACAAGGCGATGAAGAACATCGGCCTCGAGTGCCCCCGGGCCAAGGTTGCGCACACCATGGAAGAGGCCTGGGAAATCCAGGCCGAGCTGGGCTTCCCGACCATCATCCGGCCGTCCTATACCATGGGCGGCTCCGGTGGCGGCGTGGCCTACAACAAGGAAGAGTTCGAGGAGATCTGCCATCGCGGTTTCGAACTTTCCAACAACCATGAGTTGCTGATCGACGAGTCGCTGCTGGGTTGGAAGGAATACGAGATGGAGGTCGTTCGCGATCGCAACGACAACTGCATCATCGTCTGCGCCATCGAGAACTTCGACCCCATGGGCGTGCACACCGGCGACTCCATCACCGTGGCCCCGGCACAGACGCTGACTGACAAGGAATACCAGATCATGCGCGACGCCTCCTTGGCGGTGCTGCGCGAGATCGGCGTCGAGACCGGCGGTTCCAACGTGCAGTTCGGTGTCGACCCGCAGACTGGGCGTATGGTCGTCATCGAGATGAACCCGCGCGTGTCGCGCTCATCGGCACTGGCCTCCAAGGCCACCGGCTTCCCGATCGCCAAGATTGCCGCCAAGCTGGCCGTGGGTTACACCCTGGACGAATTGCAGAACGACATCACCGGCGGCAAGACCCCGGCGTCTTTCGAGCCGTCCATTGATTACGTCGTTACCAAGATTCCGCGCTTTACCTTCGAGAAGTTCCCGCAGGCCAACGACCGCCTGACCACGCAGATGAAGTCGGTCGGTGAGGTGATGGCGATCGGTCGTACCTTCCAGGAGTCGCTGCAGAAAGCGTTGCGCGGACTGGAAACCGGCAATGACGGTCTCGATCCCAAGATCACGGATTTCAGCGACGAGAACCTGGCGCTGATCAAGGGCGAACTGCAGGCCGCCGGGGCGGACCGCATCTTTTTCGTCGCCGACGCCATGCGTGCCGGCATGAGTGTCGACGAGATCTTCACGCTGACCAACATTGATCGCTGGTTCCTGGTCCAGCTCGAGGACCTGATCCTCACCGAGCAGGACGTGGCCAAGCGCTCGCTGGCCGAGCTGGATACCAATACCCTGTTCCGTCTGAAACGCAAGGGTTTCAGTGACGCGCGTCTGGCCAAGCTGCTCGGCGTCTCAGAGAAGGAGTTCCGTCGCGCGCGCCAGAAGCAGGGCATCCGTCCGGTCTACAAGCGTGTCGATACCTGTGCGGCCGAGTTCGCCTCGAATACTGCCTACATGTACTCCACCTACGAGGAGGAGTGCGAGGCCAATCCCAGCGATCGCCAGAAGATCATGGTGCTGGGCGGCGGGCCGAACCGTATCGGTCAGGGTATCGAGTTCGACTACTGCTGCGTGCACGCCGCGCTGGCGATGCGCGAAGATGGCTACGAGACCATCATGGTCAACTGCAACCCGGAGACCGTCTCCACCGATTACGACACCTCCGACCGTCTCTACTTCGAGCCGGTGACCCTGGAGGACGTGCTGGAGATCGCCGACAAGGAGAAGCCGGTCGGTGTGATCGTGCAGTTCGGCGGCCAGACGCCGCTCAAGCTGGCGCGTGAGCTCGAGGCTGCCGGCGTGCCGATCATCGGTACCACGCCGGACGCCATCGACCGCGCCGAAGACCGCGAGCGCTTCCAGCAGATGATCGACAAGCTGGGCCTCAAGCAGCCGCCCAACGCCACGGCACGCAGTTTCGAGGATGCGTTCGTCAAGGCCGAGACGATCGGTTACCCGCTGGTGGTGCGTCCCTCCTACGTGCTCGGCGGACGGGCCATGGAGATCGTCTACAGCGCCGATGAACTGGAGCGCTACATGACTTACGCGGTCAAGGTCTCCAACGACTCGCCGGTGCTGCTCGATCACTTCCTCAATGCTGCGGTCGAGGTCGACATCGATGCCGTCTCCGACGGCCAGCAGGTGGTGATCGGCGGTATCATGCAGCACATCGAGCAGGCCGGTGTGCACTCCGGCGACTCGGCGTGTTCGCTGCCGCCGTATTCGCTGCCCAAGGACGTCCAGGACGAGATGCGCGATCAGGTCAAGCGCATGGCAGTGGAGCTCAACGTGGTGGGTCTGATGAACGTGCAGCTGGCCTGGCAGGATGGCGAAATCTACGTCATCGAGGTCAACCCGCGCGCCTCGCGCACCGTGCCGTTCGTGTCCAAGTGCATCGGCACGTCGCTGGCTCAGATCGCCGCTCGCTGCATGGCCGGCAGCGGCCTGGAAAGCCAGGGCTTCACCAGCGAGGTGATCCCGGGTTACTACAGCGTTAAGGAGGCGGTGTTCCCGTTCAACAAGTTCCCGGGCGTCGACCCGATCCTGTCGCCGGAAATGAAGTCCACCGGCGAGGTGATGGGCAGTGGCTCGACCTTCGCCGAGGCGTTCTACAAGGCGCAGCTCGGCGCTGGCGAGGCGATTCCCAGGCTCGAGGGCGAGCGCACGGCATTCCTGTCGGTCCGTGATCCCGACAAGGCCGGCGTTATCGAGGTCGCGCAAACTTTGCTAGCATTAGGGTTTGATCTGATCGCTACCCGCGGTACTGCCCAGGCGCTCGAGGAGGTCGGCTTGCCGGTCAAGGCCGTCAATAAGGTCTTCGAGGGGCGTCCGCATATCGTCGACATGATCAAGAACGACGACGTGGCCTATATCGTCAACACCACCGAAGGCCGCCAGGCGATCAACGATTCTTCCGTGATCCGTCGCACCGCACTCGCTCACAAGGTGCCCTATGCCACGACACTGGCGGGTGCGCGCGCCGTGTGTATGGCGCTCGAGTACGGCAACGAGATTACCGTGCGGCGGCTTCAGGAATTGCATGCAGGAGCCAGTACATGAACAAGGTCCCGATGACCGTCGTAGGCGAGCAGCGCCTGCGTGAGGAGCTGAACCAGCTCAAGGGAGTGGAACGTCCTCGGGTGATCAATGCCATCGCCGAAGCGCGTGAGCACGGCGACCTCAAGGAGAACGCCGAATACCATGCGGCGCGCGAGCAGCAGGGATTCATCGAAGGGCGTATCCAGGAGATCGAGTCCAAGCTGTCCTTGGCACAGGTGATCGATGTCACCAAGATGCCCAAGACCGGCAAGGTGATCTTCGGCGTGACGGTCGAACTGATCAACCTGGATAACGACGAGGAAGTGCGTTATCAGATCGTCGGCGAGGACGAGGCCGACATCAAGGCAGGCAAGATCTCGGTGACCTCACCGATCGCCCGCGCGCTGATCGGCAAGGAGGAAGGGGATGTGGCGCTGGTGCGCACCCCCGGCGGTGAAGTGGAGTACGAGATCTCGAACGTCGAGCATCTCTGAGCGCAAGCCGGCCGTAAAGTAACGAAAGCCCGCGACAAAATGTTGCGGGCTTTCGTGTATGCATCATGGACCGGTCGCGTCAGCGAAGTTCTGCAGGGGGTCAGTGCCGCCCGTGGTGCGCCTCGAAGCGCTTGACATTGGACAGCTTGGGGTTGGCCTTGGGATTGCGGCGGTAGAGCAGCGCCATCTTGCCGATCACCTGGACGACCTCGGCGCGCGCGTCGGCGGCCAGTTCGTCGATGGCCTGGCGGCGAATCTCGCGGTCGCCTACGGCCAGCTTGATCTTGATCAGTTCATGGTCGCTCAGTGCGCGGTCGAGCTCGGCCATGACGCCTTCCGACAGGCCGTTCTCCGAAACCGTGACCACCGGATTAAGGTGATGGCCGATGCTGCGAAATGCTTTCTTTTGTGCCTGTGACAAGCTCATGGTATCGTGGCTGTTCCCGGTTGGCGTGCATTGCTTGGGCGGCGGACGCCGCGATGATACGAACGCCGCAGCGGCTGAACGCGCCATGGTACGGCGAAAGTCGATTGATGCAAAGCGCCGCTTTTATCGTAGAGTCATGACCATGGCGTACCGGGTACCTTCCATTGCCATTCCAGTCCGGGACCTGTCCCGAACGTATCAGGTGAATTCGTGGCTCGAACGTCCTCCAGCAAGAGCAGCGCAGGCTGGCTCAAGGAACATTTCGACGATCAGTATGTCCAGCGTTCTTGGCAGGACGGCTACCGCTCACGGGCCAGCTACAAGCTTCTCGAGATCGACGCCAAGGACAAGCTGTTCAAGCCGGGCATGACCGTCATCGACCTGGGGGCTGCGCCGGGCGGCTGGAGTCAGATCGCTGCCGACAAGGTGGGTCCCTCGGGCGTGGTTATCGCCTCGGACATCCTCGAGATGGATGCCTTGGCCGGGGTCGATTTCATCCAGGGCGACTTTACCGAAGACGCCGTGCTGAACGCCATACTCGGCGCACTTGGCGAACGTCCCGTGGATTTGATCATCTCGGACATGGCGCCCAACATGAGTGGCATGGCGGCCATCGATCAGCCTCAGGCCATGTATCTCGTGGAGTTGGCGCTCGACCTGGCGCGGCAGACGCTCAGGCCCGGCGGGCACTTCCTGGCCAAGGTGTTTCAGGGCGAAGGTTTCGATGAGTTCCTCAAGGAGCTGCGCGGCAGCTTCACTCGGGTGGTCACACGCAAGCCGGAGGCATCACGCGCACGTTCCCGCGAAGTCTATCTGCTCGCGGAAGGATTCAAGGGCTAAGCTTGCAAACATGGTTGAACGCCCCCACGTGGTGTAGTGTCAAACATGGGCACGCTTGGCAGTCAGATTATGCAATGAGGGTATTGCCTTGAACGACATGGCGAAGAACCTGATTCTTTGGTTGGTCATCGCAGCGGTTCTGCTGACGGTGTTCAACAACTTCAGCGTCGATAACACGACGCAGACGATGAACTATTCGCAGTTCGTCGAACAGGTCCAGGACGGGCAGGTCCGGACGGTCACCATCGATGGTTACACCATCTCCGGTGAGCGTCAGGACGGCTCGCAGTTCCAGACCATTCGCCCGGCGGCCCAGGATCCCAAACTGATGGATGACCTGCTGGCCAACGATGTCAATGTGATCGGCAAGAAGCCCGAGGAGCAGAGCCTGTGGACGCGGCTGCTGATCGCCAGTTTCCCGATCCTGATCATCCTGGCGATCTTCCTGTTCTTCATGCGTCAGATGCAGGGCGGTGGTGCCGGCAAGGGCGGACCGATGAGCTTCGGCAAGTCCAAGGCCAAGCTGCTCACCCAGGATCAGGTCAAGACCACCTTTGCCGATGTCGCCGGCTGCGACGAAGCCAAGGAAGAAGTCGAGGAACTGGTCGACTTCCTCAAGGACCCCAGTAAGTTCCAGCGTCTGGGCGGCCAGATACCGCGCGGCGTGCTGATGGTGGGGCCGCCGGGGACCGGTAAGACGCTGCTCGCCAAGGCCATCGCCGGCGAGGCCAAGGTGCCTTTCTTTACCATCTCGGGCTCCGACTTCGTCGAGATGTTCGTGGGTGTCGGTGCTTCCCGTGTGCGCGACATGTTCGAGCAGGCCAAAAAGCAGGCACCCTGTATCATCTTCATTGACGAAATCGATGCAGTGGGTCGTCACCGTGGCTCCGGCATGGGTGGCGGTCACGATGAGCGCGAACAGACGTTGAACCAGTTGCTCGTCGAGATGGACGGCTTCGAGGCCAATGATGGCATCATCGTCATCGCTGCTACCAACCGTCCTGACGTGCTCGACCCCGCACTGCTGCGTCCGGGTCGTTTCGACCGCCAGGTTACCGTCGGCCTGCCCGACATCCGTGGCCGTGAACATATTCTTGGTGTTCACCTGCGCAAGGTGCCACTCGGTGAGGACGTCAAGCCGAGCTTGATCGCCCGCGGTACGCCAGGCTTCTCCGGCGCTGACCTGGCCAACCTGGTCAACGAGGCTGCCCTGTTCGCCGCGCGCCGTAACCGCCGCTTGGTGGGCATGGAGGAGCTCGAGCTGGCCAAGGACAAGATTCTTATGGGCGCCGAGCGCAAGTCCATGGTCATGACCGAGAAGGAAAAGCTCAACACGGCTTACCACGAGTCCGGTCACGCGATCATCGGCCTGCTGATGCCCGAGCATGACCCGGTCTACAAGGTCACGATCATCCCGCGCGGTCGTGCCCTGGGTGTCACCATGTTCCTGCCGGAAGAGGATCGCTACAGCTTCTCCCGCCAGCAGATTCTCAGCCAGATCTGCTCACTGTTCGGCGGCCGTATTGCCGAAGAGATGACGTTGGGGCCGAACGGGGTCACTACCGGTGCGTCCAACGATATCAAGCGCGCTACCGAACTGGCCCACAACATGGTGGCCAAGTGGGGCCTGTCGGCGGAAATGGGGCCGATCATGTACGACGAGGACGAGTCCCACCAGTTCCTCGGCGGTCCTGGCCAGGGCGGTGGCAAGCTCAAGTCGGGCGAGACCACGACGCGTCTCGACAAGGAAGTGCGCCGTATCATCGACGAGTGCTACAACCAGGCCAAGCAGCTGCTGGAAGAAAACCGCGGCAAGCTGGACATGATGGCCGAAGCGCTGATGCAGTACGAGACCATCGACGCCGACCAGCTCAAGGACATCATGGAGGGCCGCAAGCCACGCCCGCCGAAGGACTGGGACGACAACGACTCGGGTCGGGGTGCGCCGGTCAGCGAGCAGCCGAGTGCTCAGGGGCGCCCGGATCCGGGTTCCGATGCGGATGACGGCGAAGAAGATGACGATCGTACACGGCGTCCCTCCGACCCCTTGGGTGGTCCGGCCGGACAGTAACCTCATCAACGAAACCAAGCTAGGCGCCCTGCGGGGCGCCTAGTGCCTTCAGGAAAGCGTACCTTCCCCGCCAACGGGTTCAAGAATGACAGAGTTTCCCTCCAGCGCCGTCCTGCAATGCGGCCGGCACTCCCTTGATCTATCTCGTCCCCGTGTCATGGGGATTCTCAACGCCACGCCGGACTCCTTTTCCGACGGTGGAAACTATACTTCGACCGATGCCGCGTTGCGCCATGCCGAGCATATGCTCGGCGAAGGTGCGACGATCATCGACGTGGGCGGCGAGTCGACCCGGCCCGGTGCAGAGCCGGTCTCGCTGCAGGAAGAGTTGGATCGCGTGGCGCCGGTCGTCGAGCGCCTGGTCGATGAGTTCGATGCGTTGGTGTCCGTGGATACCAGCTCGCCCGAGGTCATGCGCGAAGTCGCCCGCCTGGGGGCCGGCATGATCAATGACGTACGCTCCCTGCAGCGTCCTGGCGCGCTCGATGCGGCGGCGGCCAGCCGATTGCCGGTATGCGTGATGCACATGTTGGGAGAGCCTGGCGATATGCAGCGCAGCCCGTACTATGACCAACCGGTGGAAGACGCCGTGACGGCATTTCTCGCCGATCGGGTGGCAGCTTGCGAGGCGGCCGGCATCGCCCGTGAACGCCTGCTCGTCGATCCAGGGTTCGGTTTCGCCAAGACCGTCGAACATAACCTGCGTCTGCTCAAGCGCATGGATGCCCTGGCGCGCCTGGCGCTGCCGGTGCTGGTCGGCATGTCGCGCAAGAGCATGATCGGCAAGGTCCTCGATCGTCCCGTCGAGGAGCGCCTGCCGGGAGGATTGGCACTTGTGGCACTGGCGGTGGAGCGCGGTGCCCGTATCGTTCGCGTGCACGACGTCGGCCCCAGCGTGGACGCGGTGAACATGACCTGGGCCGTGCTACAGGAAGGCGCAAACCAATGACACGACGCTATTTCGGTACCGATGGTATTCGCGGCACGGTCGGAGAGTACCCGATCACCGCCGATTTCATGCTCAAGCTGGGTTGGGCCATGGGGCGTGTGCTGGACAAGCAGCGCGGGCGCGCCAAGGTGTTGATCGGCAAGGACACTCGCATATCGGGCTACATGTTCGAGTCGGCCCTGGAGGCCGGGCTGTCGGCGGCGGGAGTTGATGTCTCCCTGCTTGGCCCGATGCCCACGCCGGGTATTGCCTATCTGACACGCACGTTCCGGGCCGATGCCGGTATCGTGATTTCCGCCTCGCACAACGCCTATCAGGACAATGGCATCAAGTTCTTCTCGGCCGAGGGCGCCAAATTGCCCGATGAGATCGAGATGCGCATCGAGGATGAACTCGAGAAGCCGCTGGAAACGGTGCCGGCCGACCGGCTCGGCAAGGCGGTGCGCATCAACGATGCCGCCGGTCGCTATATCGAGTTCTGCAAGTCCACCGTGCCGCATCGCCTATCTCTGCATGGCCTGAAGATCGTTCTCGACTGTGCCCACGGGGCGACCTATCACATCGCGCCCAATGTGTTCCGCGAGCTAGGGGCGCAGGTGAGCCTGGTCGGGGCGGATCCCGATGGCTTGAACATCAACTATCGTGTCGGCTCCACGCATCCGGCCTCGCTGCGGGCTGCCGTGATCGAGCGTGGTGCCGACCTGGGCATCGCCTTCGATGGCGATGGTGACCGGGTCATTCTGGTGGATGCCGACGGGCGCGAGGTGGATGGCGACGATATCCTCTACCTGATTGCCAGGGATCGGCACTCGCGAGGCGAGTTGGGCGGTGGCGTGGTCGGTACGCTGATGAGCAACTTCGGCCTGGCGGCTGCGCTGGAAGCCCTGGCGATTCCTTTCGAGCGCGCCAAGGTGGGTGATCGTTACGTCATGGAGCGGCTCGCGGCCAACGGCTGGCAGCTCGGCGGCGAGTCGTCCGGGCACATCGTGTGCGGGCATGTGCAGTCCACCGGTGACGGGATCGTCTCGGCTCTGCAGGTGCTGTCCATCATGGTCAGCCAGGGACAGTCGCTTGCAGCGCTTCTCAGGGACTTCGAGAAGGCGCCGCAGGCGCTAGTCAATGTGCGTCTGACGCCGGGTACCGACAAGCAGGCCCTGCTGGAAAGCGAGCCGCTCAGGAATTCGGTGGCTGCCGTGGAAGAGGAACTCAATGGCAGTGGCCGTGTGCTGCTGCGTCCGTCGGGGACCGAGCCGCTGATTCGGGTCATGGTCGAGGGCCGGCCGCGCTTCGACGTGACTGCCCTGGCGCAGCGTATTGCCGCTGATGTCGAACGCCTGATGAACTGAAGGTGTGGCCCGCGGTTGTCTTGATCGGGGCGCTCCTATAACATTTCGCACCACTTTGAGAAAGGGATTTGTCATGCGCATGCCGCTGATCGCCGGGAACTGGAAGATGAATGGCTCTTTGGAGCTGGTCGAACAGTTCGGACGGGCCTTTGCCGAGACGGGGCTTCCCCCCTCGGTGGAAGTGGCACTGATTCCTCCGGCGCCCTTCCTGGCAGCAATGCAGGCGGCCCTGGCCGGTTCCCCGGTCGCGCTGGGGGCGCAGACGCTCAATCCGGAACCCGAGGGAGCGCATACCGGCGAAGTCAGTGCGGCGATGCTCGGCGAGTTCGACGTGCGTTATGTGCTGGTCGGCCACTCTGAGCGTCGCTCGATGTACCATGAGGACGACGCGGCAGTACTGGCGCGGGTCAAGGCGGCACTGGCAGCCGGGCTGGTCCCGGTGTTGTGTGTCGGTGAGACGCTCGAGCAGCGTGAGGCGGGGCAGACCGAAGCGGTAGTGCTGGGGCAGGTCGAGGCAGTCCTGGATGCCCTGGACGGGAAGCAGCGCGCCCGCCTGGTGATCGCCTACGAGCCGGTCTGGGCGATTGGTACCGGTCGCACTGCAACACCGCAGCAGGCCCAGGAAGTGCATGCCGCGATCCGTGCGCGCCTGGGCGAGTATGACAGCGAACTGGCGGCTCAACTGCGCCTTCTCTATGGCGGTAGCATGAAGGCCGACAATGCCGCCGATCTGCTTGCCGAGCCGGATATCGACGGCGGGCTCATCGGCGGTGCATCGCTCAAGACCAACGAATTTCTAGCCATATGTCAGTCAGCAGGTTGAAAACATGCAAATTGCGATTCTTATGATTCACGTGGTCATCGCCATCGCACTGGTCGCGCTCGTCCTGCTGCAGCAGGGCAAGGGCGCCGAGGCCGGTGCAGCGTTCGGTGGTGGTGCCTCACAGACGGTCTTCGGCTCACGCGGAAGCGGCGGCTTCCTGGCCAAGTTGACCGGTGCCTTGGCGGCGGCGTTTTTCGCCACCTCGTTGGCGCTGGCCTACTTCGCTTCCCAGGCCGGCGATGCGCCCGAGCAGGGCATTCCCGATGCCGAAGTCATCGAGCAGCGTAATGCCGCACCGACACTTGACGATGGTGCGCAAAGTATGGATAATTCTGCGCCAGCGCTAGAGGAGAGCGGAGAGTGATTTCCACGCCTCAATCGTAGTGCGGGTCGGTTTTTTGATTGTCCGGCCCACGGGTGGAAAGGTGTTGCAATGCCTGACCCTCGTCCCCTGATGCCGAAGTGGTGGAATTGGTAGACACGCTATCTTGAGGGGGTAGTGACCTTATGGTCGTGGGGGTTCAAGTCCCCCCTTCGGCACCATCTGAAGATTGCCTGGTTGGCAGGCGTTCAGAAGCACGATTGGCACGATGTGGCGATGCGCTTTCCTTGACCGAGAGGCGAGCGAGTTCCTATAATCGCCAAGCTATGATGCGGGGTGGAGCAGTCTGGTAGCTCGTCGGGCTCATAACCCGAAGGTCGTCGGTTCAAATCCGGCCCCCGCTACCAAGTTTTATGTGAAAGGCCCCTTCCTCAGAAGGGGCTTTTTGTTAGCGGTCCGTTCCGCTGGCACCAACGCCAATCAGCCACCTAGCTTTTCCCTTACTCCCGGTCAGGTGCCTGATGCAACTGCTGTAGGAGCCTTCGTCTGTGGCTAGCAACAAGAACGCTGCGCTGGAAGCGCTGATCGAGCCGGTGGTAACCGCCATGGGTTTCGAGCTCTGGGGCATCGAACACCTGTCTCAGGGCAAGCATTCACGTCTGGTGATCTACATTGACAGCCCTGAGGGGATTACCGTCGACCACTGTGCCGATGTCAGTCGCCAGGTCAGCGGCATTCTGGATGTCGAGGACCCGATACCCGGTCAGTACCAGCTCGAGGTGTCTTCGCCGGGTATGGATCGACCGCTTTTTACCCTGGCGCAGTTCGAGCGCTACAAGGGGAATACCGTGTCGTTGCGCCTGCGTGCTCCCTTCGAGGGCCGGCGCAAGTTCAAGGGGCTGCTGGCCGGTATCGACGGCGACGAGGTGCTATTGCACCTTGACGGCGAGGAATACTGCTTTCCCATCGATAGTATCGATCAGGCGCGGGTGGTCCCGCAGTTCGATGCATAAGAACTGTTTTCTGGCGAGGCTTTAGGAATGAGCAAAGAGATTCTGCTGGTCGTTGATGCGATCTCGAACGAGAAGGGCGTGCCCCGTGAGGTAATCTTCGAAGCGGTCGAGTCTGCACTGGCCAGTGCGTCGCGCAAGCGTTTCGAAGGCCAGGAGGTCAGTGTCCGCGTCAAGATCGATCGCTCGACCGGCGACTACGAGACATTCCGCCGCTGGGTGGTGATCGAGGACGACGAGTTCGAGAATCCGGATGCCGAGATCAAGCAGTCGTTTGCCGAGCAGCGCGACCCGCCCTTGACCTTGGGCGATGTGGTCGAGGAGCGCATCGAGAATGCCGCATTCGGTCGTATCGCCGCGCAGACCGCCAAGCAGGTCATCGTGCAGAAGGTCCGCGAGGCCGAGCGGGCCCAGATCGTGCGCCACTATGCCGAGCGTGAAGGCGAACTGGTTGCCGGTACGGTCAAGAAGACGACACGCGATGGCCTGATCATCGACCTGGGTGACAATGCCGAAGCGTTCCTGCCACGCAGCGAGATGATTCCCGGCGAGCGCTACCGCATGAACGAGCGCGTACGCGCCCTGCTGTGGAAGGTCGACCCGGAGGCGCGCGGCTCGCAGCTGATCCTGTCACGTACGCGTCCCGAGTTGATCATAGAGTTGTTCAAGATCGAGGTGCCGGAAATCGCCGAGCAGCTCATCGAGATCAAGGGGGCGGCACGCGATCCCGGTTCCCGGGCCAAGATCGCCGTCAAGACCAACGACAAGCGCATCGACCCGGTCGGAGCGTGTGTCGGCATGCGCGGATCGCGTGTGCAAGCGGTGTCCAACGAACTGCAGAATGAGCGCGTGGACATTATCCTGTGGGACGACAACCCGGCGCAGTTGGTCATCAACGCCATGGCGCCTGCCGATGTCGCTTCCATTCTCGTCGACGAGGACACCCACTCGATGGATGTCGCCGTTGCCGAAGACAATCTCGCCCAGGCCATCGGTCGCAGCGGCCAGAACGTACGCTTGGCCAGTGAGTTGACGGGGTGGGCGCTCAACGTGATGACCGAGGACGAAGCCGAGGGCAAGCGCGAACAAGAGATCGATAGCCTGATCGAGTACTTCATCAATCATCTCGAGATCGACGAGGAGTTGGCTCGGGTACTGGTCGAAGAAGGCTTTACCTCTCTCGAGGAACTGGCCTATGTGCCCATCGAGGAGATGCTGGAGATCGAAGAATTCGATGAAGACCTGATAGAAGAACTGCGCGCACGCGCTAAAGACGAGCTGTTGAACCTGGCAATCGCTTCCGAGGAAGTCCTGGATGGCGCCCAGCCCGCCGAGGATCTGCTCGAGATGGACGGGATGGATCGACACCTGGCCTTTATTCTGGCCAGCCGTGGCATCGTCACCATGGAAGATCTTGCCGAGCAGTCCATCGATGATCTCAAGGACATCGAGGACGTTGATGAAGAGCGCGCCGCGGCATTGATCATGACCGCCCGTGCGCCCTGGTTCGAGAGTGAACAGTAACTAGGTCACGGGCTCAGGAGGGTCGTAATGTCAGAAATGACAGTTAAAGATTTCGCAGTCAAGGTGGGGCGAGAGACTTCCCGCCTTCTGGAACAGATGAAAGATGCGGGTCTCCCGCACAAGAACGAAGGCGATGCCGTGTCCGAAGAGGACAAGCAGCGGCTGCTCGAGCACCTCACCAAGAGTCATGGCGGTGGCGAGCGCGCGCCCAAGAACCGCATCACCCTGACGCGCAAGACCAAGAGTCGCATCAAGAGCGGCGACCGGGGCAAGACCATTGAGGTGCAGGTTCGCAAGAAGCGTACCTACGTCAAGCGCGACGAGGAAGAGGCGGCGGCGAAGCCCGAGCCGGTCGAGCAGGGGCCGCGCCAGCTGGTCGGCGACATGGCCGACACGCAGGCGCGTGCACAGGCAGAAGAGGCACGCGCTGCAGAGGTGCGTGCGGCTGAAGCTGAAGAGGTGGCCAAGCAGGAAGCCGAGCGCAAGGCGGCCGAAGAGAAGGCCGAGCAGCAGAAGCGCAAGGCGCCCGAGCCCGAGATCCCGACCGAACTCGAGTTGCCGGATGACAGCGGCAGTAGCGAAGAGCCGGTCGTCGAGGCGCCGCTCAAGGAGCCGCGCAGCGACAACCGCCGTGCCAACCCGAAGAAGGCTGCAGCCAAGAAGGGACGCCACGACACCAGTCGTGATGAAGAGCGCGAAGAGCGCAGCGAGCGCCGGCGTGGCAGTGGCAAGAAGGTCAAGCGTGCCGAACGGCGCGGTTCTCGGCGCGGCGGTCGTGACAGCGGCGGCGGCAAGCACGGCTTCCAGAAGCCGACGCAGCCGATCGTGCGCGAAGTGGCGATTCCCGAGTCGATCAGCGTCGCCGACCTGGCCGACAAGATGGCGATCAAGGCCAACGAAGTCATCAAGGCCATGTTCACCATGGGCGCGGCGGTGACCATCAACCAGACCATCGACCAGGACACGGCAGCTATCGTGGTCGAGGAAATGGGCCACAAGCCCAAGCTGGTCAAGGACGATGCGCTGGAGACCGAAGTGCTCGAGGGCATCTCCTACGAAGGCGAGGAGATCACGCGTGCGCCGGTCGTGACCGTGATGGGTCACGTCGACCACGGTAAGACCTCGCTGCTCGACTACATCCGTCGTACCAAGGTGGCCACCGGCGAAGCGGGTGGTATCACTCAGCACATCGGTGCCTATCACGTCGAGCACGAGACGGGCGACATCACGTTCCTCGATACGCCCGGGCACGCGGCGTTTACCGCCATGCGTGCACGCGGCGCCCAGGCAACCGACGTGGTCATCCTGGTGGTGGCCGCCGACGACGGTGTCATGCCGCAGACTATCGAGGCCGTCGAGCACGCCAAGGCGGCCGAAGTGCCGCTGGTGGTCGCGGTCAACAAGATCGACAAGCAGGGTGCCGATCCGGATCGCGTCAAGAACGAACTCTCGCAGCATGGCGTGATTTCGGAAGAGTGGGGCGGCGATACCCAGTTCGTCCACGTGTCGGCGAAGACCGGCGAAGGCATCGATGCACTGCTTGAAGCCGTGCTGTTGGTTTCCGAGGTTCTCGAGCTCAAGGCGGTTCCCGATGCCCCGGCCAAGGGCGTGGTTGTCGAGTCGCGCCTCGACAAGGGACGCGGTCCGGTAGCTACCGTGCTGGTCCAGAACGGGACGCTGCGGCGTGGCGATATCGTGCTGGCCGGTTTGCACTATGGTCGCGTACGTGCGCTGACCAACGAACTTGGCAAGCAGGTCGAGTCGGTCGGCCCGGCCATGCCGGTCGAGATTCAGGGCCTGGATGGCACGCCGGAAGCCGGTGAGGACTTCATGGTGCTGGCCGACGAGAAGAAGGCGCGCGAAGTCGCCAACTTCCGTCAGGGCAAGTACCGTGAGGTGCGCCTGGCACGCCAGCAGAAGGCCAAGCTGGAGAACATGTTCTCGCAGATGGGCCAAGACGAGGTGGCCAAGGTCAACATCGTGCTCAAGGCCGACGTACAGGGCTCGCTGGAAGCCATCCGCGGTGCACTGGAAGAGCTGTCCACCGACGAAGTGCAGGTTGCCGTAGTGTCGTCCGGGGTCGGTGGTATCACCGGGACCGACGCCAACCTGGCACTGGCCAGTGACGCCATCGTGGTCGGCTTCAACGTGCGTGCCGATGCCGCCGCTCGCGAAATCATCGAGCGCGAAGGACTGGATCTGCGCTACTACAGCGTCATCTACCAGCTCATCGACGAGGTCAAGCAGGCCATGAGCGGCATGCTGGCACCGGAGTGGAAGGAAGAAATCGTCGGTGTGGCCGAAGTGCGCGACGTCTTCAAGGCACCCAAGATTGGTGCGGTGGCCGGCTGTATGGTCGTCGAGGGCACCGTCTACCGCAACAAGCGAATTCGTGTACTGCGCGAAAACGTGGTCATCTACGAGGGCGAGCTGGAGTCTCTGCGTCGCTTCAAGGATGACGTCAACGAAGTGCGCAACGGCATGGAGTGCGGTATCGGCGTCAAGAACTACAACGACGTCCAGGTCGGCGACAAGATCGAGGTCTTCGACCAGATCAGGGTCGAGCGCAGCCTGTAACGCGCCGACAAGGAGAGCGAGCCGATGCGCGAGTTCAAGCGTACCGACCGGGTGGCCGACCAGCTCCAGCAGGAGCTGGCGGTACTCATCCAGCGCGAGATCAAGGATCCGCGCCTGGGCATGGTGACGGTGAGTGGCGTCAATGTCAGCCGCGATCTGGGCTATGCCGACGTCTACGTCACCTTGCTGGGAGACGACGACGCCGAGCGCATCAAGGAAAACCTGGCGGTGCTCAAGCGCGCCGCCGGCTTCCTGCGCAGCCAGATTGCCCAGCGTATCAAGCTGCGTCATGTGCCGGAACTGCGCTTTCATTACGATGAAAGTGTGGCGCGTGGACACAAGTTGTCGTCGCTGATCGATCAGGCGGTCGAATCCGACCGTGCGCGTAGCGGCAATGACGACACATCCTCCGAGGACGAGCGCTGATGGCGCGACGCCGCCGCGGATTGCCCGTCAATGGTGTATTGTTGCTCGACAAGCCACAGGGCATGTCGAGCAACTTTGCCTTGCAACGCGCACGCCGCCTCTTGCAGGCGCAGAAGGCGGGGCACACCGGGACGCTGGACCCGATGGCCACTGGCTTGTTGCCGGTGTGCTTCGGTGAAGCGACCAAATTTTCCTCGCACCTGCTGGAATCGGACAAGGTTTACCGGACCCGGGTACGCCTGGGTGAGACCACCGATACCGGCGATGCCGAGGGTACCGTCGTCGAGCGTCGCCCGGTCGAGCCGTTCAGCGAGGCCGATCTCGAAGATGTACTGGCCCGTTTTCGCGGCGTGATCGAGCAGGTGCCGCCGATGTATTCGGCGCTCAAGCATCAGGGGCGCCCGCTCTACGAACTGGCCCGTCAGGGCAAGTCGATTGAGCGTGCACCACGACGTGTGACGGTTTATGATACGCGCCTTCTGTCCAGCGACACCGAGGGGTTCGACCTCGAGGTGGCCTGCAGCAAGGGCACTTATATTCGCACCCTGGCCGAGGATATCGGTCATGCGTTAGGGTGTGGCGCCCATATCACTGCCCTGCGGCGACTGAAAACCGGTCCCTTCGGTGCGACTGCCCTGAAGGACACGGTATCTGACGTGGGGGAGAAAATGCTGACGCTGGAGCAGATCGAGGCCCGGGAGGACCAGGCATCTCGGGAAGCGTTGTTGCTGCCCATGGATATCCTGGTATCGTACCTGCCGCGGCTCGATGTGGATGACGCCGCGGCCGACCGGCTGCTGCATGGCCAGCGCGCCAGCATCGATACGACCGGCCTGGCGAAGGACGGTCTGGCAAGATTGTACCGCAACCAGGCGTTTCTGGGTCTGGTTGCTGTCACGGCGACGGGCGAAATCGCACCGCGTCGCCTGGTCGCTACCGCAGGGTAGCGGCGCGGTCGCCGTTCGCGGCGACTCCACCATGGAGACTGCAAATATGCGTGGTCTCCGACATTCATCGTTTAGGCATATTGCTTACTGGAGAGACAGATGGCACTTACTGCTGAAAAGAAGGCTGAAATCGTCAAGGAATACGGACGTGGTGACAACGACACCGGTTCCCCCGAAGTTCAGGTTGCCCTGCTGACCGCCAATATCGATGGCCTGCAGGATCACTTCAAGACCAACAAGCAGGACCACCATTCGCGTCGTGGCCTGATCCGCATGGTCAACCAGCGCCGCAAGCTGCTCGACTATCTCAAGCGCAAGGATCTCGAGCGCTATCAGTCGCTGATCCAGCGCCTGGGCCTGCGTCGCTAAGACCGCGCCAACGCAAGACCTTCGAACAAGCAACCCCTCGGGGTTGCTTGTTCTTTTATGGGCCACCGGTAGCTCTTGACCCCGTGAACTCCTAAAATGGTCGCCGAGTCAAAAGGCCCGAACATGAAACAGACAAGTTGAAGGAAGTCACCGTGAATCCGGTCAAGAAAACATTCCAGTACGGTCAGAGCACCGTCACCCTAGAAACCGGGCGTGTTGCCCGCCAGGCCACCGGTGCCGTTCAGGTCACCATGGACGGCGCAGTGGTACTGTGTACCGTCGTGGCCAAGAAGGAGACGAAGCCGGGTCAGGATTTCTTCCCGCTGTCGGTCCATTACCAGGAAAGAACCTACTCGGTAGGCAAGATCCCCGGTGGCTTCTTCAAGCGCGAAGGGCGTCCGACCGAGAAAGAGACGCTGACCTCACGCCTGATCGATCGCCCGATCCGCCCCTTGTTTCCCAAGGGCTTCATGAATGAAGTGCAGGTCATTTGTACCGTGCTGTCCGCTGATCGCAACCAGGACCCGGACATTGCCGCCATGATTGGTACGTCTGCCGCCCTGGCGATCTCCGGCGTACCTTTCAACGGCCCGATCGGCGCCGCACGCGTGGCCTTCACCGAAGATCGTGGTTACTTCCTCAACCCGACGGTCGAGGAACTGCAGACCTCCGAACTCGACATGGTCGTGGCCGGTACCGAGAAGGCCGTGTTGATGGTCGAGTCCGAAGCCAAGGAATTGCTCGAGGATGAGATGCTGGGCGCCGTGCTTTACGGCCACCAGGAAATGCAGACCGTCATCGAAGCCATCAAGGAGCTTGCCAGCGAAGCTGCCAAGCCCAGGTGGGACTGGCAGCCGGCACCGGAAAACACGGCGCTAAAAGATGCCGTGACCGAGGCCTTCGAAGCCAAGGTCGGTGATGCCTATCGCATCACCGACAAGATGGCGCGTCAGGATGCGCTGGCAGCACTCAAGGCCGAGGCGGTCGAGCAACTGGCCGGCAGTGAAGAAAGCAAATACTCCCCTGACGAAGTCGGTGCAGCCTTTGCCAGCCTCGAGAAGCGGGTGGTGCGTGGTCGTGTGGTCGCGGGTGAACCGCGTATCGATGGGCGCGACAGCAAGACCGTTCGTCCGCTGGACATCGAGGTTGGCGTACTGCCGCGTACGCATGGCTCCGCACTGTTCACGCGTGGCGAGACCCAGGCCATGGTCATTGCCACCTTGGGTACACTGCGTGATGCCCAGTTGATCGAATCGCTGGAAGGCGAGCGCAAGGACCGGTTCCTGCTGCACTATAACTTTCCTCCCTACAGCGTGGGCGAGGCCGGCTTCATCGGCAGTCCCAAGCGTCGCGAGATCGGTCATGGACGATTGGCGCGTCGTGGGGTGCAGGCCATGCTGCCCAGCGAAGATGAATTCCCGTACACCATCCGTGTGGTATCCGAGATCACCGAGTCCAACGGCTCAAGCTCCATGGCCTCAGTGTGCGGTTCGTCACTGGCCCTGATGGACGCTGGCGTACCCCTCAAGGCACCGGTGGCGGGTATCGCCATGGGATTGGTCAAGGACGACAGTGGCTTTGCCGTGCTGACCGACATTCTGGGTGACGAGGACCACCTCGGTGACATGGACTTCAAGGTGGCCGGTTCTGCCGACGGCGTGACCGCACTGCAGATGGACATCAAGATCGAGGGCATCAACGAGGAAATCATGGAGACTGCGTTGCAGCAGGCCCATGATGCCCGCCTGCATATCCTGGCTGAGATGAACCAGGTAATCGCCCAGAGTCGTGCGGAAATCTCTTCCAACGCGCCGTCCATGGCGACCATCAAGATCGATCCCGAGAAGATTCGCGATGTCATCGGCAAGGGCGGTGCGACGATCCGCAAGATCTGCGAAGACACCGGCGCCTCCATTGATCTCGACGACGACGGTACCGTACGTATCTACGCCGACGACAAGGCCGCTGCCAAGCGTGCCATCGATACGGTGCTCGGTATCACCGCCGAAGCCGAGATTGGCAAGCTGTATCGCGGCAAGGTAGTACGGATCGCCGATTTCGGGGCTTTCGTCAACTTCATGCCGGGTACCGACGGGCTGGTTCACATTTCCCAGATCGTCCCCGAGCGCGTCAATGACGTGCGTGATTTCCTCAACGAGGGTGATGATATCATCGTCAAGGTCCTCGACATCGACAACCGCAACCGCGTGAAGCTGTCGATCAAGGAAATCACCGCCGAGGAAAAGGCCGCATTCGAAGCCACCCTGGCCGAATAAAGCGCCGCATAAGTCAGCCAAGCAGCACGCTGCAAAGAAACGCCCCTGCAGGCCAAGCCTGCAGGGGCGTTTTCATGATTGCCAGGTTTCTTTATCTTTCGATAGCCAAGGCAACCCCCTGACCCCCGCCAATACACAGCGTGGCCAGGCCCTTCCTGGCATCACGCGCAATCATCTCGTGCACCAGCGTGACCAGCACGCGGCAGCCCGACGCCCCGATGGGGTGTCCCAGTGCAATGGCCCCGCCATTGACGTTGATCTTTGCGGTATCCCAGCCAAGCTCCTTGTTGACTGACAGAGCCTGGGCGGCAAACGCTTCGTTGGCCTCGATCAGGTCCAGTTCATCGATCGACCAGCCGGCCTTTTCCAGGCAACGGCGCGTGGCCGGGGCCGGGCCGATGCCCATGATGGCCGGATCCACGCCAGCGTTGGCGTAGGCCTTGATGCGTGCCAGCGGCTCCAGGCCGAGTTCGCGTGCCTTGGCCTCGGAGCAGAGCATGGTCACGGCGGCGCCGTCGTTGATCGATGAGGCATTGCCAGCGGTGATCGTGCCGTCCTTCTTGAAGGCAGGCTTCATGCCGGCCAGCTTTTCAGCCGTAATGCCCTTGCGCGGGCCTTCGTCGGTATCGAAAACGAGCGGGTCGCCCTTACGCTGGGGAATTTCGATGGGCACGATCTGGCTCTTGAAGCGTCCGCTGTCGATGGCGTCGCTGGCCTTCTGCTGGGAAGCGGCGGCAAATTCATCCATCTGTTCGCGGGTAATGCCATACTTCTCGGCCAAGTTCTCGGCGGTGATACCCATGTGGTAATTGTTGAACGCGTCCCACAGCCCGTCATGGACCATGGTATCGATCGCCTTCCAGTCACCCATGCGTTGACCGGTACGCGAGTTGGGCAGGACGTGGGGCGAGAGCGACATGTTTTCCTGGCCACCGGCCAGGATCAGGTCGGCGTCCCCGAGGCGAATGGCCTGGGTCGCCAGGTGCAGGGCCTTGAGGCCCGAGCCACAGACCTTGTTGATGGTCATGGCGGGAACGGCATCGGGCAGGCCGGCCAGGATCGATGCCTGACGTGCCGGGTTCTGGCCGACGCCTGCAGTCAGCACCTGGCCCAGCAGGACTTCATCGACCTGATCAGGTGAAACGCCGGTGCCGGCGAGAATGTCCTTGATCACCTTGGCGCCCAGCTCGGCGGCAGGCGTCGTGGCGAGCGAGCCGCCAAAGGTACCGATGGCAGTGCGGCGAGCCGCGACGATGACCACGTCTTGCATGCGAAACTCCTTGAAACGAGGGCAGACGACTACATCCTCAGCATAGGAGCGGTTGTGCATCGCGGCAATCGCTAAAAAGTGGCATCTTGACGTGTGTCTAGATACCGGCAGGAGAACAGTTCGCGCATGGCCGCCGTCCGTGGCGGCCAGGAACATCGTGCAGGGTCAGGCGACCTGGACGGGAATGGCGTGGCTGGTATGGCTGACCTGGTTACCTTCCTGCAGGTAGATGAGGGTCGGCTTGTGATTGTCCAACTCGCTTTCGTTGTAATGGGCATAGCTGCAGATGATCACCCGGTCCTGGACGCTGGCCAGGTGGGCCGCGGCGCCATTGACCGAAATGATCCGTGAGCCTTCCTCGCCGCGAATCGCATAAGTCGTGAAGCGTTGACCATTCTCGACGTTGTAGATCTGGATCTGTTCATTTTCGCGAATACTGGCCATGTCGAGCAGTTCCCCATCGATGGCGCAGGAACCCTCGTAATTGAGCACGGCGTGGGTGACACGGGCCATGTGCAGCTTGGCCTTGAGCATGACGGTATACATCGTAGTTCTCTTCTTGCTGATTCCCGGCGCGCCTCAGAGCGGCAGGGTCACCTTGAGATTGTCGATCAGGCGGGCACTGCCCAGATGCACCGCACCCAACAGTACGGCATTGCGTGTCGTTTCGGTGACCGGGCCAAGATCATCGGCGCGCCGCAGTTCCAGATAATCCGGCTTGAGGCTGCCATGGGCGAGCTGACCGAGTGCCCCACGCAACACCTCATCCGGTAGCTGACCTTTTTCGAGGGCGACGCGCGCCTCGTGCAGAACCTGGTAAAGGCGCGGTGCCTCGGCACGCTGCGACGCATTGAGGTAGCCGTTGCGCGAGGACAGGGCCAGGCCATCATCGGCCCGTACGGTCGGTACACCGATGATCTCGATCGGCAGGTGCAGATCGGCCACCATCTTGCGAATGACGGTCAGTTGCTGGTAATCCTTCTCGCCGAAGCAGGCGATATCCGGCTGCACCAGATTGAAGAGCATGGCGACGATCGTGGCCACACCTTCGAAATGGCCTGGACGGCGAGCCCCGCACAGGCCCTCGGAGACATGGGGAACCCGAATGGTGGTCTGGTCGTCCAGGCCGTTGGGATAGAGCATCTGGCTGGTCGGGGTGAACACCAGGTCGCAGCCCGCCGTTTCAAGCGCAGCTCGATCCTCATCCAGGGTGCGCGGATAGCTGTCGAGATCCTCGTTGCGGCCGAACTGCAACGGATTGACGAAGATCGTGGCAATGACCACATCGGCACGCGCACGCGCGGCTTCGACCAGGGCCAGGTGGCCCTGGTGCAGATTGCCCATGGTCGGCACCAGGCCGATGCGCTTGCCCTGGCGGCGGGCGTCCTGCATCGCATGGCGCAGCGAGGGGATATCGTTGAGCATGAGCAGGGACATCAGAAACTGTGCTCCTCGGCCGGAAAGCGGCGCGCCTTGACTGCCTCGTGATAGGCACGAAATGCATCCTCGATCGACGCGGTATCGGCCAGGAAGTTCCGCGAAAAGCGCGGAATGCGGCCCAGGCTGACGCCGAGCACGTCATGCATGACCAGAATCTGCCCATCGACGTCCGGGCCGGCGCCGATCCCGATGACCGGCACGTCGATGGCGTCACGCATCGCCTGGCCCAGGCTGGCGGGCACGCACTCCAGCAGAATGATCGAGGCCCCGGCGGCGACCAGTTGGCGGGCATCCTCGATGATCCGCTCGGCATGCGCCGCATCCCGGCCCTGGACCTTGTAGCCTCCCATCTGGTGGACGGTCTGCGGCGTCAGGCCCATGTGGGCACAGACCGGCACGCCGCGTCGGGTCAGTTCGCGAATGCCGTCGGCCAGCCAGGCCTCGCCCTCGATCTTGACCATCTCCGCACCGGCACGCATCAGCGCACCGGCATGCTGCATGAGCTGCTCCAGGGTGGCATTGCTCATGAACGGCAGGTCGGCCATCAGCAGGCTGCGCCCTTTGCCACGCGCCACGCAACGGGTGTGATAACAGATATCGTCGATGGTCACGGGCAGGGTACTGGTATGCCCCTGCAGCACCATGCCCAGGGAGTCGCCGACCAGCAGCACGTCGATACCGGCCTGGCTGGCGGCATGGGCGAACGAGGCATCGTAGGCGGTCAGGCAGCTGAACGGCTCGCCGGCGCGCTTGGCTGCCTGCAGCGTGCTCAGAGTGACGGTTTTCATGGCTTCAGGTCTCGTCTCCTGTGGCTGGCGTTGCCCACCGTGATCGGGGCGCAGGGAGTGTTACCGTAATTGTTACTGTACGACGGTAGCAGTGTGGATCGGTAACAAAAGCCGCACAACTCTACCTTTAGGGGGAAAGCCGCCGCAAGCCGCCATCCGCGACTTGGGCCAGCAAGCGATGCAATGGCATGCCGTCGATGGCCAGGTCGGGTGCGATGTCCGCCAGAGGCACCAGTACGAAGGCGCGTTCATGCATGCAGGGATGCGGTACCTTCAAGCGTGGCAGATCGAGAGTCAGGTCGTCGAATATCAGCAGGTCGAGGTCCAGGGTCCTGGGTCCCCACTGACGCAGCCGCCGGCGGCGATGGGCCTGTTCCAGCGCCTGTAACTGATCGAGCAAGGCCAGTGGTGACAGGCGGGTCGAGACGCAGGCCACGGCATTGACGAAATCGGGCTGGTCATGGGGGCCGACCGGCGTGCTGGCATAGCATGGCGATGCCATGACCAGCTGCGTCAGGGGAAGGCGGTCCAAGGCTGCCAGTGCCTGAGCCACCCGCTGCTCGGGACCGTCGAGGTTGCTGCCCAGGCCGATATAGGCGATAGCCATCAATCTTGGCCGGGGGAGGGCTTGCGCCGCCGTCGGCGCGGTCGGCGCTTGCGCGTGTCGGGCTGGCCTGCCGGGTCGCTGTCGATCTTGCCGAGCAGGCGGCGCTGCTCGTGCTCATCGGCCTGCTGGAAGGCCTCCCACCAGGCGCCTAGCCCGGATGGGATCTCACCGGCGGCCTCACGCAATAGCAGGAAGTCGAAAGCTGCCCGGAAGCGAGGATGCTCGCGTGTCTGGAAAGCCCGCTTGCCACGCCGCTTGGGTAGCCGTTGCTGCAGGTCCCAGATATCACGCATCGGCAGACTGAAGCGCTTGGGAATGGAGGTGTGCTGGAGCTGGCGCGACACGGCCTGATGCGAGGCCGTCTGCTGGGCCGGGATCGGTGGCATGCCTTCGGCATGCAGGCGCTGACAGCGCAAATGCACCCCGGGCCACAGCAGCGCGGCAAACAGGAAGGCCGGGGTGACCGGGCGCTCTTCCTGGATACGTGCATCGGTATTGGCCAGCGCCTGGACGATCAATTCCTCGGCCCAGGGCAACGCTTCCATGGCCTCTTCCGCTTCGGGGAACAGCATGGCGAACAGCCCGTATTCGCGCAGCTTGTGAAACGTCTGGACGGCATGGCCCGAGAGAAACAGCTTGAGTACTTCCTCGAACAGGCGGGCGGGAGGAATCTGCAGTAACAAGGGGGCCATTTCGCGGATTGGTGCTTCTGTCGCCGGGTCGATGGCAAAGTCGAGCTTGGCGGCAAAGCGGATGGCGCGCAGCATCCGCACCGGGTCCTCGCGATAGCGCGTCTCGGGGTCGCCGATCAGACGCAGGGTGCGGCGCTCGATGTCATGCAACGCATCTGCCCAGTCATGCAGCGAAAAATCGGCGATGTTGTAGTAGAGCGCATTGACGGTGAAGTCGCGGCGCAGGGCGTCTTCCTCGATATTGCCCCACACGTTGTCGCGCAGCAGCAGGCCATGCTCCGACTGCTGAGCCACGTGCTCGCCATGGTCGTCGTTGGGACGACCGCGAAACGTGGTGACTTCGATGATCTCGCGGCCAAAACGGACGTGCACGATGCGGAATCGCCTCCCGATGATGCGGGAGTTGCGGAACAGGTCGCGTACCTGCTCGGGGGTGGCGTCGGTCGCCACATCGAAGTCCTTGGGCGTCTTGCCGAGAATCGCGTCACGCAGGCAGCCACCCACAAGATAGGCATCGAAGCCCGCATTGTGCAGACGATAGAGCACCTTCAACGCGCCGTCGCTGAACATCTGACGCGAGATCGTATGGTCTTGGCGGGGAATGATTTGCAGCGTCGGCACGTTGCCTTTGCTGTTCTGATTGTTACCGAATAGGGTCTTCAAACCTTCACCGGAATAGTGAAAAAAGCGGCTAAATCCTTTAAGCATTCCGCGGTATCGGCTCGCCATGGACTGAAGGGCTCAGTGTAGCGAAGCCCCGGGGGCTTGCAAAGCCTTGTCAAACGTGTCAGCCGAATACACATGCAGAAAGGGGAGACCAATTGGCCTCCCCTTTTAAGCAAATCGTTCAGCATCCGTGCTGATGTTTCTTCTTCGTGATGGCGCATCGCCTTGAATACGCACCACAGTCACCAATCCGATAGTTCAGGCAAGCAGTCTTCTTGTCGTTGTTGATCTTCCTGGTGCGACCGTCTCGTATTCAAAACAATAATCCAACCACGACGGCAGGGTGTCTGCCTCCCTTCGGCTTGTTGTCGTTGTTGCCGAAGGTGCCCCTCCGATGGAACCTGTAGTTGTTGTTGATCCCATTCACGGAGCGTCGCGTCCCGATATCTTTACCGGTCGGCCAACCGATTGTTGTTATTGGGGTTGGCTCGCTTGTCTCGATACTTGTTGTTGTAATGTCGGTACAAGCGTTATCTATCCCAGCACTTGTCATTGTTGTTGCCGGTCGTTGTCTGGCCACGTCTTGTTGTTGTTCGTGGTCATTGGCATCCGGTTTATTGTTTTTCTTACCCAAGAATACTGCAGGCTCTGTGCCATTCATGTTTTTTTCCATTAAAAACAGTTGGTTGATGTTGAGTGCAGAACAAGGGCGGGCAGCCGACCCGGGGTGTGTTACCCCGGGTGGTGCAGTTTGGGGAGATGGCTGTGTGGGATGGTAACAAATGGTGCAGAAGTGGCGGTTTGTAGAGGGCTCACAATTCATCGGCTAACGGATTTGCCCTCTTATACCTTGGTCGTGCGAATATCAGGCTGAGCGACTGCGTGGGCTTTTCTTGCGGGGAATGCCCAGGCGCTGGCGGCGTTCCCACAGGCATTTGCGACTGATGCCCAGTTTCTGGGCCAGCTCGGTCTCGCTCATCTGGTCCTGATGCTCGAGCACGAAGTGCTGAAAGTAATCTTCCAGCGAGAGATCCTCTTCGTCGTCGCTCGTCTCGGGCGTTGGGGCTGGCGCCGATTTCTTGGCCGGTGGGTAATGCGTACCGGTCGCCGGCTTGAGGCCCAGGTCATCGGGATGAATGAGGTTGCCCTCGGCCAGGATCACGCCGCGCTCGAGCGCATTCTCGAGTTCGCGCACATTGCCCGGCCATGGGTAGTCGCGAATGTCTCGCCGGGCCGCTCTCGAGAGCTTGAGCCCTTCGCGTTCATGTCGCCGGCAGGCGCCCTCGAGCAGCACGTCGGCAATCTCGAGTATGTCGTCCTCGCGCTCACGCAGCGGTGGCAGGTCGATCTGCATGACATTGAGGCGGTAATAAAGGTCGAGGCGAAATTCCCCGCTCTTCGACAGCGCGCTCAGGTCGCGGTGCGTGGCGGCAATCAAGCGTACGTCGACATGCCGGGTCTCGACCGAGCCAATCTTGCGAATCTCGCCTTCCTGCAACACACGCAACAGGCGGGCCTGGGCATCGAGCGGCAATTCACCGATCTCGTCCAAAAACAGCGTGCCGCCATCGGCGGCTTCCACCAGGCCGGTGCGCGCCGCGCTGGCGCCCGTGAAGGCGCCTTTCTCATGACCGAACAGCTCGGACTCGATCAGGGTCTCGGGGATGGCGGCGCAATTGACGCAGATCAACGGCGCCTTGGCACGGCGGCTCTGGCGATGGATGGCTCGTGCCACGAGCTCCTTGCCGGTGCCGGACTCGCCCTGGATGAGCACGGTGACATCCGCAGGTGCGGTCTTGCGGATGCGGTTGTAGACCACCTGCATGGCGGTGCAATTGCCGATCATCTCCTGCGGCGGACTGGAGGAGCGTTCTGCTTCCGGTGCCGGGGAGGGTGCGTGGTTTTCCAGTGCCTTGGCGACAGTGGCGAGCAACTCGTCGTGGTCGAAAGGCTTGGCGACATAATCCACCGCACCCAGCTTCAGGGTGTCAACCGCCGAGCGCATGCTGGCGTAGCTGGTCATGATCAGCACTGGCGTGGGCGCGGCGGCCTCGATCAGCGCGGTGCCTTCCTCACCGGGCAGGCGCAGGTCACTGATGACCAGGTCGAAGCGTTGCGGGTCATGTTCGAGCGCCTCGGCCACCGAGCCGGCTTCGCTGACCTGATACTCGTGACGCTCCAGTAGCCGGCGCAGGGCCGAGCGGATGATGGCTTCATCTTCAACGATCAATATCCGGGGCATCGGAATCTTCGCCGTCCTGTTGGGTTCGGGGCAGCCACACCGTGATGCGGGTACCGTGCGTGCGGTCCGGAGGGGGGGAGTCGATCCGGATATGGCCATGATGCTCACGAACGATGTTATAGACCAGAGGCAGCCCGAGCCCGGTTCCCTGGCCAGGCGCCTTGGTGGTGGTGAAGGGCTCGAACAGGTGATCTCGGATTGCGGCATCGATACCGTGCCCGTCATCAGTGACGCACATATGAATGCCGTCGTCGTGAGGTTGGGCATCGATCTCGACATGCCCGCCAGCCTGGCAGGCATCGCGCGCGTTGCCGATCAGGTTGACAAGCACCTGGACAAGACGCTGGGCATTGCCGTCGACCTCCAGGCCCGACGGACATCGGTTGCTGTAGCGGATATCCTGACCCGAGCGCGCCAGGCGGATCAAGTGCAGCGCTTCCTCGCAGAGCTGGTGCAGATCGACACGCTCGACGTGACTGCCCTGTAGATGACGCCCGCTATGGGCAAAGCTCACCAGTGAGCTGACGATACTCGATACGCGCTCGGTCAACTGCTGAATCTGGGCGGCGGTCTCGAGCAGAGCTGGGTCGTCGGTATCGTAGCGCAGGTTCTGGGCCAGCGAGGAAATACCGGTAATGGGGTTGCCGATCTCGTGGGCCACACCTGCTGCCAAGCGTCCAATGGAGGCCAGGCGTTCGGCATGGACCAGCTCGTCTTCCAGCCATTTCATCTCGCTGTGGTCTTCCACGAGGATCACCGTGCCGCCCCGCTCGTCGCCATGCGCTGCCAATGTCGCCTTGTGCAGGCTCAGATAGCGTAGTTCGGCGCCTATGCGCACGGCCTGCTTGTAGAGCTGGGGTTGACCGGTGTCGATCATGCGGCTCAGCAATTCGGCCCAGGGGGCAGGCAGGCTGGCACAATGCGCCCCGATCACGCTCTCGCCGGCGATGCCCGAAAGCCGAGCTAATGCCGAATTCCACATCAGCAGTTCACGGTCCTCGCCGAAGGCACACAGCCCGACGGGCAACTCGGCCAGGGTCCGGCGATGATGGCGCCGCAGGCTGTCGAGTTCCCGCGCCAGTCCGGTGAGCCGCGAGCGGTAAGCCTCCAGGCGACTTTCGACGTAATGAATGTCGGGCGTAGCCTGAAGGTCCTGATGGTAGGGCAGGAAGCGGTCGACGATGTCCCGCGCCACGGCCGGCCCCATCAGGCCCGACAGGTTGGCCTGCAGGCGGTCGCGCAGGCGACGCAGCGCGTAGGGGCGGCCATCGAGCGGCGACAGGCCGAGCGCCTCGAGGGCTGTGGACACTTCCCGTTCGGCGACGTCGGGACCCAGTGCCTGGGCCAGATGTCGTTTGAAATCCTCGCCGTTCTTCGCAGCCAGGCTATGTCGCTTGGGGCGGATCACGGCATCCACCGAGCAGGCCTCCGCTGCCGCTCGCTCGCCCTCCGAGGTCCGCGTCATAAGCGACACTAGGATGAAAACGAGAATATTGCAGGCCAGCGAGAGCAGGGTGATGGCGTACCAGCCGGGCGTACCCTCGAGGCTCTCCAGTCCCGGTGGAATCACCACCAGGGCGGGATAGCCGGCTAGCAGTGGTAGCCATAGGCCGAGTAGCCAGATCGTGCAGCCGATTGCCAATCCGCTGACCATGCCCTTGCGGTTGGCTCCGGGCCAGTAGAGCACGGCGAGCATGCCGGGCAGGCACTGGGCCATGCCGACAAAGGCCGCCAGCCCCAGGGTGGTCAGGTCGTGCTTGATGCCGATGGTGCGATAGAACAGCCAGCCGGATAGGATCACTGCCACGATCAATGCCCGTCGCAACCACAAGAGCCAGCGGTACAGGTCGGGGCGATTGTCGGGTGGGTGAGCGACCAGCACCACATGGTTGAGGATCATGCCGGCCAGCGAGAGAGCAATAAGAATCATGGTGCCGCTGGCGGCGGCCAGGCCCGCAAGGAAGACCAGCGTATCGACCCAGGGGCTGTCGGAGAGGGCGAAGGCCAGGTAAGCGATGCCTGGCGTGGTGGTATCGATACCCAGGCGCTGCGCGCCCCACAGTATCAGGGGGATGGGCACGGCCATCAGCAGCAGGAAGAGAGGCAGGCTCCAGCTGGTCTGCAACAGGGCACGCCGCGATGGCGTCTCGGTAAAGACCATATGGAACATGTGCGGCATCAGGAAGGCGGCGGCAAAGAACAGCAGCAGCAGGGTGCGCCATTGCCCCGAGTCGAGCTGGCGCGTTTGGGCCTGCGTGATCAGTCCGGGGCCGTCGAGCCAGGCCTGCAGGTCTGCCGGGCCGTCGAATATGCCGTACAGGGCGATACCGCCTAGCGTGAGCATGGCTCCCAGCTTGACCAGCGACTCTACTGCGATGACGGCAATTAACGCCTCGTGACGGGCTGGCTGATGGGTATGGCGTGCACCGAAGGCCAAGGCGAGCCCGGCGATCAATAGGCAGAACAACAGCGCCAGCAGGCTCGGCGAGGCCGCTCTGGTCAAGAGGTGTACCGCCTCGCCCAAGGTCTGGATCTGCAGGGCCAGCAGCGGCAGCACGGCAAGCAGCGTCACCAGGGTGATCAGGGTGCCGACCCAGCGACTGCGAAAGCGGAACACGAACAGGTCAGCCAGCGAGGCCAGCTGGTAGGTCCGGGTCATGCGCTGGATGGGCAGCAGCATGACCGGCCCCAGCAGGAAGGCACCCGCAACGCCAAGATAGTAGGCAAGGTAGCCGTAGCCGGCATCGGCGGCGAACTCGACGCTGCCATAGATGGCCCAGGCGCTGGCATAGACGCCAAGCGCCTGGGTATAGACAGCGGGGTGATGCAGGAGGCGCGCCGGTATCCAGCCGCGCTCCGCAGCCTGCGCACAGAGCAAAAGCAGGACGAGATAGCCGACCCCCAGGGCGAGCAGGCCTGTCAGGCTAGTGCTCATCCAGCTTCCTTTTCTGTTCCAGCCAGACGGACAGTGCAATCAGGCCGCCCCAGATCACGAAGGGGCGGTACCAGGCCGTTCCCGGCACTGCCCAGCCGCTCATCAGCATGGGCGACAGCAGATACCCACCGAAGACGAGGAACAGCATGATGCGATAGACGTACATGGTCACGGCCGCCGAAAATTCGTCCCCAGTCTATGGAGAGCGGCCGACCCCCTCAACTCGACCTGAGTCTAGGGGCGGGGTCGTTCAGCCCTGAGGCAGGGGGCGGAATGCCTGCGCCTGGAGACGCGAGGCATCCCAGGCGGCGATGGCGGCGGCGAGCTGATCGGCGACCGGGGCATTGGCCAGCATCGCCGGCGGTGCCTGGTCGAGTGCGACCAGGGCCTGGTGAAGCAGCGGACGCACCGCATCGTCATCGGTGGGCAGGGCCGGGGCCAGGTTCTGCTTGGACAGCTTCTGGCCATTATCGGCAACAATCAGGGGCAGGTGGAGGTAGCGGGGCGTGGGCAGGTCGAGCGCGGCCTGCAACTGGCGTTGCCAGGGGGTGTTGTCGAGCAGGTCGTAGCCGCGCACCACGTCGCTGATGCCCTGGTCGGCGTCGTCGACGACCACGGCCAGCTGATAGGCCCACAGGTCGTCCTTGCGCTTGAGCACCACGTCGCCGAGCTGAGCTGGATCGAAGGCTTGCTCCCCGAACAGGCGGTCCTGCCAGGCTATTGGACGCAGCCCGAGGTCGCTACGCAGGCGCCAGGCCACCGGCTTGCCGGGCTCGCGGAGAGTGTCTCTGCACCAGCCGGGGTAGATGGCATGCTCGCGCCACTGCTTGCGCGAACAGCTGCACGGGTAGGCCAGGCCCAGTGCCGCCAGCCGGTCCAGGGCGGTCTGGTAGGCAGCATGCCGGGTACTCTGGTAACTCACCGCCTCGTCCCAGTGCAGGCCGAAGGCCTCGAGCTGGCGCAGGATCTCGGCATCGGCGCCGGGAGGGCAGCGGGGCGGGTCGACATCCTCGATCCGTACCAGCCATGCACCACCGGCATGACGGGCATCCAGAAAGCTCGCCAAGGCAGTGATCAGCGAACCGAAATGCAGCGGGCCGGAAGGAGTCGGTGCAAAGCGGCCACGGTAGTCGGACATGATGTAGTCTTCTCGCTGAGCCACAACGCAAAAGGGCGCCACGAGGGCGCCCATGCAGGGGACGTTTCGATCAACCGCCGAGCTGCTTTTCCTTCAGCTCTGCCAGTGTCTTGCAGTCGACACATAGCGTGGCGGTGGGACGTGCCTCGAGACGACGAATGCCGATCTCGACGCCACAGGCCTCGCAGAAGCCGTAATCGTCTTCGTCGATCTTCTCGATCGTCTCGTTGATCTTCTTGAGCAGCTTGCGCTCGCGATCGCGGGTGCGCAGTTCCAGGCTGAACCCTTCCTCCTGGGTGGCGCGATCGGCGGGATCGGCATAATTGTTGGCGTCTTCCTGCAGATGACGCACGGTGCGATCCACCTCTTCCATGAGATCCTGTTTCCAGCCGAGCAGGATCTGGCGGAAGTGCTCCAGCTGCTTCTCGTTCATGTACTCTTCACCCGGCGCCGGCTCGTACGGGGTGAATTTCTTTGGCGCTTCCGTCTTCTTTTCTGCTACTGGCATGGGGCTGCCTCATTCCTCAAGTGACTTGGGCCGATGCCCGGCCTGTCAGGTCGCGGTGAAACGACAGGGGTCAAGCGACCTGCTGGGTGGCATGCCCACCCGAAGCCTTGCTTATTTAGCGAAAAAGCCCGCCGTTTGCAACCGCTCTGCTAACGGATGACTGCAGAGTTTGACGACAGTCGGGTAAGATGAAGCGTTTGACGCCGCTTGGCGGCATTGGTTCACGGCAAGGAGTCGGCATGGGCTGGAGCTCACGTATCGAGGGCGTCGCCCCCTTTCGCGTCATGGGACTGCTGGAGCAGGCCCAGGCCCGCGAGGCAGCGGGACACGACGTCATCCACCTGGAAATCGGCGAGCCCGACTTTCCCACGCCCGAGCCGGTGATCGCTGCCGGCCAGCGGGCCCTGGCCCGTGGGCAGACCCGTTATACGCCGGCAGCTGGCCTGCCGGCACTGCGCGAGGCGATCGCCGGGCACTATGCCGAGCATTTCGGCGCGCGGGTCGATCCGGCACGCATTCTCGTCACACCGGGGGCGTCGGGCGCGCTGCTGCTGGCCAGCCAGTTGCTGGCCCAGCGTGGCGACAGGGTACTGATGGCCGACCCCACCTATCCCTGCAATCGTCACTTCATGGCACTGGCCGAGGCCGAGGTCGACGTGGTGGCGGTCGGGCCCGAGAGCGGCTGGCAGCTCGATGCGCAGTTGATCGATGCCCACTGGCGCAACGAGACGCGCCTGGCGATGCTGGCCACGCCATCCAACCCGACCGGGCATACCCTTGATGCATCACGTCTCTCGGCGGTAATTGATACCGTGCAGGCACGGGGCGGCACACTGCTGGTCGACGAGATCTACCAGGGGCTGACCTACGGTGTCGAACCATTGTCGGCGGTGTCGCTGAGCCCGGATGCCTTCGTGGTCAACAGCTTCTCCAAGTATTTCGGCATGACCGGCTGGCGGCTGGGCTGGCTGGTCGCACCCGAGGGTGCCGTCGAGCCACTGGCGCGCCTGGCGCAGAACGTGTTCCTGGCGGCGCCGACACCGTCGCAATATGCCGCGCTGGCCGCGTTCGCGCCCGAGTGCCGCGAGGAGCTAGAGCGGCGCCGCCGGGAATTGCACCGCCGGCGCGACGTGCTGCTGGCCGGACTCGAACGCCTGGGGCTGGCACCGTCGCAGCCACCGCAGGGCGCCTTCTACGTGTGGCTGGACGTCTCACAGTACACCCGCGACAGCCAGGTCTTCTGCCAGCGCCTGCTCGAGGAGGAAAACGTCGCCATTACGCCGGGCATCGATTTCGCCGTGCACGGTGGCGAGCGTCATGTACGCATTGCCTTCACCAACGAGACGGCGCGCCTCGAGGAGGCCCTGGTGCGTCTTGAGCGCTTCCTGGCCCGACAATCGGCGCCGGCATGAAGTATCCAGCGCTCGTTCCGGGCATCCTGCGGCGACGCTACAAGCGCTTTCTGGCCGATGTGGAACTCGCCGACGGCGAGCTCGTCGTCGCGCATTGCCCGAATACCGGCTCGATGCGGGCCGTCAGCGTCCCGGGATGTCGCGTGTGGCTGGCGCCGAGTACCAATCCGGCACGCAAGCTGGCCTGGACCTGGGAGCTCATCGAGCTGCCGCAGCCCGACGGTGGCGTGGCCCTGGCGTCGGTGCACACCGGGCGTGCCAATGGCATCGTCGAGGAGGCGCTGCTGGCGGGACGCATCCCGTCGCTGGCCGGCTACGCCTGGCTGAAGCGCGAGGCCAAGGTCGACGGCGCCCGGCTCGACTTTCGGCTCGACGACCCGCAGCGGGGCACGGCCTTTGTCGAGGTCAAGCAGGTTACGCTCAAGGAGCGTGACGGGCATGGCTATTTCCCCGATGCCGTGAGCG
Source organism: Modicisalibacter xianhensis (assembly GCF_900113605.1). Classification (GTDB taxonomy): domain Bacteria; phylum Pseudomonadota; class Gammaproteobacteria; order Pseudomonadales; family Halomonadaceae; genus Modicisalibacter; species Modicisalibacter xianhensis. Next base: position 274,621 of record NZ_FOPY01000006.1, read on the forward strand.
AGCGCGGCACGCGCCACCTCGAGACACTGGCGCAGCTGGCTGCCGAGGGGCAGCGCGCCGTATTGCTGTTCTGTGTGGCGCATACCGGCATCGATGACGTGGCGCCGGCGGCGCATCTCGACCCCGTCTATGCCGAGACGCTGCGACGGGTCAGTCAGGCCGGCGTCGAGGTGTTGGCCTACGCTTGTGACGTGGAACGTGAGACGCAGAGACCGGTCGCGATTGGTCTGGGCCGGGCGTTGCCGGTCAGCCTGCAACGCGAGCTGGCTGCGTCCAGCCCGGTCGACTGAGGTCGCAGCGAGGTAATGGAATGCAGCGACGCGACTGCCTACGCACCCTGGCCCTGCTGGCCATGGCAACGGCGATGCCCGGCCTGGTTTCTGCCGGGCAGGAGGCGGCCATGCAACGGGTCCGCGACCTGCGTCGCGGCACGTGGCTGACCAGCGATGCGCTACTGGCCGAGCTGGTCCGTGCGCCGTCGGTCATTGTCGGCGAGCGTCACGACAACCCTCACCATCATCGCCTCGAGCGCTGGCTGATCGCGCAACTGGCTGCACGTGGCGTGCTGGGCGGCGTCGTGCTGGAAATGCTTGACCGCGAGCAGCAGGCACTCTTCGAGGGGGTACCCGGCGTATTGCTGGCCGACCTGCCAGATTCCGAACTCAGAGGGTTGCTTGGCTGGCAGCAGGGCTGGGACTGGGCTGCCTACGGACCGCTGGTACGCCAGGTACTCCAGCTTGGTTTGCCACTGCGGGGCGGTAACCTGTCGCGCGAGGCGATCCATTCCTTGGTCATGACCAATCAGGCCCCATCCTTGCCCGAGCGCGTTGCCCGTGCCCAGCGCCAGGCGATCATCGAAGGCCATTGCGGCTTGCTCCCCGAAACGATGCTGGAGGGCATGCTGGCGGCCCAGGTGGCTCGCGATCGAGCCATGGCGGCCGCCCTGGCGTTACTGCCCGCGACCGCGGTGCTGGTCTGCGGCAGTGCTCATGCCCGTCGCGATATCGGCGTGGCCCTGCATGCCGGGCCTGCGCCCGTGTCCCTGGGACTGGTGGAGCTGGCTCCTGGTCAGGACTGGACCGCGGTGCTGCCGGAGAGTGTCGACGAGGGACCGCCGTTCGACCTTGTCTGGTTCACCCCGCCTGCCATCCGTCATGAAGACCCGTGCGCCGCCTTGCGGCAGCGCGTTGCCTCGCCATGAGCGGCTCAGTCGATGAAGAAGCGCTGGATGAAAGCGACTTCGGCCGGTGCCTGGTTGCGGTCGTAGTAGACATCGAGCGTGAAGCGCATCGGCTCGCCCCGCTGGATGGGAAAGACCGCTAGCTGGTAGATCGACTCTCCCTCGCGCACCGTGCGGAAAGACAAGGGCTGAGACTGGTTGGCAAGGTTGCCGACCCGGCCCTCGACCGTGGCTGCGACCGGCCGGGTCGAGCCATCGGGTTGTGCTTCCAGCACACTGACGTTGAGCAGGGCCGTGCGCTTGCTGCGCTGGATGTCGTAGGCCGCCGCGACCTCGGGCGTGAGAAAGCTGGTGTTCACGGCGCTGTAGTGGATGCGGTAGCGCCCTACATGTTCGACCTGTTCGGCCTGCACTGCACCGGCGACCAGCCAAAGCAGCGCCAGACCAATGAGCCTGGCCGGATGAAACAACCCCGATTCCCGCCTCATGCGATGCCCTCCTGCGATGGATTCAGTCGACTGCCGGCTTGCCCCGGCTGACACGAAAGATCGCCGTCTCGCCAAACAGGTTGGGCCACAGGCGCGTGGTCCAGTTGCCTTCGTGATCGCCGTTGCCTACCGCCCGGTCACTGATGATCAGACCCTTGTCCACACAAAGTCGTTCAAAATCGTTGAAGGTCGACAGGTGAATGTTTGGGGTGTCGTACCAGGCGTGTGGCAAGGACTTGGAAACCGGCATGTAGCCCTTGAATCCCAGATAGACGCGGTGGCGCCAGTAGGCGAAGTTGGGAAAGGTGATGATGCACTCGTTGGCGACGCGCAGCATCTCATCGAGCATCCTGTCGGGACGGCGCAGGGCCTGCAGCGCCTGGGTCATGATCACCAGGTCATAGGCGTTGTCCTCGAAGTTGGTCAGGCCTTCGTCGAGGTTCTGCTCGATGACGCTGACCCCCTTTCCGATGCAGGCGGTGATCCCGTCGGGGTCGATCTCCAGGCCGTAGCCGATTACCTCCTTGTCGCGGCCCAGCGCCTGGAGCAGTGTGCCGTCGCCGCAGCCCAGGTCGAGCACTCGTGCGCCCTGCGGCACCCAGTCGTAGATCAGCTTGAGGTCGGCACGCATCATTTCTCCTCCGCCCTTGCGATATCGTGGGCCACACGATTCATGAATCCACCGAATACGGCCTGGTAGCGGGTATCCGGCAACAGGAAGGCGTCGTGCCCATGCTGCGAGTCGATCTCGGCATAGCTGACCGGCTTGCCGGCGCGGACCAGGGCATCGACCAGTTCCCGCGAGCGTTCCGGGGCGAAGCGCCAGTCGGTGGAGAAGCTTACCACCAGAAACGGGCAACTGGCCGAGGCAAGTGCTGCTGCCAGATCGCCGCCATGGCTGGCGGCCGGGTCGAAGTAATCCAGCGCCTTGGTCATCAGCAGGTAGGTATTGGCATCGAAGGCGGTGGAGAACATGTCGCCCTGATAGCGCAGATAAGACTCGACCTGGAACTCGACGTCATAGCCGAAATTGAGCTCGTCGCTGCGCAGGTCGCGACCGAACTTGGCACCCATGGAGTGTTCGGACAGGTAGGTGATGTGTCCGACCATGCGCGCCAGCTTGAGGCCGCGCTTGGGCATGGTGCCATGCTCGGCATACCAGCCATCGTGAAAGTCGGGATCCGAGCGAATCGCCTGCCGCGCCACCTCGTTGAAGGCAATGTTCTGTGCCGACAGGCGTGGCGTGGCGGCGATCACCACGGCATTGGCAATGCGCTCTGGGTAGGCCAGCGACCATTGCAGCACCTGCATGCCGCCGAGGCTGCCACCGACCACCGCGGCAAAGCGCTGGATGCCGAGGCGGTCGGCCAGCCGGGCCTGGCTGTTGACCCAATCGCCGACGGTCATGACCGGGAAGTCCGGTCCCCACTGGCGTCCGGTCTCGGGATTGGCGCTGCAGGGGCCGGTGGTGCCGTGGCAGCCGCCCAGGTTATTGAGCGAGACCACGAAGAAGCGGTTGGTATCGATGGTCTTGCCGGGGCCGATATGAGCGTCCCACCAGCCGGGCTTGCGCTCGTCCATGCTGTGGTAGCCGGCAGCATGATGGTGGCCGGACAGGGCATGGCAGATCAGGATCGCATTGCTGCGCTCCACATTGAGCGTGCCGTAGGTCTCGTAGACCAGATCGTAGGCCGGCAGCGTCTTGCCGCAGGCCAGCGCCAGCGGCTCGTCGAAGTGCGCTTGCTGGGGCGTCACCAGGCCGATCGAGTCGGCGGGAAGCGTGTCGGGCATGTGTCTATGTTATCCAGTATCCAGCTGAGGCGGGTAATCGTCGGTCATTGGCATCGTTCTTGGTAAACGACGAAGCCCCGGGCTGTGCCGGGGCCAGACTGGCCGGATTGCCTCAGAGGCCGACCAGGGCGCCGGAGACGCCGGCGGCGCGCGTCAGCGAACCCACCACGATGCCGTCGATGAGGTTGATGGCGATGAATACCACGATCGGTGACAGGTCGATCATGCCCAATGGCGGGATGACCTTGCGCACCGGCGCCATGATCGGCTCGACCAGCTGGAAGATCAGGATCGCCCCGGGATGGCTGGCCTGCGGCGCCACCCAGCTGAGGATGATCATGCCGATCAGGGCGAAGAAATAGATCTTGAGGATTGCGCTGGCCAGGGCTGCGAGCGAGGCAATGGCGACACCACCCAGGGGTGGCATGGCACCGAGTGCGATCTGCACGATGGCGATGATGCTGATTGCCTTGATGATGAAACCGGCGCCCAGGGTGGCCAGGTCGAAGCGGCCGATCGGGCGCAGGAAGCCTTGCAGTGGCTTGACCACCGGTTGGGTGACCTTGACCACCGATTGGCTGAGCGGGTTGTAGTAGTCTGCGCGGGATGCCTGCAGCAGGAAACGCAGCATCAGCAGGAACAGGTAGATGTTGATCAGGGTGTTGACCAGCATCAGGCCGGCGCTTCCCAATTGACTGCCCATGGGGCTCCTCCGTGTGGAATTGGAATAATCAGTGTTTCTTGCCGAGCTCCTCGGCCATCTCCCGGGCGCGTAGGGCGCAGGCGTCGGTGGCCTTGTCGAACAACTCGCGCAGGCCACCGTCCTCGAACGTCTGGATGGCGCGCTCGGTAGTGCCGCCCGGCGACATCACGTTGCGCTTCAGGCGTGCCGGGTCGAACTCGCTCTGTTGGGCCATGCGGGCAGCCCCGAAACCGGTCTGCAGGGCCAGGCGCCGAGCGCTTTCGGCGGGTAGGCCGAGGCGCTTGCCGGCTTCCTCGAGGGCCTCGAAAACCAGGAAGAAGTAGGCCGGACCACTGCCAGAGATGGCGGTGACGGCCTCGAGCAGCGACTCGTCATCGACCCATTCGACGATGCCCACGGCTTCGAGCAGGGTCGTGGCCAACTGACGCTGATCATCGCTGACCCGGGCGTTGGCGTACAGTCCGGAGGCGCCGGCACCAACCAGCGACGGCGTATTGGGCATGCAGCGGATCACGGCGAGTCCGCCTCCCAGCCACTCGTCGAGCGTCTCGGCGGTCAGGCCGGCGGCCACCGAGACGATCAGCGGCTTGCGGGCCTGTACGGCGTCGCGCAGGCCCGAGCAGACATCGTGCATGATCTGCGGCTTGACGGCGAGCACGACCACATCGGCGTTGGCCACGGCCGCGGCGTTGTCGGTCTGGGTCTGGATGCCGTAGCGCTCGTGCAGCGGCGCCAGCAGCGTCTCGTCCGGCGACGTGGCGGTGATGGCATCGGCCGGGTAGCCGCCATCGATCATGCCGCCGAAGATGGCGCTGGCCATGTTGCCGGCACCGATGAATGTCACTTGGCTTGCCATGCGTTTGTCCTCTGTCTTGGTGGGGCAGTCTTTTGCCGTGTCAGGCGCGTGGTGTGCGGGCGCCGAAGATGGCCGTGCCCAGGCGTACCAGGGTGGCACCCTCGAGTATGGCGGCCTCGAGATCGTCGCTCATGCCCATCGACAGCGTGTCCAGCGGGGCTTGCGGGTAGCGCTGGCGCAGGTCATCACGGAGCTGGCGCAAGCGGGCAAGCGGGCGGCGTTGTTCGGCCATGCTGGTAGCCGGTGCCGGGATTGCCATCAGCCCGCGCAGGCGCAGGTTGGGCAGGGCTATCACCTCGGCAGCCAGAGCGTCGAGGTCGTCCGGGTCAGCACCGGACTTGCTGGCTTCGCCGCTCACGTTGACCTGCAGGCAGATATTCAGCGGGCCCAGCGAGGCCGGGCGCTGTTCCGACAGGCGGCGAGCGATCTTGGCACGATCGACGCTATGCACCCAGGCGAAGTGTTCGGCCACGGCGCGGGTCTTGTTGGATTGCAGTGGGCCGATGAAGTGCCAGACGATGTCCGTCAGGTCAGCGAGTTCAACCTGCTTGTCGAGGGCTTCCTGCAGGTAATTCTCGCCGAAGTCGCGCTGACGGCAGGCATGAGCCTCGCGAATCAGGGCGGCGGGCTTGGTCTTGCTGACGGCCAGCAGGCAGGCGTCGTCGGCGGGGCGTCCTGCGCTTTCGAGCGCATCGGCCAGGCGCTGGCGTGCACGCTGGAGTGATTCGCGGACCTGAACGTCTGGCATACTGGACTCGACCTATATAACAAAGCAGGGGAACCGAATGGATATTACCGAACTGCTGGCGTTCTCGGCAAAGCAGAAGGCCTCGGATCTGCATCTCTCCGCCGGGTTGCCGCCGATGATTCGCGTCGATGGCGACATCCGGCGTCTCAACGTGCCGGCGATGGAGGACCGTGAGGTCCGCAAGCTGATCTACGACATCATGGGCGACCGGCAGCGGCGTGACTACGAGGAGTTTCTCGAGACCGACTTTTCCTTCGAGGTGCCCGGTGTGGCGCGCTTCCGTGTCAACGCCTTCAATCACGGGCGTGGCTCGGGGGCGGTGTTCCGTACCATTCCCTCCGAGGTGCTGACCATGGACACGTTGGGCCTGGGCGACGTGTTTCGCCGCCTGGCGTCGTTGCCCCGGGGACTGGTGCTGGTAACGGGGCCGACCGGCTCGGGCAAGTCCACCACCCTGGCGGCGCTCATCGACTATATCAATGAAACGCGATATGACCACATCCTGACCATCGAGGACCCGGTCGAATTCGTACACACCAGCAAGCGCAGCCTGATCAACCAGCGCGAGGTCCATCGCGACACGCACGGTTTCAGCCAAGCCCTGCGTTCGGCGCTCCGCGAGGACCCCGACGTGATTCTGGTCGGTGAGCTGCGCGACCTGGAAACCATTCGGCTGGCACTGACTGCCGCCGAGACCGGTCACCTCGTCTTCGGCACACTGCATACCACCTCGGCGGCCAAGACCATCGACCGCATCATCGACGTTTTTCCGGGTGACGAGAAGGCCATGGTGCGCTCGATGCTGTCCGAATCGTTGCAGGGCGTGGTCTCGCAGACCCTGCTCAAGCGGCAAGGGGGCGGTCGCGTGGCGGCTCACGAGATTCTGGTCGCGACGTCGGCGGTGCGTAACCTGATTCGGGAAGACAAGGTGGCGCAGATCTATTCGGCAATCCAGACCGGCGGCAACCAGGGCATGCAGACATTGGATGCCGCACTGGCGCGGCTGGTGGCGGAAAATGTGGTCTCCCGCCAGGAAGCCCAGACCAAGGCCAAGGGGCCGTTGCCCGAGACATATTGATTCAACCCCAGGCGGCTGCGGCCGATAGCAACAGGGAATAGCCGGAAGAGAGGGTGGCATGACGCCGAAAGAATGGCTGGAACAACTACTGGACATCATGGTCGAGAAACAGGCCTCCGACATGCTGATCTCGACCAACGCGCCGCCCAACCTGAAGCTCAATGGCAAACTGGTGCCGCTGGGTGACAAGCCGCTGTCCATTGCGCAGGTGCGCGAGCTGGTGCTGACGGCACTGCCCGACAACCTGCGCGGGCGGTTCGATGAGGTGCGCGAGGCCAACTTCGCGCTCAGCCTGCAGGGCAAGGGGCGTTTTCGGGTCAGTGCCTTCTTCCAGCGCAGCCAGATGGCGATGGTCATCCGTCGCATTGCCTTCGACATTCCGCGCCTCGATGCGCTCGGTCTGCCGTCGGCGCTCGGCGACCTGGCCTCGATCAAGCGCGGCCTGGTCTTCGTGGTCGGCGGGACAGGCACCGGCAAGTCGACCACGCTGGCCTCGATGATCCAGCAGCGCAACGAGACGGTGGGCGGCCATATCATCTGTATCGAAGATCCCATCGAGTACATTCACCCGCACCGGCGCGCGATCATCAACCAGCGTGAGGTGGGCATCGATACCGAGTCGTTCGAGGTGGCGCTCAAGAATACGCTGCGTCAGGCGCCGGATGTGATCCTGATCGGTGAAATCCGTACCCGCGAGACCATGGAGCATGCCCTGACCTTCGCCGAGACCGGGCATCTGTGCCTGGCTACGCTACATGCCAATAATGCCAATCAGGCGCTGGATCGCATCATCAACTTCTTCCCGCCCGAGCGGCACGATCAGATATGGCTGGATCTGTCGCTCAATCTCAAGGCGGTGGTGGCGCAGCAGCTTTTGCCGGCTGTCGATGGCCAGGGGCGGCACGCCGCCATCGAGATCCTGCTGCGCTCACCGCTGATCAGCGATCTGATTCGCAAGGGTGACGTCGGGGAAATCAAGAATGTCATGGCGCGCTCGCGCGACCAGGGCATGCAGACTTTCGACCAGGCCCTCTATGACCTCTACCGAGCAGGCAAGGTCAGCGAGGATGTAGCACTGGTGCATGCCGACTCGGCCAATGAGCTGCGCATGATGATCAAATACGGTGAAGGTGCGCGGAAGAATGCGGACGATGCCGCAGGTGCCGCCAGCCATCTATCGCTGCGTGACGGCGACGATTATTGATGTGGGGCAGCAGCGTCATGCGCTGTAGACCCCACCCAGGATGCGCGGGCCACGTGCGCCGGTAACCGAAGGCAGGTTGCCCGGTAGCGCTTCCAGGCGTCGCCAGGCCAGCCAGGCAAAGGCGCCGGCCTCCAGCCAGTCCGGCGACCACTCGATGTCCTCGCAGTGCATCAGGCCCAGCCCGGGCAGGCGTCGGCCCAGCCTGTCGAGCAGGTCACGGTTGTGAGCGCCGCCACCGCAGGGAATCAGGCGCACGGCACCGTTGGCTTGCTGATGATCGATGGCCTGTTCGACACCGAGGGCGACACTGGCTGCCGTCAGTTCGGCCAGGGTGGCCTGTACATCTTCCGGCACCTCGTCGCCGGTCAGGTGGCTGGCCAGCCAGTCCAGGTGAAACACTTCCCGGCCGGTGCTCTTGGGGGGCGGCCGATGGAAGAAAGGTTCCTCGAACAGGCGTGCTAGCAGCGAGGCGTCGACCTGGCCACTGGCGGCCCAGGCGCCATCGGCATCGTAATTACCTGGCCGATGGCGGAGATGCCAGGCATCGAGCAGGGCGTTGGCCGGGCCGGTATCGAAGCCGATCACCGGCGCATCGACGCTAGCCGGTGGGAGCAGGGTAATATTGGCGAAGCCGCCCAGGTTGAGAACCAGGCGCCACTCCTGCGGATCGCTGAACAGGGCGGCATGAAAGGCGGGCGCCAATGGAGCAGCCTGACCGCCGGCAGCCAGGTCGCGGCGCCGGAAATCAGCGACCACCCGGCAGCCGGTGAGTTCGGCCAGCAGGCTAGGGTTGTCGAGTTGCCAGGTGAAGGCGGCTGCGCTGTCGTCATCGTAGCCGTAGGGGGCATGTTCGATGGTCTGGCCATGACTGCCGATGGCAACGATATCCTCCGGCCCGGTTCCGCTCTTGACGAGCAGGCGGGCAACCGCCTTGGCCTGTAGTTGGCAAAAGGCCGTTTCGGCGCTGGCGAGTCGGGCTACGTCCACGGACTGGGCCTGGCACAAGGCCAGCAATTGGTTGCGTAGCGTGTCGGGCATGGGCAGGCCGACGGCATCGACCAAGGTCACGGGGCCTTCCCCGCAGCGCACCAGCGCCGCATCGATGCCGTCCAGGCTGGTGCCGGACATCAGGCCAACGAACAGGGGCATGCTCCTTACTCCTTCTTCATGGGCGCTCAACCGCCAGGTCAAGACATGCTAACATCCCGCCCCAATCGTACAGGCAACCGTTTTCACTGGAGAAGGAACGATGACCGACGTCGCCGATGCGCTGGCGCTGCTCAAGCGCGGCGCCCATGAGATCCTGCTCGAGGAAGAACTCGAGAAGAAGCTGGCTTCCGGGCGCAAGCTGCGTATCAAGGCCGGCTTCGATCCGACCGCGCCCGACCTGCACCTGGGGCACAGCGTCCTGTTGACCAAGATGCGCCAGTTTCAGGATATGGGGCACGAGGTCATCTTCCTGATCGGCGATTTTACGGGGCGTATCGGTGATCCCACTGGCAAGAACGTGACCCGCAAGCCGTTGACCGAAGACGAAGTGCGAGCCAACGCCCAGACCTACAAGGAGCAGGTCTTCAAGATCCTCGATCCCGAAAAGACCGAGGTGCGCTTCAACGCCGAATGGTTCAGCGAAATGAGCGCGGCTGACATGATCGAGCTCGCGGCCCAGAGCACCGTGGCGCGCATGCTCGAGCGCGATGACTTTGAAAAGCGCTACAAGGCCAACCAGTCCATCTCGATTCACGAGTTTCTGTATCCCCTGGTGCAGGGCTACGATTCCGTGGCGCTGAAGGCGGATGTCGAACTCGGCGGTACCGACCAGAAGTTCAACCTTCTTATGGGACGCGAGATCCAGAAGCACTTCGGTCAGGAGCCCCAGGTCGTGATGACCATGCCGCTACTCGAAGGGCTCGATGGCGTACAGAAGATGTCCAAGTCGTTGGGTAACTATGTCGGCTTCGATGAGGCGCCGGGCACCATATTCAACAAGCTGGTATCGATGCCCGACAGCCTGATGTGGCGCTACTACGAACTGCTCTCGCTGAAGAGCAACGAGGAAATCGATGCTCTCAAGCGTGATGTCGAGGCGGGCGCCAACCCGCGCGATATCAAGATGGAGCTGGCCCGTGAGTTGATTGCCCGCTACCACGGTGAAGAAGCGGCGGCCAATGCACACCGCTCGGCAGGCAATCAGTTGGCGGAAGGAGAGCTGCCCGAAGACCTGCCGGAAGTGAGTGTCGATTTCGAGGGCAGTGCGCAGGCGCCCATCGCAGCAGTGCTCAATCGTGCCAACCTGGTCAACAACAGTGCCCAGGCCAAGGACATGCTCGGCAATGGGCGTGTCAAGGTCGATGGCGAGGTGGTAGCTCGCGATCACATGCTCGATACCGGCAAGAGCTATGTGATCCAGGCAGGCAAGAAGCGTTATGCCCGAGTCACGTTGACCTGAAGTTCGAGTGCTGCGCTGCCTCCCTACACGCCCGCCTTGTGCGGGCGTTGTGTTATCCACAGCCGGTCTTGTATCGCGCCTGCCGGGTGGGTGTGGATAACGTGGCGGGCGGAAAGATGACCGGCGCATGATGCGCACGACAAATTTTTATGGCACAGGGCTTGTCAGGCCCGATCGGGACGCGTAGAGTACGCATCCGCTGCTGACGACGGACACACGTCGCTGGCGGTGAAGGTGGCGCAAGGCGCTGTTTTCGTTGGGGTTTTTCTCGCATCGGTGACGATCGCGGGTTGACGGAAACGCCCGGTCTGATAGACTGCGCCGCCACGATACGGGGTTCGCCCGGCAGGCCGGTTGAGGCTGGCAAATGACGGCGAACATGGCGCTTGACAGCGCGGCCCGGATCGGTAGAATACGCCTCTCTCGCAGCGAGGCCGCCCTGACAGGGCGAGAAGCGAAAGTCAAGTGACTCGCTTCGGCTGCAACGCTCCACTCTTCATAAGAGCCCGGAGCCGCTCTTTAACAATCGATCAGGTAATTCATGTGGGCGCTTGTCGATGAGGCGGTGACCAGTCACCGATCATCAAGGCAAGCGACTCGTCAAAGAGACGTTTGAACCTTGAGCCAAGTTTGGTCCGCTTAACGGACTGTATGATTTTAAACTGAAGAGTTTGATCATGGCTCAGATTGAACGCTGGCGGCAGGCCTAACACA
>NZ_FOPY01000009.1 GCF_900113605.1 Modicisalibacter xianhensis
GGATGTGGAAGCGCAGCAATGCGTTGAGCTAACCCGTACTAATGGTCCGTGAGGCTTGACCATATAACACCCAAGGGGCCTGACGGCCCGGGTGGCGGTCGCCACGACACACGGATACGCGAGTCGTATCGCAGTCAGCTTGATCACGTTGTTAGAGCACCAGGTATTTGGGTGCTGCCCCGGCAGCACGCCACAGTTACGCCTGACGACCATAGCGAGCGGGTCCCACCTGACCCCATGCCGAACTCAGCAGTGAAACCGCTCAGCGCCGATGGTAGTGTGGGGCCTCCCCATGCGAGAGTAGGTCATCGTCAGGCATCTCTTCGAAGACCCCAGCCAACCGGCTGGGGTTTTTTCGTTTGGATGCGACAGTTATGACCCGATCCGTAGCAAACGAGATACTCTTTTATTGCAGGCCCGGTTTCGAGGCCGATCTAAGCGCCGAAGTGGCGGAGAAGGCCGCAGCGGTAAGCGAAGCCGGCTATCCGGTTACCCATCTGGACAGTGGCTTTGTGCGCTTTGTGCGGGCAGAGCCGGGGCCGGCAAATGATCTTCACCGACAGTTACCGTTGCCTTCCTTGGTATTTGCCCGACAGTCCCTGTTGGCTTTTGCCCCCCTTGAAGCCTTACCTCGCGACGATCGCTTGACACCGATTCTCGAACAGATCATTGATAGCGGTTGGAGTTTCGAGGCTCTCTGGCAGGAAATGCCGGATACCAATGAGGGCAAGGCCTTGGCGGGGCTGGCCAAGGCACTGCAGAAGCCGTTGGAATCGCTGTTGCGAAAGCGGGGAGCACTGCGCCGCAAGGCAGGCGGGCGGCGTCTTCATCTGTTCTGGAGTGCTGGAGACAAGGTCCAGGTGGCGATGAGCTTTCCCGGCAATCGCAGCGAGTCGCTTGGCGGTATCCATCGCTTGCGTTTTCCGCGTGAGGCGCCGAGCCGTTCGACACTCAAGCTGGAAGAAGCCTGGCATGCCTTCGTGCCTCGCGAGGAATGGTCCGAAAGGCTGCATGAAGGGATGCAGGCGGTAGATCTTGGCGCTGCCCCTGGAGGCTGGACCTACCAACTGGTCAGACAGGGCATGTTCGTGTACGCCATCGATAATGGCTCCATGGACAAGGTGCTAATGGCCTCCGGGCAAGTAGAGCATCTGCATGAAGACGGTTTTGTCTGGGAGCCGCCTTATCGGCTTGATTGGCTGGTGTGTGATATCGTCGACAAACCTATGCGCGTCATCGATATGATAGAGCGTTGGCTGGTACGTCGCTGGTGTCACGAAGCAGTATTCAACCTGAAATTGCCTATGAAGCAGCGCTGGCATGAAGTCGAACGATGCCTGAGCAGGCTCGAGCAGGCGCTTGCAGAGGCTGGGGTACGCTCACAATTGCAGTGCAAGCAGCTCTATCATGACCGTGAAGAAGTGACGGTTCATATCAGACTGCTCAAGTAGGCTCTGTTATATCAGGGGTGCTCGTAGGCGGTGATGCGTTCATCCTCGGCCAGCAAGGGAAGCAAGGCCTGCATGACGATCTCGCGTTCGGAGCTACGCTCCCATTCCTTCCAGGAGGCGAGATCGCGCCATAGGGTGATCAACATTCGATGCTCGGTATTGCCGTGCTCATGCAGGCTTTCGCCTGAAATGAACCCAGGCGCCGACATTGCATAGCGCATGGCTTCGCGTGCCGCTTGTTCATATTCCTGCTCGAGACCGGGCATGATGCGCCTTTCGATAATTATTTTTATCATGGCGAGAACTCCATCTGACGAGATAAGCAATGGCAAACACTCAAGAATTCGATGCTGAGTTGGATACCTCCGGCTTGTACTGTCCCGAGCCAATCATGCTTATGCATAACAAAGTGAAGGATATGCATTCGGGCCATGTGCTGAAGGTGATCGCCACTGATCCGGCAACGACGCGCGACATTCCCAAGTTCTGTAATTTCCTTGGGCATGAATTGCTTGTTCAGAAGGAAAGTGGCGATACCTATCTTTATTTTATCCGTTTGGGTTGATGCTGCCTCCCAAGAGGCCTTCTACTGACTGTGCAAGACTCGAAATAGCTTTCTGGCTGAGCCATGCGCTCAGCCGTTATCGCTAGTGACCATGCAGGCCAAGGCTTCCAGGGTGACAGGGTCTTCCTGCTTGATGCGGTTGGCGATGGCACGCTGAAAGAAATATACCACCTGGTGTCGGCTATGGCCGGGGTAGAGACAGTCATCCCCGGCTAGTATCGGTGTGGTTTCCACGAGCGTCTCGTCGACGAGAAGTGCCTCTACATCGCCATTGCTGTACAGTCGCCAGCCGAACACCAGCTTGAGCTGCCACGGAGAGCCATCGTTATCCATGCACAGGGCGTGCGTACCCAGTGTTTCTGGGAGTTGCTGCAGCAGTGTTGGCTCGCTGGTTTCCTCGTAGTCGAAATAGGCAGCCGCATGCTCGAGCTCGAACACCTTGTGCTCGGGGGCGCTATAGAAAATATCATCGGTCTCGGGATCGCGGTAGCCGACGAAGTGGCCATGCTCCGGATCGTCAAGGTCATGGCAGGCAGTCAGCGCTTCCATCCAGGGTACTAGGCCAACGACTTCCCCGTCTTCGCGCAATCCCCAGGCTAGCAGGGGCATGCCGTAAAGCGTATCGGGATCGGAAGCCAAGTGATAAAGCATCTCGAGGCCATCCAGTTCAGGGGCCAGCCTGACGAGACGGCGCTTGGCCCTCAGCCGGTGGCGCATGGTGTCCAGGTCAATGACCTGGGCAGGGCGGGGGGACATTGGGATTCCCATGGTTACCCTCCTCATCGGCAATAGTTCGGCTTGGGCCTCGCCTCACTATTAGCACAGCTCGGCGCGAAAAGTTAAGCCCCGGGCGGATCTTTCTCGCCGGGCATCATGCCGCAACTGCGCCAGATCTGTTGCCACAACGTTACATGCCGTTGAGTCGACGCATGAAATTGCTGCCATGGGGAGGCAGGCGACTCTAGGGAAAGCCAGGCATCGCGATAGGCATTTACGCTTGGCTGTGAGACGTTGTAAGCGCTTAGCAGCGAGTCGATCGCTTCAAGCCAAGCACGAGACTGCCGGTCCAACTCGGCAAGGTAGGCCTGAACGTCACCGATGAAGTAAGTGAGGAAGACGTTATACAGATTTTCGGCGCGTGGGTTGGGGTGTCCTTTGTAGCAGACAGGCCGGTCGGCAAGGCGGGCTTCCAGCGTCTGGCTCAGCTCGTCGAGGCGCTGCGTTGCCAATAGCAAGCTACGCAAAAGCCGGGCGGTCAATGGTTGCTGTTGAAGGGTCTGGAGGTGGGCTTCCAAGTCGCTGGAGGTAGGTTGCCAGGCTGGGTTGTACTGGTTGAGTACCATATGGCGCAGGTAGGAAAGCGCCGCCAGGTCATCCCCAAGCGAGGCTTTTTCGCTTGGAGACAAAGGCCTGCTGGCCCGGGAAAAGCTACCTACCCACTCACTGGAGCCAAACAAGGCGTTCCAGCTTACCCTTGGCAACTGTTCGGTCTTGCCCTGTAGAAGCCGCTGCAGCCTGTCACGATCCTCGCTATCCAGACTCTCCGCGGCAGGGCCGTTCCAGCATCGCTGTAAGCGGCGCCATAGTTCCAGTTCATAAAGCCAATGTTGGCTGGCGGCAGCGACCTTGCCGAGTTGACTGTTACGCTCGGCTACTAGTGAAATGATCCGGCATTCGCGCAATGCATAGACATCGAGCATCCCCAGGCGCGTCTCGGCAATGGCGAATATTCTCTCTTCACGTTCAGGGAACGGGGGAATGTTCGGTGGGGGCTGAGGTGTCGGTGCATCGATATCCAGTACATTGCTGACACGTTGCTGGTAATCGATGAACATGGCGTCGGCGCCTTCGTGGCTATCACAAGCCGACAGAAGCAAAGGCAGACTCATTGCAATCAGCCACCGCCAGAGAGCACACCGAATCAGCTTGATGGTATTCGCCTTACCCCCCGAGCGAATGTCTTGCTGATATGCCATAAACGCCATCCTAGCAGAAGAGCCGCGACGGTTAGTCCGGCAATCAGGCCTATCCAGTACCCATGCACACCGAGAGGCGCCAAGAGCCCGGGGACACCTTCGTGACCCAGCAAATGGCCGCCTCCTAGGCCAACGAGCCAGTAGGAGATCAGCGTAATCGCCATGATGATGCGAGTATCCTTGTAACCGCGCAATGCGCCGGCCATGTTGACCTGCAAGGCATCCGAGACTTGATACAACATCGCCAGGTAGATCAGTGACATGGCCATTGCCTGGACTTCCGGGTTATGCGTGTAGAGAGAAACAATCGGGCCCGCGGCAAGCCACAGGAAGAGGTCATTGAGAAGAGCGATCAGCAGACATACGACAAGGCCATTCCATGCAACGAAGCCGGCGCGCATGGATTGGCCGCCTCCCAATGTGTTACTGACACGCACGGTAAGGGCCATGGCGAGAGATAGAGGCAGCATGAACAGGATCGAGGTGATATTCAAGGCGACTTGATGCGCGGCTACGGTAATCTCGCCGAGACTGGCAATGAAAAGGGCAATCAACGTAAAGAGAGTCACCTCGACGAAGATGGCCACACCAATTGGTAGCCCGACATGCAGCAACTCAGTGAGCATGTCGCGCCGAGGCCAGCTGATGGCATGCCATAGTGCCACGGGTGCGTAAGCGCGGCTGACGCGAGAGTAAAATACCATGCTTATGCACATTGCCCACATCGACAAGGCCGTGGCAATACCGCAGCCCACGGCGCCCATGGCAGGAATTGACTGCAAGAAATCAGGTACGCCAGGCCCCAGCAAATCGACGAGACCCGGGCCTCCATAGATGAGCAGGTAGTTACTTGGGATGTTGATGCCAAGACCGACCAGGCTGATCCAGAGCGAGGGGCGTGTGTGGTTCATGCCATCGGAAAAGGCGCGTAGGGCCTGATAAAAGGCAACGCCGGGCATGCCAAACGCAACAGCGGCCAGGTAGCCTGTGGCCAGTTCGGCCACGGATGGTGGTACGTCCATCAGCTCGAAAATCGGCATGACGGCAAACCACAACAGGCTGGCCGTCATCATGCCGAGGGCCAGGCCTAGCCAGAGCGCCTGGTGCAGGTAGGGACGAATATCTTGGGTACGTTTGGCACCCAGCAACTGGCCAACGATGGGTGTCAGCCCCATCAAGGTGCCGGTCATGAATAACATTAGCGGCATCCACAGGCTCGAGCCGACCGACACAGCAGCAAGGTCGGTCGCACTGGCTCGTCCTGCCATGATCACGTCCGTGGCCCCCATGCCGGATTGGGCAAGTTGTGCACCGCAAATGGGTAGCGTGAGTGCCATGAGCGAAGCCGTTTCATCGCGGCTTCGCATGACCAGCGAACGGACAGAGGCAACCACGTCAATTCTCCTTGTGTGGTCGAGCGAGCAGAAGCGCAATTCTATCAGTTGGATACCGTTCCCGCTGGCCAGGCTGCCCCGTATAATTCAGTGCATGACGACTTATCTTGTTGATGATGTCATCGCTCTGTTCGATGGCCTGTTTGCCGACCGCTTCAATACCCGACTTGTGCTGGGGGGAGACGAGCCCCTCTATCTACCGGCGAGTGAGGCATGTCCCTTTCACCGAATCATCTTCGCGCGCGGCTATTTTGCCAGCGCACTGCATGAGGTCAGCCACTGGTGTATTGCCGGGGCTCGCCGTCGAGGTCTCGAGGATTACGGCTACTGGTACCTGCCTGATGGGCGCAATGCCGAGCAGCAAGTGGCCTTTGAGGCGGCAGAAATTGCGCCACAGGCGCTGGAAATGCTGTTTTCTCAGGCCTGTGGCCGGGTCTTTCATGTCAGTGTGGACAATCTGGGCGATGTCGAGATCGATAGAATGGCCTTCCAACATCGAGTCGAAGCACAGGCGCAATGCTATGAAAGCGAGGGCTTGCCTCGGCGTGCCGCTGCGTTTCGTGCCGCGCTGGCTGCCTATTATCGCAAGGGGGGCGGCTTGTCCGAGGCCATCGATATTGGGAGGGCAGCATTGATCGAGCGCAAGACATGTCGACTTTGTGATTAGTCATTTGCTCAGATGGTTGTCGTGGAGTGATGGTAAGAAATAGAATGATTCTCAAAATTGGCCTCCACACAACGATCAGGATTTGCTATGCCGCTTTTCAAGAAGGTTCTGGTAACAGCAGTCGCAGCCTCTGCTGGATTGGGCTCGTCGCTTTCCCTTGCCCAGGAAGAAGTCAATATCTACTCCTACCGTCAGCCTTTCCTGATTGAGCCTTTCTTGAAAGAGTTCACGGAGGAAACCGGTATCGAGACCAATATCATCTTTGGTGACCAGGGCCTGACCGAGCGTCTCAAGCGGGAAGGGCGCAACTCGCCGGCGGACGTCATCCTGACCGTCGACATAGGCAGGCTGCAGGAACTAGTCGATGCGGGAGTGACCCAGCCGATCGAGGACGAGACGATCTCGGCTAATATTCCTGAGCAATACTTCGGCGAAAATAACCAGTGGGTAGGGCTGACCAGCCGTGCCCGTGTCTTTTTCACCAGTGTCGAGCGCATGGAGCCGGGCGAGATCAAGACCTATGAGGATCTTGCCGACCCGCGTTTCGAAGGCCGTATCTGCACGCGTCCCGGCGATGATGCCTACAACGTCGCAATGATCGCCTCAATGATCGCCGAGCATGGTGAAGAGTACACCAAAGAATGGCTCGAAGGCTTCAAGAGCAATCTTGCGCGCAAGCCACAGGGCAACGACAGAGCCCAGGTCAAGGCGATTCGTGACGGCGTCTGCGATGTCGCTATCGGCAACACTTATTATTACGGCAAGATGATGGAAGATGAGGAGCAGCGGTCCTGGGCAGAGTCGGCGCGTATCGAATTCCCCAACCAGGAAGATCGTGGCACTCACGTCAACATCTCCGGCATGGCGCTGGCCAAGCACGCGCCGAACGAGGATAACGCCTACAAGCTGATGCGCTTCCTCACGGAAGAAACGGCGCAGTCCATGTATGCCAACGTCAATTACGAATATCCGCTGAATCCCGAAGTGGCGCCATCAGACGCAGTCGCTGCCTGGGGAGAGTTCAAGGCTGATGACGTACCGCTGTCCGAGGTTGCCGAGTTGCGCCGCCGGGCCACGGAACTGGTCAATGAAGTCGGTTTCAACAACTGATTTCCCGGCCAGTATCGGTCAGGGTCAGGCTGCCGTCGTTAGACGGCAGCCTGCTTTCGTTCTTGCCTCGGGATAAGCGGATATGAAGGGTACGGTCGCGGCGACGGGAGAGTTGAGTGACGTACAGCGCAAGCGATCGGTAAAACGGGCCGGTACGCATTGGGGCTGGCTGCTTTCGGCCTGGGCAGTGGCTCTGCTGGTTCTGTTACCAGTCCTGGCAGTGGTCTACCTGGCGCTCACCGGTCGGGACGGTGGCGGCAGTATCTGGGTGCACCTGGCATCTACGGTATTGCCAGGTTACGTATGGACCAGTGTGCTACTGATGCTCGGGGTCGCCTTGCTGGCCGGAAGCATAGGGGTGACCTGTGCGTGGTTGACCAGCATGTACCAGTTTCCGTTGCGCCGCTTCTACGAATGGGGGCTGCTGCTGCCGTTTGCTGTCCCCGCCAATGTCATCGCCTATGTTTATACCGATATCCTGGAATATGCCGGTCCTGTACAGAATTGGTTGAGAGAGGTGTTCGGATGGACGACGCCTCGCGATTACTGGTTTCCGGAAATCCGTAGCCTGGGCGGGGCTACTGTCATGATATCGCTGGTACTTTATCCCTACGTGTTCATGTTGGCTCGGGCAGCGTTTCTGGAGCAGTCGGCTTCCCTGCGCGATGCCAGCCGGACCCTGGGGTGCAATGGGTGGCAGAGCTTCTGGCGCGTATCCCTTCCCAGTGCCAGGCCAGCGATTGCCGTCGGTCTGGCACTCACGCTCATGGAAGCGCTCAATGATTTCGGTACGGTCGACTACTTTGCCGTGCGAACGCTGACTGCTGGCATCTTCAATGTCTGGTTGAACATGGGCAGCGTACGGGGGGCCGCGCAGATTGCCTTGTGCCTGATGATCTTCATTGTCGGCTTGATCTGGATCGAGCGGCATGCCCGGCGCCGACAGCGCCAGTTCGGCAAGGGCGAGCAATTTCGCCATTATCGTCGACCGCGTCTCATCGGCGTCCGGGGCGGGTTGGCATCCCTGGCCTGTTTCCTGCCGTTGGGGATGGGCTTCTTTTTTCCGGTGGGCGTGCTGGCCCGTCATGCCGTGGTGTATTTCGAGCAGTCATGGACCGATCGTTTTCTCGAATACGCCTACAACAGTCTGGTGCTTGCATCGAGCGCTGCCTTGTTGACCTTGCTGATCGGGGTGCTGCTGGCCTATGCCAAACGCCTGGACCGCACACGCTCGGTGCAGCATGCCGTCAAGCTATCCAGCCTGGGGTATGCCATGCCCGGCGCGGTCATTGGTCTTGGCGTACTCGTGCCGCTTGCCGGTTTCGACAATGCCTTGGATGCCTTCATGCGCGACACGTTCGGCATCAGTACCGGGTTGCTGCTTACCGGCTCGATGTCCGCCATCGTGATTGGTTATGTGGTGCGTTTTCTGGCCGTATCGGCTGGAGCGATCGAGGCGAGTCTCGACAAGGTGACGCCCTCCATGGACATGGCTTCTCGCTCGTTGGGTGAAAATACCCTCCGTACCCTGTGGCGCGTTCATCTGCCGCTGATTCGACCGGGGCTACTGACAGCGGCACTGGTCGTCTTTGTCGATGCCATGAAAGAACTTCCCGCGACACTGCTTTTGCGGCCGTTCAACTTCGATACCCTGGCGACCAATGTCTATCAGTTCGCTTCCGATGAACTGCTGGAAAGGGCAGCGTTGCCAGCGTTGGTCATCGTCGCGGCAGGCGTGCTGCCTGTCGTCTTCATTTCCCGGGCCATCGTGGCAAGCCGGCGCGAGGCCTAGCCACGCTCCGGTATCGATCTGCAGGTGCCAATGCCGAAGTCCGCCGGGTTATAGGCTAAAGTGAGGGGCAGATACACGGGCAAAGACAAGGAGGTCGATATGCTGCATCGCATTGGTGCCATACTTGCCATTCTGGCGGCGCTGTGGGCGTTGATCGCGTCAGGTATTGCGTTATATCTGGGAACAGATGTCGGGGCTGTAGAGAACCCCACCGAGCAGACCGTGGTTGGCCTGGGCTGGTGGGAGTTCGGGATTGCCTTGGTCGCCGCAGCAATTGGTGTATTCACGTTCTTTTCCAAGAGTCGCTATGCCGGGCTGGTGCTGGCTATCGTCGGGGTGATCGGCATCTTCATTTCCAGCAGTGCCAACATGGCTTTCATGGCGACCGTGGCTGTTGGCGGCTTCATGGCGTTCATGGGACGTCGCCATGCACAGCGGCATGGCTCCGAATTGCCTCGGGATCCCTCCAATCCTCGCGGAAAGAGTCGCTTCACGAAATGAGCGTGGCTTGGCTCAACAAGAGGGATCGCATAGCCGCTGATGGAGGTAAAGCATGACCTGGACTTCATGTTCGGGTCGCAGCGGTTCAAGTCCCAGTTCGCCGAACAGGTCATTACGCGCCCGCGACCAAACGCCCGGAGCCATGTCCGGATAAAGAGTTTCGGCGGGGGCAAGCTCGACGAAGGGGTCGACACCAAAATCATCGAAGATACGCGATAAGGCGGCTTCGTCATCGTTGACCCCCGCCGTATAGAGTGTGGCGCTGTAATGATCGCTCTCCAGTTCGCGCAACACATCGAGTGGGCTCACCCCGAAGGTTCGCAGCTCCTCGAGACTGTAATCCCCCAATTGCAGCAATTCCTCATTCAGCCACTCATCATCGGGCTGGATAAGGGTGTGCTTGATTTGACCGTCGGGCAAGGCCCAGGCAATGGCAAGAGGGAGGGCATCATCCTCGCCGGTTTCAACGGCAATGAACCCAGGGAAATCGGCCATCAGGTATCCTCCAGACGGAAAAAGCGACGCGCTGTCACTGTCGTGGCGTGGGCTAACTCGGCTTCGTCGGTGCCTCGCCAATGGGCAATCTCGCGAACGATCCAGGGCAGCAAAGCAGGTTCGTTGCGTCTTCCCTTGAGCTTGGCAGGCAGGTTGCGGGGCAGCAGATAAGGGCAATCGGTCTCGACCATGAGCCGGTCCAGGGGGATATCACGCAGCAGGTCGCGTAGATGGTGGCCTCTGCGCTCGTCGCATAGCCAGCCGGTCAGGCCGATGTGCAGGTCGAGGTCGAGATAGCCGTACAGCGTGTCACGTTCGCCCGTGAAGCAGTGGACTACGGCATGGGTAATGTCATTCCGCCAATGGTGCAGGATATCCAGCATACGCGAGCCAGCGTCTCGCTCATGGAGAAACAGAGGCAGCCCCGATTCGGCGGCGAGCCCCAACTGCGCTTCGAAGGCGCGTTCCTGCTCCACAGGCGAAGAGAAATTGCGATTGAAATCGAGTCCACACTCACCGACGGCGACCACCTCGGGTTGGCGGTACAGGTCGCGAAGGCCTGTCTCGAGCGTCCTCGTCCATTGGCTGGCATCGTGGGGGTGGATTCCCGCCGTGGCACGCAGCCCCGGAAAGCGTCGAGACAGTTCAGCGGCCTGTTCGGCGTGTTTCAGGTCGGTACCGGTAAGAATCAGCGTAGTGACATTGGCCGCTCTGGCGCGTTGCAATACGGCCTCGAGATCCCGGGAGAAGCTCTCGTGAGTCAGGTTGGCGCCGATGTCTACCAGCTCGGCCGGTGCGGTAAAACGCAGTGACTCGGGAAGACTATCGTCTGAGGGTTCGCTTGCAGCCAAGGTTCGCTCCTTGCTCGTTTGAGCGATCATTGTAACGTGACAGACCGCATGACCACAGTCGAGCGGTGGTGGGTTACACTAGGCGCCATCGAATATCGTCAATGAGGTTGGTGCGTGACGCTGCTACGTCTGGAACAGTTGCAACTGGCTTACGGCCCGCATGTCCTGCTCGATGGTGCCGACCTGGTGCTCGAGAGGGGAGAACGGTTGGCATTGGTAGGCCGCAACGGCACGGGCAAGTCGACCTTGCTCAAGCTCGTCTCCGGGGAGAATCTGCCCGACGGAGGGAGCATCTGGCGGGCACCGGGATTGCGTATCGGTGTGCTGGAGCAGGATTTGCCGGCGGCCAGCGGGGCGACCATCTTCGATGTGGTGGCAGAAGGCATGCCGCAGGCCGGGGCCTTGCTGGCCGAATATCACCATCTGATCCAGGCTGCCGAGCCGGACATGAATCGTCTGGCCCAGTTGCAGACCCAGCTGGAAGCCATCGATGGGTGGTCCTTCCATCAACGCATCGATACGGTGCTGACCCGCCTGGGACTGCCAGCCGACCGGCTGATGAGCGATCTCTCCGGCGGCTGGCGCCGCCGTGTAGCCCTGGCCAGGGCATTGGTATCCGAGCCTGACCTGCTGCTGCTCGACGAGCCGACCAACCATCTGGATCTGGATACGATCGCCTGGCTCGAGGAGCAGCTTGCCTCCTTTGCCGGGGCCGTGCTCTTCATCACTCACGACCGGGCTTTCTTGGCACGCCTGGCTACAGGGATACTCGAGCTGGATCGCGGCCGCCTGGGACGCTATCCCGGCAATTATGCGAAATATCAGGAGCAAAAGGCACACGAGCTCGAAGTGGAAGCGCGTGAAAATGCCGAGTTCGACAAGAAGCTGGCCCAGGAAGAAGCCTGGATACGCCAAGGCATCAAGGCCCGGCGGACCCGCAACGAAGGGCGGGTGCGCGCCTTGCAGCAGATGCGGCGTGATCGGGCCGAGCGTCGAGAGCGTCAGGGTCGTGCCTCGATTAGTGTCGACAGCGGCGAGCGCAGCGGCAAACGGGTCGTTGAGCTGGCCAATGTCAGCCAGCGCTTTGGTGACGGCTGGGTGATTCGCGACCTCAATCTGGAAATTCAGCGCGGTGATCGGATCGGATTGATCGGTCGCAACGGTGCGGGCAAGACGACCCTGCTCAAGATCCTGCTCGGAGAACTGGCACCAAGCGAAGGAAAGGTCCGCATGGGCACCAATCTCAAGGTGGCCTATTTTGACCAGTTGCGTGCGGGGCTAGAACCCGAGAAAAGTGTTTACGATAACGTGGCTCAGGGGAGCGACCGGGTTACAGTGGGTGGCAAGGATAAGCACGTTATCAGCTACCTTCAGGATTTCCTGTTCACGCCCGAGCGCGCACGTCAGCCCGTCAAGGCGCTGTCCGGCGGTGAGTCGAATCGGCTGCTGCTGGCCAAGCTATTCACTCAGCCGGCCAATGTCCTGGTGCTCGACGAGCCGACCAACGACTTGGATGTCGAGACACTAGAACTGCTCGAGGAGTTGCTGCTGGATTTCGAGGGCACATTGCTGCTGGTCTCGCACGACCGCGAGTTCATGGATAACGTCGTGACCGGCGTCTTGGCGTTCGAAGGTAATGGACGAGTGCGGGAATACGTCGGTGGCTATAGCGACTGGGTCAGGCAGGGCGGCAAGTTGCCGCCGGCACCCTGGGACTTCGATGCCAGCCAGGTTTCCAAGCAAGCCAAGGCCGCTGGTGCAGGGGGCGAAGGCACAGCTGACGACCGCCCCGTGCAGGCGCCGACAAACGAGCCTGCGAAAAGGAAGCCCGCCAAGCTCTCCTACAAGCTGCAGCGTGAACTCGATGCGCTACCCGCGGACATTGAAGCCTTGGAAGAAGAAATCGCCGCTTTCGAGGAACAGGTCAGCCAGCCCGATTTCTATCAGCAGGACAGCAGCGAAGTCACCCGCATGCTGGAAGCCATGAGCGAGAAGCAGCGTGCGCTGGACTATGCCATGGAACGCTGGATGGAACTCGAAGCCATGGCCAATGGCGAGGAGCCGTGAGCCGTCATCCCCACCCCGGCGAGGCCGGGGTGGGGGTTAAGGGTCATTCGGCCGCTTCGTCGTCGTTGCCGACACGTACGGCCAGTACGTCGCACTGAGCGCCATGCAATACGCCGGTCGAGGTCGACCCCAGCAACAGGGCAAAACCATGGCGACCATGAGATCCAACGACGATCAGGTCGACGTTGTGCTCCTTAGAGAAACGGTGGATCTCGGTATCCGGCATGCCGACGACTACATGCTGGTCTTCCCGAGCAATGTCATGGGGGTCGGCGATCTCGGCCAGTCGCTCCTTGGCATGTTCGTCGAGCTGGTCCTGGATGCTGGTCAGGTCCATGGGAATGTCACCGCCATAGGCAAAGCCCAGGGGCTCGAGTGTGTGGATGATCGACAGCTTGGCATTGTTGCGCCGTGCAATTGGAATGGCGCGTTCCAGAACCTTATGGGAGTCCTTGGTCAGGTCCACGGCGACTAATACGTGACGATATTCGTTACTCATGACAAAGCCTCTCCCTTCAGTAGCTTGGATGACTTTACTTTAGGTTGTGTAACTGAACGGCACAACGATACGCATCAACGTTTTGGATTATTTTGCGCATGACTTTCTGGCTGGTCACCTTGCTGGCAATGCTGGCAATTCTGTCTCCCGTACTCATGCTTAGGCCGTCGCGTCGCGATCAGCGGCTGGGCGTATTGCGTCAGCATGCCCGCCAGGTCGGGGTTGGCGTGAAAATCGCCAAATCGCCCTTGCATGATCCGCCCGGTGGCCTGATCAGCTATCGCTGGCGCTATTCCCAGGCACATCCCGGCCCGGTGTTCGTGCTGGTGCGCAACAGCCATGCCAGTTCGGCGCTGAAACCATTCGATGGCGCTTGGCGATGGCGAATAGAGCCCTTGCGGCCTCTGTCTCGAGAGGCCGCAGCGGCGCTGGAAACGCTCGTGGCATTGCTGCCCGACGATGCGCTGGTACTGGAGTCGGAGCGTGGTGCGCTGACGCTATGGTGGGGAGAGTCGTTCGACGTCGAAAAGTTCGACCAGTGCAACGAGGCGATGGCGGCACTGCGCGATACGCTGGCCTCTACCACCGCCGTGAAGGGCTTGTCCGACCGTCTGCCGTGAGCTTGCCGGTTAACCCGGCTCGCTCTCTTTCTCTGGGGTCCGCGACTGGAGGCGGATGCCGTTCTGCTCGATACGCGTCAATATATCGTCGAATATGTCGAGCTCGGCCTCGCTGATGCCGGCTAGCATCTCGGCCCGCGCCTCGGTGGCGACGGCATCGATGCGCTCCAGCAGGGGCGTGGCCTCCTTGGTCAGGAAGATACGCTTGGTACGGCGGTCGTCCTGGCATTGTCGCCGCTCAATCAGGCCCTGCTCGGTCAACTGATCGAGTGTACGCACGAGTGAAGGGGCTTCAACCCCGATGGCGCGTGCCAGGTCGCACTGTGGCTGGCCATCGCCCAGCTTCCACAAGTGGTAGAGCGTTACCCAACGTGTCTGGGTCAGCTCGAGTGGCGCCAAGCGCTCATCAAGGATGGCGCGCCACAGGCGTGGCAGACGGGCTATCTTGAATCCGATGTTTTCAGGCATTGGCTTATCGTTTGGTAGCTATTGGGTAAATTGTGTGAACCTTGCGAAAGCAATGCAAGTCCGGCATCGCCATTCTTTGGTTTGACAGCAAAATACTCATTTCCTATCCATTGGTCACCAGGCAATGGCAAGGTGCGTCAACCGATACCGCTATCCTGATGTATTGCCACTATGTCGAGGCTTGACGGAACGCCTGCACTGGCTCAAGCTACTACGTATTCAAACGCTTGTATGAATATCATCCCTGCCTAACCCCATGGAGATCCGTCGATGATCTATCAAGGCAAAGCCCTGTCCGTGGCGAGGAATGACGGTGACATCGCCATTCTGACCTTCGACTTGCAAGACGAGTCGATCAACAAGCTCTCTAGCGCCGTGATCAAGGAGCTTCAGGACGCGGTCAAGGCCATCCAGGCCGAGCGCAACCTGCAGGGGCTGGTCATCACCAGCGCCAAGTCGGTATTCATCGTGGGGGCGGACATCACCGAATTCCATGCCATGTTCGCCCGCGGCGAAAGTTTCTTGGTGGATATGTGCCAAGAAGTGCATGCGCTGTTCAATGCCATCGAGGATTTGCCTTTCCCCACCGTGACGGCGCTCAACGGATTGGCGCTCGGTGGCGGTTGCGAAGTGGCATTGACCACCGATTTCCGCGTCATGGCGGAATCGGCCGAAATTGGCCTGCCTGAGACCAAGCTGGGCATCCTGCCGGGCTGGGGTGGCTGCGTGCGTTTACCGCGCATTGCTGGTGCCGACAATGCCATCGAATGGATAGCTGCAGGTAGCCAAAACAAGGCCGGCGCTGCCTTGAAGCTGGGTGTTGCCGATGCCGTGGTGCCGGTTGAACGGCTCGAGGCGGCGGCGCTGGATATCCTGGCCCGCGCCAACGCCGGCGAGCTGGATTACCTGGCACGTCGAGAGGAGAAAAAGACGCCGCTCAAGCTCAACGCCATCGAGCAGATGATGGCCTTCGAAACCGCCAAGGGCTATGTGGCCGGCAAGGCTGGGCCTCACTATCCGGCACCTGTCGAAGCCATCAAGGTCATCCAGAAGGGAGCTGGCGAATCGCGTGAGCGCGCCCAGGCAATCGAGGCCAAGGCCTTCGCCAAGCTGGCGCTGACCGATGTCTGCTATAACCTGGTCGGGTTGTTCCTCAACGATCAGCTCGTCAAGAAAAAGGGCAGCAAGTACGAGAAGCAAGCGGCACCGGTCAACAAGACCGCCGTGTTGGGGGCCGGGATCATGGGCGGCGGTATCGCCTACCAGAGTGCCTACAAGGGCACGCCGATCCTGATGAAGGACATCAAGGAAGAGGCTATTCAGCTTGGCCTGAAGGAAGCGCGAAAGCTGCTGGCCAAGCAGGTCGAGCGTGGCAAGATGACCACGGAAAAGATGGCCGAAGCACTATCCAACATTCGGCCATCCCTGTCCTATGGCGATTTCGGTGAAGTCGATCTGGTCGTCGAGGCCGTGGTGGAAAATCCCAAGGTCAAGGATGCAGTGCTGACCGAAGTCGAGGGCGTGGTCGGCGAAAACACCATACTGACCTCGAATACCTCGACCATTTCGATCAATCGCCTGGCACAGAATCTCAAGCGTCCCGAAAACTTCTGTGGCATGCACTTCTTCAATCCTGTGCATCGCATGCCGCTGGTCGAGGTCATCCGCGGCGAGAAAAGCAGCGATGCGGCCGTTGCCGCGACAGTGGCTTATGCACGCAAGATGGGCAAGACGCCGATTGTAGTCAATGACTGCCCGGGGTTTCTGGTCAATCGCGTTCTGTTCCCTTACTTCGGTGGTTTCAGCGCTCTCGTTGATCATGGCGCCGACTTCGAGCGCGTCGACAAGGTAATGGAGAAGTTCGGTTGGCCGATGGGCCCGGCCTACCTGTTGGACGTGGTCGGCATGGATACGGCGGTGCACGCTCAGGCCGTCATGGCGGAAGGCTTCCCCGAGCGCATGGCGCAGGATGGCAAGACAGCCATCGATGCCATGTACGAGAACGAACGCCTCGGCCAGAAGAATGCCAAGGGCTTCTATCGCTATGAAGAGGACAAGAAGGGCAAGCCGAAAAAGGTTTCCGACGAGCGGGCCCATGAACTGGTCAAGCAAGTCGCGAACGGCAGCCAAGAGTTCAGCGATGAGGACATCATTGCGCGAATGATGGTGCCGCTTTGCATGGAAACCGTGCGCTGTCTGGAGGATGGCATCGTGGGCTCGCCGGCCGAAGCCGACATGGCGTTGATCTATGGTATCGGCTTCCCTCCGTTCCGTGGTGGCGCGCTGCGCTATATCGACGCCATGGGCGTGGCGGAGTTCGTCAGCCTGGCAGACAGCCTGGCCAAGGAATTGGGGCCGCTCTATGCGCCGACCGACAAGCTGCGTGACATGGCCAACCGCCAGGAACGCTTCTATGCCAGTGACAGCCAGGCCTCGCAAGGCCAGGCCTGAACCACCGCGACGATTGGGAGAGTAAGAATGAGTCTGAGTCCGAGAGATATCGTGGTGGTCGACGGAGTTCGTACCGCCATGGCCAAGGCCAAGAACGGAGCCTTCCGTAACGTACGGGCCGAAAACCTGTCTGCTGCCGTCATGCAGGCGCTGTTCGATCGCAACCAATCCCTGGATCCGTCCGAGGTGGACGATGTGATATGGGGCTGTGTCAACCAGACCCTGGAGCAGGCCATGAACATTGCCCGCAACGCGGCAATCATGACCGGCATTCCGCGCACGGTGCCGGCGCAGACGGTCAATCGCCTGTGCGGCTCCTCAATGAGTGCGCTGCATATCGCTGCCGCCAACATCAAGGCCGGCATGGGGGACTTCTACGTGATCGGTGGGGTCGAGCACATGGAGCATGTGCCGATGACCCACGGTGTCGATGTCAACCCGGCGGTCAGCAAGCATGCCGCCAAGGCAGCGATGATGATGGGCTTGACCGCTGAACTGCTGGGCAAGATGCACGGTATTACCCGCGAGGAGCAGGACAAGTTCGGGGTGCGTTCCCATCAGCGGGCACTGGCGGCCAATGAACGTGGCTACTTCGATAACGAAATCGTCGGTGTCGAAGGGCACGATACCGAAGGCCTGCGGCGATTGGTCAAGCATGACGAGGTCGTGCGCATCGACGCCAGCCTGGAGGAAATGGCCAAGCTCAAGCCGGTCTTCGATCCCAAGGGGGGTACGGTCTCTGCCGGAACCTCATCGGCGCTGTCCGTAGGCGCTTCGGCCATGGCGGTGATGAGTTACGAACGCGCCCAGGCTCTAGGGCTCACGCCGATCGCCCGGGTCGTGTCCACCGGTGTGGCGGGGTGTGATGCGTCGATCATGGGCTACGGCCCTGTTCCGGCAACCAAGAAGGCACTCAAGGCGGCCGGACTCTCGATCGAGGATATTCAGACGGTCGAGCTCAACGAGGCGTTTGCCGCTCAGTCGCTGGCCGTCCTCAAGGATCTGAAGCTGCGCGATCGCATGGACGAGGCCGTCAATCTCCATGGCGGTGCCATTGCCCTCGGCCACCCCTTGGGTTGTTCAGGGGCACGTATCTGTACCACGCTGCTCAATGTAATGCAGCAACAGGACACCACGCTGGGGCTGGCGACCATGTGTATCGGCATGGGACAAGGGGTAGCGACGGTCTTCGAACGCTTGAAGTGATTTGTTATCTTTGGAACGTGTAACAATGACGGCTTTCTCGAAGGAGAAAGCCGTTTTTGGTTGCCGCATGCATGGCCTGGGCTGGGAAACTACCGGTAACCGCCGCTGACGAACTGCCCCGCATAGCAAGGCGGAGAGGCCAGCCCGCCGTCTGCGTCACTATCTTCTTCGGCCAAGGCTTCCAGAAGCATGTCGCGTAGCACGGGAAGGTGCGAGCGATCGAGCTCGCGCGAAGCGCTCAGCAAGGTCAGCCTGCCCTGGCGGCACCAACGCATCAAGGGAACCAGGCAGGACCGGTTGCGATCGAGTTCGCGGCTATAACGAAAAGCGAACTCACGATCGGTGATTTGCTTCTGATGCCACAATCGACGCAATGCTGGGGACGGCGAGGCATCCCGGTACCAGTCGGTCAGCTCAAGCGCCTCTCGCGGTTTACCGCGTGGCCAGAGGCGATCCACGAGCACCCTGGCGCCATCATCGGGCGAGATTTCTGCATAGATGCGTTTGAGTTGAATGTCGTACATCCGATGTCCCCCTGCCTGATATGACGTCCTGTCCCTGGCGCATGACAGCGCCCCAGGCTCAACCTTGCATTTTGTGGTTTCGCTCTGCTCCACGCTGATTCGAGGAGCTGGTCCCTCAAGGATAGTGCAGGGTGGCGAGTTCGGCGCGTACGGCGTGGCATGGGAGGTTGTTGCCTGTCGGGCAGGTCGGATTGACAGGCAGTGACCCAGCTGTCATGAACAAGGCTATGAAAAGACGAGTGTATTTCCCTCGATGCGGCCCCGCTTACCGTATTGCCAGGGACGGTTGATCAGGCCATGGCCAACCGGCAGATCCGTGAAGAGAGGCAGGTTCAGGGGACTTGTCACGTCTGCAACGATGTCGGCGAGGCTCTGTTCGCCATATGAGGTGCAGCCTTCGAAAGTGCCCAGGCATAGCGCGCCTGCCTGATCCAGAGCGCCGCTGTGTACCAGTTGCCATAGGGCGCGTTCGAGGCGGTAGTAGGGCTCGCCGACATCCTCGAGAATCACCAGGGCGCCCGGTGGTGCGACGAACCGGCATGGAGTACCAGCCACGCAGGCCAAGGTCATCAAGTTGCCGCCCACCACCGGCCCTTCGATGATCCCGGGGGACGTATTGTCATAGCGACGCAGCGAAAATTGCCGAGGCGCCGCCCCCGCCAGCAGATCGGTCACTTCAAGTAACTGGCGACGGGTTGTGGTGCGCGACTCGTCGGCGTCGTGGCCAAGTCGCAGGGCATCCTTGATCACGGGGCCATGAATGGCCGGCAAACCGTGTCGGTAGCATTGATCCAGCAGCACGGTGATATCCGAATAACCGATCAGCGGTTTGGCTGGCAGGCGTGCCCACTCGATATGCTCGACGAGTTGCGCGCAACCGTAGCCACCGCGCACGGCCCAGATTGCTTCGGTACGAGCATCGTCGTAGGCAGCATGCAGCAGATCCAGGCGATGCTGGATACTACCGGCAAGATAACGGCGCGGGACCTGCAGCGTGCTGGGCACGTGCGCCTTGATGCCCAGTGTCTCCAGTGCCAACACTGCCTCATCGACAAGCTGGGGATTGGTATGGGAAGCGGGGGCGACAACGCTGACGGATAGGGGCATGCGGGTTTCGATCATGATCCATGACGTTGGCCATGCTGCCTTAAATACAAGGTATTAGGAAGCGTGCAGCATGGCCCAAGGTAATGTCTTCATGCAGGCGCGTCGTGAAAGTGCCGGCCCGCGGTGGTTTCGGCAATGACACCGGCTCGGATGACAAAGTCCCCGAAGGGCTCGCCGGGATTGCGCTCCTCGGCATATCGCTGCAGTAACGTCGTCAGTTCGTTCATGATCGTTGGCTCGTCGATATTTTCCTTGTACAGCCGGTTGAGACGCTCGCCGCTGGGGTTGCCGCCAAGATAGAGGTTGTAGCGACCCAAGGCCTTGCCGACGAAACCGATCTCGGCCAGATAAGGACGGGCGCAGCCATTGGGACAGCCGGTCATGCGCACATTGATGGCATCTTGCTCCAGGCCGACTTCGTGCATGACGTCTTCCAGCTTGTCGATCAACGACGGTAGATAACGCTCGCTTTCGGCCATGGCCAGGCCACATGTGGGAAAGGCCACGCAGGCCATCGACGCTTTCCTCAACGGTGAAATGTTCCGGGTCATGCAATAGCGATCGAGCAGTGCCTCGATCTCGTGGCGCTTGTCAGCCGATACATTGGTAATGATCAGGTTTTGATTGGTGGTCAACACGATATCGCCGGCATGCACCTTGGTAATCTCGCGCATGCCACTGAGCAGTTGCATCCCACCCTTGGTATCGGCCAGACGGCCGTTCTGGACGAATAGACCGTAGTGCCATGCGCCATCCTCGCCCTGGTACCAGCCGTAGCGGTCGCCATTGCCATCGAAATGAAAGTCACGTGCGGCTTTTAGTGCGCTGCCCAGGTGGCGTTCGACTTTGGTGCGGAACCAATCGACTCCATAGTTCTCGACGGTGTACTTGAGACGGGCATGCTTGCGGTCGTGGCGATCGCCGTTGTCGCGCTGCACCTTGAGCACGGCTTCGGCAACGTCGAGCACCTGATCGGGCCTACAGAAACCGATCACGTCGCTCAAGCGCGGAAATGTCGATGGTTCACCGTGGGTCATGCCCATGCCGCCGCCGATGCAGACGTTATAACCCTGGATTTCTCCCGCTTCGACATGGGCGATGAAACCCAGGTCGTGAGCGAAGAGGTCCACATCATTCTCGGGGGGGATGGCGATGGCCACCTTGAACTTGCGCGGCAGATAGTGGCGAGTATAGAGAGGTTCCTGCTCTTCCTCGCCACCGGCGACGCGCTCCTCGCCGAGAAAGATTTCATGGTAGGCACGCGTTCGGGGCAGCAGGCGAGTACTGATGGCATGGGCCAGGTCGTAGACTTCGCGGTGTGCCCTGGAGCGGTAGGGGTTGGCCGTGCAAATCACGTTGCGGTTGACATCGCCGCAGGCGGCGATGGTGTCGATCATGGCCTGGTTGACGGCTTGGAGGTGGGAACGCAGGTTTTCCTTGAAAACCCCGTGATATTGAAAGGTCTGTCGCGTGGTGATGCGTAGCGTGCCGTTGGCGTAGCGTCGTGCCACGTCGTCCAGTGTCAGCCACTGCTCGGGAGTGACCAGTCCGCCCGGTAGGCGCAGACGCACCATGAACGAGTACAACGGTTCGAGTTTCTGGTGCCGACGCTCGCTGCGCAGGTCGCGATCATCCTGTTGGTAAAAGCCGTGGAACTTGGTCAGCTGAGTCGCGTCCTCGCTGATTGCCCCGGTGGCTCGGTCGGCCATGTCCTCCATGAGTTTGCCACGCAGGTAATCGCTTTCCACCTTTAGGCGCTCATTGGGGTGCAGATCGTCGAATGAGGTATCACGAAGCTTGGCGATGATGTCGCTCATGAAAGAAGCCTCTTGATCGGGACGAGGCGACATCAGTAGACGTCGCGCTGATAACGTTTGGCCTGCTGAAGTTCACGTACGTATTCCGCCGCGCCTTCCTCATCGAGGCCACCCTGATCGCGAACGATATCGAGCAGGGCCTGGTGCACGTCAGCCGCCATGCGCTCGCCATCGCCGCATACATAAAAATGCGCGCCATTCTGGAGCCAGGCGTAGAGATCTTGTGCATTCTCGCGCATGCGGTGCTGGACATAGACCTTGTCCGTCTGGTCGCGCGAGAAAGCGACATCCAGGCGGTTCAACAAGCCTTTCCTGCGATAGTCGAGCAGCTCTGACTGGTACAGGAAGTCGGCACGGAAGCGACGGTCGCCGAAGAACAGCCAATTCTGCCCCTGTGCGCCGCGTTCTTCGCGCTCCTGGAGAAAAGCGCGGAATGGGGCGATACCGGTGCCAGGTCCCACCATGATGATCGGTGCCGCATCATTCTGCGGCAGCTTGAAGTTCTTGTTGCGGTCCACATAGACGGGCACGGTGTCACCGGGTTCGACGCGATCGGCGAGATAGGTCGTGGTGACGCCGCCGCGTGAACGACCGTGAGTCTCGTAGCGCACGATGCCCACCGTCAGATGCACTTCGTCAGGATCCGCCTGGTAACTCGAGGCGATGGAATAAAGCCGGGGTGGCAGCTTGCGCAGGGCCTTGGTAAACGTCTCGGCATCGATCTGTTCGACCGGGAAATGCTCGATCACATCGATGATATGGCGACCTTCGACCCAATCGCGCAATTCGTCGCGTGATTCCTGATCCATCAGGCGGCGTAGTTCGGCGGCATCGGTGACATCGGCCCAGTGCTCCAGAAACGGCCGGGTCAGCGTCGTTACCTCATACTCGGTGAGCAGGGCATCGCGCAAGCATCGGCCATCACCAAGGTCGCAGTCGGCATCCATGCGTAGCCTGTCGATCAATTCGTCGACATAAGCCGGATCGTTCTGCGGCACAATGCCGATGGCGTCGCCCGGCTCATAGCTTAGTCCCGAGCCTTCCAGGGATAGCTCTATATGGTGGGTTTCCTTGTCCGAACCGCGACCATTGAGCACGATCGACTCGAGCACCTCGGCTTGAAACGGGTTCTTCTTCGAATAGGTCGATGGCTGGGACGCACTTGCTGTCGCCGTGACGGGTTGCTCCTGGTCGGCCTGATTCGTTCCACCGCCCAGCTCGGCGTAACGGTCGAGGACCGCTTCGATCCAGCGCTCGGCAGCTTCCTCGTAGTCGACGTCGCAGTCGACCCGCTCATGCAAGCGACTGGCACCCAGTGCTTCCAGGCGAGCATCGAAGTCCTTGCCTGTCTGGCAATAGTGCTCGTAACTCGAGTCACCGAGTGCCAGCACGGAAAAGCGGGTGCGCTCGTCAAGCTTGGGCGCCTTGCGGCCATGCATGAACTCATGGAACCCTTCGGCGGTATCGGGCGGGTCACCATCACCCTGCGTGCTGACCACCACCATCAGGTTGAGCGGCTCCTTGAATTCCTTCTTGCCGAAGTCCGCCATATCGGCCAGGCGAACCGCAAAGCCGCGTGCCTTGGCGCGTTCGACGGCATGCTCGGCGACACCTTCCGCATTGCCGGTCTGGCTGCCGTAAAGCACGACGATTTCAGGCGCGGACGATGGCATTTCGGACTGCGCCGGTGGGACTGCAGCGGTTTGCCGTGCACCTAGCCCGGCGAGGTAACCGCTCAGCCATGTCATCTGGTCTGCATTCAATCCCGCCAAGGCCTCGTTCAGGCGCCGTGCCTGGTCAGCGCTGAGAGGACTGTTGGTCTCGAGCAGGGGACCTTGTGACATTGGTAGGCTCCTCTCGGTCAGGTAGCTGACTAGGCTAGTGCCTCATGCCAAGTGTTAAAAATTATAAATGACCATGTTTCTATGCAAAAAAAGCATGAGCACAAGAAGTCGCTAAATAAAGCGTGCTACGGTCTGGATGAGATGGTCGCGCGACTGGGCGCCCTGAATGCTGTCTAGGGCTTCCCCCTCGCGGAGCAACAACATGGCTGGAACACCATTGAGCCCCCAGTAGCTGGCGTCCTGCTGATCTTTCAGCACGGCGTCTCGGTAACGCCCTTCGGCCAGATGGCGGCTCAGGGAGCCTTCGTCAAGCCCTAGGCGCCGGGCGGTGTCGAGCAACGCGTCGGGGCTGGCCAGGTCCAGGCTATCTTCGAAGAAACCTCGGAACAGCTCATGGTGCAATGTCGAAAAGGCCGCATGATCCATGGCCCACTTGGCCGCCTCGTGAGCCAGCCGGCTACGCGGCTGAAGGCGAGGCAAGCGTAATGTCATGTCACGTTCGCGTGCCATGGGATAGACCGCCCGCGCCCAGATATCGTGCAGATAATCGCCGTCGGGGTCGAGTGTCGGTACCGGGGCCGGGCGTAGTTCGAAGGCCCGCCACTTGATGCTTAGCTGCGGACCGAAGCGATCGGCAAGGGCATCCAGCTCAGGAACCTCGAGGTAACAGAATGGGCAGACGTAGTCGCTCCAGACGACCAGCGTCAGCGGGGCCTGAGAATGGGTCATGGTCCGTCGTGCTCCTTCCCTAGAGTCCCAGCTAGCGTAGGCCATGCCGGGAGGAAGGGCGAGTCGTGAACCGGGCGCCGCTCAGGCTCCGCTCGATGACTCGGGGGCTTGGCTGACCTCGCGAAGCCGGGCAGTGATGGCAACGAGATCCGCGGTGTCCAGGGCGCCCGTGGCTGCCTCCAGGTAGGTTTTGTCGCCCAGGTACTGGCACAGCACCTCGACGAACTGGATACGCAGGTCGTAGAGTTCGGCGCGGGCATCGAGGACATCGACGAGATCGCGCAGGCCCAGGTTCTCGCCACGAATGGCGGCTTCCAGGAACAGCAGGCTGGACTCGATGGAGCGTGACAGTGCCTCGAGCTGCCGGGCGTTGCCCTGCAGACTGCGCAGGCGCTTGCGCACTTCCTGACGGGCCAGGCGCCGTTCGTTGGTCAATGCTTCGCGGCTGGCCAGCGCCACCAGCTCGCCTTGGCGGATGCTTGCCGAGGTATAGCCGCCACGGTAAATAGGTATGTCGAGCTCCAGGCTGGCAGTCACATCCTCACTGGACCGCAACTCGTCACTGCTGTTCAGGTCGCGGTAGCCCACCGTCAGGTTGAGTTCGGGATAATGTCCGGCGCGGCGCACTCCGGTATCCAACTGGGCGACCTGATACAGCTGGTTGGCAAGGCGGACTTCGGCATTGTCATCCACTCGAGAGAGCCATTGCTGGGTGTTTTCCCATTCATGTTCCAGCGTCACGGGCTCGATGCCGCCGAGCGCAGAACCGCGGAAGTCGGGGAGGCGGCCGGTCAGTCGTTCCAGGTCACTGAGGGCATTGGCCAGCTCGTTTTCGGCCTTGACCTGGTCGGCAACCGCCTGGTCGAGCCGGGACTGGGCTTCCAGCAGGTTGATTCGATCGCCAATGCCCAGGTCATAGGCGCGCTGTGCCTGGCGGCGTTGCAGGTTGAGTGCCTCGCGCTTGGCATCGAGCAGGCCCAGCTTTCGCGAGGCGAGATAGGCGTTGAGATAGGCATCAACGAGCGAAAGCGCGAGATTTCTCTCGGCCACGACAATGCGAAGGTCCGCAGCATCGGCCTGTGCCAATGCCTTGTCGACGCTACGCCAGCGCTCCAGGCTGAACAGCGGTTGCGTGACATCGATACGCCATAGCGTGTCATTGGTGGTCCCCGAGATCCGGTCATCGTAGACCTCGGCAGGATAATCCTCGGGATTCTGCGTATAGATATTGTCGGCGCGCTGGTAGATGGCGGAGGCACTCGCCTCTATCTGGGGGCGCAGGGCAGCACGCGCCATGGGCACTTCCTGTCCCGTGGCCTGGCTCTCGTAGCGCTGGCGCATCAGTTCACTGTCATTTTCCAGGGCCAGCGCGAACAGGCGCGTCAGTGACGGCAGGCCGGCCTGGCTATCGATCTCGTCGAGGGCATCACTGGCCGGGGCAATGCCCAGCCCGAGAGGATCCGAACCTGGCAGTTGTGCCTGCACGACGTTGCCGATTGACAGCAGACCCAGCAGGAGGAAGAGTTTACCTGTTGCGTGTTGCATCATTCCTCCCGCATCGCCCGAGCCAGCATGTCAGTGAAGGGTTTGGCCACGTAGCTGGCAAAGGTCCGCTCCCCGGTTCGGATCATGACCTCGGCAGGCATGCCGGCCAGCAATTGCATGGTTTCCGTCATGTCTGTCTGGCCATGCTCGGTCACACGGATACGCGCCTTGTAGTAGTGCGCCTGGGTGGCTTCGTCTTCGAAACTGTCGGCGGAGACGTGCACGACCTCGCCCTGAATGACATTGGAGAGGCGCTGGTTGAAGGCGCTGAAGCGAATTTCGGCGTGTTGACCGATATAGATGTTGTCGATGTCGCGGTCGGGCACGCGCGCCTGAACAACGAAGTCTTCACTTGCCGGCACGATGTCCATGAGTGGATCACCCGGACGAATGACAGCCCCCAAGGTGTGTATCTGCATGCCGACCACCGTGCCCGAGACCGGGGCCACCACCTGGGTGCGCCGTACCTGATCGCTCAGCGCGGTGATTCTCTCCTCGGCGTCGGCCACCCGGGCCTGAACGTCGCGAAGCTGTTCGCCCACTTCCTGCTGAAACTCCTGCAGGCGAATCTCCTTCTGCAGGCCATTCTCGCTGATCTGCGACTTGAGGCGTGCGATTTCGGCACTGTGCTGGGCGTTTTCGCCCTGGTATTGCATGATCTGGCGCTCGAGTTCGCGCAGGCGCTGATTGTTGCCCAGGCCCTCCTTGAACAGCGAGCGATAGTCGCTGGCCTCGCCGGATAGCGAATGAATGCGTGAGCGGTTGACCTGGCTTGTCGATTGCAGGCCGGCAATCTGCTCCTGCATCTGCACGACCTGCTCATCCAGGGCGGCCAATGTGCCCTGTAGTGACTCACGTCGCGCCTGGAACAGGCGATGCTGAACGTTCAGCACCGCCTGAACCCGGGGCGAATCGGCTTCAAGCAAGTCCGCAGGGAAGGCCAATTCTGCGTTGCCGGCCTGTTCGGCAAGCAGGCGCAGTTCATTGGCACGCGCGATGTAATATTCTGCACGGGCAATGTCCAGCTTGGCACGCGCCTGGGTGTCATCGAGGATCAGGAGGACATCGCCGGCATCGACATGGTCGCCATCCTCTACTGCAAGCCGCTCGACGATGCCGCCCTCCAGATGCTGTACTGTCTTCTTGTAGCTTTCGACGGACACCGTGCCGGGGGCGACGACCGCGACAGCCAGGTCGGCAGTCAGGGCCCAGCCTCCGAATCCACCAAAGGCCGCTACAAGCATCGCCATGCCAAGGCGTCGATAGGGGCGCTCGTTCGTCGGCAAGCGGCTGGCGGTATCGGCAGCATCGTGCTTGATCGTCGCCTCGCCAGGCAGGTAATCATTATGGCTCATGGCTTGGGCTCCTCGGAGGCTGGGGCCGTGGCGGTCTTGCCTCGGGCCCTGGGACGAATCGATGCCAGCTTCTGGCCAGCCGCTGGATTGGCGCTGGCGATGCCGCGGACGGGGTGGCCCGTCTGTGCAGCAATCTCTTCCGGGGAAGCAAACAGGCTGATCTGGCCCTCCTTGAGCACCAGGATGCGGTCGACGCGCTTGAGAATGGCGGGACGATGGCTGATGACGAAGACGGTCGTGCCATCGTCCTTGAGCCGTTGCATGCATTCGGCCAAGGCATGTTCTCCGGCATCGTCCAGATTGGCGTTTGGCTCGTCGAGCACGATAAGGACCGGGTCGCCATACAGGGCACGGGCCAGGCCGATCCGTTGCCGCTGGCCGCAGGAAAGGGCGCCGCCCCCGCCGCTGAGGTAGGTGTCGTAACCGTTGGGCTGGCGCAGGATCATCTCATGTACGCCAGCCTTGCGTGCCGCCCTGACTACCTTTTCCGGATCGACCTCGCCAAAGCGGGCAATATTCTCGCTGATGGTGCCATCGAATAGTTCGATGTCCTGGGGCAGGTAACCCAGGTAGGGCCCCAGCGCTTCCCGGCTCCACTGGCCGATCTCGGCGCCATCGAGCCGGACATGACCCACCTGGGCGGGCCAGATGCCCAGGATGACCCGGGCGAGCGAAGACTTGCCAGCCGCACTGGGGCCGACAATGCCAATGTGCTCACCTTTGCCGATTGTCATGTCGATGCCGCGCAGGGTCACGAAGCGCTCGCCTGGCGGAGCGGCCGATACCGATTCGAGAGCCAGACGGCCGGAGGGAGCCGGTAGCGGCATGCGCTGCGGCTCTGCCGGGACGAGCGACAGCAGGTCATTGAGCCGGCCGTGAGCGGTACGTGCGCCGACGAATCCCTTCCATCCGCCGATCATCTGGTCTATGGGTGCCAGGGCGCGTCCCATGATGATCGAACCGGCAATCATCATGCCAGGCGTCAAACTTCCCTCCAGCACCAGATAGGCACCGAGGCCGAGGATCATTGACTGGAACAGCAGGCGTAGTGTCTTGGAGAGATTGGTCAACGTGCCGGCCCGGTCACTAGCATGCGACTGGTGGACAAGGTATTCATGATGCTTGGCAGCCCAGCGGCCCATGATGCCCGGCAGCATTCCCATGGCATGTAGAACCTCGGCATTGCGCAGGTTGCTGTTGGCGAGATCCTGGGATTGGACATGTTCGCTATTGGCCTCGGCCAGTAGATCCTTCGTGCTTTTTTCGTTCAATAACGCGAGCAGGAACAGCACCACACCCGCAGCCAACGCAAAGTAACCAAACCAAGGGTGAAACAGGAAAAGCACGCCGAGATAAACCGGGATCCAGGGTGCATCGAAGAAAGCGAACAGGCCATTGCCCGTCAGGAATTGGCGCAGGCTGCTCAAGTCGTTGAGTGGTTGGGCTGACGCTTTCCCAGGCATAGCCACGCTCTTCTTGAACATCGCACTATAGAGTCGCTGATTGACCTGCATGTCTAGACGATTGCCAACGCGTACCAGAATGCGTGAGCGTATGAACTCGAGCCCTCCCATGACGATGAACAAGAAAAGAACGACCAAGGTCAGCATCAGCAGGGTTTCCTGACTGCGCGATGTAATGACCCGGTCATAGACTTGAAGCATGTAGAGAGGCGGTACCAACATCAATAGGTTGATGAACATGCTGAAAAAAGCCGCTGAAAGGAAAGCCCCTCTGCAGGCCTTCAGCGCGATTTGCAAGTCTGTCTCTTCGCTACGCCTGGCCATGGATGTGCTCACTCGATTGTTGTCTTGTCAATGAACTCTCAGGGCGTGGCTGCCCTTGGCTTCGTGTAAAGAAGAGTAATTTAAGTAACGTTATTTTTGCAGAGCTGTGCATTAGTGAAATACATATGAGCAAGGTATTGTTTTTCTAATAATTTTCATGTTTTTCAGAAACTTATATTCAGATTTGTTAAGCCGGGTGCTTGGAGAATGAGAATATAAAATTAGAGACTAATGAGTTTTCACCGGTTATCTTGATGACAATTTTAATCTAAAAGGCATGGTCACTTAATTATTTTAAAAGTCAATAGTGTGCTTTTGATAATAACTGAGTTTTTTTGTTACTGGATGGTGTGTCAGCGAAGGTTTTCGATCACCCATTTTTTTCTATAGAAAATAATGACTTATTTTTTAATTAGAATTTTTTCCATAGCTTTTTTAAAGAAATTACAAGTGCTTGGTTGAGATTGTTAAGCCTTGTTTAAGCTTTGGCTGGCGCTAGTTTGATACTGCGTCCAAGTTTTCTTTGGATGTAATTGGGTGCAAAAGAACGAGCATGGAAAAGCGTGGTGGCGAGGCTGGATGTAATGCAGCGCTATCAGGGCAGTGGTGAGTAAAAGTATAAAAGACTAGGAGTCGCACAATGTATTCTATCTCCTTGGTGGATGCGCAGACTGGGGCGTTGCTGAGTGGTATCAATGAGGGAACGTGGCTGGATACCAGTG
This sequence comes from Modicisalibacter xianhensis, assembly GCF_900113605.1. Taxonomy (GTDB): domain Bacteria; phylum Pseudomonadota; class Gammaproteobacteria; order Pseudomonadales; family Halomonadaceae; genus Modicisalibacter; species Modicisalibacter xianhensis. The sequence continues at coordinate 29,544 of NZ_FOPY01000009.1, forward strand.
CCTATGGAAGCGTTGCGTTTCGTGTGATCCCCGATGCCAATGCTGGCATCGACCCTTTATCGGTAGCCAGTCTTCGATTGACATTCATCGATGCCAATGGAACTGTCATGGCGCAGCCCGATAGCGAAGCTCCCTTCCTTTTTCCCGCACCGTCTGCCTGGGTTCACGGTCCGGCCTCCTTGCTGGTCGAGCCCTTGAACAAAAACGGAGACGTCCTGGAGGGCGCAAGCGAACAGATCGGGCTGACCCTTGCCGATGGACCCGAAATCGCTGATGGAGCCATGGCTCCGCTACGTTACCAGGCGGAAGATGCCCAGTTGACGGGAACGACGATTACCTCTGTGGGGGGAGACGATCCCAACGCGATCAATGCCGATGAAGGTGCTTATGTCGACTATGGCGAGCCTTCAGGCGAGAGCATCGCGTTCAATGTCGAGGTGGCCGAGGCCGGGACTTATGAACTGAGTCTGCGCTATGCGCTGAGCCAGAACAACGACGGCAGTGAGCGTAACCGTCCGCTCCGGCTGGACATCAACGACCAGCTCGTGGATCGCATGTTCGACCTGACGAGTACCACGTACACCGCGGATAACACCGATTTTTCCGAGTTTGGCGAACGCACGATTCTCGTGAATCTACAGGCGGGCAGCAACACGATCACGTTTACCTCCAACGGGATCAGTGGCCCCAATGTCGATTATCTGGAGGTGCGCCAGCCGGCCCAGGGGCACGTGGTGATCCAGGGCGAGGATATGCTCCTCTCGTCGGCACCGAACTATACGCCTGAAGGAACCGATACCAACCGCCCGATCACGAGCGAGAATATCGCGTTGATCGACGACACTTTCCGTGTTGGTGCCGAAGGTGCCAGCTACCTCGATTGGGCCTACGGAAACGCCGATGCCTATGCCGAGTTCACTTATCAGGCGCCGGTTGCAGGCACCTATTCCATGACCGTGACCTATGCCGGATCCACGGACCGTCCTTTGGACCTGGTCAGTGTGCAAGGCAGCGAGGCAACGGCCATAGGCACGTTTGGTTTCGCAGCTACTGCAGCTCCCGTCTACCTGCCGGATGATGTCGGCGACCTGCCCACCAATGTACAAATCTCCGATGAACCTTCGTCCTGGGAGGGTTGGAGCACCGAGACGCTGAGCTTCCATCTCGAGGCTGGAGACAATCTGCTGCGCCTCGGTGGAAGAACGAACGGGCCGAATATCGACAAGGTGGAAATGATGCTCGTCGATGCGGACCCGGTCGCTCCCAGCGATATCAACCTTGATAACGCCAGTGTGCTGGAAAATATGCAAGGTGCTGCGATCGGGCAATTGATCGTCGAGGATGCCGACGACACGACACACACCTTCAGCGTCGACGATGACCGCTTCGAGGTCGACGATGGTGGCATGTTGCGTCTGAAGGAAGGCGTGAGTCTGGATTTCGAATCGGAGCAGACAGTCACGGTCAGCGTCACGGCGACGGACAGCGATGAACTCGCCGTGACCCGCAGCTTCTCGATTGCCGTGGGCGACGTGGCGGAGTCCGAGGAACCGGTTCCCGAGCCCACCGGACCGTTGGCGGTGACCTTTGCCGACCAGGACATTTCCTCGTATACCACGACCCAGGACAATCCGGTCGGCCCGGGCTACGAGATTACAGAGGACGGAGCGACCCTGTCGCTTAACGACAACCTCTGGAAGCGAGTCGCGCTGCCACAGACGTACCTGGTGACCGAGAACACCCGGATCGAGCTCGACCTGACGGTGGGCGAGAGTATCCCCGAAATCGTGGCCATCGGCTTCGACCTGAACGACAACGCGTTCGACGGGGATCGCTCGCTCTACCAGCTTGCCGGTACCCAGGGCCAGGGCGCCATCATTGACCTGCGAGGTAGCGGTATCGTCAATGGTGATGGCACGCTGCATTTCGTCATCGACTTGAGCGAGCATGCAGGTACCTCGCTCGACTCGCTGGTGTTCATTAGCGATGACGATGCCACGGCCGAACTGGGCTCGGCGGCATTCTCCAATGTGCAACTCCTCGAGGATGGCGATGACTCCTCCGGTAATCAGGCTCCGCGCGTCGTAGGCAGCGGCATTGCCGATCTGGAACTCGACGAGAATGCCCTTCTCGAGATCGACCTGCCTTTCGTCGACGATGATGGCGACAGCCTGACGTATTCATTCGCCATTACTCAGGATGGCATTCTGCTCAGCGGCTTCGATGGCCTGGCCATTCAGGATGGCGTGTTGAGCGGCAATCTCACCGGGCTCGAGCCGGGCACCTATAGCGTGACCGTAACGGCAACCGACCCCCAATCCGCCTCTGCCGAGACAACGTTCCAGCTTACCGTCAGCAACGTCAATGAAGCGCCGGTCGCCGAAGAAGTGGCACTCGAACCGTATTTCGGCGCTCAAGGCGCCTTCTTTGACGGAATCGAGCTGGCCAGCTTTGCGTCCTATTTCACCGATCCCGATGGGGATAGCCTGACGCTGAGTGCCGAAGGGCTGCCAGACGGGTTGAGTGTCGATGGTGAAGGCGTGATAACCGGGACGCCTACCGAGGCTGGCTCCTTCGAGGTCGTGATCCGTGCGACGGATGCCGGTGGTCTTTCGGATACCCTGACACTGCAGTTCGAGATCGACGGGCCCGACATTGGCGATGTCTTGAGTGTCGAGGCCGAAGACTTCACGGGGCTGACCGAGGTCGACAATTTCTACGCGACCGGCAACCCGGATGCCTCTGGCGATGAGATAATCCGTCTTGGCAACACGACCTCGACCCAGGTAACCACCCAACTGGCCGACAACGGCGTGGTTCCCGGCTGGTACACCGTGAGTCTTGTCGCCTTCGACGAAACCGACGGGGCGGGGTCGCTGTCGCTGCAGATCGGTGAAACGCTGCTGCAGGCACGCAACACGACGACCGATACGCTCAGTGACAGCGTCGTGTTGAATGACGACTACGGAACCTTCCTGAATAACGCGGCGCGGGGTACTGCCGGGCAGGCCGGAAACCTCAAGCAGATCGATTTCGAAACCGTGATCTATGTCGATGCCGACACGCTGGCCACGTTGACGGCGCAGGGCGAGTCCGGCGAATTGATGCGTATCGACCGGCTGCTTTTCACGCGTGTCGAAGAGCCGATCAATGAGGCACCGGTCATGGCAGGCCTGGATGCAGCCATCGCCGTGGATGAAAACACTTCCTTGGTCGCTTCACTGAGCCTGAGCGATGCCGAAAACGATCCCCTGAGCGTGACCATAGAGGGCACAGATGCGGCATTGTTCAGTTTCGACCCGGCCAGTGGCACGCTAGCCTTCGTGTCGGCACCCGACGCCGAAAATCCTGCTGACGGCGATGCCGATGGCGTCTACGAAATCACTGTCTCGGTAAGCGATGGCGAGAACACCATATCGCAGGATGTCGTCGTGAGCGTCGCCGATATCAACGAGACGCTCTCGATCGAACAGACCACATTCTCCCTTGCGGAAGGGCTGACGGCAGTGGGAGCCATTCCTGTCGTCGACGAGGATGGTGGCGCGACCGGCCTGGTGGCGCCTGCCTACGCCATTACCGGCGGCGCAGATGCGTCACTTTTCACCATTGACCCGGCCACCGGACAACTGGCCTTCGTCGCAGCGCCTGATTTCGAGACGGCTGGGGATGCCGATGGTGACAATGTCTATGAAGTCGATGTGACAGCCACCGACGGCGCCCTCGAAGATACCAAGTCGCTGCAGATCACGGTCACCGACACGGATGAGGCGGCTTTCACGCCGATCGTGTTGCAGGCCGAAGACGCCACACTGACGATACTCGATGACGGTGCGAACGCTACCGTCACGACCATCCGCGATGCAGACAACCCGGAGGTGGGTAGTGGTTTCAGTGGCCTGCGTCCGGATTACTCGGGCACCGGCTACCTCGATTTCGGCGATACCGCTGGAGATGCAGTGACGTTCGAGGTGACTGTCGCCGAGGCCGGCAGTTATGACCTGAATGTTCGCTATGCCAGCAATACCGGTCGACCGCTGGACCTGGCCATCAACGGCGCCGCTATCGCCGCCTTGCCGTTCGCCAGTACCGACCCCGATGGTAGTGGCGAGGAAGAGGGCTTCGATCACTGGGCGTTCGAGACCATTACCGTGACGCTCGAGGCAGGCAGTAACAGCCTGTCCCTGGCGATTCCCCAGGGAGCGACCACCGGTCCGAACATCGATCGTATCGAAGTCACGACGGCGGGTAGCGGTCCCATTGGCACGGATACCTCGGCAGACATCGATGGCAATTTGACACTGGTCAGTGATGCTGCGGCCCTTGACCCGGCGCAGGCAGCGACGGCCGGTTTCACCGTCACCGGACTGGATGCCGACATCCAGACAGTCGAGATCAGTTTCGATGACGGCGCCACGCGCATACCGGTCACCCCGGCGGCCGACGGTTCGTTTACCGTCGACATGAGTGGTCTCAATGGGACAGTCGTGGCCACTCTCATCGTCACCGATGCCGTCGGCAACGAGGCCAGTGCAACCAGCGAAGTGACCATCGGCGAGACGACAGCGCCTTTCCTTTACGAGATCGAGGGCGAGGCACTGACCATCGACGACAGCGAGCCGACGCCGGACACCGTGGTACGCGATGCTAGCAATCCGGAAACCAATACCGGTGCTGGCGCCGATGGCCTCTGGGACGGCTACAGCGGGACCGGTTACCTGGATATGGGCGGCGAAGCGGGCGATGCCGCATTCTTCGATGTCACGGTCGATGAGGCAGGCACCTATACCTTGACAGTGCGTTACGCCAATGCCGATGGCAGCGGGGCTGACCGGCCAATGAGCATTCTGGTCGATGGTACATCGCAGGGCCAGATGGCATTTTCGAATACGGGCGCCGGCGATGCCGGTTGGCAAAACTGGACCGAGGCGACCATCGAAGTCCAGCTCGAAGCGGGCAGCAATACCATCCGCCTGGAAAATGTGGGCAATGCCGGTCCCAACATCGACAGGCTGTCAGTCAGCCGGGAAGGAACGGAGCAGCCCGAGGAGCCGCCGTTCGTCGAGCCGGGCGAGCGCTTCAAGGTCAAGATCAACTTCCAGCCGGAAGGGTTCGCAACGCCGGAAGGGTATGTCGCCGATACGGGGCTGGCCTTTGGCGAGCAGTCGGTGGACGTTGGTGGCCAGACCTACCAGTACGGCTGGGTTAGCGAGGCATCGATCGCCGACGGTACCGAGAACGGGACCACGCCGATGGCCATCAACGACCAGACCAGCGTGGCGGTAAACGATCGCACCGACGAGATCACCGGCCTCGATCCTCGCCAGGGTACGTATGCTCACTTCGACCAGCCGGCCTCCGGCTACGAGCGTGCCGGCTGGGAAATCGAGCTGGAGGAAGGCTACTACGAGGTGACCGTGTCGATCGGCGACACGTCTGGGCCTTATGACAGCCGCAATGTGCTCAATGCCGAAGGCGAGCTGTTCAACGATCCGTTTACGCCGTTCCGACCGGATGACTTCCCTGCGGACAGCAATCCGTCCGACGACACCGATGGCTTCCGGTCGGATCTGGTAACCCGCATCGTGCAGGTGACCGATGGTCGCCTGACGCTCGACTCGATTGGGCTGGATAACGAGAACACCGAAATCCAGTACATCGAAATCCAGGCGTTGCCCGACCTGACGCCAGACGATGCCCGCGAAGCCCCTGAAGACTACGCATTCTTCACCGATCCGCGAGCCATCGCCGGGGTGGGCGAGAACGAGGTCGAGGTTGACCTCGATCCGGCAGACGGAAGTGCGCCAACCGGTGTGGACCCGACATCCGATATCTTCCTGGGCATTTCCGTGGTCGATGGACGTGGCGGGGCCTTGCTCGAGAGTCTGGAAGACGGCTCGATCCGCCTGTTCGAGACCGTGACCGGTCAGGAAGTCTCGTTCAATGCCAATACCACAGGCGGGTTCGACTCGCTGACGATCTCGCCGACCGGCGGCCTGAAGGAGTTCACCAGCTATACCCTGGTGATCGAAGGATTCCAGGACCGTGGCGAAAACGATGACACCAGCGCACCGACCCGTGAGTTCCAGAAATTCACCTCCACGTTCGTGACCGGCGAGGCGCCGGAAGTCGTCGCTCGTGAAGTGGCTTTCAATGACATCGTCGAACTCAACGGTGCCAGCGATGGTGCCTTCGGCTTCACTTCGCTGGAGTTGTCACCCGACGGCACGACAATGTATGTCGCCACCATGGGGGGCGAGATCAAGCGCTATGACGTCGATCCTCAGACGGGGGCGCTCTCCAATGGCCAGACGCTAAGACTGGATTACTTCCAGGGCGATGCGGCGGGGCCTCGCGGCATCATTGGTCTGACCTTCGACCCCAACGACCCCAACGTGCTCTGGGTGACGGACAACTATCCCATCCCATTATCGGGGCGTGACAACGGCGTACCGGATTTCAGTGGCCGCATCAGCAAGATCACCATCGATGAGGGTGATGCGTTCACGGCCACGGCCGAGACCTATGTCACTGGCCTGCCACGTTCCAATGGCGACCACGTGACCAATAGCCTCGAGTTTCGGCCCAACCCGGATTACGACGCTGCCACCAACCCGGATGTGCCGACGCATCTGCTCTATCTCGTCCAGGGCTCGAACTCGGCCATGGGAGAGCCGGACAGCGCCTGGGGTAACCGGCCCGAGCGCCTGCTGAACGCCACGGTACTGGAAATCGACCCGACCAGGGACGCACCGCAAGGCGGTTTCAACGTGGCGACCGAGCCGCTGCCGGACGACGGTTTCAATCGCCGTTATACCGATGACGATGGCAGCGACTTCAAGGCCGACCCGATCGCCATGGGCGACGGCAAGTTCCTGGTATTCGCCGAGAATGGCACGGCGACCGTCGAGGACCAGGATGGCAACGTCATCGAGACCTTCTACGATCCGTTTGCCGAAGATGCCGTGGTCAAGATCTTTGCCACCGGGGTTCGCAACGCCTACGACCTGGTCTGGCATTCCAATGGCCAGCTTTACGTGCCCACCAACGGCTCGGCAGCGGGCGGCAGTGTGCCGGATAATCCGGATACACCGGAAAACGAACTGCACACCAATGTCAGTAAGCAGGACGACTATCTGTTCAAGGTCGAGGAGGGCGGCTACTACGGCCATCCCAATCCGTTGCGCGACGAGTATATCCTCAACGGTGGCAACCCGACCTCGGGCAGCGATCCCAACGAAGTTGGTGACTACCCGGCCGGCACCGACCCGGAAGCGACCTACGATCTCGAGGGGGCCTACTCGCTGGGCGAGAACCGTTCGCCCAATGGCGCGACCGAGTACACCAGTGGCGTATTCGGCGGCAACCTGCAGGGCAACGTGCTGTTCACCGAGTACTCCGGTGGCGACGACATTCGCTCGATCACCTTGGATGCCAACGGCAACATCGTGGGCGATGACGTACTGCGTGATGTCAACGGCAACGTGATCAGGTATATCGATCCGCTGGACATCATCGAGAACCCGGTCACCGGGCAGCTCTATCTGCTGACGCTGAATCGCAGCAATGGCGAAAGCCAGATCGTACGTCTCGACCCGGCCCCGGGCGGCGTTATCACCGACCCAGAAGATCCGGTCGATCCCGAAGAACCGACGGACGACCTAGTGTCGCTACTGGTCATCCAGGCCGAGGATGACACCCCCAATGATGGCACCTCGGTCACCATCGCCGACGGCAGCGGTGCGGAAATCCAGATCCGCGACGCTGACAATCCCGAAACCACCGCAGGCTTGCCCAATGGCTTGCGTCCGGGCGCCTACGGCAATGATGGCAATACCGACAATACCGACGGCGTGCTGGGCGGTTATGCCGACTTCGGTGCCACCAATGCCGACTTCCTGACCTTCAGCTTCGAGCTGAGCGGTGCCCAGGCCGGCGACTCGGTACTGCGCGTGCGCTACGCCAATGGCAGCACGGCAGATCGTCCCCTGGAGGTGTTCGTCAACAATGTCAGCGTAGGTATCTTCGCCTTTGCGCCGCCGACCGGCGTGACCGGGGACGATGCGTGGAGCGAATGGCTGACGCTGGACATACCGGCGGACCTGGTTTCCGGGTTGAACACGGTACGCTTCCAGGCGACCGACAACACCGGCCCCAATATCGACCAACTGGAAATACTTCAGGAACCGCAAGACACCACGCCCGGTTATACCGAGTACGAGGCGGAAAGTGCCGAACTCGACGGTGCCGTGGTCGTGACGACGAGCGAGGACGACCGCAACGCGTCCGGTGACGGTTTCGTCGACTTCACCGGCAGTGGCGACCAGACCATCACCTGGAGCGTCGACGTGGCCGAGGCAGGCACCTACGAGATCGCCTTCCGCTATGCCCTGGCGACCAGCAAGGCAGACCGTCCGCTGGAGTTGAGCATCAACGGTAACGCAATCGAAGTGGTCAACTTCCCCGGCCAGAGCAACGAGGCCGAGGACGACTGGTATTACCAGACCACCACGGTCACGCTGCAGGCCGGCAGCAACACCGTCACGGTGACCGCGCCCGACGCCAACGGGCCGAACATCGACCTGCTGCGTGTCGCGGATACGCCGAGCGACAACTTCGAACCGACCTATGCCGACATCGACGGCAGCGGGCGCATCGAGCTGGAAAGCGGTGACACGGCGCGTGCGGTCAACGAAAGAACGGCGGACTTCTACTTCACCGTGGCGGCGGATGGCGCCTACAAGCTCGACCTGGCAGCCAATGCCGATGCCACCGACGGCGGCCAGTTGACGCTGCTGCTCAATGGCCAGCCCTTGGATGAGATGATGTTCCCGGGCGTCGGCGATGTCGGCGAGGAGTCGTCCTACGTCGAACTCGTGGCAGGGGTGTCCTACCACCTGCGCGTGGTATCCGAGGCGGATGGGGCTGACGATATCGATTATCTCGATATTTCGCCGGCACCGGGCGATCCCGATGCAGACATCGGCATCCAGACCGGCGATGCGGCTTACTACGCCAATCGCATCCAGTTCAACTACCTGGAGAATGACAGCGCCTCGAATCCCGATCGCGACTACAAGGAGAGCGGGACGGTCGTCATCAGCAACACCGGCAGCAGTGAACTGTCAGTGATCGATGTGGATATCGATGGTCCATTCGAGCTTGCCGTGCCGGATATCTTCGATGGCCTGACTCTGGCGGCAGGAGAATCCATCGAGGTGACGGTGCTGTTCGACCGCGATGCCTATACGGCGCCGACCACCGATGCCGGCGACGGGGTCTTCGAGGGCGTACTTCGCCTGGTCACAAACGATGCCGATACGCCGGTCGCCGAGGTGCATCTGGCCGGTTTCTGGCAGGCGCGTGACGAAGGCGGCTGGGAACCCAACGTCAATGAGGTATGGGAGGTCTTCGGCTTCGGTAACCGGATCGCAGGGTTGACCACGGTGGGAGGTGGTGAGAACTCGGTGCTCAACGACTATGACCTCTATCGGCCGGTCAACGACGACGAAGTGCTGTCGCGCTACTGGACAATCGCCGAAGGTTACGAGTCGGCGAAGATCACCCAACTGGCTGCCTTCCATGGCAATGGCGGCGCCACGCTGGGCATCCATAACCCGCAGAACAAGGATCAGGACATCACGTTGTCGAACCATGCGGGCGACAACAACCAGTCGATTCTGCCGATTACCAGCAGCGGCCAGTTTGCGACGGCGACCTTCACCCGTGATCAGATCCCCGATAGCTGGATCGGCAACGACATGTTCGGCATCGAGGTGGCCGGGCTATCCACCGATCCGTCGCTCAACCCGTCGGGTGGCGGCGATGTGCCCGACGATGCCGAGGGCATCGAGCGGGGCTACACGGTGCGCATGTTCCAGGCGCTGGATGCCAACGGCAACGTGATTCCCAACACCTACCTGGGAATCATGGATTACACCGGCATCAACTACGACTACAACGACAACATGTTCGTCATCGAGGGTATTGCGCCGGCATCCGGTGGCGAGATATCGATCACGAACCTGGATGGCGTACCGTCGGACGACCGCCTGGTGATGAGCCGTATCGAGAACCCCGCGAACAGCAGTCAGGAGGTGCACGACGAAGTCACATTCACCATCACCAATGACGGGTTCGCCAACCTGGAGATCAGCCAGCTCGAAATCGCCGATCCCTCGCTGTTCGAGATCGTGGGCAATACCACCGACCTGGTGGTCGCCCCAGGAAGTTCACTCGACGTCACGGTCCGTTTCATCGGCCAGGACTCGAATGATGGCACACTCTACGAGTCGTCCCTGATCATTCATTCCAACGATGGCGACGAAGGGCAGAAGATCATCCAACTGGCCGGTATCGCCCAGGGACAATCGGAAAACGGCCAGGAACCGACGGTACAGGAAATCGTCAATGCCTTCGGGTTCTCGACTGACGTGGCGCAGGGAGAGATGAACCAGGGAGGGCTGGTGGAAGCCAATGGCGATGAAATCCTGTCGCCTTACTTCCAGCGGGCCGATGGCGCCTCGCCGATCAAGATCACGCAATTGGCGGCGTACCACACTCAGGGGGACATCGCCCGGCTGTTCATCCATGACGTCGACAGCCGCGATATCGACGAGATCCTGGCCCACGATGAGCAGGATGGCCAGACGCTGCTGCCGCGAACGCTCAATGGCGGCGATGCCCTGACCACCACGACGCTCGACAGGGATGCCCCGTTTGGCTTCTTTGCGGAGATCAGCGGGCGCCAGGGCTATATTTCCTGGTCCGATCCCGATGCCAACCTCTACGAGGACACCATCGATGAGATCGGCACGCCGGGTACCAACCTCAACTGGGAAGAAAACGACGGGCATCTGATTCGGGTGTACGTGGCCAAGGATGCCGACGGCAACGTGATCCCGAATACCTATATCGTGATCCAGGACTACGCGGGGGTGAACTACGACTACAACGACAACATCTTCCTGGTCGAGAACGTCCAGACCTATGATCCCAGCGGTGCCGAGGACGCCGATGGCAACGGACGTGTCGATATCTACGACGATGCCGACGGCGACGGCATTCCCAATTTCCTCGACGATGACACGCCCGAGGAGCCGGATACGCAGGGCGCCTACAACGACAGCGGGACACCGTGGGTCGTCGATGGCGATGGGCTGACGCTCCAGGCGGCCGACTATGACGAAGGCGGTCAGGGTGTGGCCTACAACGACAGCAGCGAAACCCAACTGGGTAGCGACTATCGTGGCGAGGGCGTGGATATCGTCGGCAACGGCACCGCCATCGGCTGGGTCGAGAACGGCGAGTGGGTGGAATACACCATCAACGTCACTCAGGCCGGCACCTATGAGCTGTCGTTCCTCTCGGCACTAGGTAGCCAGGGCGGTAGTGCCCGCTCGATCACGGCATCCTTTGCCCAGGGCGACGGCACCTACACCACGGCCACGCCGGTAGCGGTCGACTACACCGGCAACTGGAGCAACTTCCAGCAGACCGACAGCATCCAGGTCGAGCTGGAAGCCGGGGTTCAGGTGGTGCGCCTGACCTTCAACGGCGGCTCGCAGGACCTGGCATCGTTCAGCCTCGCGCCGGTGGCGACCAATACCGCCCCGGTGGTCGATGGCGGACTGGACGATCTGACGGCGACCGAGGACCAGGCTTTCTCGTTCACCATCCCGTCGGATGCCTTCGACGATGCCGATGGCGATGCATTGACCTACACCGCCAGTGGCCTGCCGGCCGGTCTGTCGATGTCCTCGGCGGGCGTCATCAGCGGTGTGCCCAGCGTGGCGGGCAGCTTCGACATTCTGGTCACCGCCTCGGATGGCGAGGCCAGCGTCGAGAGCGGGTTCACGCTCACCGTAGCCGGGGTACCGGATGGCGACGATGGACAGACACCGTTCAACGAATCCGGTACGCCATGGGCTGTCGGCGATGGCATCACCTTGCAGGCAGCGGCTTTCGATGTCGGCGGGGAGGGCGTTTCCTACAGCGACACCGAGGCCGAGCAGATGGGCAGCAGCTATCGCGAGGGCGGCGTGGATATCGTCGGCAATGGCTCGGCCATCGGGTGGGTCGATGATGGCGAGTGGGTGGAATATACCATCGAGGTCGAACAGGCCGGTGTCTACTACCTCTCCTTCGTCGCCTCGACACCGACGAACGGAGTCACCATCACCGCTGCGCTGGAGCAGGATGGCAGTTTCTACACCACCTCGTCGCCGCTCGCGGTGCCCAATACCGGGTCCTGGAGCAATCCCGGACCGACCGAGGCATTGGCGCTCGAGTTGCAGGCGGGTGTGCAGACGCTGCGCCTGACCTTCAATGGTGAAACAGCGCAGGACCTGATGGATATTCAGTCGTTGACGCTAGTGCGCGAAGAACAGGTCGATGATGGGCAGACACCGTTCAACGAGACACAAACGCCTTGGCTGGTCGATGCCGATGGCTTGTCGCTGAACGCCGCCTGGTTCGATGACGGTGACGCGGGCGAGGCCTATTCGGACAGCGACAGTGTCCAGAGCGGAGTGGCTTTCCGCGATGGCAGCGTGGATATCGTTGGCGATGGCGAGGCCATCGGCTGGATCGCCAATGGCGAATGGGTCGAGTACACCGTCGATGTCGAGCAGGCGGGAACGTACAACCTGTCGTTTGTGACGGCTACGCCACATAACGGACGTTCGATCACTGCATCGATGGAACAGGATGGCACGTTCTATGCGCAATCGGCACCGCTGGAGGTACCCAACTCCGGTGCCTGGGGCAACTATGTCTCGACCGGAACCCTGGCGCTCGACCTGCAGGCCGGTGAACAGGTACTGCGTCTGACCTTCAATGGTGGCTCCATGGACCTGCAATCGCTGCTCCTCGAGCCACAATCATCGTCCACGCTGCAGACCGCCACGCTTGTCGGGTTCGATACGCTGCTTGCCGAGGAGGACAATGCAGTCGACAGCAGCGATGACGATACGTTGCCGATGAGTGAGGACGTCGTTGTCGCCGGGACCACCCAGGACGATCAGGGGGATAGCTTGCTGTAAACGCGACAGGCGAGGGGCGGCCAGGCCGCCCCTCGCTCATTCGCGCCTGGTAAGCGGTTTCAGGCTTGCCGACCTCATAACAAACGTAGGGCTCCTGAACATGGAAAACCACATCATTGCAGGCATGGCTGGCGAATCGTCGATCGCCACCACAGGCGCCGGTCCCGAGCAGGAACAAATGCGTAACATTGGCGATCACGCCACGATGGTCAAGTGGCAGCGCTTTTCCGTTCCTTTTGCCTATCCGGTTGCATTCACGCGCAATCTATTTGCGCTCGACAATCCATTGCTCTTCGAAATGCTGGCGATGCGCGAACGGGACAAGCGTCATCGCTGCCTGGTGTATCTCGATGAGGGCGTGGTGACGGCGCAGCCTGATTTGCCGAATCGTGTGCGTCGCTATTTCGATGCCCACGCGCGACATATCGAACTGGTCGATTGGGTCGTCGTGCCGGGAGGAGAAGATATCAAGCTACACCCGGGGCATGTCATGGCGATGCTCAAGGCGATACACCGCCTGAGGATAGACCGTCATGCCTATGTCCTCGCCATTGGTGGCGGGGCAGTGCTGGATGCCGTCGGCTTCGCTGCAGCAACGGCTCATCGTGGGGTCCGCCATCTGCGTGTACCCACGACGGTACTGTCACAGAACGACAGCGGTGTCGGCGTCAAGAATGCGATCAATACCCATGGGGTCAAGAACTTTACCGGTACGTTCGCGCCGCCCTGGGCAGTGCTCAATGACTTCGATTTTCTGGAGACACTTCCCCGGCGCGAGCGCGTTGCCGGTATCGCCGAAGCCATCAAGGTCGCGCTGATTCGCGACGGGGACTTCTATCGCTGGCTGGAGGCCAACGCCCAGGCACTGGCCCGTTTCGACCAGTCGGCGGAAGAGTTCATGGTGCGTCGCAGCGCCGAGCTGCACATGCACCAGATCGCCTACGGTGGCGATCCGTTCGAGCTGGGGTCGGCGCGTCCGCTCGACTTTGGCCACTGGTCGGCGCACAAGCTCGAGGCGTTGACACACCATGAAGTCCACCACGGCGAAGCGGTAGCCATTGGCATTGCACTCGATGCGCGCTACTCGGCCCTGGCAGGACTCCTGCCCGAGCCTGAGGCCCAGCGTATCGTCGAGTTGCTGGATTCGCTGGGCCTGGCGACCTTCCACCCGCAACTGCTGGCCACCGGTCCCAGCGGCGAACTGGCTCTCCTGGCCGGGTTGCAGGAGTTCCGTGAGCACCTCGGCGGCGAGCTGACCGTGACGCTGCTCTCGGGTATCGGCCAGGGTATCGAAGTGCACGACATCGACATGGCTCTTATGGCACAGGCAATCGCCTGGCTCAGCGAGCGGGAGGCATGTCATGCGCTTGCCCAATGACCGAGGTGACCTGACCTATTGTCTCAACATTCATCCAGCCGAAACCTGGTCGGAGGTCCGCCAGGCCCTGCTGGGGCCGGTCAGGGCGGTCCGACAGGCGGTGGCGCCTGATCAAACGTTTGCTCTCGGACTGCGCCTGTCCGCCCAGGCCATGCATACGCTCGAGGACAGGCATGTGCGTGCCGAGCTGAAGGATATTCTGGCATCGGAAGGCTACCGGGCCGTTACCGTGAACGGCTTTCCCTATGGCACATTTCACGGGGTACGCGTCAAGGAAGAGGTCTACCAGCCGGACTGGCGCTGCAAGGCGCGCCTGGATTACACCTGTGCACTGGCCGAGTTGATGGCCGAGCTCGGCGCCGCCGGGGATCGTATCAGCTTGAGTACGGTGCCAGGGACCTTCAAGCCGCTCGGGGCAGGTAACGAGTCGTTGATGGCCGACAATCTGCTGAAGGCGGCGGCTCACTGTGCCGAACTCGAGCGCCGCACTGGCGTGTGTGTCGCGATTGCGATCGAGCCGGAGCCTTATTGCTTCCTGTCGACGATTGACGAGGTCATCACCTTCTTTCAGGAATATCTGTTTTCCGGGTCTGCCCAGCGTCGTTTCGCCGAACTCTCGGGCATCAGTCCTGTCCAGGCGGCCGAAGAACTGCCCCGGTATCTCGGCCTGTGCTATGACGTCTGTCATGCCGCAGTCGAGTTCGAGGATCCTCGCTCCAGTGTCGCGCAATTGCGCGAGGCCGGGATAGCCATTCACAAATTGCAGCTCAGTGCTGCTCTGCGTGTCGCCAGGATCGATGCCAGGGCGCGCCAGGCGCTCGACGCCTTTGCCGAATCCACCTATCTGCATCAAGTCGTGGCCTTGGGCCGGCAGGGTGTGGCCCGCTATGCCGATCTGCCTGAGGCGTTGGCGCGCGGCTGCCAAGCTGATGGTGAGGAGTGGCGCATCCATTACCATGTGCCGATATTTGCCGAGACGTTGGGCGAGTTCGGCACGACACAGCCTTTTCTGAGTGACATCCTCGACCTGCATCGCCAGTCACCGCTATGCACACACCTGGAAATCGAGACCTACACCTGGCATGTCCTGCCTGAGGCGTTGAAGCACGAACGAATCGAGGAGGCGATCGCATGCGAACTGCGCTGGGTGGCAGAGAGATTGGCGTAAAGTGGCGGCTCTGGCTTCGGCTGGGACGGGTCTCTAATCTGCCGACGGTATGGACCAACGGCCTGGCAGGCTGGATGTTATCGACGGGAATGGCCCCGATCTCGGGGCTGTGGCTCGTCCTGGTGGCATTGTCCTTGTTTTATGTCGGCGGCATGTATCTCAACGATGCCTTCGATGCAGCAATCGATGCGCAGGAACGGGCAGACCGACCGATTCCGATGGGCGAGGTCACGCGTTCGACGGTGGCCCTCGGCGGTTCGATCATGCTGGGGTGCGGCATGCTGTTGCTGTTCACCCTCGGCGCGGCCGCGGGGCTGTCCGGCATGGCGCTGGTAGCTGCCATCGTGCTCTACAACTGGTGTCACAAGCGCACGCTATGGGGGCCAGTGGTGATGGGTGTCTGTCGCCTGCTTACCTATGTGACGGCGGCACTTGCGGCAGGCAACATCTCCACCTGGACATTGATTGGTGGCCTGGGGCTGTTCTGTCATGTGGTCGGGCTGACGTATGCGGCGCGCCAGGAAGCCTATGACCGCATGGAGACGGCATGGCCGCTGGCGGTATTGGCTGTGCCTGCGGTGATTCTGCTGACGCGCATCACGGATGCGACGGCGATCGTGCTGCTGGTGCTGTACCTGTTGTGGATGGCCTGGTCGCTGCGCCTGCTGTTTCGTCGCCAGTCAGGTGATGTTTCACGCGCCGTAGTGGGGATGATCGCTGGCATTGCGCTTTACGATGCCGTGCTGATCGGAGCGCTGGGGGCAGCCGGGCTGGGCTGGTTGGCGGTTGCGGCGTTCGTACTCACACTGGGGTTGCAACGACTTGTTTCGGGGACCTGACGCAACAACCCTGCGCCAGTCCGGTACATTCACTGGTCTGGCGCAGGGCTTCATTATTTTGCGAAAGTACCTTCAGAGCACGAGACAGTTGTATCTGTCGGCATCTGTGCAGTGTTCTCGAAGCTGTCCTCGAAGATATGGGCCAGTGCCAGGGCCTTGAATTGGGTGGCGTCTACCGGACCGTCCGGTAACAGCGACGCCTCTGAAGATATTACCAGTGGGCCATCCTGCGGATCGTCGGTGATCCGTCCATGCGAGCCCTTGACCAGTGAGGTGGCACTCAGGGATATGACGTCGAGCAATTGGCGCATGCCCAGCTTGCGCTTGGCTACACGCCAGCCCGCCGCCAGCTTGGGCCAGCGTATGTTCGGATCGAAGAACAATTCGACGGGGTCGTAGCCGGGTTTGCGATGGATGTCCACGGTCCGGGCATAGTCGGGCGCCCGTGCATCATCCAGCCAGTAGTAATAGCTGAACCAGCGGTCCGCCTGGGAAATCGCGACCAGTTCGCCTGCATTGGGATGATCGAGCCCATGAATGCGCTTTTCGGCCTCGCCCCAGACGGCCTCGATGCCATCGACCTCTTCCAGTAAGGCCTGGACCCTGGCCACCTGGTTGGGGACCTGAACATAGACGTGGGCAACCTGATGATCGGCAACGGCAAACGCCAGGGACGCGCCGGGGTCGAGTTGCTCGCGGCCCTGTTCGTTGCGCACGGCCAGCAGGCCGGCACGACGCAATACCCGGTTGATGTGAATGGCATCGGTGACCGGCGTGATACCGTATTCCGATACCACGATCACGCGTCGCCCATCACGTCTGGCGTCTTCGATGAGTTCACCGCAAAGCGCATCGACATCGCGAAGGTCGCGTTGCAGTTCGGGATGGTCGAGGTCGGGGCCGAGACGCTGCAGGTTGTAATCGAGGTGGGGTAGGTAGGTGAGGGTCAGTGTCGGGTCGCGGGTATCCATGACATGCCGGGTAGCATCGGCAATCCAGCGACTGGATGTCAGGTCGGCAACAGGCCCCCAAAAAGTGAAGAGCGGAAATTGTCCCAGCTTGGCGTCGAGTTCGTCATGCAGATCGGCAGGATAAGTGTAATGATCGGGAATCTTGCGGCCGTCGGCCGGGTACATGGGGCGTGGTGTGGCACTCCAGTCGGCACTGGAATACATGTTGTACCACCAGAAAAGCTTGGCGCAGGTGAACGAAGGATCGCGTGCCTTGCCGGCCTCCCATAGCTTCTCGCCGCCGACAAGCCGGTTGGATTGCCGCCACAGCCAGACCTCGGACAAGTCACGAAAGTACCATCCATTGGCCACTGCGCCATGTTCGGTGGGAGCCAGGCCAGTGGCCAGGGTGGACTGGACGCTGCATGTCACGGCCGGTGTCACCGTGTTCAGCGGACGCAGCCCACCCTGGCTTGCCAGTGCCGAAAGATGGGGGGTGAATTTACCGACCAGTCGTGGCGAGAGGCCGACGACAAGGATCACAAGGGTCTTGTTCATTTTTCTTCCCCGGTTATCGCTATTTTCGATTGTTCAAGCCATGGTAATGATCGATAACTAGCAAGTAAGGCTAGGTCTCTCAATAGCGCCATGGGGATTTGAAACTAAATTAATCCATATGTTAAAAAATGTAATATCCGTTCGGCTAGGAATTTACTGCGCTGGATATTGGCAGTATTCCCACTCGGTTGCCTATAAAAAGCTAGTGAAATGATCTTGGGCAATCGCTCGTGAACCGATAGGTTGGTAGGCATGACATAAAGGCAGGGAAACCGTCATGACTACAGCCCCCATGAATTTGTTGAGCGAATGGATAGTGCGCCAGGCAGGTGAAGAGGGCGCCTGGTTCGCCTCCCGTCTGCATTCGCTATCATCAGGTGCCGCAAGTGAACAGGACTTGCATATTTTTCTCGGCCTGATTCCGCGCAAGTTGGGTAAACAGGACCTGGCCCTGACATCTGAAGATGTCCGGCGAGCAGAGCTGGCTCACGCTGGCTGGCGACCTCAAGGCTGGAGCATTGACGGAGCAGCAAGGGTCGCTGCGTTGATTGGCTATCAGGGTCCGCGGCCCTTCGCCGATACCTTCAAGGATCTGCGACGCACGGCGGATGCCGGGGAGTTGATTGCGCTGTACCGGGGGCTGCCGCTATATCCCGAGCCAGAGTCGCTCGCTTTCGAGGTTGGCGAGGGGCTGCGTTCCAACATGCGCGCCGTCTTCGAAGCCATCGCTCATGACAACCCCTATGCACGTGACCACTTCGATGAGCATCGCTGGAATCATATGGTGCTCAAGGCGCTTTTCGTGGGTAGCCGCCTTTCCCCGGTCGTTGGCCTCGATGAGCGGGCCAACCCAGAACTGGCACGCATCCTGCTCGATTATGCCCACGAGCGCTGGGCGGCGGGACGAGCCGTGTCGCCGGAACTCTGGCGCTGTGTCGGGCCTTTTATCGACTCCCTGGACGCCCTCGATGATCTGCAACGCGTGATGTCGGGTACGGAAACGGAACGCAAGGCGGCGGTACTGGCCCTGACGGTAAATCAATCGCCACGGGCCCGTTCGTTACTGGCAGCCTCACCCGAGGTGGCGCGTCTGGTCAGCGAGGGGCATGTCGACTGGAACAATCTTCTGCAAAGCGAGGCGGCCTGACATGTATATCGATCCGCATGCCCACATGATTTCGCGTACCACCGACGATTACGAGGCCATGGCGGCAGCCGGCATCGTCGCCCTGATCGAGCCGGCGTTCTGGGTAGGGCAGCCGAGAACCTTCGTGGGGACGTATGTCGACTATCTGTCGACCATTGTCGGTTGGGAGCGGTTTCGGGCCGGACAGTTCGGTATCCGTCACTATTGCACGGTTGGACTCAATTCCAAGGAAGCCAATAACGAGGAATTGGCCGAGGGCGTCATGGAATGGCTGCCGCGTTTCGCCCTGAAGGAAGGCGTCGTTGCCATCGGCGAGATCGGCTACGACGAGCAGACGGCACTGGAAGACAAGTATTTTCGTGCCCAGCTTGCCCTGGCCAGGGACCTGCAGCTTCCAGTCATGGTGCATACGCCACATCGTGACAAGAAGCGAGGAACGTCGCGCTCGA
This sequence comes from Modicisalibacter xianhensis, assembly GCF_900113605.1. Lineage (GTDB taxonomy): Bacteria > Pseudomonadota > Gammaproteobacteria > Pseudomonadales > Halomonadaceae > Modicisalibacter > Modicisalibacter xianhensis. The sequence goes on from NZ_FOPY01000009.1 coordinate 49,073, forward strand.
TGGACGTCTGCGAGGAAATGGGGCTTGATCCCTCCTGGGTGGTGATCGACCACAACAACGAGGAAACCGTGCGGGAAACGCTCGACAGGGGGTACTGGGCCGGCTTCTCCATCTATCCCTCGACCAAGATGGGCAATGCTCGGATGGTCGAACTGCTCAAGCAATACGGGGGCGAGCGTATCATCGTCGATAGCGCCTGCGACTGGGGTATCTCGGATTGCCTGGGAGTGGCCAAGACGGCGCAACTGGCTCGCCAGCAAGGCATCGACGAAGCGACGATCCGCAAGGTGACCTATGCCAATGCCCTCGAAGTCTATGGCAAGAGTGGCCAGATTAACGAGAGCGACTGGCTGGATCCGCCAGGTATCGATCAGCGTACCCTGTTCGAGGGAAATTCTATCCTGCGCGGCGGACGCGAGCCGCGTATCGAGGTGCCCGGTAAGCAGCGTGGCGATAGCCTGCTCATCGAGTGAACGGTAGTCGATGACAGCGCCCCGGCCTCGATGAGGTGCGGGGCATGTCGCTTTCAGGAAGAATTGGCACGAGTTTCGCGGGTCTGGTCAGCTGCATTGGCGGCAGCTTGGGATGGTGCCAGGCCGGCAGGCCGACGCTTTCGCCAGAACCGCTTCTCCAGTTCGATGATCAGGAAAAGCCCTACGCTGGCGAGCAAGATGGCAAGCCAGTGCATCGGCAACAGGGGAGCGCTCTCGAACAGGTGCTGCATGACCGGCAGGTAGGTCCAGCCAAGCTGGATCAGCACCACCAGGCCGATGGCGAGCCACACGGGGCGGCTGCCGAAAATGCCGTGCCATGACAGGCTACTGTTGATCAAGAAGCGACTGTTGATCAGGTAGGCTGCGCTGCCCATGACCAGCATGTTGACGGCGCCGCTTCGTGCCAGCGCCAGTGGGTTGTCCTGGCCATGCAATAGCCAGGCGAACATGCCGAATACGCACAGCAACAGCAAGCAGGACACGAACACCACCCGCCAGAGCAGGAACAGATCCAGCAATGGCGCATTGGGTGGGCGTGGCGCGCGTTGCATCAGGTCCGGTTCGCCTTTCTCGAAAGCCAGGGCCAGCCCCAGGGTAACGGCTACGACCATGTTGACCCATAACGCCTGCAGGGGAGTGATAGGCAGCAGGGTGCCGGCGAGTACCGCGATGAGAATGGCCAGGCCCTGGCTGCCGTTGGTCGGTAACAGGAAAGTGATGGTCTTGCGAATATTGTCGTAGACCTTGCGGCCTTCCTCGATGGCGTTGACGATCGTGGCGAAGTTGTCATCGGCCAGTACCATTTCCGCAGCTTCCTTGGCAGCTTCGGTACCCTGGATTCCCATGGCGATACCTACGTCGGCCCGCTTGAGTGCCGGGCCGTCGTTGACACCGTCGCCTGTCATGGCGCAGATACCGCCATTGGCCTGCATGGCCTTGACCAGCCGCAGCTTGTGCTCCGGGGCTACCCGGGCAAAGACATCGACGGTGCGAATGCATTCCGTCAGCTCCGTGTCGTCCAGCCTGTCGATATCGCGTCCGGTCAGTGGCGCGTCGGTGCGCACGAAGCCCAGGCGCTCGGCAATGGCCTTGGCGGTCATGGCGTGGTCGCCGGTGACCATGATGGGGCGAATGCCGGCGGCCAGACAGTGCTCGATGGCCTGGATGGCCTCATCGCGTGGTGGATCCAGCATGCCGACCAGGCCCAGCAGAACCAGGTCGCGCTCGATTTTCTCTTCCTTGAGGGCCGTCTCCCGTGACCAGCGCTTCTCGGCGATGGCCAGCACGCGAAGCCCCTGGCTCGACAGGTCATGTATGCGCTGTAACCAGAAGGCATGATCCAATTCGGAAAGGATGTCACCCTCGGCAACGTGACGGCACATGTCCAGTAAGCGGTCGGGCGCCCCCTTGACCAACAGGCGGTCGCCATCCTCGAAGGTATTCAGCGAGGCCATGTAGCGTCGTTCGGCATCGAAGGGCAGATGATCGCGGCGGGTATAGGAGTGCCGCACGGTGGCAATGTCCAGCCCGGCCTTGGCCGCCACGACCAGCAGCGCGCCTTCGGTGGGGTCGCCATGGATCTGCCAGCGTTCTTCGTTGCGAGCCAGCGCCGCATCGTTGCACAGGACCCCGGCGGTCAGCAGGTGGCCTAGTGCAGGATGATCGCCGAGAGTCATGGGATGCGCCTTATCACCGGCGCTGTCGCGCTGAATGCGGAACTCACCCTCGGGAATGTAGCCCATGCCACTCACGGCAATCGTTGCCGACGGCAGGCATAGCGCCTGTACCGTCATCTCGTTGCAGGTCAGCGTACCGGTCTTGTCGGAAAAGATGGTGGTGATCGCGCCCAATGTCTCGACGGCGGGCAGGCGGCGCACGATGGCATGTCGCCTGGCCATGGACTGGACGCCCAGTGCCAGGCCGATGGTCACGATGGCGGGCAGGCCCTCGGGAATGGCCGCCACGGCGAGCCCGACACTCGCCATGAACATCTCGGCAAGGGGTTCGCCATGTACCAGGAAACCGAACAGGCCGGTAACGATGGCGGCACCGAGAATATAGATGGCCAGGGTGCGTCCGGCCCGGTCGAGTTGACGCAGCAAGGGAGTCCTGAGCTTCTCGACGCGTTGCAGCATGTCGGAGATCTGGCCGATCTCGGTATGCTGGCCGGTTCCCACCACCACGCCCAGCCCTTGGCCATGGGCGACCAGAGTGCCGGCATAGGCCATGGTGCTGCGCTCGGCCAGTTCCGTCTCGGCATCGACGGGGGCCGTGTCCTTGTCGACCGGTACGGACTCGCCGGTCAGTGGCGCCTCATGAGTACGCAGTCGTCGCGTTTCCAGCAAACGAATGTCCGCAGGGACCCGGTCGCCGCTTTCCAGGTAGACGATATCGCCCGGAACCAGATCGGCAGCAGGAGCGTCATGCCGCTTGCCGTCGCGTATGACGCTGGCACGTGGCGACAACATGCCACGTATGCCTTCCATGGCGCGTTCGGCCTTGCCTTCCTGAATAAAGCCGATCAAGGCGATGATCATCACGACACCGGCAATGGCCGTGGCATCGAGGATTTCGCCGAGACCCAGACTGACCCCCGCGGCAACCAGCAGAATCAGCATGAGCAGGTTATCGAATTGCGCCAGCAGGCGTTTCCACCACGGGCGGGGAGGAGCCTGGCGGAGCTGGTTGGGTCCGTGTTCGGCCAGCCGTTGACGCGCCTGCTCAGAACTCAATCCGCTGAGAGTACTATTGGTATGCAGCAGGGCTTCATCGCATGTGGTTGCATGCCAGTCCCTTTGCTGCCGCCCGTCGCTTCCCATGCCCACCTCCGCTCGGCTGCCTCGAGTCATTCAGAAGTAGCACGAGGCCTATTTCAGCGCAGTGATGCAGGTCAAGCCGTTGGTGAAAGACGGTAAAAGGTGGTTGTCAGGCGATACGGTAAGCATGTGGCAGTTCGGCAAGCAGGCCACGCCCACCTGCCAGTGTCAGTGCCAGGTCATTCAGCGCGTCCCAGACCGGCAGTTCGATTCCACCCTTGATGGCAAGGTCGATACGCTGCGAAAACAACAGTAGCTTGTGCAAGCGCCTGTGGGGTAGGCGGGACAGTGCCTGCTGGTAGTTCGGGCGGCGCTTGTCGAGAATCATCGGACGCTGTGCCTTGCAGGCATGTTCGAGGCTCTGCCCCTGATCGAGATGCTGTTGCAATGACAACAGGGTGCGCAGTTCACGGGTCAATGCCCACAGTACCACCGGGGCCTCGATGCCTTCGCCGCGCAGTCCCTGAATGATGCGTACGCTGCGCTCGCGTTCGCCGCGCAGGCAGGCATCGGTCAGTGTGAAGACATCGTAGCGGGCACTGTCCTCGACACCGGATGCGATAGCTTCCGTGTTCAGGCGCGCTCCGGGAGGCAGGATCAGGGCTAGCTTCTGCAGCTCCTGATCGGCAGCCAGCAGATTGCCTTCGGTGCGCTCGCCGAGAAGACGAGCGGCATCCATGTCCAGTTGCAGGCCATGGCGAGCCGCCCGGTCGCGCATCCAGAAGCCCAGCCGCTGATGATCGACGGGCCAGACGGGGACGAACAACCCCAACTTGTCGAGTGCCTTGAACCACTTGCTCTGTTGCTGCTTGCGGTCCAGCCTGCCTGCTGAAATCAGCAGGATGTTGTCGCTCTCCTTGGCCTGGGCTGCATAGGCCTCGAGCACCTTGCTACCTTCCTGGCCCGGCGACTGGTCGCCGAGCCTGAGTTCGATGAGCTTACTGGTGGCGAACAGGGACATGCTCGCGGCGGATTCGGTCAGGCGCCCCCATTGGAAGCCATTCTCGACGTGCAGGATTTCACGCTCCTCGACGCCCTGGCCGCGTGCAGCGGCGCGAACGGCGTCGCAGGCTTCCATGTGGATTAGTGGCTCGTCGCCGGCCACGATCACGATCGGAGGTAAACGCTTGGCAATGGCCTCCGGCAGCTTGTCGGGAAACACCTTCATGGCGTGAGCGTACTCAGTCGGGCGAGAAGCTGACGAGACAGGTCATCGCGCAGTTCAGCCAGTGCGTTGGCCTGCAGTTCATCGCGCACCAGCGGGTCGTCATTGTTGACGAGATAGGTCGTGGCCGATTCCAACTGCCCTTGGGCAATCAGGTAGGCATTGTCGCTGCGCCGCTGCACGGAGTAGGGCGCAGTCATGCGAAGCTCGATCTCGTCGTTGATCATGTCGCCGCCGCGTAGGGAAATATTCTCGACCCGCTCGTCGCCCAGATTCAGGATCAGCGGTGCCTGATCCGACAGGACGACACCGGCGTTCTCCAGGGTGCGACTCACCTCGTCGGTCAATAGCGATGGCGTGGCCTGCAGGTCTACCGCATCGAAGGGCATCGGCTGGCGTTGCGTGCCGCGCAGATGGAAGCCGCAGCCTCCCAGTGTGCTGCCGACGATACCGACACCCAGGGCCGCGAGAGATTGAGCAAGAAAAGTCCGGCGCTTCATGGGTCGCTCCTTGATACCCAAGTATGCAGGAAATGCTGGATAAGTTGACGAGCAGTGCCAAGCACAAGGCGCACGACGCGCAGAACCCGCAGCATACGCAGGGTATGTGAGGCGTTCGAGCATCGTGCAACGCAGTGATTGGCACGCGCAGGCATCTATACAGTATTTCCGTTAGTTGGCGACGATATTGACCAGCTTCCCCGGCACCACGATCACCTTGCGCAGCGTCTTGCCCTCGATGTGTCGCTGGACGTTCTCGTTCTGCATGGCCAAGGCTTCGATGGTGTCCTTGCTGGCGTCGGCGGCAACCTCGAGACGCGCGCGCAGCTTGCCATTGACCTGAACCACCAGTTCAATGCTGTCCTTGACCATGGCGCTTTCGTCGGCCTCGGGCCAGGCAGCATCGATGGCGGGTTCTTCATGGCCGAGTTCCTGCCACAAGGCATGGCAGGCGTGCGGCGTGATCGGCGCCAGCAGCAGTACGCAGGCCTCGACGGCTTCGCGTGCCACGGCCAGGCCCTGCGGCGACGTATCCTCGAACCGGCCGATGGCATTGGACAGTTCCATGACAGCGGCAATTGCCGTATTGAAGGTCGTACGGCGGCCGACATCGTCGCTGGCCTTGCTGATCGTCTCGTGGGTCTTGCGCCGCAGCGTCTTTTGCTCGTCGCTCAGGGAAGTGACGTCGAGTTCACCGGGCGTGCCGGCGTTGACGTGCTCGGCGACCAGGCGCCACAAGCGCTTGAGAAAGCGATTGGCACCTTCCACACCGGAATCGGACCATTCCAGCGACTGTTCGGGCGGGGCCGCGAACATCATGAACAGGCGTACCGTATCGGCGCCGTAACGATCGATCATCGCCTGCGGGTCGACACCGTTGTTCTTCGATTTGGACATCTTCTCGATGCCGCCCATCTGCACCGGCTGCCCGTCGTTCATCAATATGGCACTGACAGGGCGGCCCTTGTCGTCGCGCTTGACCTCGACGTCCGCCGGGTTGAACCAGTCCTTGCCGCCAGTGTCGGTCTCGCGATAGAAGGTCTCGGCAATCACCATGCCCTGGGTCAGCAGGCGCTGGAAAGGCTCGTCGCTCTTCACAAGTCCAAAATCACGCATCAGCTTGTGGAAGAAGCGCGCATAGAGCAGGTGCAGGATGGCATGCTCGATACCGCCGATGTAGAGATCGACCGGCAACCAGTAATCGGCGCGCTCGTCGAGCATTGCCTGCATGTTGTCGGCACAGGCGAAGCGCGCGTAGTACCAGCTCGATTCCATGAAGGTGTCGAAAGTATCGGTCTCGCGTGTCCAGCCGTCACCCAGGTCATAGAAGGCCGGCATCTTCTTGAGCGGCGAGCCGGTCGCATCGACCTCGACTTCCAGCGGCAGGGCCACGGGCAGCTCCTCGTCGGTAAGCGGCACGGTCTGGCCTTCGGGACCGTACTTGACCGGAATCGGGGCGCCCCAGTAGCGCTGGCGTGCCACACCCCAGTCGCGCAGGCGAAAGTTGGTCTTGACCTCGCCATGGCCTTGCGACTCGAGCTTGGCAGCGATGGCCTGGAAAGCCTCTTCGAAATCGAGGCCATCGAACTCGCCCGAATTGATCAACCGGCCATGCTCGGTATAGGCACCCTGGGCCAGGTCGGGCGTCTCGCCCGCCTCGTTGGCGATGACCGGCTCGATCGGCAGGTTGTACTTGGTGGCGAATTCCCAGTCGCGCTGGTCGTGGGCGGGAACCGCCATGACCGCACCGGTACCGTATTCCATGAGCACGAAGTTGGCGACATAGACCGGCACTTCGCGGCCGGTCAGGGGATGTACGGCCTTGAAACCGGTCGGCATGCCGCACTTTTCCATGGTGGCCAGGTCGGCTTCGGACGTGCCTCCCTTGCTGCACTCCTCGAGGAAGGCCGCCAGCTCCGGGTTATCCGCGGTAGCGGCCCTGGCGAGGGGGTGCCCGGCGGCAACGGCGACGTAGGTCACGCCCATCAGCGTGTCGGGACGGGTGGTGTAGACACGCAGTGCATCGGCTTCATCGACGATATGCTCGCCGACCACGTCGAAGGCGAGTTCTACGCCCTTGGACTTGCCGATCCAGTTGCGCTGCATGGTCTTGACCTGCTCGGGCCAGTCGACCTTATCGAGATCGGCCAGCAGTTCGTCAGCGTAGTCGGTGATCTTGAGGAACCATAGCGGAATTTCCTTGCGTTCGACCAGGGCGCCGCTGCGCCAGCCGCGACCGTCGATGACCTGCTCGTTGGCCAGGACGGTGTTGTCCACCGGATCCCAGTTGACGGTGGCCATCTTCTTGTAGACCAGGCCCTTGTCGACCAGCTTGGCGAAGAACCACTGTTCCCAGCGATAGTAATCGACATCACAGGTGGCGAATTCGCGGCTCCAGTCATAGGCGAAGCCCAGTGCCTTGAGCTGGCTGCGCATGTAGTCGATGTTCTGGTAGGTCCAGTCACCCGGCGGCACGCGGTTCTTGATGGCGGCATTCTCGGCGGGCATGCCGAAGGCATCCCAGCCCATCGGCTGCAGTACATTCTTGCCCCGCATGCGATGGAAACGCGACACGACATCGCCGATGGTGTAGTTGCGCACATGCCCCATGTGCAGCTTGCCGCTGGGGTAGGGGAACATCGACAGGCAATAGAACTTCTCGCGTGTCGCATCCTCGATGGCCTTGAAGCACTGATTCTTGTCCCAGTACTGCTGGGCGGCGGTTTCGACAACGTGGGGCGTGTACTGTGTGTCCATCGTTTTGTGGGGCACCTTGCTTTGGCTTAAGAGTTACCGACCTGGCGGCACCGTCCGGCGCTATCGGTATTCCCGCTCGACACGGAGAGCCTGGCTGCGATAGCGATAACACCCGCCTGCACAGTGTGTTAAAAACGTGTGAAGGGGATGAACGTTGACAGTGTTTGTGTAGGGCTAAAGGATACCCTAGACGCTTCCTTGCAGATAGGCCCGGCAGGAGGCGGCCGGCATGGCTGGCGTCACCACCAGGCTATGGCCAGGCGAGGATCGGTTCATCGGTACGATACGATAAGGAGAGCGCGCCATGAGTGAGCAGCAAAGGGAACATCGGTTGAAGGATGCCTACGAGCGCGTCCTGGCAAGAATGAAGGACGGTGCCGACGAGCTCTCCTGGGACAATCTGCAGCGTGACCTCGACGATGCCGTTGCCTTCGAGGCCGAGGTCGAGGAGTTCACCAAGGATGAAATGGCACTGTTGCGCACTTGGGTGGAGCGCGACCTCAAGGACCTCAGACGCTATCTTGCCGCTGGCGGAACGGGCGTGGCCAGTTGGCTGGGCATCGATCTCAGCGTACTGTCACGCAAGATCACCGATGCCTTGTTTTCAGTGGCGGATCGCAGCGTGATCGAGCGCGAGCAACTGGTCGACGATCTCGAGGCTTCGCGTGCCGACTACGTCGAAGGCGAAATCGCAGCGCCTGGACGCATGGCCTGTGTGCATTGCGGCGCTACCGTGGTACTCGAGAGCGTGACGCGGCTGGAACCTTGTCACCAGTGCGGTCATCGCTATTTCGAGCGTTCGCCTTCGCCGTGACGGCTTGGCCCGGCGCTTTCTGCCGGGCCACTCTCCGCTACTAGAAGCGCGAACGACTCCGCTGCCAGCGTAGCCCGGGCACGATCAGCAATGCGGCCAGCAACCAGGTGGGCCAGCTACCGATCCGCGTGAATGGAGTCAGCCCTTCCATCGCCCATACTTCAGCGCTGATGCTCGTCGTTTCGAAACGTGGTGCTCGTGTTGTTACCTCGCCAAGCGGGTCGATGATGGCGGTAACGCCATTGTTGGTTGCCCGGATGACATAGCGACCATTCTCGAGGGCGCGCAGGCGCGCCATCTGCAGGTGCTGCAACGGGCCGATGGAGTCGCCGAACCAGGTATCGTTGGAAACGGTGAGCAGCACATCGGCATCGGCGGCCCGGTTAGCAACGAGTTCTGGATAAATGATCTCGTAGCAGATCGCCGTGCCGATGCGCAGGCCCGCGGCCTGTATCGGTGCCTGGTCCGATGCGCCCGCCGAAAAGTCAGACATGGGCAGGTCGAAGAAATTGATGATGCCCCGCAGCAGACTATCCAGCGGCAGGTATTCGCCGAACGGCACCAGGTGCTCCTTGCGATAATCCCCGTCGACATTGCCCAGGCCGATCACGGCATTGTAATAACGGCCTTTCGGATCGCGCTGGACGATACCCGTGAGCAGGGCCGACTCCGGCGGCAACGTGGCCTGGATTCGTTCAAGTATCGGCATGGCCTGCTGCTGGAACATGGGCAGCGCGGTTTCCGGCCAGATGACCAGATCGATGTCGTCACTCTGCTCGCGTGTCAGCGCAGCATACGTATTGGCGGCGTTGCGCTGGCCCTCGGCGCTCCACTTCATCAACTGGGGCAGGTTGCCTTGCAACAGGGCGACCCGTGGCGACGCGCTTCCCTGGGTGGTCCATTGTTGGGGCAGTGCCAAGGGGATCAGCCATAGTGCAGCGATAGGCAGGGCGGCCCACCAGCGCCGACGCAGGAACTCCACGCCCAGTGTGCCGGTCAATGCCGTGATCAGGGTCAGCAGGTATACGCCACCGACCGGTGCCAGGGAGGCCAGGGGAGAGCCGACATGCGCACTGCCCAGCAGTAGCCAGGGAAAGCCGGTAAACAGGTAGGTGCGCAGTACCTCGGCAACTACCCATAGGCCGGCGAAGCTGAGAAAGGCCAGGCGCGGGCCGGTAAAGCGCCGATAGGCCCAGAACGGGACGGCATAGAACAGCGCCAAGGTCACCGCGAACAGGCCTGTCAGGAACACGGCCAGCGGAACGCCGGTGTAGCCATAGTCGTGGATCGAGACGTAGATCCATGAGCTGCCGGTGGCGAACAGCGCCGTGCCGTAGCACCAGCCACGTAGGGCTGCCTGGCCTGGTGTCAAGTCGTGCAGGCCGATGTACATCAGTCCCACGGCAATCGGGCCGAGCCACCACAGCTCGAAGGGAGAGAAGGTCAGCGTGGTCAGGCCACCGGCGACCAGGGCAGCGAGATAGCCTACCCAAGGGCGAGAATAAGACAGCATCGAAGGGGCACTCCTTGTCAGACGTGCCCCTTATACCAGAGCCATTGCATGAACACGACTCGAAGCGTGTCCGGGGTGAGTTATCGGTCGCTGTCCTCGCTGGCGGCGACTTCCTCGAGCCGTTCGGCCTGGAGGAGACGGATTCGGCGATTGTCGGCGCCCAGCACTGTGAAGCGCCACCCTCCCAGGTCGGCGTACTCGCCACGGCGAGGTAGGTGCCCAAAGCGCTGCATGACCAGGCCGCCCACGGTATCGAACTCCTCGTCGGAGAACTGGGTATCGAAGCGGTCGTTGAAGTCGTCGATCGGGGTCAGGGCGCGGATGGCGAAGATCCCGTTGCCCATGTCCCGGATATCTTCTTCTTCCTCGATGTCGTGTTCGTCCTCGATGTCGCCGACAATCTGCTCAAGAATGTCTTCGATGGTGACGATGCCGGCAGTGCCTCCATACTCGTCGACGACTACCGCCATGTGATTGTGCGTATCGCGAAATTCCTTGAGCAGGCTGTTCAGCCGCTTGGACTCGGGGATGAACATGGCGGGACGAATCACGTCGCGCAGATCTATCCTGCCCCGGGTTCCGTCCTGTATCTGAAGCAGGGGTAGCAGGTCCTTGACCAGCAGGATACCCAGCACTTCATCGATATTCTCGCCGATGACGGGATACCGGGAATGACCGGTGTCGAATATGACCGGCAGGTAATCGGCGGGATCCTGGTCGACTTCGAGGGCAGTGACCTGCGAGCGAGGAATCATCACCTCGCGAGCCTGCTGGTCACTGATCTGGAATGCCCCCTCGATGATGGTCAGGGCATCCTGATCGAGACGAAGCCGGGCACCGGCTTCGCGCAGGAAGACAAGCAACTCGTCACGTGAGCTGGGTTCGTCGGAGTCGCTGGAAAAGGCGCTGAACAATTTATCGAGCCAGGACTTGCTGCCCTGGCCGCTCGATCGGTCTTCGCTCATGCGTCTGGTCTCATATCCTCGTTGTCAGGCGTTGCCGCGAGCCTCGGAACTAGTCTTGTCGAGCATCCGAGGCATAGGGATCGGCGATGCCGAAGTCGCTGAGAATCTCGCGCTCGAGCGCTTCCATCTCCTCGGCCTCTGCATCTTCTATATGATCGTAGCCCAGCAAATGCAAGGTGCCGTGTACGACCATATGGGCATAATGGTGAGCGAGCGGTTTGTGCTGCTCCTGTGCTTCGCAAGCGACCACGGCATGACAGACGATCAGGTCGCCCAGCAGGGGCGCAGCCTCTACGCCAGGGGGCATCTCGAAAGGGAAGGAAAGTACATTGGTCGGCTTGTCCTTGCCCCGGTAATCGCGGTTGAGCGCCCGGCTTTCCTCGCAATCCACCAGGCGGATCGTCACCTCGGTGTTCGGCGCCACCTCGTGGCGGGCGAGGACGGCGCCCACCCAGGCTGTCAGTGCCGTCTCATCAGGCAGCCATGCGGGCTCGTCGCCACTCACAGCGACCTGCAGGTCGACGATCGGGGCCGGGGCGGGGCTCATGCCGAGTCGCCCCCGTCGATACCATTGCTGCGTGCCTGGTCCTCCCGGCGGGCCTGCTCGCGTGCCTCCTTGCGGGCACGTTGCTGGGCCTCCTGCTCGGCTTCGAACAGGTCGTAGGCCTCGATGATGCGCTGGACCAGCGGGTGACGGACGACATCCTTGGCGGCGAAATGGGTGACGCCGATCCCCGGGGTATCCTTGAGGACATCCAGTACCTGGATCAGGCCGGAGGACTGGCCGCGAGGCAGGTCGACCTGCGTCACGTCACCGGTGATGACCGCCGTGGAGCCAAAGCCGATACGCGTCAGGAACATCTTCATCTGTTCACGAGTGGTGTTCTGACTTTCGTCGAGAATGATGAATGCGTTGTTCAACGTCCGCCCACGCATGTAGGCCAGCGGCGCGATCTCGATGACCTGGCGTTCGATGAGCTTGCCGACCTGTTCGAAGCCGATCATCTCGTAGAGCGCATCGTAGAGCGGACGCAGGTAGGGATCGATCTTCTGGGCCAGGTCACCGGGCAAGAAACCCAGTTTCTCGCCGGCCTCGACGGCCGGGCGGACCAGCAGGATACGCCGCACTTCCTGAAGATTCAGCGCTTCCACGGCGGCGGCGACGGCCAGGTAGGTCTTGCCGGTACCGGCCGGGCCTATGCCGAAGTTGATGTCGTGCTTGCGAATGCTCGACACGTAACTCTGCTGGTTGTTGCCACGGGGCTTGATCAACGAGCGCGGGGTACGGATCACCACCTCGCCGTCATCGGCAACACCTTCTTCTTCCTCGAGGGCCTCGATACCGGACTCCTGAAGAAAAAGATGCACGGTATCCGGTTCGAGCTGGCTGCCTTCGGTTTCGCGATACAGGTGTTCGACGACGTTGGCGGCTGCCTTGACCCGTGGTCCCGGGCCGGCCAACTGGAAGGTATTGCCCCGGTTGCGAAGCGTTACCCCGAGACGGGACTCGACCAGCTTGAGGTGCTCGTCCTGCTGGCCGCAGAGATTGGCCAGCCGCATGGGGTCGTTGGGTTCGAGGGTCAGCGTAAGGATGCGATGTGCCTGAGAACTGTTTTGACTCAAGACGAGAAGGCCCGTTGTGTGCGAAATGGTAAGTTGAGCTTATGCCCCAACCAAGATTGGGGCAATGGCACAATTTTCAATGAACCTCTGCTGTTACCAGTTCACCGCGCAGCGAATTGGGCAGGGCTTCGCTGATCTCGACATCGACGAAACTGCCGATCAGCTCGGTAGGGTCAGGAGCGCGGAAGTTGACGACTCTGTTGTTCTCGGTACGCCCGGAAAGCTGGCCAGGGTCCTTGGGCGAGAAGCCGGTGACCAGGATGCGTTGTGTCGTGCCGACCATGCGCCGGCTGATCTGCATGGCATTCTGAGTGATGCGCTCCTGCAGGATGGCAAGGCGCTGCTTCTTGACCGCTTCCGGCGTGTCGTCTTCCAGGGCGGCGGCCGGTGTCCCGGGACGGGCCGAATAGACGAAACTGAACGAGACGTCGAAGCCGATGCGGTGGATCAGGTCCATGGTGTCTTCGAAGTCCTGCTCGGTCTCGCCCGGAAAACCGATAATGAAGTCCGACGAGAAGCTGATATCGGGGCGCAGCGCGCGGATACGTTCCAGCTTGGCCACGTATTCCTCGACTTCATGGCCACGCTTCATGGCCGCGAGAATACGGTTGGAGCCCGACTGTACCGGCAGGTGCAGGTGACTGACCAGTTCCGGGATTTCGCCGTAGGCTTCGATCAGGCTGTCAGAGAACTCCACCGGGTGCGAGGTGGTAAAGCGAATCCGGTCGATACCGTCGACAGCGGCAATGCAGGCGATCAGCTCGGCCAGGTCGATTTCCTCGCCGAGGTCGTTCTCGCCGCGATAGGCATTGACGTTCTGGCCCAGCAGGTTGACTTCACGTACGCCCTGATCGGCCAGATGCATGATTTCGTCCATGACCGCCTCGAAGGGGCGCGAGACTTCTTCACCACGGGTATAGGGCACCACACAGAACGTGCAGTACTTGGAGCATCCTTCCATGATCGAGACGAAAGCCGTCGCCCCGTCCGAGCTCGGCTTGGGAAGGTGATCGAACTTTTCTATCTCGGGGAACGTCACGTCGACCACGGAAATCTGGTTGTCGCGACGAGAGTCGAGCATCGACGGGATACGGTGAAGGGTTTGCGGGCCGAACACCATGTCGACATGTGGGGCGCGCTTGCGCAGGTTCTCGCCTTCCTGGCTGGCCACGCAGCCACCGACACCGATGACCAGGTCGGGATTGGCCTGCTTGAGCTTTTTCCAGCGTCCGAGTTGGTGGAACACCTTCTCCTGGGCCTTTTCGCGGATCGAGCAGGTATTGAGGAGGATGACGTCGGCTTCGCGCTCGTCGTCGGTCAGCTCCATCTTGTGGGATTCGCCGAGCAGATCCGCCATGCGGGCGGAGTCGTACTCGTTCATCTGGCAACCGTGTGTCTTGATGAAGAGTTTCTTCGTCATAGCGTGCCGTCGGGACGATAAAGGCCCGACTTGTCCGTGATAGGAGTGAATGCGTGGCCGATGTGGCCGGACCCAAGGTGTCCGACAGGCCATGGAACAGGATATGGCGATGAATTATACGTAGGGGACAGGGGGCTTGACCAGTCTTCCCCCTGTGCGCTTCGAAGCGCGAGCGTCTGTGATATTCTTGGCGCTTTGCCAATGAGCAGATGGGAGCGGTATGGCAGCGAAGCCGATTTATCGGGTGGTTTTCTATAACCAGGGTGAAATCTGGGAACTTTACGCCCGCGACATCTTCCAGAGCGATCTGTGGGGCTTCATCGAAGTCGAGACCTTTGTCTTCGAAGACAGTTCTAAGCTGGTCGTCGACCCGTCGACGGAGAAGCTCAAGCGGACCTTCGAAGGCGTCAGTCGCAGTTATATTCCGCTCAATGCGATCGTGCGTATCGACGAGGTGGAACGGGAGGGAACGCCCAAGGCCGTCACGGCCCAGGGCAAGGTGGCCGAGTTCCCGCGCCCGTTCAGCTTACCGCCCAGAGAAGATAATTGATGGTCAAAATTTGACCGAATCGTGGCCTTGCCAGGCAGTTCGCCGTTCCCGAAATGACCCGGCCGAGGTTTTCCCAAGGTTTATCCACAGAAAGTGTGGATGAGTGCCGGATCTGCCATGGCACCCTCGGGCCTGAATGGATTGATAGCCCGGACATCGCGTGGAGCAGTAGTTCCCAGAGCCATCCAAAGGTCAAGATGACGGCAGTTTAAAATGCGTAAAATCAAATGCTTGTTTGCCTGTTTGACGCTCAGCCTGGCGGCTCTCGAAAGTCAGGCCCAGGAAATCCGCTGGGTCGCGGATGACCTGGAAACCTATGTGCGCAGTGGACCCACCAATGAATACCGTATCGTCGGCACGTTGACCTCCGGCGACGAAGTGACCGTACTCGAGACCCAGGGCGACTATAGCCGGGTCAGGGCGCCGAGCGGCGACGAAGTGTGGATAGAAAGTGATCAGCTTCAGGCGGAGCGCAGCGTCAGTGAGCGCGTACCCGAGCTTCAGGAAAAAGCCGAGACGCTGAGCACGCGCCTCGAGGGGATCGACGAAGAGTGGCAAGATCGTGTCGCGACCATGACCGAAACGCTCCAGCAACGTGAGGCCCGTATTGCCAAGCTGGAGAGTCGCAACGCCGAATTGAATCAGCAGGCCAGTCAGGCCATGGAGCAGATCCGTGGTCTACAGGCTCGCCTCGACACGCAGGAGCAGGATCTGCTGATGCGCTATTTCATGTATGGCGGTGGCGTAGCCGGCGCCGGGCTGGTAGTCGGTTTATTGGTCCCGCACCTGCCGCGTCGTCGCAAGAAGCGCGATCGCTGGTTCTGAGTGGCCCATGTACGTGCGGTGACAACTTCACCGTGACAAGCCGGAAGGACGACGATGCCTCAAGAATGGCTGCAGCGCTGGCGTGAAGGACGTATCGGCTTTCATCGCAGCGAAACGCACCCCGTACTGCGCAAATACTGGAAGACGTTGGGCGTGCCGGTAGGTGCCAAGGTGCTCGTGCCGTTATGCGGCAAGAGCCTGGACATGCGCTGGCTGGCCGAGCAGGGCTATCCGGTGCTGGGCATCGAACTTGCCCCCGAGGCCATCGAGCAATTCCTGGCCGAGGGGGAGGGTGAGGTATCCCGCTATCATCAGGGCTATTTCGGGGTTTATCGGCAGGCCAATGTGGAGCTCTGGTGCGGTGATTTCTTCCACGTGCATGTGGAGCAGGCCAAGGAGTTCCAAGCCTTCTACGATCGTGCGGCTCTGATCGCCTTGCCGCCCGCTACACGCCAGCGCTATGCATTTCATCTAGCTCAGCTTTTGCCGCCGGGAGCGCGTGGGCTGCTGGTCTCGTTGACCCATCCCGGTGGGCCGGATGCCGGGCCACCGTTCTCGGTAGGTGAGGAAGAAGTGCATCAATTGCTTGCACCCAATTTCGAGCTGGTACTGCTGGAAACCTGCCCGCCCGACGACCGGGGCCTCAGCGAGCAGGTCTGGTCTTTATGCCGCCGTGGCCCCGGTCGGGTAGACGAGGGGGCTTAACGAGCCAGTAGCTGGCCAACCTGCGGGTCATTGAAAGTTCGCGCCAGAGCGCGACTGAGGACGTCATTGACCATTTCGGTATTGGCTTCGCGGTTTGGCGAGAGCGCAGTGGTCTGCTCACGCTTAGCGGTGTAGGTGCCGGTATAGACGAGACTGTCGTTGGCGACTTCGGCGCGCAGGCGAGCCAGCAGCTGCGTCTTGTCGATGACGGGCTCGGCGTCGGCCTTGTCGTAGCTCAGTTGGGCCAGTGTCAATGTCATGCTCGGGCGGTTCGGAGCGGGTTCCGTCGTTGGAGAGAACCCCATCTGCGATAATGCCGCCTCGGCCTGGGCCTGTAGCTTGGGAATCACGTCATAGGCCTCGACGGTAATGGTGTCGTTGGCCATGGCAGCACCGCTGCGAGTGCCTAGGACATTGGACTCCCGGCCATCCACGACCGTGACTGTCACACGCTGGCCACTGCCCACCTGGGGCAGGTTGCCGCTTACCTTGGGGTTGGTCTGCAGGTAATGGGGGCTGCTCGCGCATCCGGCCACGATCATGAAGGCCAGCAATCCGCCCAGCCAGGCTACCGTCTTGAACAAGCGCATAAGGAACTCTCCTCGCTATCAATGAATACTGCCGCACGATGGCATATCGTGCGGCAGTATAACGTTGGTCAATACAGAAGCGCAGGTCGTCTGCAGTTTCAAGAGATCAGGCTAGCCCGGGAGCGATGGGCCGCTGAATCCTCGAAGCGGTGCCAGCGGCGCGGTGTGACGAACAGACGCTGGCCGCGCTTGATGGTCAGGCGTTCGAAATCAGCATGTCTTACCGTGGCCATCCATGGCTCGGCCAACCAGTCGGCTTCCAGCTCGACGCGAACTTCCGCACCTACCGGTGATACTGCGGTCACGGTAACCGGCAGATGGGCATGGTTGCTGGCGCTTTCGCTCAGCTTGAGCTCATGGGGGCGCAGCAGCAGTTCATGGGGGCCGTCGTCGAGATCGACGGAAAGCCTGGCATCGCCGCAGGTCAGCGTGCCGTTACGAATCGTGCCTTCCAGGCGATTTACGTCACCCAGGAATTCGAAGACGAAGCGGTTGGCCGGCTGGCGATACAGGGTATCCGGATCGTCGATCTGCTCGATTCGCCCGTTGCTCATCACAACGACGCGGTCGGACAATTCCAGCGCTTCCTCCTGATCGTGCGTGACGAATACACTGGTGAAGTTGAGTTCGTCATGCAAGTGACGCAACCAGCGACGCAGGTCCTGACGAACCTTGGCATCCAACGCCCCGAAGGGCTCGTCGAGCAACAGCACGTCAGGCTTGAGGGCCAGCGCGCGGGCCAGCGAGACTCGCTGTTGCTGTCCGCCGGAAAGCTGGGCCGGGTAGCGGTTGGCGAACTCTTCGAGACGTACCATTTCCAGCAGGCGATGAACGCGGGCGCGAATATCGCCGCTTGAGGGGCGAGTGCGACGGGGCAGCGCAGTGAGCCCGAAGGCGACGTTGTCGAACACGCTCATGTGCCGGAACAGGGCATAGTGCTGGAATACGAAACCGATGCGCCGGTCGCGCACGTGCATGCGCGTGACGTCGCGGTCGCCGAAACGGATCGTGCCGCTATCGGCCTGCTCGAGGCCGGCAATGATCCGCAGCAGCGTGGTCTTTCCCGAACCGGAGGGACCGAGCAGACCAACGAGCTCGCCCTCGGCGATGTCCAGAACCAGCGGCTCCAGCGCCGTGTTGCGGCCAAACGTCTTGGCAACGTTCTCGAGACGGATGCTCATGCGGCATTCTCCCGGCGCGTGGCGCGCCATTCCAGAAAGGCCTTGGCGGCCAGCGTGAACAGGGCAATCAGGGCCAGTAACGCAGCCGCGGTGAAGGCGCCGACCGTATTGTAGTCCTGATAAAGCAGTTCGACGTGTAGAGGCAAGGTGTTGGTCTCGCCGCGAATCGAGCCCGACACGACGGAGACGGCACCAAACTCGCCCACGGCGCGGGCGTTGGTCAAAATCACGCCATACAGCAGCGCCCACTTGATATTGGGTAGCGTGACTCGGCGAAAGACGGTCCAGCCCGAGGCGCCGAGCGTGACGGCCGCTTCCTCCTCTCGGGCTCCTTGGGCCTGCATCAGCGGAATCAGCTCACGGGCCACGAACGGGCAGGTAACGAAGATGGTCACCAGTACGATACCCGGCCAGGCAAACATGATCTGGATGTCATGGCTGTCTAGCCAGCCCCCGATCCAGCCATTGCGTCCGTAGAGCAGAAGGTAGACCAGGCCAGCCACCACTGGCGACACCGCAAACGGTATGTCGATCAGGGTCTGCAGCAGGCGTCGCCCCGGAAACGCGAAGCGCGTTACCAGCCAGGCCAGGAAAACACCGAAGACCAGATTGACCGGGATGGTCAGCGCCGCAACGAACAGCGTCAGTCCGATCGCCGCCAGGGTGTACTCGTCGCTGAGGTTGGCCCAGAACATTTCCAGCCCTTCGGCAAAGGCCTGGGCAAAGATGGCTACCAACGGCAGGAGTAGGAACAGTGCCGAGAAAAATATGGCTAGCCCGACCAGCACCCGCCGGACGCGTGGCGAATCACCGATACGTTGCATCAGCCCTTGCCTCCATGCAGCCGGCGAATGAAGCGGCCCT
This sequence comes from Modicisalibacter xianhensis, assembly GCF_900113605.1. Classification (GTDB taxonomy): domain Bacteria; phylum Pseudomonadota; class Gammaproteobacteria; order Pseudomonadales; family Halomonadaceae; genus Modicisalibacter; species Modicisalibacter xianhensis. Next base: position 67,855 of record NZ_FOPY01000009.1, read on the forward strand.
GCCAAAGGTTGAGTACCAGCAGCAGCAACAGCGACACTGCGAGCACAACCGAAGCAATGGCCGACGCGCCGACGTAATCGTATTCCTGCAATTTGACGAAGATCATCAGGGAAGTGATTTCCGTCTCGTAGGGCATGTTGCCGGCAATGAAGATGACGGCACCGAATTCGCCAAGCGAACGCACGAAGGCCAGGCCGGTGCCTGTGACCAAGGCCGGCCACAGGTGGGGCAGGATCACGCGACGAAACGCCATGGCATCACTGGCACCCAGGGTCAGGGCGGCTTCGTCGACCTCGCCTGGCATGTCCTCAAGGACAGGCTGGACGGTACGCACCACGAACGGGATGCTGGTGAAGCCCATCGCCAGGGCGATGCCGACCCAGGTATAGGCGACTTCGAAGCCCAGCGGTGCCAGTAGCTGGCCCATCCAGCCATTGCTGGAATAGAGCGTGGCCAGGGTGATGCCGGCCACGGCAGTCGGCAGGGCAAAGGGAAGATCCATCAGGGCATCCAGCAGACGCTTGCCGGGGAATTCGTAGCGCACCAGCACCCAAGCCATCAGCAGGCCGAACAGGGCGTTGAATAGGGCCGCAACTGCAGCGGCGCCAATCGTCACCAAATAGCTGGCCACGACACGCCCTTCGGTGATGATGGCCCAATATTCCGCCAGGCTAAGGCCGGACAGTTGACCGACCAGGCTGGTCAGCGGAAGCAGCAGGACCAAGGAGATGAAAAGCAGCGTCACCCCCAGCGAGAGCCCGAAACCCGGGAGCACTCGCTTGGGGGAGGCCGCCGTCAGGGAGGCGATCCTGTTCATCGACGCTGCAGCTGATCCAGTTCGCCGCCGCTGGCAAAGTGCGTTTCCATCACCTCATTCCAGCCACCGAAGACATCTTCGACACGCAGCAATTCGGTTTCAGGAAACTCGTCGGCGAATTCGGCCTTCACGGTCTCGTCATTGACCCGGTAGTTGAAACCGGCGAGCAGGCGTTGGGCCTCTTCCGTGTAAAGGTAGTCGAGATAGCCGCGCGCCAGGTCGAGGTTGTCGTTGCGCTCGGCATACTCCTTCACCACGGCCACCGGGAATTCCGCCAGGATACTGACCGGCGGCACGACGACATCATAATCGTCCTGTCCGTATTCCTTGCGGATATTGTTGACCTCGGACTCAAAGCTGATCAGCACGTCGCCGATGCCACGCTCGACGAAGGTTGTCGTGGCGCCGCGACCGCCAGTATCGAAGACCTTGACGTTGTCGAGGAACTGATTCATGAACTCGTGAATCTTTTCTTCGTCACCATCGAACGCCTTGTCCGCATACGCCCAGGCAGCCAAGTAGGTGTAGCGTCCATTACCTGAGGTCTTGGGATTGGGGAAGACAATCTCGACATCGTCACCGACCAGGTCGTCCCAGCTCTCGATGCCCTTGGGGTTGCCCTCGCGGACCAGAAAGGCCGTCGTCGAGTAATAGGGGGAGGCATTGTTGGGAAATTGCTGTTGCCAATCCTCGGCCACGAGTCCGGCATCGGCCAGAACATTGACGTCGGTGACCTGATTGTAGGTGACCACATCGGCGGAAAGGCCCTGCAGGATGGCACGCGCCTGCTTTGATGAGCCGCCATGGGACTGTTTGACGTTGATCGCCTCGCCGTGCTGCTCCTGCCACCAGTCGATGAATTCGGGGTTGATGGTAGCGAACAGTTCGCGAGCGATATCGTAGGAGGAGTTCAACAACTCGCGATCGGCTGCCATGGCAGGTGCTGCTACGCCAGTCGCCAGGGTGGCGGTCAGCGCGCTGGCAAGCGTGCCACGGCGTAAAATCATAACGAAGTTCATGATTGCTCCAATAAGGAATGGATTCTTTGAGCCAAGGCTAAACCAGTCAATATGGAATGACAATGTAGTCGCTTATTCATAATTATAATAAGCAATGATGGGCGAACACTATCGCCATCGACCCGCGCCAGTGGGGTCAGGCGGCTTCAGGCATGTCGGTAATGGGCTGCCGGATCAGCCAGAGCCCCGCGAGCGGACCCGGCAGGAGTAGCCAGGCAACCCAGTGCTCCAATAGGGGCCATACGGGAACGAGCAGGACCAGTGAAAGCACCGAGATGCCAAATCCGATGGCATTCTGCAGAGTCAGGGCAGTACCCAGCCGCTGGGTGGGTACGGCACGCGCGGACAGGGCCGAGAAATGTGCCGAGTCGACGACCGCCAGGGCACTCCACAAGCCGAGAAAGACAAGAGTTGCTCCGGCAGGCAGCGCTGTCATCCATGGATAGATGAGGCAACAGGTACCAGAGCCGGCCAGGCCGAGCATGGCAACATGGCGGCTGCCGATGCGCTGGCTCAGCCAGCCTCCTAGCCAACAGCCGGGGCCGCCGATGGCGATCAGGGCAAAGCTGCCCAAAGCCAAGGTCACGGGCGACGCCTGGGGAACGGCCGAGGCCAGCAACAGCGGAAGCAGGGCCCATAGGGTATACAACTCCCACATATGGCCGAAATAGCCGCCCGCAGCGCGCCGGTAGCCGGGAATCGTGAAGACGCCGAAGTCGAGCCCGGCACGCGCTGCTGTCGCACGGCGCTTGCTTGCCCTGACCTGCGGCGCTTCGCCGAGTCGCCAGATCAATAACCCTGCTAGCATGGCCAATAGCGAAGCGCCCCATATTCCGCTCGCCCAGGGCAAGTCGAACATGCCGGCCATGCTGATGCCGTGCAGTGCATGTGGCAGCGCCGTGCCCAGCACCAGCATCCCGACTAGCCAGGCCAGGCCCAGGCCAGTGCGCCCCGGCGCCCATCCGACCATCAGTTTCATGCCGATCGGATAGATGCCGGCCAATGTCATACCGGTGATCAGGCGCAGGAACACGGCGGGCCAGAAACCGCCCGCCAAGGGCAATAGCGCATTCGACGCGGCACCGACCAGGCAGGCGCCGGCGAACAGCCGGCTGGCGTCGAGCCGGTCGGCCAGGCCGCTCAGCCCGATGCCTAGCGTGCCCAGTAGAAAGCCGGCCTGTACCGCGCCGGTCAGCCAGCCGAGATCCGTCGCGGCCAGCCCCCAGGCTTGCTGCAAGGCGCCGATCACGGCATTGGGAGTGAACCACAGTGCCGTGCCGAACAGTTCGGCAACTGCAATCAGGAAAATGGTCATGAGGTGCTCACCGGCAAATCATCATTGAGGCACGAGGCCCGCCAAGCGTCGATGGCACCTTGGTGGCGTGTCGCAGGGTGGTCCCCGGCAGGGGCCGGGGACGGGCCGTCAGAGGCCGATAGCCGACGAGGTGGAGCGTCGCGGGTCGGCGCCACCATAATAGGTGTTGTCGTCAATCATGATCGATTGGGCAGCGCCCATGGCATCCTGGCGGCTGACGGTATGGCCGAGTGCCTCCAGCAGGGCGATGGTATCGGGGCTTATGCCCTGCTCGATGCGAATCTCGTCGGGCAGCCACTGATGATGGATGCGCGGCACGCTGACCGCCGTCTGGATGTTCATGTCATGATCGATGACATTCATCAACACCTGCAGTGTCGTGGTAATGATCCGCGAGCCGCCAGGACTGCCGGTGATAAGGAAGTTCTTGCCATCCTTCTTGACGATGGTCGGCGTCATCGACGACAGCATGCGCTTGTCGGGCTCGACCTTGTTGGCTTCGCCCCCGATCAGGCCGTAGGCGTTGGGTACGCCTGGCTTGGCGGAGAAGTCGTCCATCTCGTTATTGAGCAGAAAACCGGCGCCATCGACAACGATGCCCGAACCGTAGCTGAAGTTGATGGTGTAGGTGTTTGAGACAGCCAGCCCGTTGTCGTCGACAATCGAGAAATGCGTAGTTTCGTTGGACTCGTAGGGTAGCGGATTGCCCGGTGCGATGCTGTCGCTGGGCGTGGCAGCATCCCTGCTGATCTGGCTGCGTAATTCATCGGCATATCCCTTGGAAGTGATGCCTTCCAAGGGCACGTCGACGAAGTCAGTGTCGCCGAGATACTTGGAGCGGTCGGCATAGGCGCGTTTCATGGCCTCGGCCATGACATGGATGGTCGCCGCGGAATTGAACCCCATGGCGCCGATATCGTAGCCCTCGAGGATGTTGAGCATCTGCACGATATGCGCCCCTCCCGAGGAGGGCGGGCTCATGGCATAGACATCGTAACCCCGGTAAGTCCCATGGCTGGGCTCGCGTATCACGGGTTGATAATTGGCCAGGTCCTCCAGGGTCATCAAGCCGTCATGGCGCTGCATTTCCGCTGCGATCAATCGTGCCGTTTCGCCTTCATAGAATTCCCGCGGTCCCTGCTCGGCGATACGCTTGAGGGTGGCGGCCAGGTCCGGCTGACGGAAAATCTCGCCTGCCTGGTAGAGGCTACCGTCGGGCTTGAAGAACACTTGACGTGTCGACTCCCACTTCTCCAGACGTTCACGGGTGTCACGAATGCCCTCGACAAAGCGCTGAGGCACCGCAAAGCCCTCTTCGGCCAGGCGGATGGCCGGCGCCAGCGCTTCGGCCAGGCTCAACGTGCCGTACTTGTCCAGTGCCAGGGCCAGGCCGGCCACGGTGCCAGGAACGCCAGAGGCATTGTGGGTATAGCGTGACAGCTCCGAAACCGCTTCTCCCTGTTCGTTCTGGAACATCGTCTCGTAGGCGGCGGAGGGGGCTTTCTCACGGTAGTCGATGGCGATGACTTCCCCGCTGCTTTCGTCAGACACCAGCAAGAATCCGCCGCCGCCGATATTGCCCGAGCGTGGCTGAGTCACGGCCAGCGCGAAGCCGGCAGTCACGGCAGCATCCACCGCATTACCGCCTTTGGCAAGTACATCCTGGGCAACCTGCGAGGCCAGGAAATGGCTGGTAGCTACCATGCCTCGTGTGCCTACCTCAGGGTGAAAGCGTTCTCCCTCGAGGATGGCCTCCTGGGCGCTCGCGACCGGCGCCATGGTCATGACGAGCGAGACAGCCAGCCAGCGACACCAGCCGGAGGAAGGGGCAAAGGGTAGGGTCATGATCGACTCCCGTTTTTTCTGATTCTAGGGGTTAGCGTACTCACTATCGTCACGTAACGCAGCGCGCGCAAATTTCCATGACCGACATCGCGACGGGAGTACTGCTAGAATGACCGCTTTCCGTGCGACCCGACCAAGAGCCATGCCTGACGTGAATTACGACTTCCAGATTGCCCCCTCCATCCTGTCCGCCAATTTCGCCCGTCTGGGGCAGGAGGTCGACGACGTGCTCGCCTCGGGGGCGGATATCGTGCATTTCGATGTGATGGACAATCATTACGTGCCTAACCTGACCATCGGGCCAATGGTCTGCGAGGCACTGCGCAGCCACGGCGTCACGGCTCCCATCGATGTCCATCTGATGGTCAAGCCGGTGGATCGCCTGATCGGGGATTTTCTCTCGGCTGGCGCAAGTTACATCACCTTCCATCCCGAGGCGTCGGAGCACATCGATCGATCATTGCAACTGATCCGAGACGGTGGCGCCAAGGCCGGACTGGTCTTCAATCCCGCAACGCCGCTGAGCTATCTTGACCATGTCATGGACAAGGTCGACATGATTCTGCTGATGAGCGTCAATCCAGGGTTCGGCGGACAATCCTTCATTCCCGGAACGCTCGACAAGCTGCGCCAGGCGCGCGAGCGCATCGATGACAGCGGCCGCGCTATCCGGCTCGAGATCGATGGTGGTGTCAAGGTCGACAATATCGCCGAGATCGCCCGGGCGGGGGCCGATACCTTCGTGGCCGGTTCCGCGGTGTTCAAGGCGCGTCGCGAGGAGGATCCGCATCGTTATGACAGCGTGATCCAGGCATTTCGCGATGAACTCGCCAAACTCTGAAATGCAGCCAAGCGGGCAGGCCTGCTGGTACCTCTACGTGATCGAGACGGCAGCGGGTGCGCTTTATACCGGAATCACCACGGATGTCGAGCGCCGCTTTGGCGAGCATTGTGGCGGGCGACGCGGGGCGCGATCGTTACGCGGCAAGGGGCCGCTGAGGCTGGTGTATCACGAGCGCGTGGGAAGCCAGAGCGAGGCCCTGCGGCTTGAGGCTTGGCTCAAGAGACAAAGCGCCAAGAGCAAGCACGCCTGGCTCGAGGCCAGGCGTGCTTGATGGCAAGGCGAGTTACCGCCGTTCAGTGCAGCTTCATCTTGGGCCGCAGGAAACGGTTGAGTCCGTCCACGACCACGGTCATGCCGGTTTTTACCGTGCCGTGAATGGCCTGCTGGTGCATGCGGTAGAGCGAAGCATAGAACAGTTTGGCGAGCCGTCCCTCGACGAACAGGCTGCGCGCGGAGGCGCCCCGCATCAGGCTGCCCACGGCGTCGAAATGCGCCAGCGAAATCAGGGAGCCGCGATCGCGGAACACGAAATCCTTAAGTGGATGGCCTTGCAGGGCGGCAGACAGATTGCGGGCCATCAGGCTGGCCTGCTGGTGTGCCGCCTGGGCGCGCGGAGGGACACGCTTGTCACCGGGCTGCGGGCAGGAAGCGCAGTCACCGAAAGCAAAGATCCGCTCGTCATCGAGGCTCTGCAAAGTGGCGTTGACCTTGATCTGGTGGTTGCGCTCGGTGGACAAGCCCAGTTCGGAAAGAAACGCCGGAGCACGAATGCCGGCGGCCCATACGCTGAGATCGGTTTCGATGCGCTTGCCGTCGGCTGTCACGAAGCCTTCCTCATCGGCGCAAGTGACTCGCGTATCGATGTGCACATTCACACCGAGCTTCTCGAGTTCACGATGCACCGTCCGCCCGAATCGCTCTGGCAGGGCCGGCAGGATACGTGGGGCAGCCTCGATGAGGTGAACGTCGAGCTTGCCGCTATCCAGTGCGGTAAAGCCGTAGCTGTGCAGCATTTTCGAGGCATCGAACAGTTCCGCCGCAAGTTCCACGCCGGTGGCCCCGGCACCGACGATGCCCACCGTCAGCTTGGGGTGAGCGCGTCGCTCCGGGTCGCTGTAGCGCAGGAAGGTATTGAGCATATCGTGGCGAAAGGCCTCGGCCTGCTGCGGACTGTCGAGGAAATGACAGTGACTGGCGACGCCGGGCGTGCCGAAATCGTTGGAGACGCTGCCCAGGGCCAGGACGAGATAATCGTAACTGATGTTGCGGGCGGGCAGGACGACCGTCTCGTCCTCGTCGAGGATGGGAGCCAACGTGATGGTGCGGCTTTCGCGATCCAGGTCGCTGAGCGTGCCTCGCTGGAACTGGTAGCCGTGTGCCTTTGAGTGGCCCTGATAGGAGACTTCGTCGAGGCCGGAATCGAGAACGCCTGTCGCGACTTCGTGAAGCAGGGGTTTCCAGATGTGCGTGGGGTTGCGGTCGACAAGCACGATCTCGGCCTGCTTGCGCCTGCCGAGCTTGTGCCCGAGCCGGGTGACCAGCTCGAGCCCGCCCGCGCCTCCGCCGACCACCACGATACGTGGGGTAGCCATGTGGGCTCCTTACGAAAGGTTAAAGGAAAATATCGAAAACGATTCGCCAGGGTCAGGCGTTGTGGCGCCTGGAGTCGGCGATGAATGGGACCTAGCATAATCCCCTTGTAACGAGATTCCTATGCCGTGAGGCCGGCATGGGGTATGTTTTTTCGTAATATTACATGCATGGCGCACAGCCAGGAGGACAGCCCATGGCACCGAGTCTGGAAGACATACGTCTGGTGACGTTCGATCTCGATGGCACCTTGATCGATTCCGTCCCCGATCTGGCGGTAGCGGTTGATGCCGTGCTAACCGAACTCGGCTATCCGGCGGCAGGGGAAGCGAGAGTGGCCGACTGGGTCGGCAACGGCTCGCGAACGCTGGTCAAGCGAGCCCTGTGGCATGCCTCGGGGCATGAGCCCGGCGAGCAGGCCTTGAGTCAGGCTCACGATGCCTTTCTGATCCATTATGGCCGGGCTCCCAGCGAACATACCCGCGTCTTCCCCGGCGTCAAGGAAGCCTTGGCTGCCTTGCATGCGCGAGGGTTGACGCTGGCAGTCATCACCAATAAGCCCTACGCCTTCATTGCGCCGATTCTTGACGCGCTGGAGCTGGATAGATATTTCGACTATGCGGTGGGGGGAGACTCGCTGCCACAGAAGAAGCCTGATCCGGCACCGCTGCTGCATGTCGCCGAGCGCTTCTCGGTGCCGCCGCATGCCTGCCTGATGGTGGGGGACTCACGACACGATATAGAAGCCGGTCGGCGCGCGGGATTCCGCACGCTGGCAGTGCCGTACGGTTACAATCATGGTGAGCCGGTGGCCGACAGCCGCCCCGATTTCCTGGTTGAATCGCTGGCAGAACTCGTTTAGGGTGCCAGAGTGGTTATAAAAGCCGCCAAATCAACAAGATTCAGCAATCACGAATACGTCGGGTTCCCCCATGACGCTGAATGCCCGCCATTCCTCCCAAGGCAATGCCACGCTGATGCGCGAAGTCAAGCGCTGGCGATGGTGACGCTCCGGCAGTTACCAGGCTAGCCGCCATCGCTCGGATGGCTCTCCATCGCTTTATCGTCTCATCTCAAGGAAACGACGGGCATGATGACTCCCGAACGCTTCGCCGACCTGGCGCAGGCCGGTTATAACCGTATCCCGGTCACCCGCGAGGTGCTGGCCGACCTCGATACGCCATTGTCCACCTACCTCAAGCTGGCCGATGCGCCCTGGACGTTTCTTCTGGAATCCGTCCAGGGCGGCGAGAAGTGGGGCCGCTATTCCATCATCGGGCTGCCGTGTCGCGAGCGCATCGAGGTGCGTGGCTATCAGGTGCGTCACATTGTCGATGGCGAGCAGAGTGGGGTCAGTGAGGTCGAGGATCCACTGGCCTGGATCGAGCAGTTCCAGGCGCGTTTCAAGGTGCCCGATCTCGACGGCCAGCCGCGATTCGATGGCGGGCTGGTGGGGTATTTCGGCTACGATACTATCCGCTATATCGAGCCGCGCCTGCGCGGTCCGCATGTCGATGCCAAGCCCGATCCCATCGGCGTGCCCGATATCCTGTTGATGGTCTGTGACGAACTGGTCGTATTCGACAACCTGTCGGGGCGTCTGACGCTGTGGACGCATGCCGATCCGTCCCAACCCGAGGCCTATGCCCGCGCCTGTCATCGTCTGGAGTCGCTGGAAAGCCAGTTGCGCAGCGCTGTTGCCAGGTCGGCAAGCCCGGGTACGGGGCGTGCCGCCGTGGAGGAAGGTCACTTTACCTCGGGGTTCACCGAGGAGGGCTTCAAAGCGGCCGTCGAGAAGATCAAGGAATACGTGCTGGCCGGCGACGTCATGCAATGTGTGCCCTCGCAGCGCATGTCGATCCCGTTCCAGGCGCCGCCGCTGGATCTCTACCGGGCGCTGCGCAGCCTGAACCCATCGCCGTACATGTTCTTTTTCAACCTCGACGATCACCACGTGGTCGGTTCGTCACCGGAGATCCTTACCCGTCTGGAAGACGGCGAAGTGACGGTGCGCCCTATTGCCGGGACCCGCAAGCGTGGCCGCAACGAGGAAGAGGACAAGGCCCTCGAGGCCGATCTGCTGGCCGACCCCAAGGAAATCGCCGAGCATGTCATGCTCATCGACCTGGGACGCAACGATGTGGGACGCATCAGCGAGACCGGCAGTGTCCAGGTAACCGACAACATGGCCGTGGAGCGTTATTCCCACGTCATGCATATCGTCTCCAACGTTACCGGACGTCTCAAGCCGGGCATGTCGGCCATGGACGTACTGCGGGCGACCTTCCCGGCCGGCACGCTCTCGGGAGCGCCCAAGATCCGCGCACTGGAGATCATCGACGAACTCGAGCCGGTCAAGCGTGGCATTTATTCCGGCGCAGTCGGCTACCTCTCATGGCACGGCAACATGGATACCGCCATCGCCATCCGCACGGCCGTGATCAAGGACGGGGAACTGCACGTGCAGGCAGGGGCCGGCATCGTTGCCGACTCGGTGCCCGAACTCGAGTGGCAGGAAACCCTCAACAAGGGGCGTGCCTTGTTCCGTGCCGTGGCCATGGCCGAGCGGGGGCTGGATAACCTGGATAACTAGCTTCCAGGCTAGCGTAGCGACGTTTCACACCATTGCAGACTCTGGTCTATGGTGAAGGGCGTCGCTTCGTTTTTCATGTCTAAGGAAAGACATACATGCTCCAGGGGAAGGATCATTCTTCCGTGTCGTCGCATCGGGCCATCGCTGAGCTGCGTGCGGCCGATGACAGTCCCGCCACCGATAGTTCAACACTCGCCTCTCGCCTGCGTTATCTCATCGAGGCCGGTGCCGACCGACTTCCCTTGCCTGGCCAGGGCAATACCCTGTCCCGTTGGCGGGCACTCGCCGATGTGGCCAGTCTTGACCTCGGCCTGGTCAAACTCTTCGAGGGTCATACTGATAGCCTGGCTATCCTGGCCGAGCATGACGCTGCCTGGCTTGCCTCCGGTGCATCCTCCTGGGGCATGTGGGCAGCCGAGCCACCGTTCGCCAAGGTTCGCGTATCGCCACGCGGGGATGAGGGGGAACTTCCGGCGGGCCAGGACGCCACGGGAATCGAGGTGCGTCTCGATGGTGTCAAGGCATGGTGTTCCGGAGCACCGATGCTCAGTCATGCACTGCTGACCGCCTGGGATGACGACCAGCAGCAACGCCTGGTGGCCATTTCCCTCGACCAACCGGGTGTGACGGTGACCAACGAGGGATGGCAAGCGGTTGGCATGGCAGCTACGGCCAGCGTCGATGTGCACTTCGAGGCGGCCATCGGGCAACTGGTGGGGCCGTGCAACGGTTATCTCGACCGACCTGGCTTCTGGCAGGGCGGTGCCGGCATCGCGGCCTGCTGGTTCGGTGGTGCGCGGCGTCTGGGCGAGGTGCTTGAAGAGCGTGGCGAGCGGGGTGGCGATGGACACCTGCTGGCGCACCTGGGGGCGGTAGACGTCTTGCTGGGTGCCGCGTCTTCGGTACTTCGTGAGGCAGCCGAGTGGATCGATACCTATCCCCGGGAAGATGCCTGGCATGTGGCTCAGCGGGCACGCTCGATGCTCGACACGGTGGCCAGCGATGTTCTCGGTCACTGCTCTCGAGCGCTGGGGGCGGGGGCGTACTGTCGCAACGCGGCGTTTGCACGCATGGCGGCTGACTTGCCGGTGTTCATTCGGCAGAACCATGCCGAACGGGATCTCGAGGCACTGGGACGTTACCTGGCGGAAAGACGAAGCAGAATACAAACCCTGCGTGGACATGGAGCCTGGAGCCTATGAACGAAGACGCGCAGCAAGCCAGGCATATCGTTGGTGCCGGGACTCCGGCCGAGGCCTGGGAGGCATGGCCCGGGCTGGCGGCATTGCCAATGATCAATGCAGCGTCGCTGGTTGGCGAGAAGAGGCGGGCCGTTATCGTGGCGCCGCATCCGGACGACGAGGTGCTCGGCTGCGGCGGACTGATGCGACAGTTGGCGGCACTCGGGCGCGACATGCTGCTGGTATCGGTGACCGACGGCACTGGTAGCCATCCTGGCTCGATATTGTGGCCACCCGAGCGACTGGCGAAGGAAAGGCCCAGGGAAAGCGCCGATGCGCTGCGGCTCATGGGACTGGCTTCGATGCCGGTCGTGCGAGCCGGCTTCACCGATACCCGGGTGGCCGATGACGAGGCGGCACTCACGGACTGGATGAGCGATATATTACGCATCGGCGATACCGTGTTTACCACGTGGCGTGGCGATGGACATCCCGATCACGAGGCGACCGGTCGTGCCTGCGCCCGTGCTACGGTCGCCATGTCATGCCGTATGATCGAAATGCCGATCTGGGCCTGGCATTGGGCCGTGCCGGGAGACTCCCGCATTCCCTGGGCGAGCGCCGCCAGGCTGTCATTGAGTGAGGAAGATCTGGCTCGTAAACGCGCTGCAATGACGGCTCATGTCAGCCAGGTGACATCCGACGCGGCTACCGGAGAAGAGCCGGTGCTGACACCGCACACACTGCAACGCCTGCTGCGCTCTGACGAGGTCCTGTTTCTGTGAGTTTCACTCGCGAGGACTTCGAGTCGCTGCACGCAAGCAATGCGGACCCCTGGGGGTACGAGAGCCGCTGGTATGAATCGCGCAAGCGTGCATTGAGCCTGGCCATGCTGGGCCGGCCGCGTTACCGCAATGCCTTCGAGCCAGGCTGTTCCATCGGTGTGCTGAGCGGGGCGCTTGCAGCTCGTTGCGACTCGCTGCTGTGCTGCGATATTAGTTCCCGGGCTGTCGAGGCGGCCCGGTGCCGCTTGGCCGATCAACCCCATGTTCGACTGGAGTGTCGGGATATCTCGGTGGCGTGGCCCGAGTCGACGTTCGATCTGATCGTGCTCAGTGAAGTTGGCTATTACCTGGATCGTGACTCGCTGGACCGCGTTCTCGTCAATCTGCAGCGCACATTGAGTGATGACGGAGAGCTGTTGGCCTGCCATTGGCGTCACCCGATCGAGAAAGGCAGCCTGCGGGCCGAGGACGTGCATCGGCAGATTCAGGAGCGCTTGCCGTTGACACATCTGGGGCATTACCAGGATGTCGATGCAAGGCTCGATTTATGGGCACGCGATGAGCGATCAGTGGCGCGTCGCGATGGATTGCTATAGCCCCGGCAAGGAAGAAGAGCGCAATGATCGGTGTCGTTGTCCCAGTTCATAATGAGCAGGATTATCTGGCTCAATGCCTTGAGTCACTGAGCCTGGCCGTTCGGCATCCTGGCCTGGTTGGTGAGCATGTCGTTGTTGTCGTTGTGCTCGACAATTGTAACGATGCCTCGGCGGCAATCGCCGAGGCCTACCCTGTCGAGACAATCCGCACTACCTCGTGCAATGTGGGCGTCGCGCGGCACGAGGGGGCGCGTTTGCTGCTGGACCGAGGAGCCCGCTGGCTGGCATTCACCGATGCCGACACCTGTGTGCAGGAAAATTGGCTGGTGTCTCAATGCCAGGCTGGCTGCGATGCGGTGTGTGGCGACATACGGCTGATCGAGTGGGAATGCCTGCCGTCCCATTGGCGTCGGCGCTACCTGGATCACCGGCGCCTGACGGGAGAAGGGCGGCACGTTCATGGCGCAAATCTCGGGGTAAGTGCCGATGCCTATCGCGCAGTGGGCGGCTTTCCGCCGTTGCGGGCGCACGAGGACGTCATGCTTGTTCATGCCCTCAAGGCCCGTGGCTTTCGTATCGCCTGGAACCGGACCTCCCGGGTCATGACCAGTGCCCGTCGCGAGGCGCGCGCTCCTGAAGGGCTGGGCTCGCTGCTGGCCACGATCGCCGGCGAGGCGGCTCAGTAACGGGCAGAACCGGGGCTTGCCTTGACAGGTCGAATCCGTGACGACACTATAGCGGGCATGCATACTTCAGCTTCTATCCGTTCAAGCCAGTGGTGGCGCTCCTGAGTGGGGCGGCACACGCGTGTCTTGAACGTATGCCGCCGTCAGGGCGGCATTTTTGTGTCTGGACCCCCTGCACGGCTGGCAAGGAAGCACTGACCCACCGGCGGATTGCCGGGTGAAAAAAGCGGGGCAGTCATATGAATACCGAATCGAATCAAAGGTCTAGCGCCATGTCCGTGTTGATGATCGACAATTACGACAGCTTCACCTTCAACGTCGTGCAGTATCTGGCCGAACTCGGCGCCGACGTCGAAACGCATCGCAACGATAGTCTGACTGTTGCGGACATAGAGCGCATGGCGCCGACGCATATCGTGATCTCACCGGGGCCCTGCACGCCAAACGAGGCGGGCATATCGCTGGAGGTCATTCGGCATTTTGCCGGCAAGCTACCCATCCTGGGGATCTGCCTGGGCCACCAGGCAATTGGCCAGGTCTTCGGCGGCAAGGTGGTGCGCGCTCCCCAGGTCATGCATGGCAAGACCTCACGCGTCCATCATCGGGGTGAAGGCGTGTTTGCAGGCCTTGAGGATCCTCTCGAGGTGACTCGCTATCATTCGCTGGTCGTTGACGCCGATAGCTTGCCCGAGGCACTCGAGACCACGGCATGGGTAGGCGATGACGACGTCACGCCCGGCTTGATCATGGGGCTGCGTCATCGCGAACTGGATGTCGAAGGCGTCCAGTTCCATCCCGAATCCATTCTGACGCGCCAGGGGCATCAGTTGCTGGCCAATTTTCTCGAGCGCGGCCGGTCCTGAGTGACCGGGCCGACACGCCGCTACCCGAAGGAGACCCGACATGCAGATGCGTGAGGCGATCGACGCCGTGATGAATGGACGTCATCTGAGTTATGCCGAGACGCATGCCGTGATGCGCCACATCATGACTGGCGAGGCGACCGATGCCCAGATCGGCGGCTTTTTGATCGGCCTGTCGATGAAGGGAGAAACGGTCGATGAAGTGGCGGCGGCGGCGCAGGTCATGCGTGAGTTGATGACGCCCGTCGAGCTCGCCTCGCTCGACAACGTGGTGGATATCGTCGGCACCGGTGGAGACGGTGCCAACCTCTTCAACGTCTCGACGGCCTCGAGCTTCGTGGTGGCGGCCTGCGATGCGCATGTCGCCAAGCATGGCAATCGCAGTGTGTCGTCCTCTTCCGGAAGCGCTGACCTGTTCGATGTCGCGGGCATCAAGCTCGACCTGTCTCCCGTCCAGGTGGCTCGCTGCATCGACCAGGTCGGTGTCGGTTTCATGTTTGCACCCATGCATCACAAGGCAATGCGTCATGCGATCGGGCCGCGTCGCGAGATGGGGGTACGTACGGTCTTCAATATCCTTGGCCCGCTGACCAACCCCGCCGGGGCACAGCACCAGCTGCTGGGCGTGTACAAGCCGGAACTGGTGACACTGATGGCCGAGACCCTGCAGCGCCTGGGTAGCCGGCACGTACTGGTGGCGCATGCCGAGGATGGCCTCGATGAAATATCACTGGCGGCGCCGACCCGTATCGCCGAATTGCGCGACGGTGAGATCACTGAATATGTCGTTACGCCGGAAGCGCTTGGTGTCGAGCGGCAGCCGCTCGAGCCGCTCAAGGTCGTGACTGCCGAAGATAGCCTGCGGTTGGTCAAGGAGGCGCTGAGGGGCGAGGGAGCGGCCGCCGATATCGTGGCCTTGAATGCCGGCGCGGCGCTCTACGCTGCCGATGTGGCAGACAGTATCAAGGAAGGGGTGGCGCTCGCCCAGGACGCCATGGCAACCGGCCTGGCGCTGGAAAAGATGAAAGAGCTGACCGACTTCAGTCGTGTATTCACGGACCAGGCATAAGCCGCTGTAACCAGGATCATTTCATGAGCCCATCCGACAACCTGCCTACAATCCTGGCCCGTATTCTCGCCCGCAAGGACGAAGAAGTCGCCCAACGGCGAGCCAGTGTCTCCGAGCCGGCCCTGCTGGAGCGCGCCCGTGAGCAGAGCGCGCCGCGGGGATTTATCCATGCCCTCAATCGCACCATCAATGAAGGCGACCCCGCTGTCATTGCCGAGATCAAGAAGGCCTCACCGTCGCGTGGAGTGATTCGCGAGGACTTCCGTCCCGCCGAGATTGCCCAGGCCTACGCCGATGCCGGAGCCAGCTGCCTGTCGGTACTCACCGATGCCGACTATTTCCAGGGGCACGAGGAATACCTGATTGCTGCGCGAGAGGCCTGCGACTTGCCGGTGATTCGCAAGGACTTCATCGTTCATGGCTATCAGGTCAGCGAGGCGCGCGCCATCGGCGCCGACTGCATCCTACTGATCGTGGCCGCGCTGGACGATGCCCAGCTCAAGGACCTGCATCAGCAGGCAGGTGAACTGGGGATGGACGTGCTGGTCGAGGTGCACGATGCCCTGGAGCTAGAACGCGCCATGGCGCTGGATCTGGCGCTGGTGGGGGTCAACAATCGCGACCTGCGCAGCTTCGAGACCAGCCTGGATACCACCTTCCAGTTGCTCTCACGGATTCCCGATCACGTGACGGTAATCACAGAGTCCGGCATCAACACGCGCGGCGATGTCGAGCACATGCGTGAATACAACGTGAATGGTTTCCTGGTAGGGGAGGCCTTCATGCGCGAAGAAGACCCTGGCGCGGCGCTGCGCCGGCTGTTTTTCTAGCGTATGGCTTATTTGATGCGTTGAACGGGCCGCCCTTGGGCGGCCCGAGTCGTTGCTGGTTCAGAAGTCCAGCTCCAGCCCAGCATAAAAGGTCCGCCCCGGCGCGGTGTCGAAGTAGCGCTCGCGAGTCGCATTGATAATTAGATTGGCGTAGTGCTCGCGGTCGAAGAGGTTGCGCACGCCCAGATAGCCCTTGAGCAGTGTGTCGCCGCCCAGCCGCCAGCCATCCCCGGCGCGCAGGTTGACCAGCCAATAGTCGTCGATCTCGACCTCATTGGCGTCGTCCGCCACCATATCGCCGACATACTGCGTCTCGAGTGTCGCGAAGCGCTCCTCGAGGCCCTGCCAGGTGAGCTGGTTGTTCCAGGTCTGCTCCGGCAGGCCGGGAATACGATTGCCGTCGTAGTTGTTTCCGTTGGCGGTATAATCATCGAATTCGTAGCGAGCCAATGTCAGCGCACTATCGATGCGCCAGGCCGGCGTGAGCTGCCAGCCCAACGAAGTTTCGATTCCTTCCTGCAGGCTCTTGCCGGCATTGCGGTAATAGCTTTTTCCGGCCTCGTTTTCGTAGGCAATTAATGAATCGCGAACGCGGGTCGAAAACATCACAATGTCGTAATTCAGTCCATTGGCGAAAGTCCCACGCAGGCCGATTTCGCGATTCCAGGCCTTCTGCGGCTCTATACCGGGATTAAAACCGTCGCCATTCGGGTTGGAAAACTCCGAAAATGTTGGAGTCTCGTAGGAAGTACCCGTAGAAAGATAGAGCTGGTGAGTGGGTAAATAACGAAAGCTCAGGCCCGCGCTGCCACTCCACTGATCGAAAGTGCGCTCGCCACTGCCATCCTCGCCGTCGCTCAGAAGCTGGTCATCGATATTGAACTTTACCCGGTCGTAGCGGGTACCCAGCGAGAGCATCCAGCGATCGGACAGATCCAGATCCCCCTGCACGAACGCGCCGATGGAGGTGGCTTTTTGCGTTTCGTCTTGGGAGCGGCGTATGTGTTCTCCGTCGATCAATACATCGTCGCTATGGCGATCATCGGCCTGCCGAGTAACGTCGACACCCGTCATGTATCGCAGGGGGAGGCCGCCCAGCTCCAGCGTTTGGTGATACTCGGCGCTGCCGCCGTAATAATCGCGATCATAGGCGATATAGTTCTGAACATCCGTTAGCGATCGGCTGCCGCCCGCAAAAGCCAATTGCTGCTGATAATCGCGATGTAAATAGAAGCCTTTGAGATAAAACTGGCCAGGTCCGGCAGAGAGATCCTCGTATTGCAGGCCGAACACTTGCTGATCGACTTCCTGCCCGGAGTCGATTCTTTCGGGCGAATAGTCATAGTAACCTTCGCTATCGATCGTACCGCGACGGTCCTCTCTGACCAGTTTCCGCGTCATGCCGCCCGGGTCTTCCGCATCAGGACTATCGAGCAAATTGACGATGGCAGTGATGGCGCGGTCGTGGCCCAGCTCGCGGCGCAGCTTGGCGTTGAAGAGATACTTCTCCGCCGAGCTGTGATCGCGGTAGCCTTCAATGTCGAGGGCGGAAAAGCTCACATGGTGTGACCACGAACCGTTCACGCCGCCGTTTTGCGTCGACAACTTGCGATAGCCGTCGCTACCTACGCCAAAGCGAACACTGCTGCCTGGATCGTCCCGCCCATCCGCCGTGGTTACGCTGATCACACCGCCCGACGCGTTGCCATATTGGACCGCCGCCGGGCCACGGATGACTTCAATACGCTGAGCGCTATCTAGATCGATAGCATCAGTCTGGGCCTGACCATCCGGCAGCGTATAGGGAATTCCATCGACCATCAGTGTTATGCCGCGTACTCCCCAAGGGGTACGCGCACCAAAGCCGCGAATGGAAATACGTTCGCCCTGGGCAAAGTTGTTGCGGTTCTGGAGGTACACACCAGGCACCATGTCCAGCGACTCGTCGAGCCGAACACGCTGCTGACCGCGCTGAATGGCCTCTTGCTCGACCACCGAGATGGCCCGAGGCGTAGCATAGAGTTCCCGTTCCAAGCGAGGGGCAGTGACTTCCAGGGTGGGGAGTGTGCTCGGCGTGGCTTCCTGGGCCTGGGCCGGTATGGGAGCCACCGATCCCAACAGGCAAAGCGACAGCATCCTGCGTCTATTCACACGATTCCTCGTTTTTCGTCATTCTTTTGGCTGCCTAAGTGTTGCAGGCACACCGCAGGGCAGCAAGTCGAAGCGTCAGGCAAACTCCGGCGAATCGGCATGAATCAGGCTGATCAGGGTGTCGCCGGGCTTCGGGGCCAGAGGGGTTCGCGTATTAGCGACACGGACGCGTCCGTTGGCACTGACGCTGAACATCGGCAGCAGTCGCTGGTCATGGATGGCGCAGTAGTCTTTCAGGCCAAAGTTGTCGGTCATGCGTGCGCTGCGCAATTCGCCGCCTTGCTCAATCAACTGAGACAGCCGGGCATAGGTTGCCTCGCCATCGAACAGCACCGGCAGATGTTCCAGGGCCTGTTCTCGATGACGGCGCGCGTTGCGGATATCTTCCTCGGCCAACAGGAAGACCTTGCCGTGACCGAGAATGTGCTCGAAGTGCAGCACGGCCAGGTTATTGAGTTCGCGATAGGGCGACAGGGGCAGCAGGTGACCGATACCGGTGAGCTCCAGGTGCTGGGCAGCATGCTCGGAGAGCGGGTTGCCATAGTAGACCGGCAGGCCTGCCATTCGCGCCTCCTGTACAGCGTCCCAGTTATTGTCGGCCAGGCGCACGGCGATGCCGGCTTCGGTGAGCTTCAGTGCGATGGTCCGAGCCACTGGGTTGGCGCCAATGATCAGGAAGCCCGACGCCTCCGGTTCGCTGACCTTCAGCAACCGGGCCAGCGGGCGTGACAAAAGGCTCTGCATGACGACAGTACTGATGATGACGAGGAATACCACCGGCACCAGCATGTTAGCGCCTGGGATGCCGGCTTCCTCGAACTGGATGGCGAACAGCGAGGCAACGGCGGCGGCCACGATACCGCGGGGCGATAGCCAGGCGAGCAAGGCCTTCTCGCGCCATTCAAGCCCACTCCCCAAGGTACACAGCCAGACAGCCAAGGGCCGCGCGCCCCACAGCAGAATGGCGAGGAAACCCCACGCCGGCCAGGAGAGCAGGGCAAGCTGTTCAGCGGTCAGGCGGGCGGCCAACAGTATGAACAGACCGGAAATCAGCAGGACCGACAATGTCTCCTTGAACTCGATGATGTGCTGCGTGGGCACGCCACGCATGTTGGCCAGCCACACGCCCATCACCGTCACCGTGAGCAGGCCCGACTCATGGAAGAGAGTGTTGGACAGGGTAAACAGAGTCAGCACGATCATCAGCGTGCCGAAGCTGTGCAGGCGCTGTGGCAGCCAGTGATGGCGCAGAACCAGCCCCCACAGGTAGCCGCCGAGCATGCCCAGGCCAAAACCGATGGCGGCGGTACGCGCGAACATCGACAGCGTATGAGAAAACGCCCCCTGGCCCTGGCCGAGCACCACGAACTCGAAGACAAGGACGGCACCGATGGCACCCACGGGGTCGATCAGGATGCCTTCCCAGCGCAGGATCTGGGTCAGATGGGCACGAGCACGCAGTGTCTGGAGCAACGGCAGGACGACGGTAGGTCCAGTGACGACGAGGACGGCGCCCAGCACGCTGGCCATTTCCCAAGTGAGATCGAGTAACACATGCGCTGCCACGGTAGCGACCGAACCGGTGATCAGTGCGCCCCAGGTCACCAGGCGTCGAACCGTGCGGCCATGACCGCGCAGATCCCTGAAATCCAGGGTCAGGCTGCCTTCGAACAGGATGACTGCCACTGCCAGGGAGACCAGCGGAAACAGCAGGTCGCCCAGCAGGCGATCCGGCTCGAGCAGGCCGGTGACCGGTCCCGACAGGATCCCCGCGACCAGCAGCGGCAGTATGGCAGGAAGGCGCAACCGCCAGGCGGCCCATTGGCAGATGAGGGCCAACAGACCGATGCCTGTCAGGGCGATGGCCGGTGTCTGCATTGTCACGTTTTCCTGATCGACGCATGGGAAGAGCCGCGCAGCCTAGCGTTGGCGGCCTCGGGTTGCAATGCTGCAGGAAAAATCGATTCACCTTGGCGCGTCAGGGCGCCACGGCCAGGTGCGGTCAACGATGGAAGAGCCACACGAGACCGGAAATGACGGCGCTAAGCAAAATCATGGTGGTAATGGGGAAGTAGAACGCGAAATTGTCTCGCTTGATGACGATATCCCCCGGCAGATGGCCGAGAGGCAGCTTGGACAGCCAAGGCCATAGCAGCCCGATAACCACGATGACAATTCCGATGACGATCAGCGGACGCGACATGCCGACCTCCCGAAGGCGATGATGAATTGGCAGGGCCGAGACAACGAGATATAGGCGTTGTCCCGGTAGCGTTCATGCCTGTTTGAGGGCTTGCAGAAGTCCCTGAAGCGGATGTTTCAAAGGAACGTTCGACAGACGCTTGGTCTGGCTGCGGCACGAATAGCCCGTCGCCAGCAGGCGTCCGGCATAGGCCGGATTCTCCGTCACCTCCCGCCAGGAGAGGTCGTAGATGCGCTCGGAGGTGGCGCGGTTGCGCGCCTCGTGGCCATAGGTGCCGGACATGCCGCAGCAGCCGGTGGCGACCAGCTCGAGCTCCAGGCCGAAGGCGGCAAATACCTGCTGCCAGGCTCGGGGGGATCCCGGCGCCGTGGTCTTCTCGGTGCAGTGCGAGAGCAGCCGGAAGCCGGGATCGGCGAGCGACAGCCCGCCCGGCACCAGGCGAGGCCCTAGCGAGACCAGCCATTCCTGCAGCATCAATACTTCCGGGGCAGCGTCCGGCCCCAGCGCCTTGGCGTACTCCTGGCGATAGGTCAGGGTCATCGCCGGGTCGATCCCCACCAGTGGCACGCCGAACTCGGCCAGGCTGCGCAGGCGCTCGGCCTGCCTGGCGGCGGTGCGCTCGAAAGCGCCGAGGAAACCCTGCACCTGCAGCGGCTTGCCGTTGGCCGAGAATGGGGCGACGAATACGCGAATGTCGAGGCGCGACAGCAGCTCGACGACATCCATCACCAGCCGCGACTCGAAATAGCTGGTGAAGGCATCCTGAACCAGGACCACGCTGCGCGCCTTCTGTGCCTCGGTGAGCAGGCCCAGGCTGGTCGGCGTGGCCTCGCTGATGCCCCAGGCCTTCAACTGCCTGGCCAGGCTGGCGCGGGAAATCAGCGGGCTGTCGACCATGCCGATCGTGTCGGCCATCAATCGGTCCACCAACCGGTGACGCATCAATGCGTTATACAGCGGGGCGATACGCGACAGGCCCGGCACCATGAACTCCAGGCCGCCAATCAGGTAATCGCGTAGCGGACGCTGGTAGCGGCCGTGGTAGACCTCGAGGAACTGCGAGCGAAACTCGGGCACGTTGACCTTGATCGGGCACTGGCCGGCGCAGGACTTGCACGCCAGGCAGCCGGCCATGGCATCGTAGACTTCATGGGAAAAGTCCGTCTCGCCACGACGCTTGCGCCAAGTATTGGCCAGGCGCAGGGGCAGGTCGCGCACGAAACCCCAGGTGCCCTCGGCCTTCTTCTTGCGCGACTCCTCGACGACGTCGGTACCGGCGTTGCCCTGCAGGCGCAGCCATTCGCGCATCAGGCTGGCACGGCCCTTGGGCGAGTGGATGCGCTGGCGCGTGCCCTTCCACGACGGGCACATGGCATCGGCCGGGTCGTAGTTGTAGCAGGCGCCGTTGCCGTTGCAGTACACCGCGGCCTGATGCGCCTGCCACACGCGCTCGTCGATCTGACGGTCGAGCTGGCCGCGGGTGGTCACGCCGTCGATAGTCAGCAGGCCCGGGTCGACGAGCTTGACCGCTTCGGCCGCGACATCGGCCGAGTCATTGCCGGTGTCTTCGGGCCGGATAGCGTTACCGGCGTCTTCGGGCCGGATAAGGAGCGGCGTGGCGATCTTGCCCGGGTTGAGCTGGTTGTGCGGGTCGAAGGCGCCCTTGAGGCGCTGCAGCGCCGGGTAAAGGTCACCGAAGAACTGCGGGGCGTACTCCGAGCGCACGCCCTTGCCGTGCTCGCCCCACAGCAGGCCATGATAACGCTGGGTCAGCTCGGCGACCTCGTCGGAGAGTTCACGGATCAGGCGCTCCTGAGCCGGATCCTTCATGTCGATGGCCGGGCGCACATGCAGCACGCCGGCATCGACGTGGCCGAACATGCCGTACTCGAGACCGCGGGCATCGAGTGCCGCGCGGAACTCGGCGATATAGTCGGCCAGGTGCTCCGGCGGCACGGCGGTGTCCTCGACGAACGGGATCGGGCGCTTCTCGCCCTTGGCATTGCCCAGCAGACCCACGGCGCGCTTGCGCATGGCATAGACGCGGCCGATCTGCTCGCGGCCCTCGGCCAGGGTGTAGCCCAGGCGCTCGACGCTGGCATCGACGGCCAGGTGGGCGGTAAAGGCCTGGACCTTGGCGGCGAGTTCCGCTGGATCGTCGGCGTTGAACTCGACCAGGTTGATGCCGCGAATGGCCGGTGCCGCCACCGGGCGCGTCGCGGTCGCGGTGTCGCCGTCAATGGCCGTGGCCTGTTCGGTGGCTTCGGCTTCGCCAGCGGGGAAGAATTCCGCCACGCTGTCCCAGACGAAATCCTCCATGGCCAGCGCCAGCACCTTGTCATCGACGGTCTCGATGGAGGTCGGGCGGGGCAGTTCGGCCGACGCGGTAGCGTCCCCCAGGCCCATCAGCGCCCGGGCGTCGCGCAGGGCATCCATGAAACTGGCGTAGCGTACGTTGACCAGCGTCGAGCACCTGGCCATCGGCAGCACGTTGAGGGTGGCCTCGTTGAGCAGGCCCAGCGAGCCTTCCGCGCCACACAGCACGCTGTTGAGGTCGAAGCGCCCATCGGCGGTGCGCAGGTGCGCCAGGTCATAGCCGGTCAGGCAGCGGTTGAGTTTGGGGAACCTGGCCGCGATCTGCTCGCGCTGGGTGTCGATGATCTCGCGGGCGGTGCGGTGGATCTCGCCGACGATGCCTTCGTGCTCGCACAGCGAATCCAGTTCATTCTCGGTGACGGGACGGCTCTCGAAACGCGCGCCGCCGAGCAGCACCGTATCGAGGGCGAGCACATGATCGCGGGTCTTGCCGTACTCGCAACTGCCCTGGCCGCTGGCGTCGGTGGAGATCATGCCGCCGAGCGTGGCGCGGTTGGAGGTCGACAGCTCGGGGGCGAAGAACAGTCCGTAGGGCTTGAGTGCGGCATTGAGCTGGTCCTTGACCACCCCGGCCTGCACGCGCACCTGGCGCCTGCCGACATCGATCTCGAGGATGCGGTTCATGTGGCGGGAGACGTCGACCACCAGCCCGTCGGTCAGCGACTGGCCATTGGTGCCGGTGCCGCCGCCACGTGGCGTGAGCACGATGTCACGAAACGTCGCCTGGCCGGTGAGCCGGGCAATGCGCACCAGGTCGTCGGCATCGCGCGGGTAGAGCACCGCCTGGGGCAGGCGCTGATAGATGGAGTTGTCGGTGGCGAGCACCGTGCGATTGGCATAATCCGGGGCGATGTCGCCAGCGAAGCCTGCCTCGCGGAGGGCGTCGAGGAAAGCGACGTAGCGGGAGTCGACCCGGGATAGAGAGTCCAGTCGTGCGATCATGATCTCGAATTATCAAGCTGGTCGGTGCAGGCGCTACCTTACCCGAGATAGTGCCGTGACGCACGGTTACCGCACCTGGAGAGGCGGTGGCTCACGAGACGGCGTGGCCCGAGGCTACGCTTTTCCTTACAATGGAAGACCATTTTTCGGACAGTTGCGAGTCTGTACATGACGACATGGCTGGCCGTGGCGGCAGGCGGGGCGCTAGGCGCCCTGAGTCGCTATCTGCTGAGCGGGTGGCTGACAGGGTGGCTGGGCAAGGGCTTTCCCTGGGGCACGTTCGGCGTCAACCTACTGGGCTGTTGCCTGATCGGCGCCTTCTACGTCTGGTTGACCCAGGAACTGAGGCTGGCTCCCGTCTGGCAGGCCGTGTTGGTGGCGGGGTTCACCGGTGCCTTCACCACGTTTTCCACCTTCGCGCTCGAAACGCTCACCCTGTTCGAGTCCGGGCGAGGACTCGTGGCCGCGCTCTATGTCTCGGCCAGTCTGGTGCTGGGTGTCGCCGGCGTAGCGCTGGGCATGAAGCTGGCACGCGTATTACTTTAACGATTCACTGACGGATAGAATTCCATGCTCGATCCCAAACTGCTTCGCAGCGATCTCGAACAGGTCGCGCAACGTCTGGCCAAGCGCGGTTATACGCTGGATGTCACGCAATTCGAGGCCCTGGAAGGCCGGCGCCGCGATCTGCAGACCGAGACTGAACAGCTGCAGAACGAGCGTAACACCCGGTCCAAAGCGATCGGCAAGGCCAAGGCCGCGGGCCAGGACATCGAGCCGCTGCTGGCCGAGGTCAGCGATCTGGGCGATCGCCTGGACTCCGCCAAGACGCAGCTCGCCGAAGTGGCGAGTGAAATGGATGCACTGATGGCCAGCCTGCCCAACCTGCCGCATGACAGCGTGCCGGAGGGGGCAGACGAGAGCGATAACGTCGAGCTGCATCGCTGGGGAACGCCTCGTGCGTTCGACTTCGAGGTCAAGGACCATGTCGATCTCGGTGCCAAGCTGGGCTATCTCGATTTCGAGATGGCGGCCAAGCTGACCGGGTCGCGCTTTGCGGTGATGCGTGGGCCCATTGCCCGACTGCATCGCGCCCTGGCGCAGTTCATGCTCGACAAGCAGACACTCGAGCATGGTTATGAGGAATGCTACGTTCCCTATATGGTCAATCGCGACTCGCTGATGGGTACTGGACAATTGCCCAAGTTCGGCGAAGACCTGTTCCGCCTCGAGGGCGATCAGGAGTATTACCTGATACCCACCGCCGAGGTGCCGCTCACCAACTTCGCCAGGGATCACATCTTCGAGGCCAGGGAACTGCCGGTTCGCCTGACGGCCCATACGCCGTGCTTCCGTAGCGAAGCCGGCGCTTATGGCAAGGATACCCGGGGAATGATTCGCCAGCATCAGTTCGATAAGGTCGAGATGGTGCAAATGGTTGCGCCCGAGACCAGCTATGACGCATTGGAAGAGATGCGCGGCCATGCCGAGGCGATCCTGCAGGCGCTCGGGCTGCCGTATCGTGTTGTAACGCTGTGCACCGGTGACATGGGCTTCGGTGCCGCCAAGACCTACGACCTCGAAGTGTGGTTGCCCAGCCAGGAGACCTATCGCGAAATCTCCTCGGTCTCGAACTGCGAGGATTTCCAGGCGCGGCGCATGCAGGCACGCTTCCGTTCACCCGAGCAGAAGAAGCCCCAGCTGGTGCATACCCTGAATGGCTCGGGCCTGGCCGTGGGCCGCTGCCTGCTGGCGGTACTCGAGAACTACCAGAACGCCGATGGCTCGATCAGCGTACCGGAAGCGCTACGTCCGTACATGGGCGGCACTCAGGTCATCAATGCCTGAGACAGTCGTAATACCCTGGCTAGAAAAGGAACGAGCCTCGCTTAGCGAGGCTCGTTCCGTTCCGGGGCTGTCCGTTACTCCGCAATTCCCCAATCCACACTGACCGCCGTCTCGATGGTGATCTCGCCGGGACGGTATTCGGCTTGCACCTTGCTTTCCATGCCGTCGGCACGCATCGCGGCCATGCGCGGGGCAAAGGTGGGTGGGGTGTTTTCCTGAACGTTCTGCACCCGGCCCAGCTCGATGCCCAGGGTGTCGGCGATCAGTTGGGCCTTGCCCCGGGCCTTTTGCAAGGCCTTGGTCAACGCCTGGTCACTGGCCGCATCGCGGTCCTTGAGCTCGTAGTTGATGCCATCCAGTGAATCGACACCGGCCTGGGTCAGGGCGTCGAGAATCGTCGGGACGCGGTCGAGAGTGTCGATGCGCACGCTGATGGGACGTTCCAGTTGTGTCCGTACCAGCGGCGCTTCGCTTTCGCCCTGGCGTGATGGCGCCTGTACGTAATCGGGCCGAATCAACAGGGAGCCTGCACTGATGGCGCTGCTGTCAAGGCCGGCCCGTTCCAGCGCACGAATCAATTCCCCGGTTCTCTTTTCCAAGCGCTCGCGTGCCTGGGCCAGTGCTTCGGGGTTGGTCCGGGACGCTGCAGCCTGGGCGATGGCTGGTGTCCGCTCCCACAGACGCGCTTGCAAGGTGGCCATGTCGGGCGCTACCGAGATTTCAGCCTGTGCCTGGACTTGAATGCGCTGAGGAAGTTCTTGCGGCGCAATCTGGGCGGACGCTGTTCCTGCCAGGCACGTACTTAGCAGCAATACCAGCGGTAAGGTCTTGCCCATGGAAGCAAACATGACGTCTCCTTTAATACGCTGTTGAACAATTTGTCGTTCAGTAATCAATGCCACGGCGGGCCTGTATTCCCGCATTGAAAGCATGACGGACTTCCTGCATTTCGGTCACGGTATCGGCCATCTCGAGCAGTTCGCGGTGGGCGTTGCGGCCGGTAATGATGACGGTTTGCTCCTTGGGGCGGTTGACGAGTGCCTGCCTGAGCGTCTCGAAATCCAGATAGCCGAACTTGAGCATGTAGGTGATCTCGTCGAGCACGACAAGATAGACCGACTCGTCGGCCAGCATACGTGCCGCATCTTGCCAGACTGCTTGGCAGGCAGCAGTGTCGGTTTCTCGGTTCTGGGTTTCCCAGGTGAACCCTGTCGCCATGATAGACACTTCCAGGTTGGGGTCGCTCTCGAGCCGATCCCGCTCTCCGCAATCCCAGAGACCCTTGATGAACTGTACGACGCCAACCCGATAGCCGTAGCCCAGGGCGCGCGTCACGGTTCCCCAGGCAGCCGTTGTCTTGCCCTTGCCATTGCCGGTGAATATCAGCAAAAGACCGCGTTGTTCCTGGGCATTGGCGACTTTCTCATCGACATGGGCCTTGAGCTTTTCCATGGAGCGCTTGTGGCGCTGACTACGGTCGTTCATTGACGTCTCCTGGCTAACTCTATCGATGAGGAAAATAGAGAAAGGGTAGGATTTAGCATAATCCAAGTTAGAAAAATAGCGCTCATCGTGAACGCCAGATAATAATTAATGCATGCTATCAAATAAGTTCCTTTGCGAGTTGACGGCTAGTCGCGAAGTGGCAAGTATTGGCCTGATGGAAGAGCTGTAACGTTTGATGACGTTTCTCTCGTCAAGGGATGCCAGGATTGGCAAGCCCTACGTTAGCCTCATGCCGTATTCCCGCCAGGGACCTGGACTCGGTGTCAGTCCATGATGCCGAAAGGAGAACAACAATGTTGTCGTATGGATTGCGTCAATCTCTCGAGCAGTGCAACAGCTTGCCTTCGCTACCCACTGCTGTGCTGCGTGTCATTGAATTGGCCAAAGATCCCGAAAGCAGCATTCAGCAAATCGTGGCGACGTTGGGAACCGACCCGGCTCTCTCGGTACGCGTGCTGTCTCTTGCCAACACCGTTTACTTTACTCGTACAGCACCGGTGGAGGAGTTGCATCAGGCGGTGAGTCGTATCGGGGTGGAGAGGACCCTGTCCATGGCATTGGGCTGTAGCCTGATCTCAGCGACGGATAATCGGCGACTCCCCGGCATGGATCTGGAGCGTTACTGGCAACGTTCGTTGATCTGTGCGCTAAGCGCGAAATCGCTCGCCGAAACCCTGGGTTTGGAGTCGGAGGGCGGAGCGCTGTATACCGCGTCGCTACTGCAGGATATCGGTATGCTGGCATTGTATGCCCTTGATGCCGAGCGGTACCGGCCTTTGCTGGAAAATGCCATGGACCATGGGGCGCTGATCGATGCAGAGCGTGAATGCTATGCGTTGGATCATGCAGAAGTGGGAGCCTGGTTGGCGGCTCGCTGGAATTTGCCTCAACGGACCATCGAATGGATCGCGCATAGCCACGCAGAATTGACGAGCGCTACATCGCGAGAAGCACAGGCTCGAAACTGTCTCATCGCATCGGGTAGGCTGGCTGATGCCTGGCTGGAGGGGGAGGCTGCATTGAGTGTGGCAATCGCTTCGCTGGAGTCGTATTTCGGCCTCAATACACCCGACATGATTTCCAAGATCATGTCGCTGCAGGAACAGCTTCCTTCGGTAGCTGCGCTCTATGAGGTGTCAGTCCCTCAACCGCTCGATGCCAACCAGTTGATGTTCGAAGCCAAGTTGTTGCTGGCGGAAAAGAATGCACGCCTGCAGCAGGATCTTTGGAGGCAGCAGCAGGAGATCGAGGCGTTACGGCGTCAGCAGGAGGCGCTGAACCATCAGGCGCGTGTCGATCCGCTGACCAATCTCTATAACCGTCGCTACATGGAACAGCGTCTTGATTCGCTTTTCCAGCAGGCCCGAGCCCACAGGGAGAGTTTGTCGCTGGTCTTCATCGACTTGGATCGCTTCAAGGACATCAATGATGAATTCGGTCACACGATTGGCGATGAAGTCCTGAAGGGATTTGCCACGATCCTCGCGGACATGCTGAAAGGCGACAACCTTGCCGGGCGCTATGGTGGCGAGGAGTTCATCGTCGTCCTGCCAGAGGCGGATAGCGAGATGGCTTGCCAGCGAGTGAGTGACATTCGGCGCCAGCTAGAAGGCAAGGTATTGGCTCATGCGCGTGGCGTCCCCATTCGGGTAACGGCGTCGTATGGTATTGCCTCCATGGAGGGCGGCGAGCAATTCACCGATGTTGACGAACTCATCGAAACGGCCGATCAATGCATGTATCGCTCGAAGCGTCTCGGAAGCAGTCGCGTCATTGCTGTCACCTCGCCGACAAGTGAAGTGGGTGCCTGACATGAGGGTGCTCATTAAGCGAAAAGATCGCCTTGCCGGGTAGGAGGGCGGAAGGCCTGACAGTCGAGGCCCAGAGCGGCGCGGCCCTCCAGGCCTAGGCGCCGGCTGGCCGCATCGAAGCGCTGGCGGAGCATGTCGGCGAAAACGCCTTGCCCTCGCATTCGTTGACCGTAGCGGGAGTCATTGTTGGCGCCGCCGCGGCATTGGCGAACCAGGCTCATGACCTTGCCGGCGCGTTCAGGATAGTAAGCTTGCAGCCAGTCCTCGAATAGTGGAGCAACTTCATGGGGAAGGCGCAGCAAGGTCCATCCTGCCGTCCTGGCTCCGGCATCCTTTGCTGCCTGAAGCAGACTTTCCATTTCGTGATCGTTCAATCCAGGGATCACCGGGGCAACCAGGGCTCCCGTGGGCACATCTGCCTGGTTGAGTACACGCAGGGTCTTGAGACGGGCCGCTGGCGACGCCGTGCGGGGCTCCAAGGTACGCTTGAGGTCGTCGTCCAGCGTGGTCAGGCTGATAAACACCCGGACCAAACGCTGTCTGGCCATGGCGGAGAGCAGATCGACATCGCGTAGGATGAGGGCGCTCTTGGTCACCAGCGTGACGGGATGCCGACACTCCAGCAACAGCTCGAGAATGGCGCGTGTCGTACGTCGCTCGGCTTCCAGAGGCTGGTAGCAGTCGGTGTTACCGGCAAGGTTGATCGGGCGGCAAACGTAGCCTGGCTTGCACAGTTCTTCCCGCAGCGTATCCACCAGCCCGGTTCGGGCGATCAAGCGCGTTTCGAAATCGATGCCCGGAGACAGGTCCCAGTAGGCGTGGCTGGGGCGAGCAAAACAGTAGATGCAGCCATGCTCGCATCCGCGATAGGGATTCAGTGAGCGGTCGAAGCCCAGGTCCGGTGAGTCGTTCCAGGAAAGCGCAGTCCTGCTGCGTTCATCGCGAACGCTCGTGGGGATACGATCCGCCAAGGCTTCCTGCCACCAGCCATCGGTCTCAGCCTCGCTGAATGTCGGCGCAAAACGGTTATGGGGGTCAAAGGTCGCTCCGCGACCCTTGCGCGAATGAGAAGGATGACGCATGAGTCGGACCCGATATACTGTATTTAAATACAGTATATCGGGTGGCTGGAAGGCTTGCCAGCCGCTGAGCGAGCTCCTAGAGATGGCCCGGATTACGCAGATGGCGCTCTTCAACGGGTGGTGGTGTCCATTGATAAACCCAGGTTTCGGTCAACGGGCGGCCATCGCTGGTCTGCAAGAACAAGCGTAGGTTGATCGGGTCAGTGCTGTCATCGGGGGGCACCACATCGAACATGGCCCGGTACCCTTGTATCGATGCCAGCGGGCGTGCCGAGGTGATCTCGACCCGGCCGTCAGAATGATCGATGACCGGTTCGACCTTGACTTCCTCACCTTCATTGAAAGGGAAGGGGCCGCCCTGGAAGTCGACGACGAAGCGCCAGCTAAAATACTCGCGCCGCTGGCCGACGACACCGCCCAGGCCCGTGCGCGTCGCCACACAGCGGGCCAGCTCGGGTTCTTCCGGAGGGCGCCCCCGCCAGAAGATGCGATAGCCATAAAGCATTTCCTGGCCGGGAGTTGCCGGCTCGCCCGGGTTCCAGAAGGCCACGATGTTATCGAAGGTCTCGTCCAGCGTCGGAATTTCGACCAGTTGAATCGCACCGGCACCCCAGTCGCCCTTGGGTTCGATCCAGACGCTGGGACGACGATCATAAAATACGCCATCGTCCTGGTAGTGATCGAAATCGCGATCGCGCTGGATCAGGCCGAAGCCTCTGGGGTTATTGTCCTGATACGAGTTGAACCGCAGCTGGCGCGGGTTGACGAGCGGCCGCCATAGCCACTCGCCGCTGCCGGTGTGCATCGACAGGCCGTCCGAATCGTGGATTTCCGGCCGCCAGTCCCAGTTTGCATCACGGTCGTTCTCGCCGATCATGTACATGCTGGTCAGCGGGGCAATGCCCAGGCGCTCGATATCCTTGCGCGGATAGAGGGCGGCATCTACTTCCATGACGACGCCGTCGATGTCGGTAATCGCGAAGCGGTAGGCGCCAGTGATGCTTGGGGATTCCAGAAGGGCGTAAACGTTGACCACGTCACTGTTCGGTTCCGGCCGCTCGAGCCAGAAACGGGTGAAGTCGGGGAACTCTTCCGGCCTGTCCAGGGCGGTATCGATGGCCAGCCCGCGCGCCGACATGCCGTACTGCATGGATTTACCCACGGCGCGGAAGTAGCTGGCACCCAGAAAGGCGGCAATGTCACGTTTCCAATCGCTTTGGTGATGCAGACGGAAGCCGGCGAAGCCCAGGTCTTCGGGCAATGCCTCGCCGTTGATACCGGATTTCCCGTAGCCGAACATCGCCGGATCGTAGGCGATTTCCTGCGCCTGGCCGTCGACGATCTCGTAGATATGCACGGGTTTCTTGAAATACAACCCGAGGTGGAAGAGCTGGGCGCGAAAAGGGGACTGCGCCCTGTCGGACCATAGCGCATGATCCGGTTTGAAGACGATGGATTGGTAGTCGTCCCAGCTCAGGTCCTGTAACTGCTTGGGCAAGGCAACTTCCGGCGATTCGTAGTCCTGTGTCGCCAGGTTCCTGGCCAGCCCTTTCAGCCAGGCGTAGTCGAAGGACTCACTAGGCCCGATCGACTTGGTCTGGTTCTCGACGGCGGCGAATAACGGGGCAAAGGGAAGAAAGGCGCTACTGCCAATGAGGCTGGAGGCTTTCAAAAAGTCGCGTCGGTTCATCGGTGTCTTTCCTAGACAATGGCGGTTCCGTGGCGGAGGGTTACCGAAATCGATGTCTGCTGCCGGATGTGTCACGCTTAATCTAAAGGCATTTCACAGCGAAAGAAAGAAGCCGGCCAAGGCAGCGCTCATCAGGTTGGACAGCGTGCCTGCAGCTACTGCCTTGAGGCCGAGCGTCGCTATTTCGCTGCGGCGATTGGGGGCCATGAGTCCAAGCCCTCCCATGAGAATGGCAATCGACGACAGGTTGGCGAAACCGCACAGGGCGAATACCACGATAGCCTGGGCATGCGGACTCAAGGCTCCTGGATCGCTGGCAAGGTCGGCGAAGGCCACGAACTCGTTGAGGATGAGCTTCTCGCCAATGTAGCTTCCGGCCAATATGGCTTCTTCCCATGGCACGCCTATCAGGAAGGCCAGGGGCGAGAACACGTAACCCAGCAGGAGTTGCAGGGTCAGTTCATCGTAGCCGAACCAGCCGCCTACCCAACCGAGGCAGGCGTTGAGCAGTGCAATCAGCGCGATGAAGGCCAGCAGCATACCGCCGACATTGATGGCCAGTTGCACGCCTGAGCTGGCCCCCGTGGCGGCGGCCTCGATGACATTGGCAGGCTTGTCGTTGGCGCCGGCTTCGATGACGTCTTCCACGGCCTGGGTTCGGGATTCGGTCTCGGGCACGATCAGCTTGGCCATCAGCAGGCCGCCTGGCGCCGCCATGAAAGAGGCGGCCAGCAAGTATTCCAGAGAAATACCCATGGCAGCGTAACCGCCCAGCACGCTGCCGGCGACCGAGGCGAGGCCGCCGACCATGACCGCAAACAGTTCCGAACGGGTCATGCCGGCCAGAAAAGGCCTGACGACGATAGGCGCCTCGGTCTGACCGACGAAGATGTTGGCTGCTGCCGACAGCGATTCGGTGCGGCTGGTCTTGAGCAACTTGTGCAGGGCACCGCCGATCAGATTGATGACCCAGCGCATGATCCCCAGGTAATACAGCACTGAGATCAACGAGGAAAAGAATACGATGATCGGAAGCACGCGCAGGGCGAAGACGAAACCGCCATTGCCGAATACCTCGAACATCGTGTCGCTGACCAGTCCCCCGAACATGAAGTCCATGCCCGCCTGGGCGCTGTCGATCACCGCCTGTACCCCTTCGGTCATGGCCAGCAGCATGCGCTGTCCAAACGGAATGTAGAGTACCAGCAGGCCCAGGCCGGCCTGGATCAGCAGGGCGCCGACGACGGTGCGCAGGCGTATGGCGCGACGGTTTTCCGAAAGAAGAACGGCCAGAAGCAGAACGACGGCAATACCGACCAGGCCCATCAACGTTTGCATAGGGGATCCGGATAGCGAGTTGTTATGAGCCTGGAAGGCTACCATCCCAGGCCAAAAAGCTACACCTTGATGCCTTTTTCTAAGGCCTTTAGGGGCATTCCCGGCTCGTTTGGCAGGGCATCTTGCTATTGTTGCCTTTCGTGTAGCACTAGCTCGACGCGACGGTTGGCTGCACGTCCGTCACGATCGTCATTCGAAGCCAGGGGACGGGTGGCAGCATAGCCGATGGCGCGCAGGCGTGCGGGGTCGATGCCTTGCAGAACGAGATAGCGCAGGACGGCGCTGGCGCGGGCGCTCGATAGTTCCCAGTTGGAAGGGTAGCGCGGAGTGTCGATAGGCAGGTTGTCCGAATGGCCTTCAACGGAGATCTCGCCGGTGGAGTGCTCCAGCAAGGCAACGATGCCCTGCAATACCTGCTGGCCTGGTACGGTCAGGGTCGCCTGGGCACTGTCGAAAAGCAGGTGGTCCTGAATGCGTAGGTTCAGACCCTGCGCATTGCGCGATACGCTGACGCCATCAAACTGGGGAAGCATGCCGTCATGATGTGGCTTGATGCCGCTTGTCTCCGGTGCGGGGACCTCTGGGTAAGCGGCTTCGGCGCTGCCTCCGTTATCAGCGATCCGGTCTTTTGTGCTCGGAGAGCCTTGATCGGCCAAGGCCAGCAAGAGAACGAATAGCGTAATCAACAAGGTCAGTACGTCGAGATAGCTCATCAGCCAACTCTCGCCATCCTCGCTGCCATCGGCAGCGCCTAGAAGATCATCATGTTGTCGGTCCAGGTCGCTCATGGCCTAGGCCTCTGTGCGCATGGCGCTTTCGGGTTCCGTGGGGGCCGGCCCACGGATCTCGTCATGATGGTTGGCCATGAACGAGTTCAGCGTTTCTTCGATGAATGAGGGAAGCCGGCGTTTGGAAATCAGCGAGATGCCTTCCAGGACCATGTTCATGGCGATCAGGCGTTCCTCGGTGCGCCTCTCCAGCTTCACGGCGATCGGCTTGAAGATCAGGTTGGCCAGTAGAATGCCGTAGAAAGTGGTCAGCAGTGCCACTGCCATGCGCGGTCCGATCGATGCCAGTTCGCCGGTATCCATCACTTCGAGCATGTTGACCAGTCCGACCAGCGTGCCGATCATGCCGAAGGCCGGGGCATAGGCGGCCATGGTGCGGAAGATGTGTGCTTCGGCGCGCTCGCGCGCCTTGAGCCGGGTGATGCGCCAGCGCAGCAGGTCGAGGATTTCCTCTTCCTTGGTATTGGCGATGACCAGTTGTACCCCCGTGCGCAGGAACGGGTTGCGTGTCCCTTCCAGGGCCCGCTCGACGGCACGTACATCGCCCTTGAACCAGAGCCGTGAAATATCGACGAGTTCCCTGATGTCATCGTGGGTATAGGTGTTTTCGCGCCGGAATACGATGCCCACCAGGCGAATCACCCGTACGACCTCGCGTAGCGGATAGCTGATGAACGTAGCCGCCAAGGTGCCGGTAAGTACGATGGCTAGTCCGGGCAGGTTGAGGAAGCTCTCGGGAGTTTCGGCGGTGAATAGCAGCACGCTGGCGAGCAGCAGGCAACTGACGACCATGCCGATCATGGTGGATGCATTCATGGCAAGCCTGACCTGTATCGATGAAATACATTGGTTGTCTATCGGCCAGGCTGCCGGTAACTTGAGCGAGACTAGCGGGTTAGGCGTCCAGGGTCATCGCTGATGACGGCATCCACGCCCCACTGGCACAAGCGCTGGTAGGCTTGCGTGTCGTTCACGGTGTAACAGAGCAGGCGATAATCGCTTGCCGCGACTGCCTGCGCCTGGGCAAGCTTGAGACGCCGCCAGTCGAGATGCAGGCTGAAGGCTCCGAGTCGCGAGGCACGATCCTCCCAGTCACGGGGAAGCTTCTCGTAGAGCAGCCCCAGCGCCAGTGCCTGCGGGTCGGGAACGAGACGACGCGCGGCATTGAGGGCGGTCATGTCGAACGATGACACAAGCAGCCGTTCGCGGGGCAGTGACTGCATGGCAGCGGGCAGGACGCTCTCGACCAGTGCTGAGGCATCACGCCCGCGATTGACCTTGAGCTCCAGGTTGAGCCCCATGCCCAGTTCGTCTAGCAGGGCCAGCATCTCCTCCAGCGTTGCCATGCGTTCACCACTGAACGTGGTATCGAACCAGCGCCCGACATCCAGTCGACTCGCTACTTCCCAGTTCAGTTTTTTGAGCTTGCCTCGACTGTTCGAGCAGCGACGGACTCCGGCGTCATGCCAAATGATCGGTGTGCCGTCGCCAAGTAACTGCACATCGAGTTCCACCCAGGCATGGCCGGCGGCATGTGCGGCCTTGACGGCAGCCAGGGTGTTTTCGGGAGCGTGTGCCGAAAGCCCACGGTGGGCGATGGTCGCGGGAAGGGCTATGCGAGAAAAAATGTCGCTCATGCCAAGGGTCCAATGTCGTCATGTCGTGGCAGAACATCGGCGAAGCCACAATGAACGTCAAGGGCTGCGCGCAAGGCCCGGCGATATGCTAGGCTTCTGCGCTTTTACGTCAGCGCGGTGCGGTGGAAGGTACGAGGTCGAACGATGAAAGTAGTCCATATCAAGAATGAACAGCAACGCGATGCCTGTCTCGCGAGACTGTGTGCCGAGGTGTATGGGCATGACGCGGGTATAGCGCCTTTGGTGAGCTTCGCGGGAACGCTGAGCGTCCTGGTCCGACAGGATGCGGCACGTATCCTGGCCTTGGTCGACAACGCCTCGCAACCGGCGGCCTTGGCGCTGCTGGTGCTCGACAAGCAGGGCCAGAGCATGGAGATCGCATTGATGGCGGGACTGGAGACCGACGTGAACGAGCCGGCAGAGCGCCTGGTCAGCGAGTTGGCAACACGAGCGCCACTCAAGGTCAATGCCCTCAATGCCGAGCAGGAAGCCATGTTTCGCCGTTGCGGCATCGCGCGCTGGTTCGACGGAGAGAACGGAACTCGAGTCGGCCTCAGCGATGTGCATCCTGCCAACTCACTGGAAGAATTGCCTAGCCCGATGCGCTTCGATGAACGCGCCGTGGTGCAGTCCTTCAAGCAGGACCGCACCCTGTTCGAGGGTTACAAGAAGCGTTTCATCCGTGGGCTGGAAAGCTTTCCCCGCGTGCTGTAGCTCTGGTCTGGCGAGGTGTGCCACTCAGCGTGCCAGCCAGCCCCCGTCGACCGCCAGTGTATGGCCGTGAACATAATCCGACGCAGGGGAGGCCAGGAAAACCACGGCACCGGCCAGATCATCCGGATTGCCCCAGCGACCCGCGGGGATGCGCCCGAGAATCTCGGCGCTTCTTTCCGGGTCGTCGCGTAGGGCCTGAGTATTGTCGGTAGCCATGTATCCCGGTGCGATGGCATTGACGTTCACGCCCTGGGAGGCCCACTCATTGGCCATCAAGCGTGTCAGGCCAAGAATGCCGCTCTTGCTGGCGGTGTAAGAGGGCACGCGTATGCCGCCCTGAAACGACAGCATCGAGGCGACATGGATGATCTTGCCTCCCGTCCCGCGCTCGATCATGTGGCGTGCCGCATGCTGGGCAAGAAAGAAGGCGGCCTTCAAATTGACGTCGATCACGCTGTCCCAGTCATCTTCGCTGAATTCAAGGGCCGGTGCGCGCCGGATCATGCCGGCATTATTGACGAGAATATCGATCTGGCCGGCCTCGGTAATTGCGCGCTCGACAATGTCGGCGGGACGATCCTTGCCCAGTTCCGCCTCGATGGAACTATAGCGTCTGCCCAGTGATTCGACTCGCTGGCGCGTCTCGTCGGAGCCGCGGCGACTGACACCGACGATGTTGGCGCCGGCCTCGGCCAAGGCCACGGCCATGGCCTGACCCAGCCCCTTGTTGCAGCCTGTGACCATCGCGACTCGTCCTTCCAGCGAAAATATCGGCATATCGTTTCCTCCTTGCACTGGGTGTTGATATAGCATGCCATGGTAACGATCTGGCGCTGTGAACACGGTGCTTGTATGGTGTAGCCATTCAATTGACTGATATAAGGACATTTTTCATGGCCAAGCGAATTCAGTTCTCGCAGACCGGTGGTCCCGACGTCCTCGAGTATAGCGATGTGTTACCGGAGGAGCCCAAGGCCGGCGAGGTTCGCGTCAGGAACCATGCGGTCGGCCTTAACTTCATCGATATTTATTTCCGTACCGGGCTTTACCCGGCCCCGGGGTTGCCCTCCGGGCTTGGCACGGAAGGGGCTGGCATCGTCGATGCCGTGGGCGAGGGTGTCACCCATCTCAAGGAAGGCGATCGTGTCGCCTATGCCCAGGGGCCACTCGGTGCCTATGCCGAGTTGCACGTGCTGCCGGCAGATAAGGCAGTAAAGCTGCCTGATGCCATCGAGTTCGAGACCGCGGCTGCCTGCATGCTCAAGGGGCTGACGGTACAGTATCTGCTGCGTCAGACCTATCGCTTGCAGAAGGGTGAAACGATCCTGTTCCATGCCGCTGCAGGCGGCGTCGGTTCGATTGCCTGCCAGTGGGCCAAGGCGCTGGGGGTCAAGTTGATCGGTACCGTCAGCTCCCCCGAAAAGGCTGAATTGGCCATGAAGAATGGCGCTTGGGCGACCATCGACTACACCAAGGAGAATGTGGTCGAACGCGTGCGTGAACTGACCAAGGGCGACATGGTCCCGGTAGTCTACGACTCTGTGGGCAAGGATACCTGGGAAACTTCGCTCGACTGCCTGCAGAAGCGTGGCCTGATGGTCAGCTTCGGCAATGCATCCGGCCCGGTGGAAAACGTCAACATCGGTATCCTCAACCAGAAGGGCGCGCTCTACGTGACCCGCCCGAGCCTCAATGGCTATGCCGACACGCGCAAGCGTCTCGAGACCATGTGCGGCGAGTTGTTCGAGATGCTCGAGAGCGGCAAGATCAAGGTCGACATTGCCCAGCGCTATCCACTGGAGAAGGCAGGCGAGGCCCAGGAAGCCCTGGCGTCGCGCAAGACGACCGGGTCGACGGTGCTGGTACCGTCCATGCAACAGGATACCCAGGCGACGCAGGACGCTGACCAGTCGCAGGATGTACAAGTGCCCGCCGAAGAGACACCGGCGGCGCAGGACGCCGGGACGAGTCAGGATCATGGCCCAGAGAATAACCAGGACCAGGACCCGCGGGCATGAAAACATGGTTGGCCGGGCTGAGCCTGGCCTCTGTGGCATTGTTCTTGGGTGGATGTGCCAGCCATTCCGCTGACCCCGGCCAGGGAGCGTACACAGCTCAGCAGGGCCAGGCGGCGTATTACAGCGATGCCTACCAAGGCAATCGAACAGCCAATGGTGAGCGCTACGACCGCAATGCACTGACGGCAGCGCATCGCTCCCTGCCGTTCGGCACTCGTGTGAATGTCACCAACCTGAATAACGGGCGGAACGTCACCGTGCGCATCAACGATCGGGGTCCCTTCACTCGCGGTCGCATCATCGACTTGTCGCGGCGGGCGGCACAGCAGTTGGGGATGATTCGTAGTGGTACGGCGCCGGTGCGCGTGATCGTGTTGAACTGAGTCCTGCTCTACAGGAAAACGCCCGGTCATTTTGAACTGACCGGGCGTTTTCTTTTGATGCGCTGGCTAACTGCGCCGCTCAGGCTGCATCGTGCCAGACGACCTTGTCTTTATGTGTGGCGAAGGCATCGAAGGCGAAGTCGTCGACGGTCAGCATATCGAGTACTTCGCGTTCGTAGTGACGCATGAACCTGGCATCGTCCTCGCTAACCAGCCCGGCGTCCAGCGCAGCTTCCAGTCGCTGTTCGGGGTGCAGTGCCTCGGCAGGCAGTTCGCCCTTGGCATAGGCCTTGCTGATGGCGCGATAGATCGGCTCGGCTCGCTCATATTCCGCCAGCAGCGCATTGTAGCGAGCCAGCGGATTGTCCTGCTGCCCCGGGCCCTGCTGATCCCAGGTATCGGAAATCAACTTACGGCGCAGGGGCGTGTCCATGGAAACGGCCTTGGCGATATCCCGGGTCAGGCTGTCCTGAGGTTTCTCCCAGCGACGTCCCAGCGGCATCACGATGAACTTCAGTGACTTGGCCAGTGCGCGATTCGGCAGGTTGTCGAGCAATTCGACCAACGCCTGCTCGGCACGGAACAGCAGGGTACGGCAGCTGTAATGCAGCAGTGCCGCTTCATGCTCGACATTGTCGCCGGCCTGCCACTGCTTGAGCACCATGGACGTCAGATAAAGGTTGGACAGCACGTCACCCAGGCGCGCCGACAGCATCTCGCGCTTCTTGAGCCCCGAGCCGACACTGATCATGGCAGCGTCCGCGCACAGGCCGAAGGCGGCTGACAGGCGCGACACGTCGCGCGCATAGGGGGTGGCTACCTCATCGAAAGGAACGCTCGGCCTGCCGATGCCCAGGCCCTGCAGCCAGGCTCGGGCAGCATTACCAAAGATCAGGCCGATATGACCGAAGAAGGCCTTGTCGAAGGCTCGCAGGTCCTGGGCTTCCTTGGCAGCCAGTTCCTTGAGCACGAACGGGTGGCAGCGAATCGCGCCCTGACCAAAGATCATCAGGTTGCGTGTCATGATGTTGGCGCCTTCCACGGTGATCGATACCGGTACGGCGCTCCAGCCCAGGCCCAGGTAGTTGCGAGGCCCCAGCGTCACGGCGCGGCCGCCATGGATATCCATGGCGTCGGCCAGGATGTTGCGCTGGAACTCGGTCAGTTGGCTCTTGAGAATGGCCGATGGCACTGCCGGCTTTTCACCATGATCGATCAGGTTGGCTGTCTGCATGACTGCCGCCTGGGCAATGTAGGCATGCGCCGTGAGGCGAGCGAGCGGCTCCTGCACGCCTTCCATGTCGGCTACCGGCATGTTGAACTGACGACGGATACGGCTGTAGCCGCCCGTCCAGCCGATGGCGTAGCGACCGACGCCTGAGGCGCCCGAAGGCAGGGTGATGCAGCGTCCAACGGAAAGGCATTCAACAAGCATCCGCCAACCCTGGCCGGCCATGCTGGGGCCACCGATGATGTAATCGAGTGGAATGATTACGTCCTTGCCGACGATCGGACCATTCATGAACGGACTGCCGACGGGGTGATGGCGGCGACCGATTTCCATGCCCTCGGTGTCGCGTGGAATCAGTGCGCAGGTGATGCCCAGGTCGGTGTCTTCACCCAGCAGGTGCTCGGGGTCGAACATCCGGAAGGCCAGCCCGACCACGGTGGCAATAGGAGCCAGTGTAATCCAGCGCTTTTCGAAGTTGAGGCGCAGGCCCAGCACTTCCTCGCCGTTGTGCATGCCCCGGCATACGATGCCCGTATCTGGCAGCGAGGTGGCATCGCTACCGGCTCGCGGCCCGGTCAGGCCGAAACAGGGAATTTCCCGCCCATCTGCCAGGCGAGGCAGATAATGATCTTTCTGCGCCTGGGTACCGTATTTGAGCAGCAGTTCGCCTGGCCCCAACGAGTTGGGCACACCGACAGAGACCATCAGCGTCTCGTTGACCGCGAGCTTCTGCAATACGGCCGACTGCGCCTTGGCGGAAAAGCCAAGGCCACCGTACTGCTTGGGTATGATCATTCCGAAGAAGCCTTCTTTCTTCAGGTAGTCCCATAGCGCCTCGGGCAGGTCGGCACGCTCGCGGGCGATCTCCCAGCCATTGCACATGCCGGCGGCAACCGAGCACTGATGATCGATGAAAGTGCGCTCTTCTTCGGTCAGTCCATCATCCCGGTAGTCGAGCAGGCGCTGCCAGGTCGGCTTGCCCGAGAACAGTTCGCCATCCCAGGATACCGTGCCGGCTTCCAGGGCGGAGCGTTCAGTATCCGACACCTTGGGTGCCGCCTTGTCGAAAAGCGCAAAGATGCGGGGTGATAGCAAGCGACGACGCAGGGCTGGCACGCCAGGAATGGCAAGTAGGGTCCCAGCGATAAGCAGCAGAGCGCCAAGAATGGGCGTGCCGAAAAGCACACCGACAAGTCCGGTGATAACGAGTACGCCAATGGCCGGAACGGCACCGGCCTCGCGGCGCATCACTTCCAGCAGGCCGCCTAGGGCGACGAGTATCAGGATGAATTGAAGCATGGGGATCTCCAGCAACTGCGCAAGCATTCGAACGATTGTTTGAATTTTTACAGGCTAGACGATTTTTGCTGACATGGCTAGACCATACCTGTTCAAAAGCGAAGCAAGAATAGAGACAAAAAGACACTCCCGAATCGGCGTCTCAGCCAGGCGAGGCTACAAGGCATGAGTTGCCTTTGGGCCTGGGGCGGTGCCAGGCCGTAACCTGCAGGCAACGGTGTGATTCCCTTACAACATCTATGCTGTTCCTTTATTCGGAGATTCCATGGTGTTCACGTCTTCAGCACTCGTCATTGCAGCCGCCATTCAATGGGGACTGGCCGGGGGGCTTGGTAGTCTCCTCATGTCTCGAGGGTGGGCACCTGAACTGATCTCTTTCTGGCGAGCCTTGATAGGTCTGGGGTGCATGACAATCTGGCTGGCCGTGATTCGCTTGCAAGGAAAGCGTCTTGATTTCAATCGACACTTGCTATTCTGGTCGGTCGTGGCGGGACTGGGGGTCGCGGGCAACTTTACTTTCTACTTCATCAGTATCAGCGAAGGAAGCGTGGCGGTGGCCGCCACACTGATGTACAGCGCGCCAGTCTTCGTCTATCTCGCTTCCTTCCTCGTCGGCGCGGAGCGCCCTACGTTAGTCAAGCTTTTCGCCATTGCACTGGTGATGAGCGGCATTGTTCTGCTGACCGGCATCTACCGTGCGGAAGCGGGCGTGATAACGACGCTGGGCATCATCAGCGGTTTACTTTCCGGGCTTTCCTATGCCTTGTTTATCTTTGCCTTCAAATACGCAGGCGCCTATGGGCCTGCGCCAAGCGCATTGTCGATCGCTTTCGCTACTGGCACGCTGGTCCTGGTTGCGTTGATCAACCACGAACAGGCATTGACTGTACCAGTCTCCGCTGACGCGTTCTGGTTCGTTCTGCTTGGCTTGCTGGGGGCGGGTTTGTCCTTTTACTGCTATATCGTCGGGCTCAGGGGCACGCTGCCCACCACGGCCTCGATCGTGGCCATGGTGGAACCTGTCACCGCTGCTCTCTTTGGCCTGGTCATACTTGGTGAATTATTGAATCTGACGCAAGTGGTGGGCATGGTACTGATTCTAGGCGCCGTCACCGGCTTGAGTATTCTGCAGAGCCGTTCCTCGCCCAGCGAAGCATCCGATCGATAGTTGGTTTGTGAGTTAGCCAGGTCGAGACCAAAAAAGCCCCGCGAAGGTGCGGGGCAGAAGGGGAAGTCGAGTCACGGCGGGATGAACGTCATGCTTTGGCGGGCGCCTTGCGTGCAGGAGCGTCATCGGCAACGTAGTAAGACACGGCGGCTTTGGGCAGCGGTTCGCGGCCACGAACCTTGTCTGCCATCTTTTCCGCGATCATGATCGTCGGCGCATTGAGGTTGCCGGTGGTGATCACAGGCATGATCGAGGCGTCGATGACACGCAGGCCGTCCAGGCCATGAACGCGCCCAGCTCCGTCGACGACGGCCATGGCGTCCGTGCCCATCTTGCAGCTACCGCTGGGATGATAGGCGGTTTCGGCATGCTGGCGCACGAACTCGTCGAGCTCCTCGTCCGTTTGCACGTCGGGGCCCGGAGAGATTTCCCGACCGCGGTACGGATCCATTGCTGGCTGGGCTATGATTTCGCGAGTGATGCGAATGGCGTCGCGGAACTCTTCCCAATCCTTGGCATGGTTCATGTAGTTGAACAGGATGCTCGGCGGTGCACTCGGGTCACGCGATGTCAGGCGAATCCGGCCGCGGCTCATCGAGCGCATCGATCCCACGTGAGCCTGGAAACCATGCGCTTGCACGGCACTCTTGCCATTGTAGCTGATGGCGATCGGCAGGAAGTGGTACTGCAGGTTCGGCCACTCTTCCTGATCGTTGGTGCGAATGAAGCCGGCTGCCTCGAACTGGTTGCTGGCACCGATTCCCTTGCCGAAGAACAGCCACTCGGCACCAATCTTGGGCTGATTCCACCATTTGAGGGCAGGGTAGAGTGAAATCGGTTTCTTGCACTCGTACTGGATATACATCTCCAGATGATCCTGAAGATTCTCGCCAACCCCTGGCAGGTCATGCACGACAGGAATATCGAAGTCCTTGAGGTGCTCGGGGTTGCCCACGCCGGAACGCAGCAGGATTTGCGGCGAGGCGATGGCACCGGCGCACAGCAGCACTTCGCGGCGAGCGCGGACTTCCTGAGCCTGCCCTTTACGTGAGTAGCTCACGCCGACGGCCCGCTTGCCCTCGAAGAGGATGCGGTCGGTCATGGCATGGGTCTCGACGGTCAGGTTGGGGCGCTGCTTGGCAATGTCGAGATAGCCTCGTGCCGTGGATGCACGTCGCCCATTGGGCGTGGTGGTGCGATCCATGGGGCCGAAGCCTTCCTGCTGATAGCCGTTGACGTCCTCCGTTTCCGGATAACCCGCTTCGATACCGGCACGAATGAAAGCACCGTAAAGCTCGTTGTTTCCTTCCTTGGGTGTGGCGACCGAGACCGGTCCGTCACCGCCATGGTAGTCGTTGGGACCGATATCGCGAGTTTCCGCCTTCTTGAAATAAGGCAGACATTCCAGATAGTTCCAGTCCTCCAGGCCGGGTGCCTTGGCCCAGTTGTCGTAATCCAACGCGTTGCCGCGCAGGTAGCACATGCCATTGATCAGCGACGAGCCACCCAGTCCCTTGCCGCGCCCGCATTCCATGCGCCGATTGTTCATGTAGGGTTCGGGATCGGTCTCGAAGGCCCAGTTGTAGCGCTTGCCCTGCAGGGGGTAGGCCAGGGCGGCAGGCATTTGTGTGCGAAAGTCGAAGCGGTAGTCGGGGCCGCCCGCTTCCAGCAGCAATACCTGGACGTCAGCGTCCTCGGTCAACCGAGTGGCGAGAACATTGCCGGCGGAGCCGGCGCCGATGATGATGTAGTCGTATTCACGTGCCTGCGTCATGAAGCGGGCCTCCTTAACGGTACCAACAGTCGAACGGGTATGCGGTAGGCGCAGGCGGCTGAAGCGCCGCCTGCGGAGCAGCCGGTATCAGAAGACTGCGGGGAAGGGGCCCATCTCGACCTGGATAGACTTGATCTGTGTGTAGTGCTCGAGTGAGGTGAGGCCATTCTCGCGACCGATGCCCGATTGCTTGTAGCCGCCCACTGGCATCTCGGCGGGTGAATCGCCCCAGGTGTTGATCCAGCAAATACCCGCCTCGAGGCGATGGATCACGCGATGGGCGCGATTCAGTCCTTCGGTGAAAAGGCCGGCGGCCAGCCCATAATGGGTATCATTGGCGCGACGAATGACCTCTTCTTCGTCATCGAAATCGAGGATTGCCATGACCGGACCGAAGATTTCTTCGCGCACGATTCGCATGTCATCTGAGCAGTCGGTGAAGACTGTTGGCTCGGCCCACGCCCCCTTGGCGTAATCGAAACCGGACTCACCGCTTCCGGTCATGCGGTTGCCGCCGGCGAGCAGGCGGGCACCTTCCTGCTTGCCGATTTCCAGGTATGACAGC
This sequence comes from Modicisalibacter xianhensis, assembly GCF_900113605.1. Lineage (GTDB taxonomy): Bacteria > Pseudomonadota > Gammaproteobacteria > Pseudomonadales > Halomonadaceae > Modicisalibacter > Modicisalibacter xianhensis. The sequence continues at coordinate 112,412 of NZ_FOPY01000009.1, forward strand.
ACCTTTTCGAGATGCTCGAAGCTGACCAGCGGGCCAAAGTTGACCGAGGAGTCGAGCGGGTCGCCAGCACGAATCCGGGCAACCCGTTCACGAATCTTGGCCTCGAAAGCGCTCTTGACCGAACGGTGCACGAAGACCCGGGTGCCGTTGGTACAGACCTGGCCGCTGGAGTAGAAGTTGGCCATCATCGCGGCGTCGGCGGCGCGGTCGAGGTCGGCATCGTCGAACACGATCAGCGGCGACTTGCCGCCCAGTTCCATGGTGACTTCCTTGAGCGTGGAGGCCGCGGCCGCGGACATCACTTTCTTGCCGGTACCCACTTCACCGGTGAAGGTGACCTTGTCGATATCCTGGTGCTCGGTGAGCATGGCTCCGACGTCGCCTGCACCCTGAATGACGTTGAATACGCCATCCGGCAGGCCCGCTTCGGTAAAGATCTCGGCTAGCTTGATCGCGGAAAGTGGCGTCACTTCGCTGGGCTTGAAGACCACGGCATTGCCGGCGGCCAGGGCTGGAGCAGATTTCCAGCAGGCAATCTGAATCGGATAGTTCCAGGCACCAATGGCGCCGATCACCCCCAGCGGTTCGCGGCGGGTATAGACGAAAGACGTTTCACGCAGCGGAATCTGGGTGCCTTCGATGGCAGGTGCCAAGCCGGCAAAGTACTCGAGGGAGTCGGCGCCGGTAACGATATCGACGGCGATGGTTTCGCTGATCGGCTTGCCGGTATCCAGGGTTTCCAGGTTGGCCAGTTCGTCATTGCGCTCGCGCAGCAAGGCCACGGCACGATTGAGAATGCGGCTGCGTTCCATGCCGGACATCGCGCCCCAGACCTTCTGCCCTTCGCGAGCGGCGGCGACGGCATCGTCGACATCGGCCTGCGAGGCCTGCTGGACGTTGGCCAGGACCTCGCCATTGACGGGGTTGATGGTTTCGAAGGTTTCGCCGGAGGTGGCGTCCACCCGACGACCGCCGATATAGAGTTGCTGGGTTTCGAATGTGGCCATGAAATCCTCCTGCGGAACGGAAAAGAATGACTGGGTGATGGCTGAGGTCAGGCGTAGCTCTCGCACTCGGCACGCGCCAGTTGCTCGTCCAGATAGTCATAGGCCAGACGCCGAGCACGATCCACGTCAAGGCCTTCGGGAGCCAGCGCGCCGCGAAGCCATAGTCCGTCGATCAGGGCGGCCAGGCCGCGCGCCGCATCGCGGGCCTCACTCCTGGGAAGGCAACGCCGAAACTGATAGCAGAGGTTGGAATACAGGCGCCGATCATTGACATACTGCAGCCGCTGCAAGTCGTTGCGGTGCATGCTCGAGGCCCAGAAAGCCAGCCATGTCTTCATTACCGACTGGCTGACCTGGCTACGGTCGAAGTTTCCGTCGATAATCGCACGAATGTGGGCCCGTGGCGTGTCGCTGGCCTTGGCCCGACGGCTCGAGACCGCTTCGCCGAGATCGCCAAGGATCTTGCGCATCGTGGCTTCCAGAAGGCCATCCTTGCCACCGAAGTAGTGGCTGATGATGCCCGCAGATACGCCTGCCCGTCGGGCAATGCGCGCCACCGTGGCATCGGCCAGGCCGGCTTCGTCGATCGCTTCCATGGTTGCCTGGATCAGTTGGCGTCGACGAATGGGTTCCATTCCGAGCTTGGGCACCGATCGTTCTCCTCTGCAGGTTGCCCCGGCTTGATGTGGCATGCCTATGCCATCAACCGTTGGACTATAGTTTGCTATATTTTTATTGAACGTTCAATCAATAAAAAATCTATTGTATAGTGAAATGGCAATCGAGGCTTACCATAAGCTGATTTTATCGAAGTTCTTTTCGGCGTGCCTGACTTAGGCGCTTACACATATACAGGAGATGCTAACGATGGCGAACATGACCCCCGCTAAACTCTTGGTTGGTGGCCTGATAGTCGGTGCGGCCCCCCTGGCCATGGCCGAGGTGCCCGAAAGTTGCCAGACCGTGCGCTTCGCAGAGGTGGGCTGGACCGACATTACCGCAACCACGGCGCTGGCCAGCGAAGTGCTCGAAGGGCTGGGCTACAAGACGAGCAGTGACACCGTGTCGGTGCCGATCGCCTATGCCGGCATGAAGAATGGTGACTTCGACGTCTTTCTGGGCAACTGGATGCCCTCGATGGCTTCCATCAGCGATCCATACATCGAGAAAGGCCAGGTTGATCGTCCTGTCGCCAACCTCGAGGGGGCAAAGTACACCCTGGCCGTCCCGCAATATGTGCATGATGCCGGCGTCACGTCGGTGGCCGACCTGGACAAGCATGCCGACAAGTTCGGTCATCGACTGTTCGGCATCGAGGCGGGCAACGATGGCAACATGATCATTCAGGACATGATCGACGACGATGCCTTCGGCCTGGGTGACTGGCAACTGGTCGACTCTTCGGAGGCAGGCATGCTGGCCGAGCTGAAGTCGCGGACCGGCAGCCAGGACTGGATGGTCTTCCTGGGCTGGGAGCCGCACCCCATGAATACCAACTTTGACATGGCCTATCTGGAAGGCGCCGACGACTACTTCGGTCCCAACCTCGGCGGTGCCACTGTTTATACGAACACGCGCGGCGGCTATGTAGAGGAGTGCTCCAATGTTGGTGCGCTGCTCAACAATCTGAAGTTCACCCTGAGTATGGAAAACCAGATCATGGGTGCGATCATGGACGAAGGGGAGGATCCGCGGAATGCCGCCCAGCAATGGCTGCAAAACCATCCCGGCGTGCTTGACCAGTGGCTGGAAGGCGTAACCACGGTGGATGGCCAGCCTGGGCTACCTGCGGTCAAGCAATCGCTGGGGATCGATGGCTGACCATCAAAGGGTGCGGATGGGGTTGCCAAGACCCGTGCCGGTAGGCATAATTCGCCCCCGTTGCAGCAATATCCAAGCGGATTGGCTGTACGCGCAGTCAGTGGCTACGTAGCTCAGCTGGTTAGAGCACATCACTCATAATGATGGGGTCCCCTGTTCGAATCAGGGCGTAGCCACCAGAATCGAGAAAGCGCCCGAGGGTTTTCCCTCGGGCGCTTTTCGTTGTGCGTTCTGCTTGGCCAGAGAGGAGAGTTTGGTCAGGTAACTCGCTAAGACTTGACGAATTTTTTTCGTTACGTATACTACGCCGCGTGTTCGGAGATGTTCCCCGATAGCTCAGTTGGTAGAGCAAATGACTGTTAATCATTGGGTCGCAGGTTCGAGTCCTGCTCGGGGAGCCAAACAGTTCGAACACCACGATTCGGCGATTCCCCGATAGCTCAGTTGGTAGAGCAAATGACTGTTAATCATTGGGTCGCAGGTTCGAGTCCTGCTCGGGGAGCCATCTGCTCTTGCCTTTCCTGACATCGTCGATCAGACGATAGCTTCCGGCTTGCTTGCTTGATTCGTTTGTCCAGATGAACTGGATCCCATCTGCGCTTGTGTGTCGTCATCCGATGGAATGTAGAGTCGCGCGGCATTTGCCAGCACGCTGACCGAGCTGAGCGCCATGGCGGCGGCAGCGATCACCGGGGGGATCGGCATCCACATCGCGAGACTCAAGGCCAGCACATTGTAGGCTACCGAAAACGCCAGATTCTGACGCATCAGGCGATAGGCCGAGCTCGCCAGTCGATGCGCTTTCCACACCTGACCGATGCCTGTCGTGAGCAAGGACACCGAGGCGATGTCTCGCGCTTGCGGCGTCGCGCCTGCGACGCTGATCCCTGTCGTTGCCGTGGCCAGGGCCAAGGTATCGTTGATGCCGTCACCCACGAACATCGAAGGCTTCGGCAGTGTAGCGAGAAGCCGGGCCTTGGCGTCAGGCGTCAACTCCGCGAAGCGTTCGCTGCGGCGGAAGCCTCCACGGTAACCGAGGGCATGCACGTTTGCTGCCCGATCGCCGCTGAGTAGTGCCAGTGTGAACGAGGCGTCTCGAAAGTGAGCCACGGCCTCGGCAGCATCGGGTGTCAGCGTCTCGTCGAGGATTAGGGTGCCCAGCCAGTGCCGCCCACGTGCCACGCCTACGAGTTTGCCTGTGGCCTCAGTGTCTGGGGGCATATCGATACCTTGCTCCTCAAGCCAGCGGGGCGAACCGACATGCAGGATCTCCTCTCGAGGTTTGTGGACGATGACTCCCTGGCTGGGATAGTGCGTCGTGGGCAGGCCGTCTTCGAGTGTCAGTCCGCGTTGTATGGCGTGGCGTCGCAGCGTTTGAGCCAAGGGATGGGTGATGCCCTGTTCGGCCTGAGCCGCGAGGCGCAATACCTCATCCGCCTCGATATCGTGTGCGGTCTGGATCTCGCGAATCCCGAGCTGCCCGGTCGTCAGGGTACCGGTCTTGTCGAAGGCGATGCTACGTGCTCTGGCCAGCATCTCGAAGGCGCTAAGGTCCTTGAAGACGATTCCTTGGCGCAGCCCGCGTGTCGTCGCCGCCTGTGTCACGACAGGAATGGCCAGGCCGACGGCACATGGACAGGCGACGATGAGCACCGATAATGCCCAGGCGAACGCCTCATCCAACTCAATTCCTCGCACCGAGACCACCATGAACGTGACCGCGGCCAGACCCAGGGCGGCAGAGGGCAGCCAGCGCGCGACACTGTCCGAGACCTTCTGGAATTCTCCCTTGCGAGCATGAAGCTGCAGGGTACGGTTGCGCAGGCTGTCGATATAACGCTGGCCCAGCTCGGCATCGACGCGCAGGGTCAGCGAGGACCCGGTATTGACGCAGCCCGCTTCGACACGATCACCTCGGGTCATCAGTACCGGCGTGGTCTCACCCGTGAGCATGGCGCGGTCGATCAGGGCGTGTGCATCCTCCAGCGTGCCATCGAAGGGCAGGGTGGCCTGCGCATCGACGCTGACCCGGTCACCACGCTGAACAATGTCCAGCGGCAGGGAGGCCCAGTGGCCGTCTCGCCATACCCGTGCACGCTCTGGCGTCAGATCGTCCAGGCTGGACAGGGCCTCCATGCCAGTCTGGCGGCTGGCCAGTTCCACGAGACGCCCTGCCAGTAGCAGCGTGACCAGCATGACTGCGGTATCGGCATAGACATCGGACGAGCCTCGCCAGAGTTGCCAGACCGAAAATGTCATGGCACTGATCACGCCCAGGCTGACCAGCACGTCCATGCCGGGATGCCCGGCCCGCAGCGTGCGCCAGGCCGCCTGATAGAAGGGCAGGCCGGCATAGCCGACCACGGGCAGGGCGAGCAGGGCGGCCATCAAGGCAATGAACCAGTCGACCTGCTGTCCCAAGCCATAATTGAAATAGTGCAGCGCCGAGGCCATCAATGTCCACATGCCGAAGGCAATACTCACGCCAAGCCGAACGATCAACCCTCGACGAGTGCGTGACATCCGTTCGCGGCTTTCTTGAGCCGTGGCCTGGGTCGTTAGCCGATAACCAAGCGAGCTGACTCGTTGCTCCAGTTGGGTCTGATTCGTCGTGGCAGGTAGCCAGCGAACCAGGGCCGTTGCCGTCACGAAGTTGACGCTGGCATCGAGGACGCCAGGCTGCTTTTTAAGGAAGTGCTCGACAGCAAAAGCGCAACTGCTGCACCACATGCCCTGCACGACAAAAATGGCATCGCACTCCGTCGGAGTGGATGAGGCGCCATGGTCCGATGAGTCGATACCCGGTCTAGCGCTGTCATGCAAAAGCTGGGACATGGTGTGCTCGTCACGTTGTGTTTCCGTGCTGAGCGTAGTGAAGAATGCCAGTGATAACTAAACGGTAAACGCGATCCCTTCACTGGCAAGTGCACAGGCCACGCAGTCGCTGCCGTTGGTTTCGAAGATTAATTTCTCTTTAGAAACAAGTCAGTGCCACAAGAATTTTGGCTGCTGATTGGCGCAACCAGGCGACCCTTTCCTATAGTTAGTTCGGTTGAGGCCGAAGAAGGCGTCAGAAAGGAGACAAGAAGAGCTAGGTCAGGGAGAGACCGATGCCGCAAATATTTCCCCGTCGGGCGAATTCATTGGTCAGCATGGCCCTTTGGGGCGGCGCTTTCGGTGTCGTGATCCTTATACTCGTTGCCATCACGATCGGGAGCTCGGCCCATGACACCGGGGTATTCACGACGCCGGAGCAGCCGGTGCCGTTCAGTCACGAGCACCACGTGAGCGGCCTGGGGCTCGATTGCCAGTATTGCCATACCGGGGTCGAAAAGTCTGATTTTGCCGGGCTGCCTCCTACCTATACCTGCATGACCTGCCATTCCCAGCTATGGACCAACGCCGAGATGCTGGAACCGGTGCGGCAGAGCTTGAAGCGTGACGAGCCCATCGAATGGGTCCGGGTCCATGACCTCCCGGACTTCACCTATTTCAGTCACCGAGCTCATGTGAACAACGGCGTCGGCTGTGAGTCGTGCCATGGACGTGTCGATGAGATGCCTATCACGTCCCAAAGAAAGCCTCTGACCATGCAGTGGTGTCTCTCCTGTCACCGCAACCCCGAACCCAATCTTCGGCCTTCCGACAAGATCACGACAATGGGCTACGACCCTGCCAAGGACGGGATTCCAGGCCATGAGCTGCTGGAACGCTATGCCATCCGCAAGGACAACCTGACCGAGTGCGTCACATGTCATCGATAAGCCACGACGAACTGCAGCATATTCGTGAACGGCTGGGCCAGGCGCGAGGCCCCCAGTACTGGCGCAGCCTGGAAGAGCTGGCCGAGAGCGAGGCATTCGGACAGTTCCTGCATCAGGAATTCCCACGTCTGGGGGCCGTCTGGGAAGCGCCTGTGGATCGGCGGGGGGCGCTCAAGCTGATGGCGGCCAGCATGGCGCTGGCCGGTCTGACCGCCTGTGGCAGGCAACCACGGGAATTCATCGTTCCCTACGTCAACATGCCGGAAGGCGAGGTGCCGGGCATGCCGCGCTACTATGCCACCTCGCACCTGATCGGGGGATATGCGCATGGCCTGCTGGCACAGAGCCATCAGGGGCGACCGGTCAAACTCGAAGGCAATCCGGACCATCCGGCCACCTTGGGGGCGTGCGATGTCTTCTCCCAGGCCTCGGTATTGTCACTCTACGATCCGGACCGTTCGGCCGCAGTGATGAACCGGGCAGAGGTGGCAGGTTACGGCAGTTTCCTGATGACGCTGCAGGACAAGCGTCTCGAGTGGGACCGTACACAGGGCAGAGGGCTCTGTTTCCTGACTGATAGCCTGACCTCGCCGAGCCAGCTTGCTGCGTTGCAGGCCTTGCTCGAGCGCTGGCCCGAAGCGCGCTGGTATGCTCATGAGCCTATCGACCGGCATGCCGTCTATGCGGGAAGCGAGCAATTGTTCGGCATGCCGCTCGAGCCGGTCTATCGCTTCGATCAGGCGCGTATCGTCCTGACACTGGACGCCAACTTCATGCAGGCGCAGCCCGGTTTCCTGCGCTACTCGCGTGATTTCATGGCACAGCGCCGGCCCCGCGACAACGAGGGCTTTCTGGCACGCCTGTACACTGTGGAATCGACGCCGAGCATCACCGGCAGCATTGCAGATCACCGCTACCGCCTGCCATTTCATCAGGTGGAGGATTTCGCCCGACAGTTGGCTGCTGCGTTCGGGCTCGATATCGAGCCGCCGGGTGACCCCGTCGTGCCGGAGAGTTGGCTGTCTCCGCTGGTCGACGACCTGAGACGCAATGCCGGAGCAGCTGTCGTGGTGCCTGGCGATCAGCACTCGCCAGCGGTGCATGCCATCGCCCAGGCAATCAACGGAAAACTGGAAGCGGTCGGCAAGACGGTCACCTACATTCCGCCAGTCGATGCGAGCCATGCCGCAAGGCCCTTGGAGGAGCTGGTCGAGGCAATGCAGGATGGCCAGGTGGAATCGCTGGTGGTCATGGGGACCAATCCCGTCTATACGGCGCCGGCCGACCTCGACTTCCGGCAGGCCTACCGTCAGGTGCCCTGGCGACTGCACTGGGGGGAGTACTTCGATGAGACGGGACGGATGTCGCACTGGCACATTCCTGCCCGCCATCCGCTCGAGACCTGGGCGGACGCCCGTGCCTTCGATGGTACGGTCAGCCTGCTGCAGCCGTTGATCCAGCCTCTGCATGGTGGCAAGAGTGCATTGCAGATCCTGGCAGCCTTGGAGAAAGGCACGGACGAAGACGCTCGCCAGCTGCTGATCGACTATTGGCTCGACCAGCATCAGGGCGGTGACTTCGAGACGTTCTGGCGACGCAGCCTGCGCGACGGCATGGTCGACGGGAGTGCTTACGCGACCCTGACGCCTGCACTGCGTGAAGACTGGACGCAAACGCTGTCGTTTGCTTCGGACGAGCGCATCCCCGACGCTGCCATCACGCTGCAGTTACAACCTGATCCGGCTATCTGGGACGGCTCCTATGCCAATAACGGTTGGCTGCAGGAACTGCCTCGCCCGCTGACCAAGCTGACCTGGAACAATGCGCTGCTGATCAGTCCTGTCCTGGCCAGGGAGCGTGGGCTGAGCGAGGGCGATGTGGTTCGCGTGTCGGCACAAGCCAGCGGGGCTGACGTCGAGGTTCCCGTCTACCCATTACCGGGCATGCCGGATCGGGCCGTCACACTTCAGTTGGGCTATGGCCGCCAAGGGGGTGGGCGAATTGCCGACGGGGTGGGTAATGATGCCTATGTATTCCACACGACGAACCACCATTGGGCGAGTCCTGTCACGCTGGAAAAACTGGATCGCCACGAGACATTGGCCACGACCCAGAATCACCATGCGATCCACGATCGCGACCTGATTCGTGCCACCACGCTCGAGGAATACCGCAAGCATCCCGAGTTCGCCAAGCATCCGGGGCCTCACGAGTCCCTCTACCCCGAGCCTTGGCCCGCAGAGCGCGAGGCCGACTATGCCTGGGGCATGGCAGTCGATCTCACCGCCTGCATTGGCTGCAATGCCTGCGTCACGGCCTGCCAGGCCGAAAACAACATCCCCATTGTCGGACCCGAAGAGGTTTCCCGGGGGCGGGAAATGCACTGGATCCGCATTGACCGCTATTTCGAGGGCCCGCCGGAAAGCCCGCACCTGTTTTTCCAGCCGGTGCTGTGCATGCATTGCGAGAACGCGCCGTGCGAATACGTATGCCCTGTCGAGGCGACCCAGCACTCCGCCTCGGGGCTCAACGAAATGATCTACAACCGCTGCATCGGTACTCGCTACTGCTCGCAGAATTGCCCGTACAAGGTACGACGCTTCAACTGGTTCGATTACACCGGCCAGCAGGCGACCTATAGCCAGCCCGAGCCCGTTCATAACCCCGAGGTTACGGTGCGCTCACGTGGGGTCATGGAAAAATGCACTTTTTGTGTCCAGCGCATCAATCGGGTGCGTATCACCGCGGATATCGAGGATGAGCCGATACCCGATGGCGCATTGCAGACCGCCTGCCAGCAGGCCTGTCCGACTCAGGCTATCGTGTTTGGCGATATCAGCGACGAGGGCAGTCACGTCAGGCGGCTCAAGGATCATCCGCTTAACTACGGCATGCTCGAACATCTCAACACGCGCCCGCGCGTGTCTTACCTGGCCGGTGTCGGCAACCCGAATCCCGATGTCCAGGCGCCGCAGACCGACCCGCTGGTCGCACCGGAGAAGGCCAAGGCCGATGTGCATCAGGCCTCGCTGGACGCACTCGATGACGACGAACAGGTGGTCAAGATCTTCGAGCCTGCCGTGACGGCCAGCGGTCGGGGGGGGGCGGCATGAAGCGACACGACAAGCACCGTCCACTGCTGCCCCCCGACCTTACCCATGCTCGACTGACAGAGCGCATCAGCAATCTGGTGCTGCGCGATCCCACACCACGTTCGTGGTTCATCGCCTTGCTCGTTTGCGGCCTGCTTGCCCTGATGTTCTTCGGGGCACTGGGTTACATGTTCGAGGTGGGGATCGGGCTTTTTGGCGTCAACATCCCAGTCGCCTGGGGATTTCCCATCACCAACACGATCTGGTGGATCGGGATTGCCCACGCCGGCACGCTGATTTCCGCCGTGCTGCTGATCACCCGTCAGCCCTGGCGCGCCTCGATCAACCGTTTCGCCGAGGCCATGGCCATGTTTGCCGTGGTGCTGGCTGGCGCTTACCCCATCATTCACCTGGGCCGGCCCTGGTTCTTCTACTACCTGCTGCCATACCCCAATGCCATGGAGCTGTGGCCGCAATGGCGCAGCCCGCTGGTGTGGGACTTCTTTGCCATCTTCACCTACCTGACCTTCACGGCGACCTTCATGTACATGAGCCTGCTGCCTGACCTGGCGACCCTGCGCGACCGGGCATCGAGCTGGTTCGGCCGAGTGTTCTACGGCACGCTGGCCATCGGCTGGCGCGGTTCTGCCACGCACTGGGCACGCTACGAGAAGGCCAACATGATCCTTTCCTCGGTCGCCGCCCCCATCGTGGTGGCCGTCACCGGGATCATCTCGCTGGATCTGGCAGTATCCATCGTGCCCGGTTATCACTTCACCATCTTTCCGCCGTACTTCGTCGCTGGGGCACTGTTCTCGGGCTTCTCTACAGTGGCGCTGCTTGCCGTGGTACTGCGCAGCATGTTTGGTCTTCAGGATCTCGTCACGCGGACCCATCTCGATTACCTGGGACGCATGATGCTGGTGTTCGCACTGGTCGTCGATTACGCCTACACCCAAGAGATGTTCTTTGCCTGGTATTCGGGCGAGGACTACTACCGCTACGTGTATATCGACCGCTGGACCGGGCCCTATGCGCCGGCCTGGTGGAGCATGATCGTCTGCAACGTGGTGCTGGTGCAGTTGCTGTGGTTCAGGCGGGTGCGCCGATCGCCGATTGCCATGCTGTGTCTGGCGATCACCAGCGACATCGGCATGTGGCTGGAGCGCTTCCAGATCGTCTTCACCTCGACGCATGCGGATTACATGCCCTCGGCCTGGGGCGAGGCCTGGCCGACAGCCTGGGACTGGGCCGTCTACATTGGATCGCTGGGTGTGTTCGGAGTGCTGCTGCTGGTCTTCGTACGCATCATGCCGTTGATTTCGCTCCATGACATGCGTGGACTCATCGCCAAGCGTAACAAGGGAGGCAACGATGGCTGAGGAGTATGGCGTCATGGCTCGCTTTGAAACGGCCGGAGCCTTGGTCGAGGCTGTAAAACAGATGCGCAAGGCTGGCTACCGTGAGCTCGAGCCTTGCGTACCGTACCCGGTAGAAGGCCTGACCGAGGCCATGGCGTTCAAGCCGCGCTGGGTGCCGATCCTGTCGCTGGCGGCGGCCATTCTCGGGGCGGCTGGCGTCTATTTCATGCAGTGGTATGCCAGCGTACTGAGCTATCCCTTCGTTGTGGGCGGCAAGCCGCTGCATAGCTGGCCGGCGTTTCTGATACCCGCGTTCGTGTTCGGGCTGCTATTTGCCGTACTGGGTGCAGCCGTGGCCATGCTCTTCGGCAATCGCTTGCCCAGACCCTATCACCCAGCCTTCAACATCAGCGAGTTCGAGCGCGCCACGGATGATGGCTTCTTCTTGATCGTGAGTCGTCACGATAGCCGTTATGCCGGAGGCAGAACGGTAGAGCGTCTGCGTGAACTGGCTGCGGTCGAGGTGTGGGAGGTCCCGGAATGAGTCGCCTGGCCGGGTATCTGGGGTTACTCGTCGGGTTGGGCATATTGTTGTCTGGCTGCGATCAGGAGCCAATGACCAACCAGCCCAAGTTCGAGACCTACGAAGCCGCACCACGCTGGCCTGATAACCAATCGGCGCGCCAGCCCGTGGCCGGCACCGTCCCTCGCGATGCGCCGGTCGAGCTGACCGTGTCGGACAATTTGCCCATGCCGTTGACACGCGAACTGCTGGAGCGGGGGCAGGCACAGTTCAACGTCTATTGTTCGCCCTGCCATGCGCGCACCGGCTACGGCAACGGCATGATCGTGCAGCGCGGCTTTCCGGCGCCGCCGTCGTTTCATACCGACCGCCTGCGCAATGCGCCGCTGCGCCATTTTTATGACGTCATTACCGATGGCTATGGCGTGATGTATTCCTATGCCGATCGTGTTCCGCCGCAGGATCGCTGGGCCATTGCCGCCTATATCCAGGCCCTGCAGCTTTCACAGTATGCCCGTCTCGATGATTTGACGGAGGAACAACGAGCCCAGTTGGATCAGGACGACCCGGCAGCGGCAGGAACCGCGACATCGGCAGAGGAGGGCCATCAATGACGAGACCACTGGTACCGATCATCGGCCTGGTGGCCCTGGTTATATGCCTCGTTGGGGCCTTATACGACTGGACGGCGTTCCTGCGCAGCTGGTTGGTGGCATCACTGACCTGGGGAGCATTGCCGCTGGGTGCCGCTGCCGTGCTGATGACCTTCGCCATGACCGGCGGCGCCTGGGGGCAGGCCAGCCAGGGAGTCTGGCGGGCACTGACATTCACCATGCCACTGTTTGCCCTGGCGATGTTGCCCGTGCTGTTCGGCGTCGACGAGCTGTTTTCCTGGACGCGCCCCCCGAGCGAACTGCCCGAGGTTGTGCGTCGCAAGCTGCTCTACCTCAATGAACCCTTTTTGCTCGTGCGCTGGATTGTCTACTTCGTCGTCTGGCTGGGGTTGGCCTGGCTGCTGGCCTTCAAGTCTCGCCTTGCCAGATCCATCGCAGCACCAGGGCTGATTCTATGGGTGTTCACCCTGACCTTTTTCTCCACCGACTGGTACATGTCGCTGGAACCCGAATTTTATTCGGATGTGTTCGGTCTGGAACGGATCTGTGCAATGGCGGCCAGTGGCATGGCGCTGGGGTTGTGGATTCTGGCGCCGCGTGTCACGCCGGCTGTCCGCAAGGATATCGCCAACATCTGGCTGGCGGTGTTGTTGAGCTGGGCATTCATGGGATTCTCGCAGCTGATCGTTATCTGGTCGGGCAATATTCCTGACGAGATCATCTGGTACATCCACCGTGCCGAGGGCAACTGGCAGTGGATCGGTCGCATGTCCTTCGTTCTCTTCCTGCTGATTCCCTTCGCCATTCTGTTGTCGACGTCTGCCAAACAGAGCCCGGGATGGCTGCGTATTGCCACCGGCATCTGTCTTGTCGGCTACGTATTGCAGACACAGTGGATGGTCCTGCCTGCCTTCGAGGAGTGGCGGGCGACCCAGTCCTGGCTGGTCCCGGCGGCGCTGGTAGCGATAGGAGGCGGTTTTGTCTGGGTGATCGGGCGGAGCCTTGAACATCAGGAGGCGCGCAATGAGTGAATCATCCAACCCTACGGCGGGGCACGAGCAGAGCGATGTGCCGGCGCGTGTTCCCGTGCTGTTCATGGCATTCATGGCCGGTTTCATACCGCTTTGCCTGCTGGCGCTATGGATTCTCATGGCTTCGGTATGGGAGGAGGTGCCTTATCCACCTAATCCGTTTGCCGGTGATCCAGTGCCCGCCAGTATTCCCGAGGTGCCGCAGTTGCAAGCCTCTCCCAAGGCGGACTTGGCTGTCTTCAACCAGGAGGTGAGCGAGCAACTCCATGGCCTGGGCTGGATCGACCGAGAGTCGGGACGCGTGCATATGCCGATCGAGCGAGCCATGCAGTTGCTGGTCCAACGCGGACTCCCCGAGCAAGAAACCCATGCCGATCAAGGTGTGGGTCTGGTGGAGCCGCCGGTCGGAAAGGGCGGGGAGGCCAGTAGCCAGACGAGGGTGAACGTCCCGGCCGCCCGGGCCGTTGCGGAACCGGGGGGGGATCGTCGATCCCAGGGGCGGACAGGAGGCAGGGAATGAATGACGAGGTAGCGCCCTATCTACCCGAGGTGGAAAAAGGGCTGCATCTGATCCCGACGCAGGCGACCGAGCATGCCGGGCAGCTCGATCACCTTTACTTCGCGCTGGTGGGGGCGAGCGCCATCATCCTGTTGATGGTCGTGGGACTGATTGCCTTCTTCGGCTTTCGCTATCGGGCGGGTAACAAGGCGGCCGATCGTTCCAACCTGCCCTCCACGCGTACCGAGAACCGTGTCGAGATCGCCGTTCTCGCGGCAATGCTGGTGGCGTTCATGGGCTTCTTCGCCTGGGCTACCACGTTATATCTGGATAGCTATCGCGGGCCTGAGCCGGCCATGACCATCGATGTCATCGGCAAGCAGTGGATGTGGAAGATTCAGCATCCCGACGGTACCCGAGAGATCAATGCGATTCACGTGCCTGTCGATGAGGTCATTCGGTTGCGGGTCACGTCGCAGGACGTGATTCACAGCTTTTTCGTGCCCGCGTTCCGTCTCAAGCGCGATGTCGTGCCCGGCACCGAGAAGACGGCCTGGTTCAAGGCCACCGAGCCGGGGGAGTATCGGCTGTTCTGCGCCGAGTACTGTGGCAGCTTCCACTCGCGCATGCTGGGCAAGGTGGTGGTCATGGATCGGGGCGACTACCAGGCCTGGCTGACCCGTCAGGGCTCGGGACAAACACTGGCAAGTGCCGGCAAGCAGCTTTTCCAGGCACATGGCTGCAGCGGCTGTCACATGGGCAAGTCGAATGCACGTGCTCCCTCGCTGGATGGACTCTACGGGCGCAGCGTGGCACTCGACAGCGGCGAAGTGATCCTGGCCGATGAAGCCTATATTCGCGACTCGATCCTTCAGCCTGACAAGCATATCGCGGCAGGGTACGAACCGATCATGCCGAGCTTTGCCGGACAACTTTCGGAGGAAGATATCTTGCGCATCGTGACCTATATCAAGTCCCTGCAGCCCGGCGACTGGGTCAAGGAATCGGTCAAGGAAAACGAAGGAGAAAGTCGATGAGCGAAGCCGCGGCCAATCAAGCCAGCGAAAGCTACCTGAGTCGTGGGTGGCGGCTTCGCGACTGGTTGTTCACGACCGACCACAAGCGGGTCGCCTGGCTGTATACGGTCTCCATCACGGCCTTCTTCTTTCTGGGGGGGCTTGCGGCGCTGGTTATTCGCCTTGAGTTGATAACGCCCGAGGGCGACGTGGTCAGCGCCGATGCCTATAATCAGTTGTTCACTATTCATGGCGTGGTGATGGTGTGGTTCTTCCTGATACCGTCCATCCCCAACACACTGGGCAATTTCCTGCTGCCATTGATGGTCGGTGCCAAGGACCTGGCCTTTCCCAAGCTCAACATCATTTCCTGGTACATCTATACCATCGGCGGAGTGTTCACCATCGCGGCGGTGATTACCAGCGGGGTGGATACCGGCTGGACGTTCTATACGCCCTATTCGACCCAATATGCCGACCGGGCGGTGGTAGCGGCGTTGACCGGGGTATTCGTGGTAGGGTTCTCGTCAATCCTGACCGGCATCAACTTCATCGTCACGACGCACAAGATGCGCGCGCCGGGATTGACCTGGTTCCGCCTGCCGCTGTTCGTGTGGGCCAACTATGCCACCAGCCTGGTCATGGTGCTGGCAACACCGGTGCTTTCCGCCACGCTGATCCTGCTGATCCTCGAGCGCATGCTAGGCATCGGCATCTTCGATCCCGCCCTGGGCGGCGACCCGATCCTGTTCCAGCATCTGTTCTGGTTCTACTCGCATCCCGCCGTCTACATCATGATACTGCCTGGGATGGGAGTGGTTTCCGAGCTGATCACCTGTTTCTCGCGCAAGACGGTGTTCGGCTATCACGGCATGGCCATATCGATCCTGGCGATCACCGTGTTCGGCTTCCTGGTCTGGGGGCATCACATGTTCGTGTCGGGCCAGAGCCTGTACGCGGGGTTGATGTTCTCGTTCTTCACCTTCCTGGTGGCGCTGCCTTCGGCCATCAAGACCTTCAACTGGACGGCCACCCTGTACAAGGGAAAGCTGATCTTCTCGGCAGTGATGATCTATGCGCTGTCCTTCGTCGGCCTGTTCACGATAGGTGGGTTCACCGGTATCTTCCTGGCATCGCTGGCTGTCGATGTGCATGTGCATGACACCTATTTCGTTGTCGCACACTTCCACTACATCATGGTTGGCGGCATGGTCACCGCCTATCTGGGGGGCCTGCATTTCTGGTGGCCGAAGATGACCGGACGCATGTATCCGGAAATCTGGGCCAAGGTAGCCGCGCTGGCCTTGTTCATTGGCTTCAACCTGACTTTCTTTCCGCAGTACCTGATGGGCTATGCCGGCATGCCACGGCGCTACCAGACCTATCCTGAAGACTTCCAGATATTGCATGTCATGTCTTCGCTAGGTGCCGGGGTGCTGGCTATTGGTTATTTGCTGCCGTTGGTCTATCTGCTCTGGTCGCTGCGCTGGGGTAAACGGGCACCGCCCAACCCATGGCGAGCCGCCGGACTCGAGTGGCGTACGGATTCGCCACCCCCCAAGCACAACTTCCTGGAGCCGCAAACCGTGACAGGTCCTCCTTATGACTACGACACCATCGACAACAAGTAAGGCGGCGCCCGACGAGCAGTTCGACGACCTGACCCAGCAGCGTCAGGCGGACCTGATGGGCATGTGGATCTTTCTGGCTACCGAGCTGATGCTGTTCGGCGGCATATTCACGGCCTTCACCGTCTACCGTTTCGCTTACCCCGAGGTGTTCGCTGAGGCGGCGACACATCTGGACCTGAAGCTGGGCACGTTCAATACGGCATTACTCGTGACCAGTAGCCTGTTCATGGCGTTGGCGGAGCGGGCCGTGAATGCCGGGCAGCGGCGTAAGACTCTGGCATTCCTGTTCGTCACGATCGGGATCGGTGTGGTCTTTCTGGGCATCAAGGGCTACGAGTGGCATCACGAATACACCGAAAAGCTGATGCCGATCCTGGGGCTGGCCTTCGAGTATCCTGGAGCGCACCCCGATCGGGCCGAGATGTTCTTCAATTTCTACTACGTGCTGACCGGGCTGCATGCGGTGCATATGAGCCTGGGACTGGTCACGCTGAGCGTGATGGTCGTGTTCACGTGGCGCTGGCGAGATCCATCGCGTCTGGGACGTCAGATTCAGATCAACGGGCTTTATTGGGCCTTCGTGGATGTTGTCTGGGTTTTCATCTTCACGACCCAGTACCTGCTGCGTGCATAGGAGGGCTGCAACATGAGGGACGTCAAGGCGCCCGTGCTCGCCTGGGGAGCCTACCTGATCGTGCTGGGAGGAAGTGTCGCGGCAACAAAGCTGGTGTCGGGACTCATGGGGCATCTGTTCAGCTTGCTGTGCGCATCGATTATGGCCTCGTTGATCCTGTCATTTTTCATGGGGCTGCGAGTAGCGAACAATCTGCTGCGTGTCTTTGCGCTGGCAGGGGTAATGTGGCTGGCAATCATGTTGACGTTGACCATGGTCGACTATGTCATGCGGGATATCGGCGAGTGCCCCAATGCCCAGGCAGATGACGTGGCGAGAAACGCCCAGGGATGCCCGCTCGATAGTGCAGGGAATGTTAGGGCCTCGGATACCGGTGCCTGATACCTAGCCACTCTGCCACATAAGGTCGGCCTGGGAGGAAGATGGGGCGCCTGTGAGAATCTGCTCCTTGTTCAGGCGGCGCAGCATTGTCTCTATGGCCGGGTGGTTGAAGAAGGCCTCGAGACGAGCCGCTCTCACCTTGCCGATGCCAGGGTATTGCTGCCACTCATGCGCGTCGCGGGCCTGCAGGGCCGATAAGTTCAGGTTGCCAGCCCATGTGTCATATACGGTAGCAGGCAGCGACGGCACGCCTAGCGCCTGCAGCCAACGTGTCGCGGGGCGCTGGCGAGCCTGGCGGAAGCTGGTGAGCCAAGCATCGGCCCGTGCGTCGGCAACGCCCGGCATTGTCAGGAGCTGGGCCTTGTCCACGGTCAGCCAATCCAGCAGGTCGTCGATGAGGCCGTACTCGACCAGTTGTTGCCAGGTTGCCGGGCCGATGCCGGTCATGCCCAGGCCATCATCGCTTCCCAGCCACTCCAGGCGTGCCAGGAACTGCGCTTTGCATGCCGGGGTCAGGGTCAAGCAGGTAAGCGGTCCGTACATGGTTTCGTCAGGTACCGCGATGTCCGGCCGGGGAGACGTGGCAAGCACGACCGAGTCCAGATGGGGAATGGTCAGGCCAGCCAGGCGGACCAGCACTTGATCACCCGGCCTGATATCGAGTTTCCTCCAGCGATCCATCGAGCCGAGGCTGACCCGGCTAACCGTGCGATCGTTCAATTCAATCGGCTGCAGTCGCGCTACAGGTGTGATACGCCCCGTGCGGCCAATGGTGAAATCGACGGCCTCGACCTGTGCCAGGCGCTGTCGGGCCGGATGTTTCCAGGCAAGCGCCCAGTCGGGCGGTTGGGCCAACCAGGTGTCGTAGGGCGGACGTTGCTCCTGACGCACGACGATGCCGTCAGTGGCGAAGGGCAGGGAGGCGCGATACCAGGTATCGCGTTGTTCAGCCACCTCGGCAAGGCTCGCAACGGGCAGGGTATAGACGGCGGTATCCATGCCCCAGTTCGCCAGCCTGGCCAAGCGTTCTGGCATGGCCTCGGGGCCGTCGGGCCAATCCCACGCGAACAGACCGATGCGTCGTCCATCGCTGGAGCTTAGAGTTTGACGCGCCATGAGACCGATCACGGCCGAGCGAGCGCCTGCCGTACCATCCTCGGCCTGAACGTGGCCTTCACGTTTCAGGTAAAGCTCGCCTTGCAGCACCACGCGGGGCGGCGCACCCTCGAGTCGTGCAGGGATAGCCGGGATCTGGCTGGCTTGTGCCAGCCAATTCTGGCCGCGCACGCCATCGCCACGGCTGATCGCCGCGGTCAGGCGGCCATTGTCGTACGCCAATGTCACTGCGACCCCATCGACCTTGGGTTGAATCCACAAGGAGCGTTGCTGGTGTGCACTGAGCCAGTTGGCCACGTCCTGGCGGGAATCGGCCTTGTGCAAGCCGGTCTGGACGATAGGGTGGGCAATGCCGTCATCGGCGGGTGCGGGTGGAGCAGGTGTCGGCGCGGGCTGTGACGTCAGGCCAAGGCAGGTGCGCCAGTGTTGCTGGCGTCGCTTGGCGGCATCGTAGACGCCATCCTCGACCAGTCGCTCGCCACGCTGATAGTAGGCTTCGTCCCAGTGCGCCAATTGTGCCTGGAGGCGCTCGAGGGCGTGGTGAAGCTGTCGAGGGGTATCAGTAGGGCAGGCTGGTGTATCGGACAATACGGGAGTCGGCCCGCAGAGAAGCAGTATCAGCAGGACGAACAGGCAGCGGGAATGCATTGGCCCTCCTGGCCAGCACAAACGATGTCTCGCCCGGTGGTGGCCGGACGAGACAGAGAAAGGTCATGCCGCCTCGGTCTGTGACAAGCGAGCGTAGTCGAGGAGGATCTCGGCGCTTTCGACGATCTGTGCCCGATCGATGGGCTCGCCATCCTCCTCCTGGTTGGCCTGTGTCGACTCTTCCTCACGGGCGTCGATCCAGTTTTCCAGCGGATCCAGGCCCAGGGCTTGGCGTCGCTGGTTTTCCAGGGAAAGCTGCTCGCCCTCCTGGGCATCCATTTCACGCTGACGTTGCTCACGATTCAAACTGATCGAGGTCTGTTGCTCGCGAAGCTGCTTGATCAACGAGGCTTGACGTTCCAGGTAAGTGAAATTGGGCTCTTGGTCGATACGCGCTTCATGCAGGTTTTCCAGCGTTTCCAGATAGCGCTTGGGCTCACCGTACTGACGGTACTGCACGGAGCGAACCGTATCCCACGGCAAGGCATTCTCCAGGCTGCTTTCGCCGATCACGTCCGGATCGACCAGGCTGGGGAACAGCAGGTCGGGGTAGACCCCACGGTGCTGAGTGCTTTCGCCCGTGATGCGGTAGAACTTGGCTCGGGTCAGCTTGATCTGGCCATGGCTCAAATCGTTGAGTGTTTGCACCGTGCCCTTGCCGAAGGTACGGCTGCCGAGCACAAGACCGCGACCGTAATCCTGAATCGCCCCGGCGAAGATTTCCGAGGCGGAGGCCGACAGGCGATTGACCAGCACCGCCAGCGGACCTGTATAGAGACTGCCACTGTCGGTATCGCCATAGAGGCTGATACGCCCCTGGGCGTCACGCACCTGAACGGTCGGTCCGCGGTCGATGAACAGGCCGATCAACGAGTTGGCTTCCTGCAGTGCGCCGCCGCCATTGTTGCGTAGATCGAGCACGATGCCTTCCACGCCAGCCGCCTTGAGTTTTTCGATCTCCTTGGCCACGTCCCGGGTAGTGCTTCGATAATCTTCCTCGCCAGCCTGCCACGCGTCGAAATCAACATAGAAAGTCGGGATGTCGATCACACCGATGCGATGCTCGCCATCGTCCCGCGTTACCGTGATGACTTCACTGCTGGCGGCCTGATCTTCCAGCTTGACGGTATCACGCACGATCTCGATGACATGTGAGCGCGTCACATCGACGGCCTTGGCCGGGACGATGTCGAGGCGCACGGTCGAGCCCTTGGGACCACGGATCAGGTCGACCACTTCGTCGAGGCGCATGCCTACCACGTTAGTGATTTCCCCCTCATCGCCCTGGCCGACGCCGACGATCCTGTCGGCAGGTTGCAGCAGGCCGCTCTTGTCGGCCGGCCCGCCGGGGACCAGGCTGGAAACCTTCACGTATTCGCCCTCGGTCTGAAGCAGGGCACCGATACCTTCGAGCGACAGCCGCATCTGGATGTCGAACGACTCCCCCTGGCGCGGAGACAGGTATTCGGTATGAGGATCGGTGGTGCTGGTCACGGCCGCCATGAACAGCCCGAACACGTCTTCGGGGTTGGTCTGGCGAATGCGTGACAACTGGCTGGCGTAACGATCATGCAGGGTCTCTTCGATCGCTTCCGTTGTCTGGCCACTCAGTTCAAGGGAGAGAGCAGCGTTCTTGAGACGCTTCGTCCACAGCGTATCCAGCGCCGATTCATTACCGGACCATGGCTCGTCACCGCGCTCGATGGCCAGGCGCTCATTGCTGGTGTAATCGTAATCCAGGCCGGCATCGATCTCGTCGATGAGCCACTCCAGGCGGCTTTCCACACGCTGCTGGTACAGGTTGTAGAATTCGTAGACGCGCTCGAGCTCGCCTTCCTCGACGGCGTCGTCGAGGTGCGTCTGCAAGTCGCTGAAGCGGTTGATGTCGCGCTGGACGAGATAGGCGCGCTGGGAGTCGAGAACATCGAGAAACTGGTCGAACGCGCGCTGCGACCACGCATCGTTGAGCTCGACATCGGCATAATGTCCATACCGAAGCGATTCTACGACCTCGACCGCGGCCTGACGCTGGTCATCGGTAGGGCTGAGGTCCGCAAGTGCCGGAGTACTCGATACGGCCAGAAACGAAACAAAGAAAGCGCGCCGAGTGGCTGCTGTCAGGCTCATCAATAGAAGCACTCCCGGATTCATGTACACTCATTTCCCTAAGTGACCGACGCAGGCGATGCATGGACGCCGGCCAGCCATTGTAGCAGCCTGTGTCGCCATACACAGACCCTTACGAGGATAAACATGCCCCACGATCCCACGCTCGAACGGTTGTTGTCTTTCCTGCAGCGCTCTCCGACCCCCTGGCATGCGACAGCGAACATGGTGGCACGTCTCGAGCAGGCCGGTTACCGGCATATCGACGAGACCCAGTCATGGTCGCTCTCGCCGGGAGACCGGATCGTCGTGACACGCAACGACTCGTCGATCATTGCCCTGCAATTGCCCGAGAGCGGCCTCGAGGCACTGCGCATGATCGGAGCACATACTGACAGCCCTGGGTTGCGTCTCAAGCCCAATGCTCCGATCGTTGGCCGCGACTGGATGCAGTTGGGCGTTGAAGTCTACGGTGGCGCACTGCTGGCCCCTTGGTTCGACCGCGACCTCGGCCTGGCCGGGCGCGTGCATGTGCGACGTGACGATGGTCGCTTGCAAGGCGTGCTGCTCAACGTCGATCGTCCCGTGGCGACGGTACCGAGCCTGGCGATCCATCTGGATCGTGAAGCCAACAATGGGCGAGCCCTGAATGCCCAGACCCAGATGGCTCCCGTCTTCCTCCAAGGCGGTGAGCATAACGATCTGCAGCGACTTATCAAGCGTTGGCTGTATGAACAGCACAAGCTGGAAAATATCGACATCCTCGACTTCGAGCTCTGTCTCTACGATACCCAGCCTCCCGCACGGATTGGCATCGAAGGCGAACTTATCGCCAGTGCCCGCCTTGACAACCTGCTGTCCTGTTTCATCGGGCTGGAAGCCCTGCTGGACTGCGATGGCTCGCAAGGGGCAATACTCGTAGCCACCGACCACGAGGAGGTCGGTAGCGCCAGTACGTCAGGGGCACAGGGGCCATTTCTCGTCGACGTGCTGCGCCGGGTGCATGCCCAGCTTGGCGATGGCAGCGAAGACGGCTGGGTTCGCCTGATCCAGGCATCACGATTGATTTCCTGCGATAACGCACATGCGCTGCATCCCAACTTTGCCGACAAGCATGATGCCGCTCATGGGCCCTCTATCAACGGCGGTCCGGTGATCAAGGTGAATGCCAATCAGCGCTACGCGACCAACAGTGCAACGTCAGCGCTGTTCCGCGACATCTGTCGCGAAGCGGGCGTACCGGTTCAGACGTTCGTGACTCGTGCCGACATGGGCTGCGGGAGCACGATTGGGCCAATTACTGCAACGGAACTCGGCGTGCCCACACTGGATGTTGGCGTGCCACAGTGGGCCATGCACTCGATTCGCGAAACGGCAGGCAGCAAGGATCGGGGCTATCTGATCCGTGCACTGGTCGCCTTCCTGAATCGCCGCATCCTGGCCTGATCGGTATCAAAGAGAATGATAAAAGCAAGCGCCCGCAGTAAAGACTGCGGGCGCTTGGCGTTGGTTCCCTAGACCGTAGGCCTATTGGCTGTTTTCGGTCTGGCTCTGTTGTTGCCGGCGCTGTTCGCGCGGGTCGTTATGGGCGCGGCGACGCCGACGGCGTTCCTGGGGGTGAGGCGTGTCCGTTGACGTCTCCTCGGTAGATTCGGCGTCGTCAGGGCGCGCAGCAGCCGATGCTGCAGTGGCCTCCGTGGCACGTTCGCCTTGGGATTCCTCGGTTGCGCCCTGGCTGGCCGCTGCCTTGGGCGATGCCTCGCTTTCGCGTTCGACGCTGGGCTTGGCATCGTCAGACGCAGTCACGTCAGAGGTCGCTTGCGTGGTTTCCGGTGATGTCGGCGTACTCTGCTGGGCTTCGTCGGCAGCTGTTGCCATATTGCTGTCTGCTGCAACAGGAGTCTCGGCAGTCGATGGTGCAGTGCTGGGCTCCTTTGCGCCGCTAGAATCAGAGGAAAGAGCGGCAGCGCTTTTCTTCTGTTCACCCTGGCGTTCGGCACGTGGCCCCTTTCTGCGCGAATTGCGTGGTTTCCTGCTCGCTTCTTCAGCGGCCTGTGGCTTGGCGAAGGCAGCACGCTCTGCGGTGGGAGCCACCTTGGGCGCATCGCTGTCATCGCTCTCTTCGGTTACTGCCTGAGTCAGCGGTTCGGCAGGCGTGGCGGACGTCTCGTGCGAGGCTTGTGCCTTGGGTGTCTGCGCACCTTTTTCAGCGGCTCCTGCATGAGTCTCGGCCGGCTCGGAAGTGGGCTGTGCAGCAGACTCCTTAGAGCCAGCATCAGCCTGAGCGGCTTCGCTCTGGAGACGTTCCTGTTCGGCAACCGACTGAGGATTCAAGGCATGCTTGCGTGTGCGCTGGCGCGGGTTGTTGCGCGTGCGCTTGGGCTTGCCATTGCCACCCTCTGCAGTTTCCTGGCTGGCTTGTTCGGGGGTAGCCTGTGGCTTGCGGTTGTCCTTGTCGTCACGCGGCTTGGCTTCTTCGCGCTGCGCTTTGGTTTCCTCGCGTTGTGACTTGCCTTCGGCTTTCTCGCTCTTGCCTTTGGCGGGCTGACGGTTACCGGCTTGGGACTCATCCTGGCGGGGCTTGTTGCGCTGCGGCCTGCCTTCGCCCTTGCCACGCCCAGACTTGCCGCCACGGCTGTCTTCATCCTGACGGGGGCTGCGCGCAGCGGGTTTATCCTCGCGTGTGTCTTCCCGACTATCGCGGCGGCGGCGAGAGCCTGCATTGCGGCCAGACTGGCGCGACTCGCTGTCTTCATTGGCCGGGGCGGGGCGACGTGCGTCAGCGGCAGTCGCTTGCTGTGCGGGATGTGAAGACGTTGACGAGGCGCTTTCCTCGGTCCCGCCCAGCAGTTTGCTGACACCCTTGAACAGGCGAGACAGCAATCCGCTCGGTGCCTGAGACAGGGGCGATACCGGTGTCTCCGGCTCCCCGCTCTGCTGCAATGATGCCGGGGCCGGCGCGGCATGGGCTACCGTCTTCACAGCGGCTTCGGTGCGCTGGATCGGCTTGCCAAAAGCGCTGTCTGGCTCCTTGCCTACCTCGGTGTCGGTAGAAAGCTCGAAGCTGGACTTGGCTTCGTCCTCGTCTTCCAGGTGGTCGTCACGCAGACGCTGGACATCGTAATGCGGCGTATCCATGTCCGGGCTAGGCAGGAGCACGACACGCACGCCCTGGCGTCGCTCGATGTCGGCCAGCGTGGAGCGCTTTTCGTTGAGTAGGTAGGTAGCGACCGGGATTGGCAGGATGGCGCGAATCTGTGCGCTACGCTCCTTCATGGCCTCTTCCTCGATCAGGCGCATGATGGACAGCGACATGGAGCGAACGTCACGAATGGTGCCCTGGCCGTCGCAGCGCGGGCAGACTACGCCGCTGGTTTCGCCCAGCGAAGGGCGCAGACGCTGGCGCGACATTTCCATCAGCCCGAATCGCGATATTCGCCCGATCTGTACGCGAGCGCGATCCAGCTTGAGGGCGTCGCGTACACGATTCTCGACTTCCCGCTGATTGCGGGCCGGCGACATGTCGATGAAGTCGATCACCACCAGACCGCCAATGTCCCGCAAGCGTAACTGACGAGCGATCTCGTCGGCTGCCTCCAGGTTGGTTTGCAGGGCGGTTTCCTCGATATCGCTGCCGCGCGTGGCGCGTGCCGAGTTGATATCGATGGAGACCAGCGCCTCGGTGTGGTCGATCACTACCGAGCCACCGGAAGGCAGCTTGACTTCGCGCTGGTAGGCGGTCTCGATCTGGCTTTCGATCTGGAAGCGCGAGAACAGCGGTACGTCATCGGCGTACAGCTTGATCTTCTGCTGGTAGGAAGGCATGACCTGGCGGATGAACCCCAGGGCTTCCTGGTGGACCTCGGGGCTGTCGATCAGCACTTCGCCGATATCCTGACGCAGATAATCGCGCATGGCGCGAATGATGACGTTGGATTCGCGGTAGATAAGGAACGGGGCGGAGCGCTTGCCGGCTTCCTCGGTGATTGCTTCCCAGACCTGGACCAGGTAATCCAGATCCCACTGCAGTTCTTCGGCACTGCGCCCTATACCGGCGGTACGCACGATCACACCCATGCGGTCGGGCAGGGTGAGCTGTGCCATGGCGTCCTTGAGCTGGGTGCGTTCTTCCCCTTCGATGCGACGCGAGATACCCCCGGCACGAGGATTATTGGGCATCAATACCAGAAAGCGACCGGCCAGGCTGATAAAGGTGGTCAGCGCCGCCCCTTTATTGCCGCGTTCTTCCTTGTCGACCTGGACGATGACTTCCTGCCCTTCCTTGATCACTTCCTTGATGTTGGGGCGACCGTTGGGCTCCTTGGTGAAGTACTCGCGGGCGATTTCCTTCAGCGGCAGGAAGCCGTGGCGCTCGGCGCCGAAGTCGACGAAGGCAGCTTCGAGGGAGGGTTCGACGCGGGTGATCTTGCCGCGATAGATATTGGCTTTCTTTTGCTCCCGGGCACCGGATTCGATGTCCAGATCGTAAAGGCGTTGTCCATCGACCAGTGCGACACGCAGCTCTTCGGGCTGTGTCGCATTGATGAGCATCCGTTTCATGTTGTCTCGCTATTCAGGGCGCCGGAAGGCGGCCTGAAGGAAACGCTGCTGGAGGGGCGAGGGAGAACGGCAGGGGCGGCGTGCAACCATTCAGACGTATCCACGATGATGCAGATCGCTTGGCTCCATGCCGCCTCGTGTCGCATTCCGCTCGCCAATCCAATCAGCGACTCCTGGGCGTCGACGACGGCGAACCGCTTAGTGCTCGTGCTGTGCTCAGCGCATGTCGAGAATGCGTCATCCACGTCCGGCATGAGGCCGAACGCTGCAAGATCATGTTGAGTACGCGGCGGTGGCAGGACGTGTTTCGGCGAGTTCGTTGGTTCTCGTCCGGCCCTGCGGACTACCGCCAGACACCTGGCATTTTTCGATTCGCCGACGCCGGCCTCCGGCACGGTGTTTGACTTCCCGTAGTGCATGGGCGGCTCATGCGAGCCGCCTGGAACCCCGGGCGTGGCGTAATGTTCTACTGCGTGGCGACACAGGTATTGTCCTTGCCGCCGTATCTTCCGCTCGGGCCCGCGTGTGTGACGTGCGGGCGCTGTACACAGGCATTTCATGCCCATTTGAGCGAGTTCGGAATATAACAGTAAAGCCCCATCGCAGCAATTGGCGCAGCAGGGGCTCCAGTGCGTTAAGATGTGGCGTTTACAGTGTCGTTCACGAGGATTGGGATGGCCGAGGGTCGCGAAGTTCAATGGGCCGAGATCGGCGATGCGCAGGCCGGGCAGCGTATCGACAATTTTCTGCATACACGCCTCAAGGGCGCGCCACGGGGCTTGATCTACCGTATCGTCCGCAAGGGCGAGGTGCGGGTGAACAAGAAGCGTGTCAAGGCGGACTATCGTCTGGCCGTGGGAGATATGGTGCGAATACCTCCATTGCGGTTGGCACCGGAAGAGGCAGTGCGGGAAGTCAGCGACAACCTGCGCAACCTGTTGGCGGGTAGTGTGCTCGTGGAGGGCCCCGGCTGGCTGGTGATAAACAAGCCGTCCGGCTTGGCGGTGCATGGCGGCAGTGGAGTGAAGATCGGTCTGATCGAGGCGCTGCGTCAGGTCCGAGAGGACCTTGATTTTCTAGAACTGGTTCATCGGCTCGATCGCGATACCTCCGGCTGCCTGCTGTTGGCAAAGTCGCGACAGGCCCTGCTGACGCTGAACAATGCCCTTAAGCAACGCCAGATGGACAAGCAGTATCTCGCGTTGGTGCAGGGTCGCTGGCCGGCGCGGCGCGATTATGTCAGTGCCCGTCTCGACCGTTTCGAGGCCGGCAATGGCGAGCGGCGGGTGCGTGTCGACCCGCAGGGCAAGGTCTCGCGTACCCGCTTTGCAGTCCGCGAGACGTTCAGTCATGCCACGCTAATCGAGGCTGAGCCGATTACGGGAAGGACGCATCAGATTCGCGTACATGCCGCGCATGCCGGGTACCCATTGCTTGGCGATGACAAGTACGGCACCCGCGAGGGGCAGCGCCTGGCAGCGAGGTTCGGGCTCGAACGCCTGTTTCTGCATGCGGTGGCCCTGACCTTTCCCGAGCCCGATAGTGGCAGGCCCGTGCACGTCAAGGCTCCCTTGGGTGAACTCGAGTCCGTGCTGGAGCGTGCCCGTGACCAGCGTTGACGTTTCTCTGCCAGCCGGTCAGGCAAGGAGCCGCTACCGGTTAGTGATTTTCGACTGGGACGGGACGCTGATGGACTCGGAGCATCGTATCGTCGCCTGTATGCAGGCAGCGGCCCGCGATGTCGGCTGGCGTGAGCTGGAACATGAAGCCGTGCGTGACATCATTGGTCTAGGGCTGCCCGAAGCGATAGCCAAGCTGTGTCCCGGCATGCCAGCGGCTCAGGCCGAACTGATGCGCCAGCATTACTCCCGGCATTTTGTGGCCGCGGAACAGACTCCCCTGTCGTTCTTCGAGGGAGTAGAGGAGGGGATTCGCCGTCTACGGTGCAACCCTGCCCTGCGCCTGGCCGTGGCAACGGGCAAGAGTCGGCGGGGATTGAAACGCGTCTTCGAAGCAACGGGGGCTGGCGGGTGGTTTCATGCCAGTCGCACTGCCGACGAGACGCTATCCAAGCCGCATCCCCGCATGTTGCAGGAGTTGCTTGCCGAGACAGGGGTGGCTGCTGACGAGGCGCTGATGGTGGGCGACAGCGAATATGACATGGAGATGGCGCGTGCGCTGGGCATGGATCGTCTGGCGGTCACCTACGGTGTTCATGCCGCAGAGCGCCTGGCGCTGAGCCGGCCGGTGTTCAGTGCCGGCAATTTTTCCGAACTGATCGAGTGGTTGCATTCCTGACAGGTGATCGAGGCGTAGATGAGCGACGATAAACGTTACGACCAATGGACCGAGGGGCCCGAGGTGAGTCGTGAGGAGGCTGACGCCCAGCTAGAGCAGGGTGCAGTGCCGTCCTCGGGGCGTGACGATGCCGATACCCTGCGCGAACGTCAGCGGCTGGCGCAGCTAGAGATGATGGACCGCTGGATTGAGGGTGTGCTAACCGAGCAACGGCGTTCGCGACGCTGGAAACTATTCTTTCGCTTTTTCTTCGCTGCGCTGATTTTGGCCTCCCTCTCGTTGAGCATCTACAGCCTATTCCTGGCTGACATGACGCCGTCGCCGATCGGCCAGCATCTTGGTGTGGTGCGTGTCGAAGGCGTGATCGATGCCGAGGCCGAGGCCAACGCCGATCGTATCATCGAGGGGCTGCGGCGTGCCTGGAGCAGCCCCGAGACGGCCGCCGTCGTGGTGCGCATCAACAGCCCCGGGGGCAGCCCCGTGCAGTCGCAGCGTGTCTATCAGGAAATTCGCCGGATCCGTGACGCTGGGGATAAGCCGGTCTACGCCATTATCGAGGATATCGGTGCCAGCGGGGCGTATTACATGGCGGCGGCAGCCGACGACATTTATGCCGCGCCGGCCAGCATGGTTGGATCGATCGGTGTGATCTATGCCGGTTTCGGACTGGAGCAAGCGATCGAGCGCCTGGGGGTAGAGCGCCGGGTCTTCACGGCAGGCGAAAACAAGGCGTTTCTTGACCCGTTCAGTGACATTGCGCCGGACCAGCGCCAGTTCTGGCAACAGGTGCTGGAGACGACGCATCAGCAGTTCATCGAGGACGTCAAGGTCGGTCGCGGGGACAGGCTCGCCGACGACCCCAGGCTCTTCAGCGGCCTGGTCTGGACCGGGGAGCAGGCGCAGGCGCTGGGGTTGGTGGATGGGCTGAAAAGTCTCGACCAGCTCGCCAGGGAACGGCTCGGCGAGGTGCGTACCCGCGATTACACGCCAGGGCTCGATCCGTTCGAAAAGCTATCGCGCCAGTTTGGGCGGGTAGCCGCACAATGGCTCGGTGTTCCGCAGGCAAGTTCGCCTGTACGCTACGAACTTCCTTAGGGGTGTGGTCCCAGTGGATCCAGTCCGGCGTCGCGCAGCATGCTGCATAGCCGGATCAGGGGGAGGCCTATCAGTGCATTGGGATCGTTGCCTTCCAGGCGTTCGAACAGCGTTATGCCCAGGCCTTCCATGCGAAAGCTGCCGGCGCTGTCCAAGGGGCGTTCGCGAGCGACATAGCTGTCGATTTCCCGGGCGCTCAAGCTCCTGAATACCACATCGTAGCGCTCATGGCATGAGCGGTGACAGCCATTCGCCGTGTCCAGCAGGGCCAGGCCCGTGAGAAAGCGGACGCGCTGACCTGAAAAGCGTGTCAGCTGCTCTCGCGCTGCCTGGACGTTGCCCGGCTTGCCCAGTATGTTTCCGTTGAAAATGGCGACCTGATCCGAGCCGATAATGAGATGGCGAGGAAAGGCCTCTGCCAGTCGTTGTGCCTTGGCCAGTGACAAGCGATGTACCAGGGCTTCTGGCGTCTCTGCTGGCAGGGGTGACTCGTCGATGTCAGGGCTGGCCCACAGGTAGGGGATCTGCAGGCGGTCGAGGAGCTGGCGACGCCAGCGTGACCCTGATGCGAGGACCAGGCGAGGAGATTCGCTCATGTGGATTAACTCCCTGTTTCAACGGGTTTTCGTAAGCAGTCTGCCGTGGGTGAGGTCGTGCTGTACAGAATGAGGTGCGCACCGCTTTGACAGTGCCCGGGGGAATCCCTATTATTGCGCGCCTATGTTGACCACTAGACTTCCCCTACAGGTCGAGCCGTACCGGCTTGCCGCAAATGCCGAACGCCTCGAGGGTTATGTGCCCCTCGACAGCATGCCTCGTCTCGAAGAAGAGGTTGGCGAGCAGCAAGGCGCTTGTGAGGTTCGCCTGGATTTTGGCATCGATGCCCAAGGCCGCCGCTTCATTGATGGCTGGCTCAAGGCGGGTGTCGATCTGGCTTGTCGGCGCTGCCTGGAGCCGATGCCGGTGACTGTCGAGAGCCGCTTCCAGCTAGGGATCGTCACCAGTGATGTCGTGGCGGCAGAGTTGCCCAATGCCTACGAGCCGGTAGTGGTGGAAAACGAACAGCTCAACCTGCTGGCTGTGCTGGAGGATGAATTGATCCTCAGCCTGCCGCAGGTGGTATACCACGACGAGGCGGAATGCTCCGTCTCGCGCGATCAGCTGACCAGCGGTACGGCCTCTGAAGGCTCGGATACGCCGGCTGCAAGCCCCTTCGACGTATTGCGCAAGTTGAAGGACAAACGGTAATACAACCTCGATACACTCTGGAGTGATATCTCATGGCAGTTCAACAGAACCGCAAGACCCGTTCCAAGCGTGGCATGCGTCGTAGTCACGATGCGCTGTCTGCACCGACCCTGTCCCAGGACAAGGAAACCGGCACGACGCATCGTCGCCACCACGTTTCCTCGGATGGCTTCTACCGCGGTCGCAAGGTCGTCGACGCTTAAGTCGGCGCCTGCTCGGGCAAGGTTTGCTGGCTGATCGTGCAAATCGCCATCGACGCGATGGGCGGGGACTTGGGTCCCCGCGCCACCGTCAGGGGGGCTGCCGAGGCTTTGCAACTGCATCCCGAATTGACGCTGCGTCTATTCGGCCCCGTCGATACCCTGCAAGCCGAACTCGATCAACTGCCCTTGCGCTTGCGCAGGGCAGAATCTCGTCTGGCTCTGGTTCATGCGCCAAATGTCATCTCGCAAGCCCAGAAGCCTTCCGCTGCACTGCGTTCGTCGCATGGTACCAGCCTGGCCTTGATGCTTGAGGATGTGGCGACAGGTAACTCGGCCGCGGGGGTCAGTGCTGGCAATACCGGGGCGCTCATGGCGTTGTCTCGCCGAGCACTGGGCACAGTGGCAGGTATTCCACGGCCGGCCATCAGTACCGCCATTCCGACGCGGGGTGGCGGACGCTGCTACATGCTCGATATGGGGGCGAACATTGAGTCGTCTGCGCAACGGCTTGTCGAGTTTGCGGTGATGGGCGAAGTGGCGGCGCGTTGTGTCGATGGCTTGGCAAAACCACGAGTCGCTCTGCTCAATGTCGGGGTCGAAGCGACCAAGGGGCCGGCCAATGTGCGGCAGGCCGATGAATGGTTGCGCAGCCTCGGTAATGACTTGAACTATATCGGTTTCATTGAGGGCGACGGCCTTTTCAGTGGCAAGGCCGATGTCGTGGTGTGCGATGGTTTCGTGGGCAATATCGTCCTCAAGTCCAGTGAAGGTCTGGCGCGCATGCTCATCGAGCGTGTCCAGGCGACATTCGGTGCTCACTGGGGCAGTCGTCTGGTCGGTATGTTGGCGAAACCGGCGCTCTTGCGCTTGAAACGGCAGCTTGACCCGGTGCGCTACAATGGTGCAAGCCTGCTCGGGCTGTCGGGCATCGTCGTCAAGAGCCATGGTCGTGCCGAGGCTCAGGGGTTTGCCTGTGCAGTCTCCAGGGCGGTTCAAGAGGTCAGGATCAATTTGCCATGCCTGCTTGAGCGCGAGCTGGGGCAACGGTCCTCTATCCCGTGGGTCGCGAGCGGTCCAAGGGATAGAGGTTCGCCAACGCTGTCGAAACCCGATGAATTTCCATCCTGAAAGGTGAATGTCATGACCCAATCCCTGGCCCTCGTGTTTCCGGGACAGGGCTCCCAGCATATTGGCATGTTGCGGGAGCTGGCCGAGCGCTACAGCGTGGTTAGGACGACGTTCGAAGAGTCGTCCGATGCGCTGGGGTACGACCTGTGGAATGTGGTTCAGGAAGGCCCCGAGGAGGCCTTGAACGCGACGGCGTGCACCCAGCCGGCGCTGTTGACCTCGAGCGTGGCTATCTGGCGCGTCTGGCAGGAGCTCGAAGGGCCGCGTCCTGTCGCCATGGCTGGTCATAGCCTGGGCGAGTATAGCGCAATGGTTTGCGCCGGTACGCTGGGGTTTGCCGAAGGCGTTCGCCTGGTCAAGCTGCGCGGCGAAGCCATGCAGGAAGCCGTGCCGGCAGGTCAGGGGGCCATGGCGGCGATTCTTGGCCTCGATGACGATGCAGTCGAAATAGCCTGTCGTGATGCTGCCCAGGGTGAAGTGGTTTCCGCGGTCAACTACAATGCGCCTGGCCAGGTCGTCGTCGCAGGCCAGAAGGCGGCGGTCGATCGCGCCATTGCCCTTTGCCAGGAAGCAGGGGCCAAGCGGGCGCTGCCATTGCCGGTATCCGTGCCGTCGCACTGTGCCCTGATGAAGCCTGCGGCCGAACGGCTCGAGCAGGCAATGAAGGAAATTGACCTCAAGGCACCGCGTTATACCGTTATCCAAAATGTCGATGCGCAGGCGCATGCGGATGTCGAGACCCTGCGCACGCGTCTGGTCGAACAGTTGTACTGTCCCGTGCGCTGGACGAGCTGTATCGAATCCATGATTGGTCTGGGGGCGCAAGTGTTTATAGAATGTGGGCCTGGCAAGGTGCTGACCGGGCTCAATAAGCGGATCGCGCGTAATGTGAAGGGGCTCGCGGTCAACGATCCGGATAGCCTGGCGGCCGCGCTCGAACTGGCCCGTGAGGCTGTCGGTCAGCAGGATTCATGACTCATTCAGGAACGTTTATGACGAGCGAACGGAGAGTGGCGCTGGTTACCGGGGCGAGCCGGGGTATTGGCCGAGCCATCGCCCACGAGCTTGGCCGGCAGGGCCGGGTGGTGATCGGCACCGCGACCAGCGAGCAGGGTGCTCAGAAGATCGATGCCGACCTCAGGGAGAACGGTATCGAGGGGGCGGGTCGAGTTCTCGATGTTACCGATCAGGCCAGCGTCGATGCGTTGATCAAGGCGATAGGTGATGAGTTTGGCGCGCCGACTATTCTGGTCAACAATGCTGGCATCACGCGTGACAATCTCTTGATGCGCATGAAAGAGGACGAGTGGGACACCGTTCTCGATACCAACCTCAAGTCCGTCTACCGCGTTACCAAGGCATGTGTTCGGGGGATGACTAAGGCGCGCTTCGGGCGCATCGTGAGCATCAGTTCCGTCGTGGCTACCATGGGCAACCTTGGCCAAACCAACTATGCTGCCGCCAAGGCGGGCATGGAAGGCTTTACTAGAGCCTTGGCTCGTGAGGTGGCATCCCGGGGTATTACGGCGAATGCCGTGGCGCCTGGCTTCATTGCTACCGACATGACCGAAGCGTTGCCGGAGTCCCAGCATGAAGCCCTGCTGGGCCAGATCCCGTTGGCCAGGTTGGGCAAGCCTGAGGAAATCGCTGCGGCAGTCGGCTTTCTGACCAGTGAATCCGCCGGTTACATTACCGGGGAAACGCTGCAGGTCAATGGCGGCATGAATATGCGTTGAGGTCGCATGGGACGCCTTGGTTGCGTCACCTTGGGGCCCTCTATAAACTACCCGGCAGTTTTTAGCTGGCGGATATGTACCACTAGGAGTAACGACATAATGAGCACCATCGAAGAGCGCGTGAAGAAGGTTGTGGCCGAGCGCCTGAACGTCAAGGAAGAGGACATCCAGAACACGTCTTCCTTCACTGAAGATCTCGGCGCGGACTCCCTGGATACCGTCGAGTTGGTGATGGCGCTCGAAGAGGAATTCGATACTGAAATTCCTGACGAGGAAGCCGAGAAGATCACCACGGTGCAGGAAGCAATCGATTACGTCGTTGCTCACCAGTAATGTGATCTGAGTGCGGTCGCCGACCGCCTCGATGACGTGCCTGAAAGCCGTTCTGCCATGCAGGACGGCTTTCGTTTTTGTGCGTCAGTGCCACATAGCCGGTATGCTTCGGGTATAATGCGCGCAGCGCGGCAAGGTGCCCTTGGGGTGCCTGTCGAACATGGATATCTGGAGGAGAGCAGATGCCTCGTAGAAGGGTCGTGGTGACCGGGTTGGGCCTGGTGACGCCGGTGGGAAACACCGTCAATGAAAGCTGGGCCAACATCCTGGCAGGCAAGAGCGGCATTGCCCCGATCGAGCATTTCGATACCAGCGGATTCAATACGCGCTTCGGTGGGTCGGTCAAGAATTTCGATATCAGTCCCTACCTGAATCCCAAGGACGCCCGCAAGATGGACCAGTTCATCCAGTACGGGATCGCGGCGGGTAGCCAGGCAATCGAAGATTCCGGGATCGAGTGCGGCGAGCACAATGCAGATCGTATCGGTGTCGCGATTGGTTCAGGCATCGGCGGGCTGCCGATGATCGAGCAGAACCACAATGCACTCAACAAGGGTGGGGCGCGCCGCATCTCACCGTTCTTCGTGCCTGGCTCCATCATCAACATGATTGCAGGCAACCTGGCCATTCAGTACGGTTTTCGCGGGCCGAATATTGCCATCACGACGGCCTGCACCACCGGTACCCATAATATCGGCTACGGGGCGCGCACCATTGCCTATGGCGATGCCGACATCATGCTCTGCGGTGGCTCCGAAATGGCAACCACGCCTCTGGGGCTCGGCGGGTTCTCTGCTGCACGGGCCCTGTCGACCCGCAACGATGCTCCCGAGGCGGCAAGCCGCCCCTGGGACCGGGATCGTGACGGCTTCGTGCTTTCCGATGGCGCCGGGGTCCTGGTGCTCGAAGAGTACGAGCATGCAAAGCAGCGTGGCGCAACCATCTATGCCGAAATCAAGGGCTTTGGCATGAGCGACGATGCCTATCACATGACCGCCCCGCCCGAGGATGGACGTGGAGCGGCGGCTGCCATGGAAAACGCCATTCGCGACGCGCAGCTCGATCCGGCACAGATTGGTTATATCAATGCCCACGGCACTTCCACGCCTACGGGTGACCTGGCAGAGAGTCGGGCCATCGAGCGGGTGATGAAATCGGCGGCCACCACGGTGGCAGTCAGCTCCACCAAGTCGATGATTGGCCACTTGCTGGGAGCGGCGGGGGCCGTCGAGGCGATTTTCAGCATCCTGGCCCTGCGCGATCAGGTAGTGCCGCCAACCATCAACCTGGATACTCCCCAGGAGGGTTGTACGCTTGACTACGTGCCGCATACGGCGCGCCAAGTGGCTCTCGAGTATACCCTGTCCAACTCGTTCGGCTTTGGCGGGACCAACGGTTCGCTGGTCTTCGGGCGGGTTTGAGTCAGGCGATGAATGACGAGGCGGTACCCTTCGATGACCGAGGCCTGGCCTACGGTGACGGGCTCTTCGAAACGGTTCTGGTACGTGATGGCCAGCCCTTGCTTTGGGATGAGCACATGGCTCGCCTGGAAGAGGGATGCCACCGATTGGGTATCGCCTTCCCCGGGCATGACCGGCTGGCCTGTTTGCCTGCCTGTTCAGGGCCAGGCCTGCACGTTCTCAAGCTTATCGTGACTCGTGGTAGTGGCGGGCGCGGATACCTGCCTCCCACGGATGCCGAGCCGAGATTGCGCTGGCGTTCGAGCCCATTCTCTCCTCGGCGGGCGCACTGGACCGACGGGGTTCGCGTACGTCTGTGTGAGCTCAGGTTGGGTCATCAGCCTCGCTTGGCGGGAATCAAGCACCTGAATCGTCTGGAAAACGTGCTGGCTCGGCAGGAGTGGAGCGATCCGGATATTGCTGAAGGGCTGCTCAGCGATAGTTCGGGGCGTCTGATCGAAGCCACCTGCATGAACCTGTTCTGGCAGTACGGTCCCCGCTGGGAAACGCCGTCGCTGGCACGCTGTGGGGTTGAAGGCACGCTGCGTGCCGGCTTGCTCCGCCAGTGTTCGCTGCATGAAGTTGATCGTGGCAGTGATGTGCTGCTTGAGGCCGACAGCCTGTGGCTGGGTAACTCGATTCAGGGCATCTGGCCAATCACCTCGTTGGTGGATTCGTCAGGACAATTGTTGCGTGCCTGGTCCACCGCGTCGCTCGATCGTTCGTTACAGGCCGAGGCCCATGCCTTGCTCGGGTATCCGCTGCCGGCCTGATAGATAAGGAACCCTCATGCGTCTGTTGAAACTGTTCGTGACGTTGGCAGTCCTGGTTGCGGCGTTGGCGTATGGTGCCTATGCATACTGGCAATCACGTTTGGATGCACCGGTAGCCATCGCGGAACCGACACTCTATGAAGTCCCGCGTGGCGCCAGCTATCACCGTATCGTGGCGGACCTGGCCGAAGAGGGCATCATTGCCGAGGCGTGGCCCTACAAGGTGTTGGCGCGCGTATCACAGGATGACCTGCCGCAATTGCGGGCCGGTGAGTTCATGATCGAACCCGGCATGAGCGGACGAGAGCTCCTCTCGCTACTTAGCAGCGACCAGGTCGTGACCTACTCCCTGACTATTCCCGAAGGCTGGACCTTCGACGATATGCGAGGGGCGTTGGCTGACGCCCCCAAGCTTGTCCGGTCGACCGGGGGCATGAGTAATGAGGAGGTCATGGCCGAGCTAGGACATCCCGATCAGCATCCCGAAGGACGGTTCTTCCCGGATACCTACAGTTATCATAAGGGGGTCAGCGATCTGGATATTCTGCGTCAAGCCTATGATCGCATGCAGGCCGAACTGAACCGGGTCTGGGAAACGCGGGATGACGGATTGCCTCTCGACTCGCCCTATGAAGCGCTTATCATGGCCTCGCTGATCGAGCGCGAGACCGGCGTCGACGGGGAGCGTCGCGAGATTGCCGGCGTCTTTGTACGGCGCCTGGAGCGCGGGATGCGATTGCAGACCGATCCGACCGTAATCTATGGCATGGGTGACGAGTACCAGGGCAACATCACGCGTGCCGACCTTCGCCGGGCCACACCGTACAATACCTATGTGATCGATGGCCTGCCGCCCACGCCGATCGCCTTGCCGGGGCGGGCGGCATTGGAAGCCGCTGTCGACCCGGCGGAAGGCGATGCATTGTATTTCGTGGCCAAGGGAGATGGCAGCCACCATTTCTCGCGGACCCTGAGCGAGCATAATGCCGCCGTGCGGCGTTATATCCTGAACCGCTGATGGCAGGTTGCATGCATAACGAAACGCAACACCGCTACCCTGGACGCTTCATCACGCTCGAGGGAGGAGAGGGCGTTGGCAAGAGCACCAATCTTGCCATGGTATGCGAGTTTCTCGAGGCACGTGGTGTCGAGGTCATAAAGACCCGTGAGCCGGGTGGGACCTCGCGCAGTGAGGCCATTCGGCATCTATTGCTCGATCCGTCTGAAGAAGAACCATTATGCGACGATGCCGAGCTGCTCCTGGTGTTTGCCGCCCGCGCACAGCATCTGGACCGCAAGATCCGTCCGGCATTGGCGCGAGGTGCATGGGTGGTATGCGACCGTTTCACCGATGCGACCTTTGCTTATCAGGGCGGAGGGCGAGGTATCGATGCATCTCGTATCGAGCGTCTGGAGACCTTCGTGCAGCAGGGGTTGCAGCCAGACCTTACCCTTCTGCTGGATATGCCGGTCGATGCTGCGCAGCAGCGTGTCATCCAGCGAGGCATCGAGCGTGATCGCTTCGAACGCGAGCATGCGGCGTTTTTCGATGCGGTGCGTCATGCTTACTTAAAGCGAGCTAGCGAAGCACCGGATCGTTTCGTCATCATCGATGCCTCGCGCGCCTTGGCCGATGTGCAGGCTGATATCCGGAATTGTCTCGATACGAGGCTGGCGTCATGGAGTTGAATCCGTTGCCCTGGCAGCTCGAACTCTGGAGGCGCTTGACCGATTTGCAGGACAGGGCGAAGCTGCCTCACGCCTTGCTCATTTCCGGTGCCCATGGTGTGGGCAAGCAGGTTCTTGCCGATGCACTGGCTGCACGCACCTTGTGCCGCAACCCACGGGAAACGGCTTGCGGCCAGTGCCACGCCTGTCAGATGTTGAAGGCGGGCTATCACCCTGACCTCATACGGGTGTCGCCGCAGGAGAAAAGTCGACAGATTCGTATCGACCCGATTCGCGAAGTCAATGGCTTCGTAGCCCAGACGGCGCAGCAGGGAGGATACCGGGTCGTTGTCCTGCAGCCGGCCGAGGCTATGAATGTGGCAGCAGCCAACGCATTGCTCAAGAGCCTTGAGGAGCCCGGTGAGCGCACCTTGTTTGTACTGCTTGCCGATGTGCCTTCGCGGATGCTGGCGACGATAAGATCACGTTGCCAGCATTGGGCGCTGGGTGTACCTGATGGCGAAGCCTGTCTGCCCTGGCTCGGCGAGATGCTGGGAGACAGCCACGAGGCGGCATTCTGGTTGCGTGTGGCGGGTGGTTTACCCCTGCTCGCACAGGAGCTCGCTGCACCGGAGGCGCGGGGTCTGCGTCAGGAGCTGCAGGAATTGTTCGATGCCCTCGTGCGTGGCGGTGAGCCAGTTGCCGAGGCAGCAAGGCTCGAGCGTCAGGCGGTAGAGCGAATCCTGTGGTACGGTATTGCCTGGCTCGAGGACCTGATTCGCCTGGGGCTGTCCGGTGACAGCGATCGCGTGCGCAACCCCGATCTGTTGCCGCTCTATCGGCAGGCAGTCAAGAACGCCCGCGTTCGAGACTGGTTTCGATTGCTCGATTATGCACGCGAGCAACGTCGCCTGTTGGTGGCGGGTGGCAACCCCAACCCTCAACTGGTTCTCGAGGCGTGGTTGGTCCGTTGGTCTGCGCTGCTGCGTTCCTGAGATCGCAGCAATGGGAAAGCGTGGCCGGTTTTCGTAAAGTGATGCCACCACATCAAGCGGAGGGCGAACCGATGGTGGGCAAGAAAGCCATGTCTCTGACCATCCGGGATACCCAGACACTATTGTCTGCCTACATGCCCAGCCTCGAGCGCGGCGGCATCTTCGTGCCTACCCAGGAGCGCTACACGCTCGGTCAGGAGGTTTTCCTGCTGCTGACCCTGCCCGACGAGAGCGAGCGCCTGCCGGTGACGGGAAATGTCGTCTGGCTCTCGCCGCCCGGCGTTTCCGGGCGCCGGGTGCCTGGCATCGGCATCCAATTCAGCGCCGATGACCAACTGGTCCGCGATCGCATCGAAAACCACCTGGCTGGACAACTCGACAAGGGGGTTGCCACTTACACGCTTTGAACCGAATCGTCGGTGTGCGTATGTCGGCCACCCATTACGACCCCGCGATGAGTGACCGTGCTGACGTCTCGCGCTGCCTGGCGAGGTCATCATCGCTGCCATCATTACAGAGCCACATGCATGTTTGTTGATTCCCACTGTCACCTCGACCGTCTCGATCTCGCCGCCCACGGCGATAGCCTGGATGCAGCCCTGAATGTCGCTCGTGCACGAGGTGTCCGCCAGTTCCTGGCCATTGCCGTGACACTCGATGGTGTCGAAAACCTGGCCGGGATTGCACGTGCCCACGAGGACGTGGTCATCTCGGCGGGCGTGCATCCCATGCATTCGGCTGACGACGAGCCGAGCATGGAGGCCATCAAGGCGTGTGCCGAACGTTTCGATGTCGTGGCGATCGGCGAGACCGGCCTCGATTTCCATTACGACACGATCGACCGGAATATCCAGCGGGAGCGTTTCAAGCGACACCTCCAGGCGGCGACTGAGCTGGAGTTGCCGGTGATCGTACATACCCGTGATGCCCGCGAGGAGACGCTGCAGTTGATTCGCGAGCATACCAACCCGGCCGTTGGCGGTGTGCTGCATTGCTTTACGGAAGATATCGACATGGCCCGTGAGGCAGTTCGCTTGGGCTTCTTCATTTCCCTCTCGGGAATCGTGACCTTCCGCAATGCCGAGTCGATCCGCGAACTGGCCAGGAGAGTACCGCTGGATCGACTGCTGATCGAGACGGACAGCCCCTACCTGGCCCCAGTGCCACATCGCGGCAAGCCTAACGAACCACAGTGGGTGGTGGAGGTCGCCGAATGTATCGCGCGCGAGCGGGGCATCAGCATTGATGAAGTGGCCATGCAGACCACGGCCAACTTCTACCGCCTCTTCCGTGCTGCGGCACCTCAGGCCTCCGCAGAGATGCGCCAGATCCTTTCCGATGCCAACATGATCTGATACCCCGCCAGGAAAGGAGAACGAGCATGTCGCTGGAGCCGCTGTTGTCCCGCATCGAGGCGACTGGCGAAATCCCGCCGGTCGATCGCTGGAATCCCGATTTCTGTGGAGACATGGACCTGGTGATACGCAGCGACGGGGTCTGGGTGCATGAAGGGACACCCATCGGTCGGCCTCGCCTGGTCAGGTTGCTGTCGACGGTCCTGCGTCGAGAGAGCGACGGCGATTACTATCTAGTGACGCCAGTCGAGAAGATGCGCATACGTGTTGAGGATCGGCCGTTCGCGATCGTCGATGCCGAATGTCTCGATGACGATACGGGGGCAGGCATCTGGTGGTTGACGACCAACGTCGGTGACAGGGTGCGGCTGGATGACCGGCATCGATTGACGGTCACCATGACACCTGCCGATGAGCCGGTGCCTGAAGTCTCGGTGCGCTTCGGGCTGAGTGCCCGGCTCAATCGCAACGTGTTCTATCGGCTGGTCGAGCTTGCCGATCAGCACCAGCACGGGGCGGGGCTCGAGCTTGGATTGACCAGCGCCGGGTGCTGGCAGCCGTTGGGCTGGATCGATACGGAGCTGCTGTGAAGCTCACCGACGAGCAGTGGGCTGTCGTTCGCCACGATCGAGGTCATGCTCGGGTAGCTGCCGTCGCGGGTGCCGGAAAGACCACGACACTCGTCGCGCGTGTACTGCATCTGCTCGCGCAGGGTGTGCCGGCGCGCCGCATTCTGGTGCTGATGTTCAACCGGGCTGCTCGTGAAGACTTCACGGCCAAGCTGGCCGCCATGGCATCACCGGGCCAGTCCCTGCCAGAAGTCCGCACGTTCCATTCCATTGGCCATCGTCTCAACCAGAGCCTGACTCGCTGGGGCTGGCTGTCGCCTCGCGAGTTG
Organism: Modicisalibacter xianhensis; assembly: GCF_900113605.1. Taxonomy (GTDB): domain Bacteria; phylum Pseudomonadota; class Gammaproteobacteria; order Pseudomonadales; family Halomonadaceae; genus Modicisalibacter; species Modicisalibacter xianhensis. The sequence continues at coordinate 153,406 of NZ_FOPY01000009.1, forward strand.
CTGACTGCAGACTGGCAGCGCGAGCGCCTGCTGCGACAAGCGGTTCAGCATTGTCTGGGGGGGAGTGACGAGGCGACTCGCGACGCGGCTCTGGATACGGAGCGTCTCGAGGCGCTCGGCAATTTCTGCGATCTGGTCAAGGCGGAAATGACGTCCGCGACCGAGTTCTACGAGCGCATGGATTTCGGCCCGGATACCCGTCACTTCATCGATGCCTATGAGCACTTCGAAGCGCTGCTCGAACAGCACGGTCGCATGACCTACGCTGATCTGCTCTTCCGTCCACTGCGCTGTCTGGAGTCCAGTGAGGAAGCGCGTGCCCGGGTTCAGGGGTTTCTCGATCACGTCATCATCGACGAATATCAGGACATCAACGAAGCCCAGCAACGGTTGCTGGCCGTGCTGGCGGGAACGCATGCCGACGTCATGGCGGTCGGTGATGCCAACCAGTGTATCTATGAGTGGCGGGGGGCGCGGCCCGACTACATGCTCGAACGGTTCGAGGCGACCTTCGGCCAGGCCACGGATTACCCCCTGTCGACGACGTTCCGTCATGGGCATGCCCTGGCATTGACGGCCAATCATGCCATTCGCGGCAATCGCCGCCGCCCCGATCAGCTCTGTGTGGCGGCGCCGCAGAACCCGGTCACGACGATCGATGCGGGACAGGGCGCTGGCCGGCTGGTCGAGGAACTTCAGGCATGGCAACAACGAGGCCGTCCGCTCCAGCAGGCCTGTGTCCTGGTCAGGAACTGGACACTTTCCGTTGCCGTGCAGTTACAACTCCTGCGTGCAGGGATTCCCTTTCGCCTGGCGCGTGAGGAGCGTTACGTGTTTCGCCTGCCGCTGGTCCAGGCCCTGGCCGGTTACCTGCGCTTAAGTCGGGATGCTCGATTGCTGCATGATCCAGCCCATCTCCTGCTGCTCTTGTCGCAGCCGACCTCGTTCGTGGCACGTGAGCGTTTACAGGCCTTGGCGCTACATCTGGCGCAGACACAGAGCTGGCCGGGGCGACAGGATGCGCTGCTTGACTCACTCAAGCCGGCTCAGCGGCGTACGCTCAAGCGGCGCTGGGAATTGCTCTGCGAATTGCCCAGGCTGGGCAGACTCGCACCAGCTAGGTTGCTGGAAATCGTGGTCGAACGCCTGGATGCCGAGAAGGTGCTCAAGCGGGCCGCCGCGCGTCGCGAAAAGGGGGAAGAAGACGTGCGCCTGCTCGATGTGCTGATTGAGCAGGCGGATGACCTGGCTCTCGCACCGGAGGAGCTCGCCAAACGACAGCGCCAGCCCATGCAGCAGGGCGATGGGGCGCTGATCACGACCGTGCATGGTGCCAAGGGCCTCGAATGGCCGCTGGTCGCCTTGTGGGGCATGAACGAGGAGGACTTTCCTTACTACAGTAAGGATAACCCCCTCGACGAGGAGCGCCTCGAGGAGGAACGGCGCCTGTTCTACGTTGCCATCACCCGGGCGCAGGATCGCCTGTTGATATTGCATGATAGTGGCGAACATCGCCCCAGCCGCTTTCTGGCCGAAAGTGCCTGGCAGGATGGCAATCGTGTTGCCCGGGCGTTGGTGGAGCAACAGGCCGGTCCGGTCGAGGTGAATGTCCCATCACTGGTGGGGCGTTATCTCTCAGCGGTGGGGAGCGAGATAGCGGTCGAGGCCGCGTCACGCCAAGAGGCATTACAACCGGCTGCCGTCGCAGAGCCTACAGCGACCTATCGTCCGGGCCAACACGTGCATCATGACGTATTCGGCAATGGTGAGATACTGGTGGTCGAGGGTGATCCGGACAATCCGGTCATCGATGTCCGCTTCGTGCATGCTGGGCGCCGCCGTTTGATCGCCCGTCGCTCACCCATCGAAGTGCTACAAGGAGGATCGCCTGCATGAAACGAGATTGTCTGATCGATGCGCAATCGCTGCGCACTGCCATGGCCAGCGCGAATGCGCCGATCATTCTGGATTGCCGGGCTCGTCTGGAATCGTCGCAGGCCGGGCGACAATTATGGGAGGCCGGCCACATTCCCGGCAGCGTGCATTTCGACCTTGATCGTGACATGGCTGCCGCGCCCGGCGAAGGGGGCCGGCATCCGCTGCCTTCGCAAGACGCATTCGCTCGCACCGTGAAGCGGCTGGGACTGAGTGACTCGTTACCAGTCGTGGTCTATGACGATCGTGGAGGACAGCTGGCAGCAGCTCGTGCCTGGTGGATGCTGTCGTGCTGGGCTGGACACCCGGACGTGCGTGTACTCGATGGTGGGCTTCCCACTTGGCAGGCATCGGGAGGCGAGATGGCAGTCGAGCGGCTGCCGGGTGAACCCTCTCCCGTTTCCCCGGGGCATTGGCAGCCTGCCTTCAATGATGATGCCTTGATCGATGCGATGGAGGTGGCCGCGTCTACAGAAGATGCCTCGTTCATGACCGTCGACGCACGTTCGCTGGAACGCTTCCGCGGCGAGAGCGAGCCCATTGATCCTGTGGCAGGGCATATTCCCGGAGCCGTATGCCGACCGAGTTCAGCGAATCTTGCCGAGCAGGGAGTCTTCAAGTCGCCTCAACAACTCGACGCTGAACTACCGGCTGCCGAGCGGGTGGTCAGTTATTGCGGCTCGGGCGTGACCGCCTGTCACAATATCCTGGCCTATGCGATCGCCGGGCGTCTCTTGCCTCGGCTTTATGCCGGCTCGTGGAGTCACTGGATTCGCGATCCCGGGCGACCGGTAGCGACCGGTAGCTGATTCCGAACGTCCCGGCTCGGCAAGCGCAAGAAACATCGGCATGCCTTGGCATGCCGATGGGCAACGACACGCTCTTACATGTTCGGATAATTGGGTCCACCGCCGCCTTCGGGCGCTACCCACTCGATGTTCTGTGCTGGGTCCTTGATATCGCAGGTCTTGCAATGGATGCAGTTCTGGAAATTGATCTGGAACTTCGGCTGACCGTCGTCACCCTCGATCACTTCGTAGACACCGACAGGACAGTAACGCTGAGCAGGCTCGTCGAACTTGGGTAGATTGTCGCGGATCGGGACGGCAGGGTCCTTGAGGCGAAGGTGGCTTGGCTGATCCTCGTCATGATTGGTATTGGAGAGAAAGACCGAAGAAGGCTTGTCGAAGGACAGCTTGCCATCGGGCTTGGGATAGTCGATCTTGCGGCCTTGGGCGGCCTGCTCCAGCTTGGCATGGTCGGGGGTCGTGTCGTGAACCGGCGGTAGCTTGCCACCCAGCCATTGGTCGATGAAGTTGTAGGCTCCACCCATCACTGTGCCGTACTTGTGAATTGCAGGGCCAAAGTTGGCGGTCTCGCGCAATTCGCGATAGGCCCAGCTCTGTTCCCAGCGAGCGGTGAAGGAGGTAAGTTCCTGGCCACCTTCATCGTCCCCCAGAAGGGCCTCGAACACCGTCTCGGCCGCGACCAGGCCTGACTTCATGGCCGTATGCAGTCCCTTGATCTTGGCGAAATTGAGCGTACCGGCATCGCAACCGATCAACAGTCCGCCCGGGAAGGTCATCTTCGGCAAGCAGTTGATGCCCCCCTTGGTAATCGCCCGCGCCCCATAGGCCACGCGGGAACCGCCCTCGAGGTACTGCTTGAGCAGCGGATGATGCTTCATGCGCTGGAACTCATCGAAGGGAGACAGGTAAGGGTTCCGGTAGGCAAGATCGATGATCAGGCCGACCACCACCTGTTGATTCTCGGCATGATAGAGGAAGAAGCCGCCGTGGGTGTCCTTGTCCAGCGGCCAGCCGGAGCCATGCAGGACCAGGCCGGGTTCGTGCCGGTCGGCGGGGATGTCCCAGAGTTCCTTGAAGCCGATGGCGTAGTGCTGCGGATCCCGCCCCGCGGCCAAGTCGAAGCGTTCGATGAGGCGTTTGCCGAGATGGCCGCGAGCACCTTCGGCGAACAGGGTGTACTTGGCGCGCAGCTCCATGCCGGGCATGTAACCCTCCTTGGGCTCGCCATCAGCGCCGACGCCCATGTCGCCGGTAATGATGCCGCGTACCGTACCGCTCACATCATACAGAACCTCCTGAGCAGCGAAGCCGGGGAAGATCTCGACGCCGAGTTCCTCGGCTTGTTCGCCCAGCCAGCGGCACAGGTTCCCGGCGCTGATCACGTAATTCTGTCCGCTTTCGGCCCCGGGGGTACCCACGTTATGCATCGTCTTGGGTACCAGGGCATTGGGCAGCTTGCGCGCGGAGCGTTCGTCCTTGAGAAGATAGACCTCGTCGCGTATCGCCGGCGTGGTCAAAGGTGCGCCACGTTCGGCCCAGTCCGGGAACAGCTCGTCGAGAGCGCGTGGCTCGAAGATGGCGCCCGAAAGGATATGTGCGCCGACTTCGGAGCCTTTTTCGACCACACAGACGCTGAGTGCGCGCTCGGCCTCATTGGCTTGCTGCATCAGACGGCAAGCGGCGGCCAAACCGCTGGGGCCGGCGCCGACGATGACCACATCGAAGTCCATGTGTTCGCGTTCCACGTATCATCTCCTCGGTCGAGCGGTGCCCACATGCGGCGGCACCGTAGTCTTGGCTATCATTCTTATGCGCCATTGCTGGCGAGCGTTACCGATGTTCCGCACCTCAGGCGTTTCACTGCGGCACATCATATCGCGTATAGGGTGGGGCAGGCACGTTGCAGCCCGCTCATGCCGCCACTGGTCACACTATATTTAAAACGGTCGTTTGCTTCCACTCTGCTTTCGTGCTAGTGATATGCTCTAAGTACTAATCGCTATCAGCTACGCGCAAGGCCATATTGGGCCGCTTACCAAGCTGTGGCACACTACGTTTCTTTACGGCTTCGACTCCCTATCAAACGCTTGCATGAATTTATAACGGCTGGTTCTAACAAGCGAAAACTTAACGAGGACGCCATGAAAGTACTCGTCGCGGTCAAACGCGTCATCGACTACAACGTCAAGATCCGCGTCAAGGCGGATCACACCGACGTTGATCTCACCAACGTCAAGATGGCCATGAACCCGTTCTGCGAGATTGCCGTGGAAGAAGCGGTACGTCTCAAGGAAAAGGGCATCGCCAGCGAGATCGTGGCAGTGACGGTTGGGCCCAAGGCCGCCCAGGAGCAGTTGCGCACCGCGCTGGCGCTGGGCGCCGATCGTGCCATCCATGTCGCCACCGACGAGCGCGTCGAGTCGTTGGCTGTAGCCAAGCTGCTCAAGCGCGTTGCCGACGAGGAGCAGCCGCAACTGGTCATCCTTGGCAAGCAGGCCATCGACACCGACAACAACCAGACCGGGCAGATGCTGGCCGCGCTGACTGGCTGGGGGCAGGGGACCTTCGCTTCGAAGGTCGACGTCAAGGACGGCACGGTCGATGTGACCCGTGAGATCGATGGCGGCCTGCAAACCGTGTCACTCAACCTGCCGGCCATCGTCACCACTGACCTGCGTCTCAATGAGCCGCGCTATGCCAAGCTGCCCGACATCATGAAGGCCAAGAAGAAGCCGCTCGATACCAAGACTCCCGAGGAGCTGGGTGTCGACACCGGCTCGAAGGTCAGCCTGCTGCAGGTCGAGACTCCGGCCGAGCGCAAGGGGGGTATCAAGGTAGGCTCGGTGGATGAGCTGGTCGACAAACTCAAGAACGAAGCCAAGGTGATCTCATGAGCATCCTGATTCTTGCCGACCACCACGACGGCCAGCTGGCCGGTGCCACTGCCCATGTGGTAACGGCGGCCCGCCAGATCGGCGGCGACATCGATATCCTGATCGCCGGCCAGGATGTGCAAGGCGTGGCCGAACAGGCGGCGAAGCTCGACGGCGTGGCCCGGGTTCGGGTCGCCGATAACGCCGTCTATGCCCATCAGCTCGCCGAGCCGCTGGCCGACCTGCTGGTCGCTCTGGCCGACGACTACAGCCACGTGCTGGCCAGTTCCTCCACGACCGGCAAGAACGTACTGCCGCGGCTGGCCGCGCTCAAGGACGTGGCTGCCATTTCCGACATACTCGACGTGGTCAGTGCCGATACCTTCAAGCGGCCGATCTACGCTGGCAATGCCATTGCCACCGTGCAGAGCGGTGATGCGCTCAAGGTGCTGACGGTACGCGGCACCGCGTTCGATGCCGCAGGCGAGACCGGTAATGCGGCCATCGAGGCGGTCGAAACGGTGGTCGACAATTCCCTGTCGCGCTTCGTTGATGAGCAGCTCGAGCAGAGCGAGCGCCCCGAGCTATCCGCGGCCCGGGTGGTCATTTCCGGTGGGCGAGGCATGGGCAACGGTGAAAACTTCAAGCTGCTCGAGGGTATTGCCGACAAGCTGGGTGCAGCGATCGGCGCGTCGCGCGCAGCGGTAGATGCCGGCTTCGTGCCCAATGACATGCAGGTCGGCCAGACGGGCAAGATCGTCGCCCCGGAGCTGTACATCGCGGTGGGCATCAGCGGGGCGATCCAGCATTTGGCGGGAATGAAGGACTCCAAGGTGATCGTGGCGATCAACAAGGACGAAGAGGCACCGATCTTCCAGGTCGCGGATTACGGCCTGGTCGGCGACCTGTTCCAGATCCTGCCCGAGCTCGAGCAGAAGCTGTAAGCACGGCGCGATGCGTCGAACGAGAACCGGCTCCACAAGGAGCCGGTTTTTTCATGGGCGGGACCAGGTCTTTATTGATAATTGTTCTTGTTTGTATTAGCTTGGTCATTTGTTCTGAGACACATGCTGCGGCGTGGCAATTACTGCGCTCGCAGCGTCAGTGAGGCATTGATGAGCGCAAGATACATGAAGCAAGGACGATTGCGCCGTTCCCGTCGTCTGTCCGTCGTCATGCTCCTGATGGGAGCATGTACTCTGGCGCTGGCACAGAGCGACGTGCGCGAGGAAAGCATCGAGGCGCAACGTGAGCAAGCCGGGTTGCAGGAAAAGATCGATGCGGCCGACGAGGCGACCCGCGAAGCGCTCCGCGAGCTGCGTGCCGCAGAGCGTGAAGCCGACAGGCTCAAGGCCTACAACGCGGAACTGGCCCCGTTGGTCGAGCGTCAGGCAAAGACCATTGCGCAGCGTGAGCAAGCCCTAAGTACGCTCTCGGAGACTCGGGAGACGCTACCAGTGTTGCTTAGGGACATGGTCGAGCGGCTGCGTCAATGGGTGCAAGCGGACCTGCCGTTCCTGCAGGAAGAGCGCCTGGCACGCGTCGAAGACCTCGAGAACATGTTGGTCAACGCTGAATTGAGTGCGTCGGACAAACTGGACCGGTTATTGGCTGCCTGGCGCACGGAACTCGACTACGGGCGAGAAATGGATGCCTGGCGAGGCCAACTCGTCGGCGCGGAAAATCGCGAAGTCGACTATCTGCGCTTGGGACGTGTTGGGTGGTATTACGTGACGCCCGATGGCAGTGAGGGAGGCGTCTGGAAGAGCCGTCGCAACCAGTGGCAACCGCTCAATGACGATCAACTTGCCGAGGTGCACAAAGGATTGCGCATTGCGCGTGAGCAGCGTGCGCCTGAATTGTTGGCCTTGCCCACGTCTATTGATGTGACCGGTGCCGGATCACAAGGCAAGGAGGCATCATGAAGCTGCGTTGTCTGCTGACATGGGGCGTGATGTCCTGCTTGCCTCTGACGGGGTTCGCTCAGGATGCAGCCAACAGTGAGGATGCCGGGCAAGCAATTCTGGAAACCCTGCGCGCCGATTACCAGGCGGCTGAAGCACGCGATCGCCAGCGTCTCGAAGTCCTGCTGAATGATCAGCAGGCACTGGACGCGGCCTTGAGCGAAGCGCGCGAATCACTGGCTCAGGCAAGGGAACGCCAGGAAGCGCTGGAAACCCGGCAATCCGAGCAACAGGCGCGTCTTGCCGAGCTGCGGGAGCGCCGTGGCGAAGAAGCGGGCGATCTCGAAAGTGTCTACGATGTCGCGCGACGCCATGCCAGCGACCTGCGCAACGCGCTGAATGAAAGCTGGCTCACGGTGGGTGGGCAGGCGCAGCTTCCCCAACGCCTCGAGGACGATGGACTGCTGGATGTTGCCACGCTGGCTTCGCTCGGCGACAGCCTGATGTCGCTCACGGTGGAAAGCGGCCAGGCTATCGAGTTCACTGCGCCAGTCGCCGATGCCGCCGGCAATGTCTCGTCACGCGAGGTCGTCCGTCTTGGCGACTACCTGGGCTTCAGTGATGGCCAACTGCTGCAGGTGCCCGGCGAGTCAGGGCCATTGAGCGTCGCCGAGCATACCCCGCCCTATGTATCGGAGCTTCTCGAGGCGTACCGCTCAGGAAACGGTGACGTTGTGGCCTTCGATCCGGCACGTGGAGCCGTACTGGATGCCTTGGCACAGCAACCCACGCTTTGGGAGCGTTTCCAGCAGGGGGGCGCGGTGGGTTACGTCGTGGTAGCGTTGGGATGCATCGGGCTGCTCATCGCCTTGGCACAGTATGTCTATTTACTGTTGGTGACGGTTCGTATGCGCCGACAGTTGCGCGAGCCAGACACCTTACGCCAGGACAATCCGCTGGGGCGTGTTTTGGCGCGCTTCAACGCCTTGGGGGAGGGGCATGCGCCGGAAGCGCTGGAGGCCCGTCTCGATGAGGCGCTCCTGGCCGAGCAGCCGCGCCTGGAACGTGGCCAGCCACTGGTCAAGTTGCTGGCTGCTGTCGCGCCATTGCTGGGGCTGTTGGGTACCGTCACGGGAATGATCGTGACCTTTCAGTCGATCACGGTGTTCGGTACCGGCGATCCACAGCTGATGGCGGGTGGGATCAGTCAGGCCTTGGTTACTACTGTATTGGGGTTGATCACAGCCGTGCCCCTGCTGTTTGCCCAGACCGCTCTGGCCAGCCGCAGTCGCGACCTGATAGGAACGCTTGAAGGTCGTGCCAGCGCCGTGTTGGCAGAGCATCTTGAATCCCGGCCCGGGGAGGTCAGCGAGCGTCGCCATGCCACTCTTGCTTGATCCACTCTATCGTCTTGTCGAGTCCGGCGGGGCGGTGCTGGTCGTGATTGCGCTGGTGGCTACTGCCCTGTTTGCCCTGGGGCTCGAGCGCTGGTTCTACTGGCGTTTTACGCATCGCAAGGCGCGGCAGGCCCTGGTCTCGCGCTGGAGTGCACGCCGCGACCATGCCAGTTGGAGTGCATTGACGCTGCGTGAAGTCTGGACTCGCGACTTGATCGCTCGCCTGCGCCAACCGTTGCCCTGGCTCAAGTTGCTGGTCGCCCTGTGTCCATTGCTGGGTCTGCTGGGCACGGTAACCGGCATGATCCATGTGTTCGATAGCCTGGCCATGACCGATGTAGGCCAGGCCCGAGCGATGGCCGATGGGGTGGCAAGAGCCACCCTGCCGACGCTCGCGGGCATGGCGGTTGCCGTGGTTGGACTGCTTTTCACGACGCGTCTGGAACAGGTGATACGGCGTGAGGATCAGCGGTTGCATGACCGCATGGCCCGTGCCGCAGAAGAAGATAGGGAGAGGAGCCATGCGTAGGCGCCGAATGCAGGGCGATGGCGAAGCGGCCGAAATCAATCTGACGCCGATGCTGGATGTGGTTTTCATCATGCTGATCTTCTTCATTGTCACGACCAGCTTCGTCAAGGAAAGCGGTATCGAGATTGATCGTCCCGAGTCTTCGGCTGCCTCGCCGCGTCCAGATGCACAGGTCATGGTTGCCATCAGTCATGAAGGGTCGGTGTGGGTCGATGGCAAGCCGGTGGATACTCATCGGGTGGGGCCGGCGGTAGCCGGCATGGTGAGCGCTGAGGGTAGTGTCGTCATCCAGGCTGACCGCAATTCGACGACGGGCTTGCTGGTTGAGGTTATGGACCGCATACGCGAAGCGGGTGTCGATAATGTCGCGGTCGCCGCCACCCGAGGGAGCAACTGATGCGTTACCTGCTGGGCGCGGCAGGGGGGATTGCGCTGGCGCTGGTACTGTTCTTCCTGCTGGCGTTGCTGGTGGCGCCGCCGGAAGACGACCGCAAGGTCGTCGAGATGCCACTTTCGGTCTCCATGGTCGAGGTACCCGCCGAGCAGGCCCCCGAGCAGACCGCGAGTCCGGCCGAAGCTGCACCAGCGCCGCCGGCACCAACGCCGCCTCCACCGCCAGTGCCGATGCCGAGCCCGGTAAACGATAGCCAGATCGCCATGCCCGAGCCCGAGTTGCCGGCCATGGAAACGCCTGTCATACCTCAGGAGATGGAACTGCCTGAGTTGGCGCAAATCGAGCCGCAACCCGAGCCGACGACACAACCTGAACCGCGCCCCGAGCCGACACCGAAAGCCGAGCCCGTTCCCGCGCCGAGCCCACAGGCTCAACCGGTACCCACCGAGTCGCTGGCCGACAGCGGACAGGCGGCGAGTCCTGCCCCGGCGGCGACCGGAGAAATCACCTCCCCGCAGCCGACACGCCGGGTACCTCCCGAGTATCCACGGCGAGCCCTGAGGCGGGGGATCGAGGGGTATGTCGAGGTGCGTTTTACCATCCAGCCGGATGGCACGGTGGAAAGAGGCTCGCTGCGGGTCGTGGAGGCTCGGCCGCGCAATGTGTTCGAGCGTGCCGCCATGCGTGCCATTGCCGACTGGCAGTTTCCTACGGCAGCGGCGCCTCGTGAAGCGCGACAGCGACTTGAATTCAAGCTCGAAGGATAGATAGGCATGGTGAGGTTCAGGCAGCTTCGTGCCCTCATGTGCGGGTGTGGAATGTTGGCAATCGTGGTGTTGCCTGCGATTGGCCAGGCCGCACCGGCGCTGCGTCCCGATATGGTACGTAGCCTGGAAGCCATGCAGCAGCACCTCTCCGAGGGCGAAACCGCCGATGTGGCGGCTCGCTCCAGGGCTGCTGCCGAACGGTTGGAAGGCGGCAACGCAGCCGATCGTTGGGCAAGAGCGCTTTTTCTGCAGATGGCTGCCACCGCTGAGGCGCGCATGGGCAACGACGTGCAGGCGGCTGATTTGTTTGCCACTGCACGCGGCATTGAGGGTGTCGATGAAGCGCAGCGCCTTCGTTGGTTGAATCAGGAAGCGCGACTGCGTTTACGTGCCGGTCAGGCCGAACAAGGGGGGGAGCTTCTCGAGAGTTGGTTGAAACAGGCCGGCGGACAGGCAGAGGCGAGCGATTATTGGTTGATGGCGCAACAGTTGGCCAATCAGTCACAGTGGCAAGCGGCGGCGGAATGGGTGGATCGCGCCCGACAGGCCGACAACGCTGCAGGCAACGAGCGTCTTGAGCTGGCAGCGAGCATCTATCAGCGAGCTGGGCGCAACGATATTGCACTGGCCTTGCTGGACGAGCGGCTATCTCGGGGGAGTGACGCTCCGGAGGCCTGGCGTCGTGCAGCAGCGTTGGCGCAGAGGTTGGGATACGCTGGTCGGGCCGCAGCGCTCTGGGACGCTGCCTGGCGCCAGGGCGTACTGACTTCCTCGGAGGATTTGCGCCAGCTGGTGCAGCTGCACCTGTCTGGCGGGACGCCTGCCAGGGCAGCAGAATACCTCGAGCAGGCCTTGGAAGAGGGCACGTTGCCGCGCGACAAAGCCAACATGCGTTTATTGGCCGAAGCATGGACGGCAGCAAAGAGTCGTGATCGAGCGTTGGAAGCCTGGCGTGCACTGGCCGAGCGGACACACGCTGGCCAGGATTGGCAGCGGCTTGGCGAGCTGGCTTATGGCTGGGGGCGCTGGCAGGCGGCGATCGATGCGCTGGCCAAGGCGCGTGAAACGGGAGGCGAGGCCGCCCGGGCCTGGTTGCTGGAAGGCGTTGCCCATGTCGAACTCGAGGAACCCGAGCAGGCCCGCCAGGCATTCAGGGCGGCGCGGCAGGCAGGGGCTAGTCAGGCCGAAGCCTGGCTGGCCGTACTCGATGGGGGAGGTGAAGAACCCTCGAGTCGTTAGGCTCGGGCGAAAGCCCAAGCTGGCGTGCAAGTTTAAAGGTCAAATTCCGCCCATACCGGGGCATGATCGGACGGTCTTTCCATGCCTCGCAGGACATAGTCGATACCCGATTCCGTAACGCGTGCAGCCAACGGTGGACTGGCCAGGATATAGTCAATGCGCAGTCCGCGCTTGGGGTCGCGCTCGAACCCGCGCGAGCGGTAGTCGAACCAGCTGAAGTAATCGCTGTTGTTCGGGTGACAAACACGGTAGCAGTCCTGCAGGCCCCATGACTTGATGCGCCCGAGCCATTCCCGTTCGATCGGCTGGAAGCTGGTCTTGCCTTCGCGCAGCCAGCGCTTGCGGTTGGGCTCTCCGATGCCGATGTCAATGTCCTCGGGTGAAACGTTGAAGTCGCCCATGACCGCGATGTGCTCATCGGGATGATGCGTCTCTTCGAGCAGTCGCAGCAACTGCGCGTAGAAACGCTCCTTATTGGGAAACTTCGTCGGGTGATCGACGTTCTCCCCTTGGGGGAAATAGCCGTTCCAGACAGTCATGACCTGGCCGTCACTACCTCTGAGTCTCGCGCCGATCAGCCGGCGCTGGGCTTCCTCGCCATCGTCCGGAAAACCGTAGAAGACTGCCTCGGGTTCTTCGCGACACAGCAGGGCGACGCCATAGTGCCCTTTCTGCCCGTGGTAATAGACGTGATAGCCCAGCTTTCGCACGGCATCGATGGGAAATTCATCATCCTGCACCTTGGTTTCCTGCAGGCCGATGATATCCGGCGAGTGTGAGGCTATCAGCGCTTCCAGTTGATGAAGCCGGGCGCGAATCCCATTGATGTTGAAGGATACCAGGCGCATCACTCGTCTCCTTTTTCGTCGGTATCCTTGGGGCGTTCATGAAGATCCAGCCTCGGCGCATCCTGTTGGCGAGCCTGCTTGCGGGCAGCCTGAGATTTTCTCTGCTGGCGCTTTTTCTGAACGAATCGGCGCGAAGAGGTCACCTCGTCGGGATTTTCATGGCGCCACTTTCGATAATCCTTGCGCCGGCCGGTACGGAGGGTCACCTTGTCGGCCAGCGAGCGCGTTTTCTTCTTGCGGGTCATTGCTTGTTCCTGTGATGGATGGCGTCGATTCTACCAGCTACACGGGAAGAGCCGACAGGCATAGTGAACGATGACGGGGCGCGCCCCGATGGCCAATGGCTGTTACAATGGCGGTTTGTTTTTTCATTCATCGCATTCCGGAATAGAATCTCAAGCCTATGAGTGAGTCGGAAAAGATCCCAACGCCGGCACAGAACCGCAAGCCCAAGCGTCGCCGGCGCAAGCCGCGCAGGTCGCAGTCCAGCTGGGATTTGCGCCAGTTCCAGGTAGCGCCGGTTGCAGGCAAGTGGCGGTTTCATGATTTCGACCTGCCGCTGCCGCTGATGCGGGCCATCCACGCCTTGGGGTTTGAATACTGCACGCCGATTCAGGCCGAGGCACTGTCACATACCCTGCTGGGTGGCGATGTCGTGGGCAAGGCCCAGACCGGCACCGGCAAGACGGCAGCCTTCCTGATTTCCATGCTGGCCTATTTTCTTGAGGAAGATGCGCCCGATGGACAACTGCCTGGTGCGCCGCGAGCCCTCATCGTGGCGCCGACGCGTGAACTGGCCCTGCAGATCGAAAAGGATGCCAAGGCGCTTGCCCGCTTCACGTCGCTCAACGTGGCCAGTGTGGTCGGTGGCATGGACTACCAGAAACAGCGCGACAATCTGGGCAAGAAGCTCGATATACTGGTGGCAACCCCCGGGCGCCTGCTCGATTTCCATCAAAAGCGCGACATCGACCTGAGTCAGGTCGAGGTGCTGGTGCTCGACGAGGCGGACCGCATGCTGTCGATGGGGTTCATTCCCGATGTCAAGCGCATCATCCGCTACACGCCCAAGAAGGAAGAGCGGCAGACATTCCTGTTCTCGGCGACGTTCACGCAGGACATCCTCAACCTTGCCAGCCAGTGGACCCACCAGCCGGCGCATGTCGAGATCGAAGTTACCGTCGATAATGCCGCGCATATCGATCAGCGGGTCTACCTCGTCAGTGACGACGACAAGCAGCGCTTGCTGGTCAACCTGCTCAAGCAGGAAGACTTCGAGCGTGTCATGGTGTTCGGCAACCGGCGTGATCTGGTCCGCAAGCTGGACGACCTGCTGCGCAAGGCCGATGTCAACGTGGCGATGCTGTCCGGTGACGTGCCGCAAAATCAGCGCATCAAGACGCTCGAGCGTTTTCGTGAGGGCGAGGTGACAGTGCTGGTGGCTACCGATGTGGCAGGTCGCGGCATCCACATCGACGACGTCAGTCACGTCATCAACTACACGCTGCCTGAAGATCCGGAGGATTATGTGCACCGGATCGGCCGTACCGGGCGGGCGGGCGCCAAGGGCGTGTCGATCAGTTTCGTGGGTGAGGAGGATGCCTTTTCGCTGCCCGAGATCGAGCGCTTCATCAACGACAAGTTGCCGTGCGAGCACCCGCCAGAAGGGCTGCTTTGAGACTTGCCATGCTTGACGAGTCCCTGAAGGACGAAATCCAGTCCGCCTACCGCCGGGTCCTGGAGGGGCTTGAGCTGACGCCTCGGTACGGTCAGCGGTTGATGATCGCCGAGATTGCCCGCACGCTGGCTTCCATCGAAGCAGATGACACTGGGCGTCGCCTTTCCAACGAGCATATTTGTGTGCTCGAGGCGGGAACAGGGACTGGCAAGACTCTGGCGTATCTGTTGTCAGCCTTGCCGGTCGCCCAGGCGCGAGGCAAGCGGCTCATCGTTTCGACCGCCACTGTGGCGCTGCAGGAGCAGGTGTTGCATCAGGACCTGCCGGCACTCAAGAAGCACAGCGGCCTGTCGTTCAACTATGCCCTTGCCAAGGGGCGCGGGCGCTATCTATGTGTGGCCAAGCTGGATCAGGCAATGGATGGTGTCGAGGAGAACCCGACGCTATCGCTGTTCGAGCAGGCACTTGAATCCCGTGACGGCGATGACTTTCATGCTCTGGTGCAGGAATTGGCTGAGGCTTATGGCGGCGGACGCTGGGAGGGGGATCGGGATAGCTGGCCAGGTGCCATCGAGAATGGTCATTGGCGTCGGTTGACTACCGATCACCGCCAATGCACGAATCGTCGCTGTAGTCACTTCAGCGCTTGCGCTTTCTTCCGGGCGCGGCGTCATCTCGATCAGGCCGACATCATCGTCGCCAACCATGACCTGGTATTGGCTGACCTGGCGTTGGGTGGGGGTATCGTGCTGCCACCGCCCAAGGATTGTATTTATGTCTTCGATGAAGGACACCACCTGCCGGATAAGGCGCTGGAGCACTTTTATCACCGCTTCGGTGTCAACGCCACGCTGCGATGGCTGCGGACTCTCAAGAAGTCGCTGACCGAATTGAATGCGGCACTCGCCACCCAGCCGACGCTGGCCAGGCTACTGGCCGGTTTTCCCGAGCTGATCGCAGCGCTCGAACCCCGTCTCGGGGAAGCGTTTGCGCTGGGGCATCAGCTTGCCGAGCTCCCTCAGGGAGCCGGGGAGGATACCCGGCATCACCGCTTTGCCATGGGTCGCGCTCCCGAGCCGCTGCGTGAATTGGCCTCGGCCCTGGTCGTGCCGTTTGCCGAGCTGGCACGCAACCTGGAAACCATGGCCGACATCCTGCGCGAAAGCCTCGATCCTGAAAAATCGACGGGGCTGGCAAAGGAGCAGGCCGAGCCTTGGTTGCCGCTGGTGGCACTGCTGCATGGGCGAGCGATGGAGGCCCACGCCTTATGGCAGGCCATGGCGGCTGACGACAGGGAAGGCGAGCCTCCCCAGGCGCGCTGGCTGACCTTCGAACAGCAGGGCGGCGATAGCGAGTTGACCTTCTCCGCCAGCCCGGTCTCGGCGGCGGAAACCCTGGCGCGCTACCTCTGGGGCAGTTGCTTTGGCGCGGTCATTACCTCGGCGACGCTGACGGCGCTGGGCCGCTTCGAGCGGCTCCAGGAACGGGCCGGGCTGGCCAATCGTTATCGCTATCAGCGATTGCCAAGCCCCTTCGACTACTCGAAGGCGGTGCTGAGCGTACCCAGGGCTGCAGTGGATCCTGCCGACCGCGAGTTGCACGAGCGAGCCATCGTCGATTTCGTGGCCTCGCTGGAGTCGACCGAGGCGGTATTGATGCTGTTTTCGTCGCGCGCCCAGATGCGTGCGGTGGAAAAAGCGCTACCCCGATCACTGCATGACCGCATCCTTTCCCAGGATCGCCTGCCCAAGCGCGAGCTCATCGAACGTCATCGCAAACGTATCGATGCCGGGGAGGGCAGTATCATCTTCGGCTTGGCCAGCTTCGCAGAAGGCATTGACTTGCCAGGGGATTACCTGACCCATGTGGTGATTACTCGCCTGCCTTTTGCAGTACCCGACGATCCGGTTGGAGCTACCATGGCAGAGTGGATCGAGAGTCGGGGCGGCAATCCGTTCATGCGTATTTCGGTGCCCGATGCCTCGGTCAAGCTGGTACAGGCGTGCGGCAGGCTGATACGCAAGGAAGCCGACTGCGGACGCATCACGCTACTGGATCGGCGTGTGCTGACTCGCCGCTACGGTAGGGCGCTGCTCGATTCATTGCCCCCGTTCCGGCGCGAGATCGATGGAATTGCTCAGTAACTTTCGCCACTAAGTTGTCGCTATTCTGGCCGAGTCAAGAAAGCCTGCCGGACAAGGCAGGCTTCTGGAGGGCTAATTGACGTCGGTGAGACGGTAGTTGCGCTATGCCGCGCAGCGACGCTGGGCCAGCACTGGCTTGAGCTTCTCGGACATCTTGTGAAAGGCCTCCAATGTCGTGTCCCAGTCGATGCAGGCGTCGGTGATCGAGACGCCATACTTCAGTTGGCTGCGATCCTCGGGAATCTTCTGATTGCCCCAGCCAAGATGCGATTCGACCATCAGTCCCATGATGGAGCGGTTGCCCTCGAGAATCTGATTCGTGACGTTTTCCATGACCAGTGGCTGCAGTGCGGGATCCTTGTTGGAATTCGCATGTGAGCAGTCAATCATGATGTTGGCGCTGACGCCGGCCTTGGTAAGCTCCTGCTCTGCAAGGGCCACGCTGACGCTGTCATAGTTGGGTTTTCCATTACCGCCACGCAGTACCACGTGGCCGTAGGCATTGCCCCGCGTGCGGATGATGGCGACCTTGCCAGCTTGGTCGATGCCCAGGAAATTGTGCGGATGGGCAACGGACTGAAGGGCGTTGACAGCGACATCCAGGCTGCCATCGGTGCCGTTCTTGAAGCCGACAGGGGAGGACAGGCCAGAGGCCATCTCCCGATGGGTCTGGGACTCGGTAGTGCGTGCGCCGATGGCCGACCAACTGATGCAGTCCTGAAGATATTGCGGGGAAATCGGGTCGAGGGCTTCGGTAGCCAATGGCAGCCCCATCTCGGCCAGTTCCACCAGCAAGCTGCGCGCGATGTGCAGGCCTTCCTCGATCTCGAAGGAGTCGTTGATATGCGGGTCGTTGATCAGCCCTTTCCAGCCGACAGTGGTGCGTGGCTTCTCGAAGTAGACGCGCATGACGACATACAGCGAGTCCTTGACCTCGTCAGCCAGTTTTTTCAGGCGACGGGCATAATCCTTGGCAGCGTCCACGTCATGAATCGAACAGGGGCCGACCACCACGACCAGGCGGGGATCATCGCCATCGAGAATGCGCTGAATGGTCTCTCGGCCTTCAATGACCGTTCTTTCCGCTGCCTCGGACAGGGGGATCTCCTGCTTCAAGGCCTCTGGTGTGATCAAGACGTCCTGCGCCAGGACGTTGATGTTGTTAACCTGCTGTTCTGACATTCAGCTACCTGTAACTGTTCGCGCTGGAAGGGAATATTGTCTACTATCGCGCGTTGGCCAATGAAAAATCAATGCCGATGGCACGAAAGGCGATGGGGAGGCATCCTGCAGGATAGGCAATGTCGCCAAGCTTGAAGGAATTTCAATAAACAGGAACACTTGTGTTATCGATGATTAGCACGGGGCCACAGACCGACTCCATGATCCTGAATCGAACCCCGTCACTCGCGAACGGTCTTGCCTGTACCGCGCATGCGCCCCGTCCGTCCCGCAAGGGGAGAGAGTGAATGGGCAACAGGGAAACCGATCAGCAGCTTGTCGAACGGGCCCAGCAAGGGGATACGCGGGCATTCGACCTGCTGGTCAAGAAATATCAGCACAAGATCATAGGCCTGATCGGGCGCTATGTGCATGATCATGCCGAAGTGCAGGATGTCGCTCAGGAAGCCTTCATCAAGGCCTATCGGGCACTGGACAAGTTCCGCTCGGAAAGCGCCTTTTATACCTGGATGTATCGGATTGCCATCAACACGGCAAAGAATTATCTCGTTTCCAAGGGACGCCGCCCTCCTGGAAGTGACCTGGATATCGGGGATGCCGAGATCGTCGATCAGAGTGGCCGTTTGGCGGATATCGAAACGCCCGAAGCCTCGGTGTCGCGCGACCAGCTCGAAGCGGCCGTTTTCGAGGCGCTGGAAAACCTGCCTGAGGATCTGCGCACGGCAATCACGCTGCGTGAACTCGACGGCCTGTCATATGAAGACATCGCCAACATCATGCAATGTCCCGTGGGGACGGTTCGCTCACGCATATTTCGCGCCCGTGAAGCCGTGGACAAGCATATCCAGCCCTATGTAGGCACCGCACGCACGAAAGACCTGATGCAGGAATGATGCTGAAAACTTTTTTCGTGAAACGACTGAACTGTCGGGCGCCTGTAGCGTCTCAATGGGTGTTCGCGCCCCAAGGGTGCGGGGGAGATGATGCCGGCATCCCTGAATGCCAGGGCATGATTCGTAACAGGCTGATAATAATGGATCGGAGCATTCCGACCAATCGCATTGGCGAGTATGAGGGTGTGAGGATGAAGGACAATCTGCGCGAATCGCTGTCCGCGTTGATGGACAACGAAGGCGATGAACTCGAATTGCGACGCGTGCTCAAGGTACTCGACGATTCGCCTGACGCCGCTGAGCGATGGCGCCGTTACCACCTGGCCCGCAGCCTCATGCAGCGTGACCGCGAGATCGACGTCAGTACCGACCTTTCGGCGGGTATCATGGCTCGCATCCAGGACGAGCCGGTTCCGTACGCTGCCGCCGCCCCCTCGCAGACGCGTCGCCATGGCTCATTTTCTTTCGCTGGCAGTGCAGCGGTTGCTGCAGCTGTGTCTCTGATGGTCATCACCGGTGTCCAATTCTATAACGGCTTCGGTGCTGGCGAGCCTGCCGAGGTAGCGGGTGGCAATGCCGGCAGCACGGCAACTATGCCTGCCTCGTCACCTCCCATGACCAATGAATCACTGGCGATGCCCGTCGGCTCCCCCCTGTTCCAGACCTCGCCGATGCTGGGCGATGGGTTGATGTCCGTAGGAGCCAATGGCGGTAACATGCCGTTGTTCATGTCACCGAACCAGCGTCAGTCGCAGCGTGCCGACCTCGAGCAGGCCCGGCTGTTGCAGTCCTATCTGGATCGGCATGCCGATAGTGCTGCCTATCGTTCCGGCGAGGCCTGGATGCCGTTGCTGCGCGCCTCTGCACAGGAATCGCTGAGTACTCGTTGATGGTCAGGTCACGTTTCGTTGCCTGTACGGTCGCTGCTCTCTCCCTGTCCTGGTTCCCTGGCGTGGCTAGCGCCGAATCCGGCAAGGGATTCGAATGTCGTCAGATGGCCGAGATGCCGATACCCGCAACGGCGACTGAATGGCTCGAGCGGAGCATGTTGGCGGGGCATTGCTACATCTTTCAGGCGCGAGCCGTTCGTATCAGCCGTGAAGGCGTGCGAACACTGGCGTTGTCACATGACATCCGCGATGGTGTCGTGCGGGAGGTAGCCAGCTACCTCGACGGTCCTCCTGTGGTCTACGAGCGACACGGCAAGATCGTCGAGGGTCAGGGCGTCAGCGGGGATGCAAGGTCGATTGCTCCCTCATTGGACGCAGGGAGTATCCCTCAGTATTACCGCTTGACACTGGGTGGCGAAGAGCGCATTGCCGGACGCCGCAGTGTTCGTCTGGATGTCGAGCCGTTGGACAATCTCCGCTATGGCCATCGCCTGTGGCTAGATACCCAGACGGGGCTTCCACTGAAACAGGTACTCCTCGACGTCGACGGTCGTATACTGGAAACCTTCCAGATGACCGAGCTGGTCGACCCCTCGCTCTACGATCAGGCTGTATCCTTCGCAACGCTGGATTCCCGTCCCGAGGGGCCATGGCAGCCTGGCTGGGTTCCGTCGGGATACCAGTCGGTACCGCTGCCTGACCCCAGCGATGCGCCGGGGAGTGCCTTGTCGCATCGGTTGTACAGTGACGGCCTGTCGAGTTTCAGCTTGTTCATCGAGCCCTTGGCCGGTAATTCCCCGGCGCTGCGGCCTGGGCTGCATCGGCTCGGTATTTCCTATGCTGCCGTTCGCCATCTACCGCTTGACGGTCGCCTGATGCAGATCGTCGTGATGGGCGAGTTGCCGCCTCAGGTGTTGGTACGTGTGGCTGCGGAACTACAGTACCAGCCGGATGCCGGTCGTACTGCCTCTTCCTCGTCGTGATACCTGCCATGCGACAAGCAGCGGATGCTGACTGGCTGGAGGCCTCGGCTCGTGTGGTAGATGTCTTCCCCGGTGGAGTCTGGGTCGAAACGCAGGAACAGGCAGGGTGCCATGGTTGTGCCGCACGCGGTTCCTGCGGCTCGGGGCTGCTCGCTCGCTGGAGGGCTCGTCCTCGGCTGAAGGTTGTCACTTCCCAAGGGTTCCAGGTGGGGGACAGCGTACGTCTCAGGATACCTGCCCGGAGCCTCCTTAGTGCTGCTCTCGTTGCCTATGCCTGGCCACTGCTTTTTGCCGTGGTGGCCGGAAGCGTTGCCGAATCGTTGGCTGCGCCAGGGCATGTCGTCGTGCCAATGATGTTTGTCGCTGGCTTGATCGTTGGTGTTGGCGTATCGCGTTGGCATGGCTGGCGCTGGCGTCGCCGACATGGCCCTCAATTGCTGGTGCAGGCGTCTGCCATCTCGCGGTTGTGAACGATTTTTGTCCTCGCGATGAAACTCTTCCCTTGCCTTGCTATCAAATTTTGCGTTCCGAGGGTCAGCGGGCCACTTCGACCCGCTAACCCTCTGACAATGACAAGGCTGTAATTTGCTTAAGCTCAAGAGCACGAAGCGGGAGTACCCAATGCAACGCATTAAACGACAATTCTCCGTGTGGCTGTTGCTGCTGGTCGCTACGCTCGGTATGCAGGCCGCGCAGGCTCGGGAGTTGCCCGATTTTACCGAGTTGGTCAAGCAGGCGGCGCCGGGGGTGGTCAATATTTCCACGACACGTCAGGTCGAGCGTCGTAGCATGCCGTTCTCCGGTCCACAGGGGCAGGAAATCCCTGAAATCTTCCGCCACTTCTTCGGTGATCAGATTCCCTTCGGGCAGGGTGGCATTCCTGGCGGCTCGGAAGAGCGCCATTCGCTGGGCTCCGGCTTCATCATCGACAAGGAGGGCTACATCCTGACCAACGCGCATGTGGTCGATGGGGCCGATGAAGTGGTTGTCCGTCTCAATGACCGGCGTGAACTCAATGCCGAGGTGGTCGGTTCCGATGCCAAGACCGATGTTGCTTTGCTGAAGGTGGATGCCAAGGATTTGCCAACGCTCAATATCGGTGATTCCAATCAGCTCGAGGTAGGTGAGTGGGTTGCAGCTATTGGCTCCCCGTTCGGTTTCGACCATTCGGTCACGTCCGGTATCGTCAGTGCCATCGATCGCACCCTGCCAAGCGATGCCTATGTGCCTTTCATCCAGACTGATGTAGCGATCAACCCGGGCAACTCCGGCGGTCCGCTATTCAACCTCGATGGCCAGGTGGTCGGCATCAACTCGCAGATCTTCACCCGCAGCGGCGGGTTCATGGGCTTGTCCTTCGCCATTCCTATCAATGTAGCCATGGACATTGCCGACCAGTTGCGTTCGGAAGGTCGCGTCAGCCGTGGTTGGTTGGGTGTGGTGATCCAGCCGGTATCGCGTGATCTGGCGGAGTCCTTTGGCCTGGATGGTGCCAAGGGGGCCTTGATTGCGGAAGTCGCTCCCGACACACCGGCCGCCGATGCTGGACTCAAGGCCGGGGACATTATCCTGTCGGTGAACGGGGAGGAAGTCGACCGTTCCACAACGTTGCCGCGCCTGATCGGCCGTGCCAGCCCGGGTAGCAAGGTCGAGCTCGAGGTGCTGCGCAATGGCGAGCGTGTCGACGAGACCGTCACCGTGGGTGACTGGCCTCAAGAAGCCCAAGCTGGTACCTCCGGTGCTGGGCAGGATCCCCAGTCTCGCCTGGGTGTAACAGTAGCGGCACTGGAAAAGGAACAGCTTGAGCGTCTCGATCTCGAGTCCGGGGTGCGCGTGGTTCAGGTCGATCCGGCCGGTGTCGCGGCCAAGGCGGGTGTCAGTGCGGGAGACATTATCGTGTCGCTGGATCAGCAGGACATCGACTCTCCCGAGCAACTGGCCGAAGTGATTGGTCAGGTGGAAGGCAATCGTGCCGTGCCGTTGCGCCTGTATCGTGACGGTCGCTCACTGTTCGTTGCCCTGCGCCTGGGCAACGACGAGTAAGCGCGGCAAGACGCTGTATCAGGAATTGCGACGGGGCCCGACGGCCCCGTCGTCGTTTGGGCATCAGGCGGGCAGGCTTGCTGTCCTTGGTGCCGGCTTGTCGGTACAATGGCCGCAAATTTGCCCGTTGCGCCTGGACAAGGGCGCGCAACCAGTATGGCGGATATAGGTTAAATGACAGACAAGGCAAGTCCCGGTCGCATCAAGCACATTCGAAACTTCTCGATCATCGCGCACATCGATCATGGTAAGTCGACGTTGGCTGATCGCATCATACAGATATGCGGTGGCTTGACAGAGCGCGAATTGAAAGAGCAGGTGCTCGACTCGATGGATATCGAGCGCGAAAGGGGCATCACTATCAAGGCCCAGTCGGTCACACTCGACTACAAGGCCGAGAACGGCGAAATCTACCAGCTCAATTTCATCGATACCCCCGGGCATGTCGACTTCTCCTATGAGGTCTCGCGCTCGCTTTATGCTTGCGAGGGGGCATTGCTGGTCGTCGATGCGGCCCAGGGCGTCGAGGCTCAGTCGGTCGCCAACTGCTATACGGCGATTGCCCAGAACCTGGAAGTCCTGCCGGTGCTCAACAAGATCGACCTGCCACAGGCCGATCCGGATCGCGTTGCCCAGGAAATTGAAGAAATCATCGGCCTTGATGCCGTGGATGCCTGTCAGGTCTCGGCCAAGACGGGAATTGGCATGGAGGGATTGCTCGAGAGGCTGGTGCGCGACATTCCGCCCCCCAAGGGTGATGTCGATGGCCCACTTCAGGCATTGATCGTCGACTCCTGGTTCGACAACTACCTCGGCGTCGTGTCGCTGGTGCGTATCTTCGACGGCACGCTGAAGAAAGGCGACAAGATCCGCATGAAGTCCACCGGTCGCGACTGGGATGTCACCGAGGTGGGTATCTTCACCCCCAAGCGCCATCAGACCGGCATTCTGCGTGCAGGTGAGGTTGGCTTCGTGGTGGCCGGTATCAAGGACATTCATGGTGCGCCGGTCGGGGATACCATTACCCATGCCAAGACGCCCGATGTGCCTCGACTGCCCGGCTTTCAGAAGGTCAAGCCACAGGTTTACGCCGGCATGTTCCCGGTCAGCGCCGACGACTACGAAGATTTCCGTGACGCACTGGAGAAACTGGCGCTCAACGATGCCTCGCTGGACTACGAGCCGGAAAATTCCGATGCGCTCGGCTTCGGTTTCCGTGTGGGCTTCCTCGGAACGCTGCACATGGAAATCATCCAGGAGCGGCTCGAGCGCGAATATGACCTTGACCTCCTTACCACGGCACCGACGGTGGTCTATGAGCTCGTCATGGACAATGACGAGATCCGCTACGTTTCCAACCCGTCCAAGTTGCCCGACATGGCCAATGTCGACGAGATGCGCGAGCCCATCGTGCGTGCGAGCATCCTCGTGCCACAGGAGTTCGTGGGCAATGTCATTGCCGAGTGCGAACAGCGGCGCGGCGTTCAGCTCGACATGCAGTTCCTGGGCAATCAGATCCAGCTCACCTATGAACTGCCGATGAGCGAGGTCGTCATGGACTTCTTCGATCGCCTGAAGTCGATCTCGCGTGGCTATGCCTCCCTCGATTACAGTTTCGAACGTTTCCAGGCAGCCAAGCTGGTACGTCTGGACGTGTTGATCAACGGCGACAAGGTTGACGCGCTGGCTGCCATCATCCATCGCGATCATGCCCATGGACGTGGGCGTATCCTGGTCGAAAAGATGAAAGAGCTGATTCCCCGCCAGATGTTCGACGTTGCCATCCAGGCCGCTATCGGTGGCCAGGTCGTGGCCCGGTCGACCGTCAAGGCGCTGCGCAAGAACGTCACGGCCAAGTGCTACGGCGGCGATGTCACGCGCAAGAAGAAGCTTCTCGAAAAGCAGAAAGCGGGCAAGAAGCGCATGAAGCAGGTCGGTAGAGTGGAGATTCCTCAGGACGCCTTCCTTGCCGTGCTCAAGGTGAACGACTAGGACATACGAGACTCATGGATTTTTCGCTGCTTTTGGTGGTGGCTGTCGCCGTCACGGGGTTGGTCTGGCTGTTGGATGCGGTTTGGTGGCGGCGTCATCGTCAAGCAAGGTTGGCTACTGCCGAGGCGAGTGCGGGAGCGCCATTGGAGCCCCAGGCGCGCCGCAAGTTGGCCAAGGAGCCTTGGCCGGTCGACTATGCGCGCTCCTTCTTTCCCGTGCTGCTCGTGGTTCTGGTGCTGCGGAGTTTCGTGATAGAGCCGTTCCAGATTCCCTCGGGCTCGATGCGGCCGACATTGAAAGTGGGCGATTTCATTCTGGTCAACAAGTTCACCTATGGTTTGCGCCTACCGGTGTTGCATACCGAGATCGTCGATCTGGGCGAGCCCGAGCGGGGTGACGTCATGGTATTCCGTTTCCCGGAGGAGCCCTCGGTCAACTTCATCAAGCGAGTGGTCGGCCTGCCCGGCGATCATATCCGCTATGAGGACAAGCAGCTCTATGTGAACGGTGAGCCCGTGCCCAAGCAACTGCTCGATGCAACACCCGAGGAGGCTCCGGGAGAGTTGCTGTTCGAGGAGAAACTGGGCGAGCACGTTCATGGCCTCTACAACAATCCCCGGGACCCGGGCCCGCAAGTGCGTGAGCTGGTCGTTCCCGAGGGGCACTATTTCATGATGGGCGACAACCGTGATCATTCGAATGACAGCCGCTACTGGGGCTTCGTCCCGCAAGAGAACATTGTCGGCAAGGCTTTCGCCGTATGGATGCACTGGGATGGCGGCCTGCCCAGCTTCTCGACGGTACGCGCCATCGAATGAACCGGCCGGGGATATCCGGCATGCCCAAGCCAATCGATAAAGCAGGTGTTTCGTGAGTACCTCTCATCAAGCCTTCAGCCGACGGATCGGCCATTCCTTTCGCGATCTTTCCTTGTTGGAGCTGGCATTGACCCACCGCAGCTATGGTGGAGACAACAACGAAAGGCTGGAGTTTCTGGGCGATTCCATCGTCAACTTCGTCATTGGCGAAGCCCTTTTCCAACGCTTTCCCCAGGCTCGGGAGGGGCAATTGTCGCGCCTTCGCGCACGGCTGGTGAAAGGCCAGACCCTGGCGGAGCTGGCTCGGGAATTCTCCGTCGGCGAACAGTTGCGTCTCGGGTCGGGGGAAATGAAAAGCGGCGGCTTTCGGCGCGACTCGATCCTCGCGGATGCCGTCGAAGCCCTGATCGGGGCGATCTACCTGGATGCCGGCATGGACGTCGCCAAGGCGCGGGTTCTGTCCTGGTACGGCACGCGGCTCGAGTCGATCGACCTGCAGGATACCCAGAAGGATCCCAAGACTCGCTTGCAGGAATTCCTTCAGTCGCGCCAAGCGGCATTGCCGCGTTATGAGGTGACGAGTGTGGAGGGCGAGGCTCATGCCCAGACGTTTACCGTCGAATGCCACGTCGACATGATCGACAAGCACACCATCGGCATCGGCACCAGTCGTCGCCATGCCGAGCAGGAAGCGGCCGAAAAAGCGCTGTCCCTGCTCGAACCGAAAGGAGGTCGCGCATGACCCAGACATGTGGTTTCGTGGCGATTGTCGGCCGGCCCAATGTCGGCAAGTCGACCTTGATGAACCGAATCCTCGGTCAGAAGATATCCATCACCTCCCGGCGGCCGCAGACGACGCGACATCAGGTCATGGGTATCAAGACCGAAGGCGAAGCCCAGTTCATCTATGTCGATACGCCGGGAATGCACCTCCAGAGCAAGGATCGCAACAAGGCGATCAACCGCTTCATGAACCAGGCTGCGACCCAGGCCCTGCGTGATGTGGATTGTGTGGTTTTCCTGGTCGACCGGACGCGCTGGACACAGGAAGACGACATCGTCCTCGACAAGCTGACCCATGTCGAGGCACCGGTCATCCTGGCCGTCAACAAGGTCGACTGGATCGAAAACAAGCAGGATCTCTTGCCCTGGCTCGACCAACTGCAGGCCAAGCGGGGCTTTGCCGCCATCCTGCCGATCTCCGCCAAGCACGGCACCAATGTGCCCGAACTGGAAGCTGAGGTCGCCAAGTACTTGCCCGAGAGCATTCATTATTTTCCCGATGACCAGATCACCGACCGCAGCCAGCGTTTTCTGGCCGCCGAGCTGGTGCGCGAAAAGGTCATGCGCCAGCTCGGTGATGAGTTGCCTTACCAGATGACGGTGGAAATCGAGGAGTTTCGCGATGAAGGCAGGGTCATACACATCAGTGCGTTGATGCTGGTCGAGCGCCCCGGTCAGAAGAAGATTCTGATCGGTGAAAATGGCGAGCGGATCAAGAAAATTGGCCGTGAAGCCCGTCTCGACATGGAGAAGGCCTTCGGCGCGAAGGTCATGCTCAACCTGTGGGTCAAGGTCAAGCGTGGCTGGTCCGATGATGACCGTGCCCTGAAAAGCCTCGGTTACGACCTCGAGTGACCCCGCATGCAGCCGCAACCGGCGTATCTGCTTCACAAACGTCCTTATCGTGAAACCAGCGCGCTGGTCGAGTTGATCACGCTCGATCATGGGCGCGTGCGTGCCATCGCTCAAGGCGTGCAGCGTGCAGGAAGCAAGAGTCGCTCACGGTTGCAGCCTTTTGCTCCCTTGCATGTGACCTGGACCGGAACCAACGATCTCAAGCGCCTGCGCCTCATGGAATCGCGAGGCGCGTCGGCGCTGTTGGCTGGAGAAGGCCTGCTGTGCGGTCTGTATGCCAATGAGCTGTTGAGCCGCGTGTTGCCGGTGGAATTTCCCGTTCCCGAGGTGTTTGCCTTCTATACGTCGCTGCTGGAGTCGTTGCCCGTACCGGAGCGTCGTGCGCCGGGTCTGCGGCGGCTTGAGCTTGCAGTGCTCGACGCACTGGATGCAGACCCCGTTTTTCGCGATCTCGAGGATCGCGAGCTGGACCCGCAGGGGCGCTATGTCTATCGTGCCGGTTATCGCCGATTCGCATTAGCGTCGGAAGGGCAGGTGGGTATCGATGGCCGCACTCTGCGCCTGTTGTCCCAAGGCAGTTGGACCCAGCCTGGATTGGCTGGCGTCGCCAAGGTATTGACTCGCGCAGCCCTGTCCCCTCTGCTGGGTGACAAGCCGCTGCGCTCGCGGGAACTGATGAAGCAACTGGCAGCCCGCCGACGACCTTCCTGACCGACTTTCTATCGATTGCATGGAGTTGCACATGAATCCTCCGCGTATACTGCTGGGCGTCAACATCGATCATATCGCCACCCTGCGTCAGGCCAGGGGAACCCGTTATCCCGATCCCGTTCAGGCTGCCCTGTTGGCCGAGGAGGCCGGCGCGGACGGAATCACCGTACATCTACGGGAAGACCGTCGGCATATCCAGGATCGCGACATTTTCATTCTTGCCGACGTGCTGAATACGCGCATGAATCTGGAAATGGCCGTCACTGAAGAAATGATCGCCCTGGCGGAGCGGGTGAAACCTGCACATGTCTGCCTGGTGCCCGAGAAGCGCGAAGAACTGACGACCGAGGGTGGGCTGGATGTCCTTGGCGGGCGCGAGCGAATTGCCGAGGCCTGTCGTAGGCTTGCCGCGGTCGGTTGCGATGTCTCGCTGTTCATCGACCCCGATCCCGACCAGATTCGTGCCGCCCTCGAGGTGGGTGCGCCGACCATCGAATTGCATACCGGCGCCTATGCGGAAGCGGCCGGGGACACGATGCGCGTCGAATATGAACGCATCGCCGCAGCCGCGGAACTGGCCAATGAACTGGGGCTGACCGTCAATGCCGGCCATGGGCTGCATTACCACAATGTCGAGGCCATTGCGGCAATCCCCGGCCTGAACGAATTGAACATTGGCCATGCGATCATTGCCCGCGCCTTGTTTGTCGGCTTGAAAGACGCTGTCGCCGAAATGAAGCGACTGGTGATTGCCGGCCAGGAGGCCGGCTTCGTCGCGTCGCTGGAAAGCCACGACCACGAACATGACGAGGGTAGTGGCTGCTGTCACTGATACGTCAGCGGGTCTGCAGTGCCTGCCAGTCACGCAGGCGCTGCATGGCCACGAACACCGCCTCAAGCATATCGCCGACCTCTGCCATCCCCTGCGTGCGCAGCCGGGTCTCCAGCGTTTCGCAAAGCAGGGCCAGTTGTGGCACGCCGGAATAGCGACATGCGCCGTTCAAGTAGTGCACGGCGTCGAGAAACGCTTCCTCGTCGTGCTGGGCATAGGTCTGGCGTAGGGTCTTCTCGCTGCCGTCCAGGCTGTCGAGCAGCAGCTTCAGGGTATCCTTGGCCAGGTTCGGGTTGCCGCCGGCCATCGCCCGGCCTAACTCCATGTCCACTACCGGCAGTTCGTCTTCCGTGGTGTGCCGCTCGTGTTTCGTGCGCAGCTTCAGCCGGATATCCAGATACGTTTCCAGTACCTTGGCCAGGGAGTGCTCCTCGAGTGGCTTGGTCAGGACTTCCTGCATGCCAGCATCCAGCAGCTGGCGTGTCTCTTCCTCCAGGGCATGGGCCGTCAAAGCGATATAAGGGCAGCTTGCCCAACTGCCTCCCAGGCGGCGCAAGGACTGCATGGCCTCGACACCACTCATGCCAGGCATGCGAATGTCCATGAGCACGAGGCCGACAGAATGTTCATGGGCGAGCGCCAGCGCTTCCTCGCCACTGGCAGCAAGCAGGCATTCCACTCCCGCTTGGTCGAGCAGTTCCTTGACCAGCAATCGGTTGGAGAGGATGTCATCGACCACCATCACGCTATGGTGGCGAGCACGGTATGTGTCGGCGGCCTGCGGTTCGTCTTCGGAAACACTGGCTTCGACCTTGCCGAACAAGCGTCGGACGCTATCCGCAAGTTTTCCGCGTGCGATTGGCTTGGACAGGATATCGCTGTCCGGCGGCAAGTGCAGTTCGGTGACATCGTAGGGGTTGGTATTGACCAGGGCCAGAACCGGGCATTCCACGCCCGACAGGCAATCGTTCCAGCTTTGCAGGGCCTCGCCTCGTAGCTCCTCGCGACGCAGCCCCACGATCATCAGGTCGAAGTGGGCCGGCTCCAGGCCATGGCTGCCGCCAATGACATGTACTCTGGCTCCCCAGGATTCGAAGAGATGGGTCAGGGCGCGGCGTGTCGCATCATGCGGCTCGTAGATGGCCACGTGTGGGGCGTCCAGTTGCATCTCCGGATGACGTTCCATCTGACCGGCGCCGCCCAACCGCAGCGGCAACGTGAAACTGAACTCGCTACCCTGGCCGGGGCGGCTGGAGACGACGATCTGCCCTCCCATTTGTTCGACGAGCTGCTTGCAGATCATCAGGCCCAGGCCCGATCCGCCGTGATGGCGAGTGCGGGCCGTCGATACCTGACTGAAGGGCTGGAATAGTCGCTGCTGAAGCTCGGCGGAAAGCCCGATTCCCGTATCGCTGACCTTGACGCCCAGCATGGGCTCGCCTCCGTCCGATTCTTCGACGAGAACACGCACGATGACTTCGCCAGCTTCAGTGAATTTCACGGCGTTGTGCACCAGATTGGTGAGCACCTGCTTGATACGCAGGGGGTCGCCGATGATTTCGGCAGGCACGTCGTCGTAGACCAGTCCAAGCAGTTGCAGGTCCTTCTGTTGGGACGAAGGCGCCTGGAGCGTCAAGACTTCGTCCACCATCGAAACCATGTCGATAGGCACCGACTCCAATTCGAGCTTGCCGGCCTCGATCTTGGAGAAATCGAGGATATCGTTGATCAACGAAAGCAAGTTGTCCGACGCCGTTTCCACATGCCCGAGCCAGTCGCGCTGACGGGTATCGAGCTGGCTGCGTCCGAGCAAGCGGCAGAAACCGATGATGCCGTTCAGGGGAGTGCGGATCTCGTGACTCATGTTGGCCAGGAACTCCGACTTGATGCGGTTGGCCTGCTGCGCCCGACGCCGGGCCATGTCGAGTTCGATATTCTGTATTTCGATGGTTTCCATCGACTCCTGAAGATCGGCAGTGGTCTGCTCGATCTGTTGGCGCATGTTGTTGCGGCTGTTGAGCAGGTGCTGACCTATGGCATTGATGGCCTGGGTCAAGGGAGCCAGTTCGTGGGGGCCTCGCGCGGGGAGCCGATATTCGTAATCGCCGGTATTTAGCCGGATCAGTGCATCGCGCTGGGCAGCCAATACCGGGAAGAACCGGCGTTGAATGACATAGGCCAGGGCCAGCAGGATCAGGGCCATGCAAGCCCAGGCCAGGGCGTGGCTGGTCAACTGGCGATAGGTCATCAGCTCCAGTTCGCTATCGCTGATGGCCAGGTCCATCCAGTACTGGTTGCTGCGTACACCCCGTGAACCGCCTTGGGGCGTGACCACCGGAAGTGGCTTGATCATGCGCCAATGCTGCGCTTGCTCGGTCAGGGTCGTCTGGCTGGGCAAGGGCAGAGTCGGAACTGATTGGGTGGACCCCATGTGCAACAGGGGATCGCCGGAGCTCAACCTCAACGTGACCGACTGGACGCCCTGCAGGTCCAGAATCCGTTGCGCCAGGTCATCGAGCCGGGCACGGTCCCCGGTATTGAGCGCCCCGAGCAACGAGGGGGAAAGAAGGTCGACGGCCTCTTCCATGCGCGTCTGCAACATGTCGAAGCGTTGCTGGCTGTCCTGAACCAGCAGGTAACCGGTATACATCAGGGTCAACAGTAACGGGACACCCAGCGTCAGTGCGAACAGGCGGTTTTTCAAGGCCATGTAGCGTCCAGCGAAATCAAATCAGCCGTCAGTATGCCACAGAGTTCAAGCCTGCCTGTCCAGTGCGGGGTGGCATGGATATAATGTTGGCCAAGAATTTTCGCCCAGTCGCTGTCGTTCGCGAGGCATTGTCTCTCGGCTAGTAAGGATAAGCCCATGCAGTTTCCCACACTCGAGGATGTCGTCGGTAATACGCCATTGGTGCGCCTGCAGCGTATCGGTGCCGGCCGCAACAACACCCTGCTGGCCAAGCTCGAGGGCAACAACCCGGCCGGCTCGGTCAAGGATCGGCCGGCGCTGTCGATGATCGGCCAGGCCGAGGCACGCGGGGAAATCGCACCGGGCGATACCCTGATCGAGGCAACGTCGGGCAATACCGGGATCGCCCTGGCCATGGCGGCCGCCATCAAGGGGTATCGGATGGTGCTGATCATGCCCGATAACGCCTCGAGCGAGCGTAAGCAGGCCATGGCAGCCTATGGTGCCGAATTGATCACCGTGACCAAGCAGCAGGGGATGGAAGGGGCGCGCGACCTCGCCCAATCGATGATCGACCGTGGCGAAGGCAAGCCGCTCAATCAGTTCGCCAATCCGGACAACCCCATGGCGCACTATCGCACCACCGGGCCCGAGCTATGGCAACAGACCGAAGGCAGCATTACCCATTTCGTCAGCTCGATGGGCACGACCGGGACGATCATGGGCGTATCCCAATATCTCAAGGAGCGCAACCCGGCCATTCAAATCGTTGGCCTGCAGCCTGAGGATGGGGCCAGCATCGCGGGTATTCGCCGTTGGCCTGAGGCGTACCTTCCGAGCATCTTCGACGCCAGCCGGGTGGATAGCGTACTCGACATCGGCCAGCATGAGGCCGAGGAGCACATGCGCCGCCTGGCCAGGGAAGAAGGCATCCTGGCGGGTGTCTCTTCCGGCGGCGCCCTTGCCGGGGCGCTGCGAATTGCCGAGCAGGTCGAGAATGCTGTGATCGTGTTCATCGTATGCGATCGCGGGGACCGTTACCTGTCCACCGGCCTCTTTGCCCCGGATCTCTGAATCATGGCCATGTTGGGAAAGCGACGCCCGTCCGCCCGGAAAGTGGCGCCGCGACGGCAATCCTCCCCTGTGGCTTCGTCCACAGATGATAGCCCAGGCATCGAGGTGGTCCGTCTGGCGCATGATGGCCGTGGCGTTGCCCGTAATGCCGAAGGCAAGACGCTGTTCATCGACCGTGCGTTACCCGGCGAGCGGGTGGATGTCGCAATCCACCGCAGCCGTAAGCGTTATGACGAAGGCCATGTCCGGGCATGGCGGGTCACGTCCTCCGAGCGCGTCGACGCCTTCTGTCCACATTACGAACGCTGTGGAGGCTGCGACCTGCAGCACCTGGCACTCGACGCACAGCGGCATCACAAATCCCAGGTGCTGATCGAGCAGTTGGCGCGGCAGGGACTGTCGTTGCCCGGCGAGCCCCGCCTGCTGTCGGGTGCGGGTCAGGGCTATCGTCGACGCGCACGTATCGGCGTCAAGGTCGATGCGCAAGGCCGGGTGCATGTGGGGTTCCGCGAACGCAGTAGCCACCATCTCGTCGACATCGACTCCTGTCCGATTCTGGTGCCCGTGCTGGAAGCGCTGCTGCCTGCGCTACGCGAGTGTCTGGAGCGGCTTCAGTCGCCACGCCTGGTCGGGCATGTGGAATTGGTCGCCAGCGACCGGCAGGCGGCAGTCGTCATTCGTCAGTTACGAGACGATCCTGCAGACTGGCAGCGGTGGCAGGCATGGGCCACTGAGCAGGAGGTCGGCCTGGCGCGACTGGTCGGACGCAATGAGCCTCGGCTCGAGTGGTTCGGAAAAGCGCCTGACCTGAGCTATACCCTCAAAAGCAATGGACATTCCCTGCGGCTGTCCTTCCTGCCTGGTGACTTCCTGCAGGTCAATGCCGAGGTCAACCAGCAAATGGTGTCGCTGGCGCTCGACTGGTTGCAGCCGGCAGGCAGTGACCGGGTGCTCGACCTGTTTGCCGGCGTGGGGAACTTTACGCTGGCGCTGGCGCCTCATGTGGCGCAGGTCATCGGCATCGAGGGCAGTCCCGACATGGTGACGCGCCTCAAGGACAACGCGCAGGGCAACGATTTGCATAATGTTGAAGCGAGGCAGGCCGATCTGGGGCAGGCGCCGGGACTTCAACCGTTGCCTGACCTCGTGGTGCTCGATCCGCCACGCGACGGTGCCGAGGCAGTTTGCCGCGCGCTAGGGCAGGAACCGGTATCGCGCATTCTCTATGTGTCCTGCGATCCAGCGACGCTGGCTCGCGATGCGGCACATCTTGTGCATGCCGGATACCGTATCACGCATGCTGCCGTCGCCGACATGTTCGCCCAGACGGCACATCTTGAGTCCATGCTCTTGTTCGAGCGTGGGTAGGGTTTGTGATGTTCCTGCCAGGATGGTCGGGAACAGGAGGGGTCCAATAACATGGTCAAGGTTCGTGAAGACCAGCCACTGGCCGCCAACGGCAGTGTCGATATCGGGGTTTGGCTCGCGCGTTTGCAGGACGATGTCGCGCTGCGCGACGTCGACGAAATGCGCTCGGCATGCGAGCTCGCCGAACGCCTGGCAAACGAGGCGGAAAAGCCCCACAAGGCTTGGCTCGAGGATGGTTCCAGTTTCCGAACCGGCCTGGAGATGGCCGATATTCTCAGTGAACTCAAGCTGGATCAGGAGGCGCTGGAAGCTGCCGTCCTCTATCGCGCCGTGCGCGAGGGAAGGATCACCCTCGAGGCTATAGAAAAGCGCTTCGGGGCGGGGGTGGCCCGGCTCATCGAGGGTGTCCTCAACATGGCCGCCATCAGTCAGCAGCAGGCACCCAGTCACGGCATGACCCAGCACAACCAGCAGGACAACCTGCGCAAGATGCTGGTCACCATGATCGATGACGTGCGTGTCGCACTGATCAAGATTGCTGAGCGGACCTGTGCCTTGCGTCAGGTTCGCGAGGCGCCTCGTGACAAACGCCTGCGCGTGGCCCGGGAAGTCTTCGACATCTATGCGCCGCTGGCGCATCGTCTCGGTATCGGCCAGTTGAAGTGGGAACTGGAAGACCTGTCGTTTCGCTATCTGCATGAGGACGATTACAAGTCCATCGCCAAGCTGCTGGCCGAGAAACGGCTGGACCGCGACCACTACATCCAGGATGTCGTCTCCCGGCTGGAGCACTTACTCGAGGAGCATGGCATCTCGCGCTATCAGGTCGATGGCCGGGCCAAGCACATCTATTCCATCTGGCGCAAGATGAAGCGCAAGCGCATCGACTTCTCGCAGGTCTACGATGTGCGTGCCGTGCGTATCCTCGTCCCCGAAGTCACCGACTGCTACACCGCACTGGGCATCGTGCATTCGCAGTGGCGGCATGTGCCCAATGAGTTCGACGACTATATCGCCAACCCCAAGAAGAACGGCTACCAATCCCTACATACGGCACTGATCGGCCCCGAGAACAAAGTGCTGGAAATTCAGATTCGTACCTTTGGCATGCATGAAGAGGCGGAACTGGGTGTCTGCGCACATTGGCGCTACAAGGGACACGATATCAACGCCAAGAGCCGTGGCTACGAGGAAAAGATTGCCTGGCTGCGCCAAGTCCTCGAATGGCAGGACGAAGTGGGTGACCTGGGCGATCTCAAGGAAGGGCTTTCCAGCGATGTGGCGCCGGACCGGATCTATGTCTTCACGCCCGACGGTCATGTCATCGACTTGCCGCGGATCGCCACGCCGATCGATTTCGCCTACCGGGTACATACCGAGATCGGTCACCGCTGCCGTGGGGCCAAGATCAATGGCCGCATCGTCCCGCTGACCTACAAGCTCAAGACCGGTCAACAGGTCGAGATTCTGACCGCTACCAAGGGTGGCCCCAGCCGAGACTGGCTCAACCCATCGTTGGGTTTCGTCAAGACCTCGCGTGCGCGATCCAAGATCCAGGCCTGGTTCAAGCATCAGGCCAGGGACCAGAACCTCGAGGAAGGCCGCAGCCTGTTCGAAAGGGAATTTCGTCGCCTGGATCTCGAAGGCTTCGACCTCGCCACACTGGCCAAGTCGGTCAACTACCCGTCGCCCGACGACATGTACGCTGCCATCGGGGCAGGTGACCTGCGCATCGGTCAGGTGCTTCACCAGGCTCAGCAACTTTTCGGCGATACCGAGGACGAGGATCAGCTCGACCGCCTGCTGACCAAGCCCCGGCGCACCGGCAAGACCCGGGACGACGGCATCACCGTGTTGGGCGTGGGCAACCTCAAGACCGCAATGGCCAACTGCTGCCATCCGGTGCCCGGTGATCAGATCGTCGGCTATATCACCCAAGGGCGTGGCGTGACCATCCATCGCCAGGATTGTCCCAATATCCTGCAATTGCGCGCCGAGGAGCCACGACGCATCGTCGATGTCGAGTGGGGTACCCAGGCGCGCACTCAATACCCGGTCGATATCGAGATCGAGGCATGGGATCGTTCGGGCCTGCTGCGTGATGTCACCAATGTGCTCAGTCACGAGCGGGTCAACGTGCTGGCCGTCAATACAGCGACCAACACCTCGGACAATATCGCCCGCCTGAAGATCACGCTGGAAGTCGACGGGCTGGAGTCGCTGGGGCGGATCTTCTCGCGTATCCAGCAGTTGCCCAACATCATCGATGTCAAGCGCCTGCGCAGTGGCGTGAAGAAGAAGGCTGCCTCATGACCGATACGCCACGCCACTCCCTGCAGGACCTGCTGACCCTGATGGCGGTACTGCGCGACCCTGGGCAAGGCTGTCCATGGGACCTGAAGCAGGACTGGGATTCCATCGTCCCGCATACGCTGGAAGAAGCCTACGAGGTGGCGGATGCCATCGAACGGCGGGCCTACGACGAACTGCCCGGTGAGTTGGGCGACTTGCTGTTCCAGGTCGTGTATTACAGTCAGTTTGCCAGCGAGGAGGGACGCTTCGACTTTCATGACGTGGTCGATACCCTGACGGCCAAGATGATTGCACGTCATCCGCACGTGTTTCCCGAGGGTACCCTGTTGTCGCGACGTCAGGGCATCGACGCTACCCAGGTCGAGACCGCCCAGGTGAACTCCCGGTGGGAGGCGCTCAAGGCCGAAGAGCGCCAGTCGCGGCAGGCGGTTTCGGTGCTTGACGACATTCCCCGGGCCCTGCCGGCGCTGTCGCGAGCTGCCAAGTTGACCAAGCGGGCGTCGAGGGTCGGTTTCGACTGGCCTGATGCGCGCGGCGTGCTGGACAAGATTCGCGAGGAACTCGACGAGGTCGAAGAGGCGCTCGTGGCTGGGGACGACGCCCATGCCCGCGAGGAAGTCGGCGATTTGCTGTTTGCCGTGGTCAACCTCGCGCGACGGCTCAAGGCCGATCCGGAACAGGCCCTGCGAGCGACCAACGCCAAGTTCGAGCGTCGCTTCCGACATGTGGAAACGGCCCTGGCCCAGTCGGGGCGCACCCCTGACGATGCCAGCCTGGAAGAGATGGATGGCTACTGGAACGACGCCAAGCGCCTGGAACGATATCCGCAAGATTCTTGATCATTCCGGAACACAGCGGCATGACGACCCGTGAAGGAACGCACAGCCGAGGAGAAATGCATGAGTGATGACCTGCACGAATCGCTACGCGACAATGTCCGTGTTCTAGGCGACAGTCTGGGACATACCATCGCCGACGACCTGGGCGATGCCTTCGTCGACAAGATCGAGACCATTCGTGCCTATGCCAAGCGCGGTCGCCAGGGTGACGTGGCATCGCAGCGCGAACTGATCGAATACCTGCGCGGCCTGCCGGATCACGACCTGCTGCCGGTCACGCGGGCGTTCAACCAGTTCCTCAATCTCGCCAACATTGCCGAACAGCACTATCGTGCCCGGTTCCGTCGCGTGGAGGATTACAAGCCTGGCTCCCAGCCGGTACTCGGCGAACTGCTGGGCCGAATTCGCGAGTCTGGTCACAGCCCCAGAAGCATCGTCGAGACGTTGGCCGGCATGCGGGTCGAACTCGTGCTGACCGCTCATCCGACCGAGGTCATTCGCCGTACGCTGATTCAGAAATACGACGCTATCGATGAATGCCTGACACTGATGGAGAGTGCGGCGGACTATCCAGAAAAGGGCTCGCGTGCCCATGCCCGCCTCGACGAGTTGATCAGCCAGGCCTGGCATACCGATGAGATTCGTCATGAGCGACCCACGCCGGTAGACGAAGCCAAGTGGGGCTTTGCGGTCATCGAGAACTCGCTGTGGGAGGCCGTACCCAACTTCCATCGTGACCTGGACAACCTCCTGCTCGAAACGGCCGGGGAGCGCCTGCCGCTGGATGCCGCCCCATTGCGTTTCGCCTCGTGGATGGGTGGCGACCGTGATGGCAATCCCAACGTGACCGCCAAGGTGACACGGGAAGTGCTGCTGCTGGGACGCTGGATGGCTGCCGACCTCTATCTGCGCGATCTCGAACAGCTCAAGGGCGAGCTGTCGATGTGGAAAGCGAACAGTGCGCTCAAGGCCGAGGTCGGCGACGAACCTGAGCCCTACAGGGCGCTGCTCAAGCGGCTGATCAGCCGGGTCGAGGCGACCCGGGACTGGGCCCAGGCCACTCTGGGTGGCGAGAAATACGATGGCGGTCCGATCATCGAAACCCGCGACCAGCTCTATGCGCCGCTGTTGGCGTGTTACCGCTCCCTTTGCGATGTCGGCCTCGACACGATCGCCAACGGCGTCCTTCTGGATACCCTGCGTCGCATTGCCGTGTTCGGCGTGACCTTGGCCAAGCTCGACGTGCGCCAAGAGGCGGGGCGTCATGCCCTGGTCTTCGATGAGCTGAGCGATTACCTGGGCCTGGGGCACTATCGCGAGTGGGACGAGCAGAAACGCCAGGATTTCCTGCTGTCGGAACTGGAGTCGCCGCGCCCGCTGATTCCTCGCCGCTGGGAGTGTTCGACCGAGACACGCGAGGTCATCGACACCTTCCGTGTGATCGCCAACGAGCATCGCGAAGCGCTGGGCACTTACATCATCTCGATGGCCGGCCAGCCCTCCGATGTGCTGGCCGTGGCCCTGCTGATGAAAGAAATCGGTGGCGACGTGCGCCTGCCGATCGCCCCGCTTTTCGAGACGCTCGACGATCTCGATAACGCCGGTAGTGCCATTGACAGGTTGCTGTCGCTCCCCGGTTACCGGCGCCTGGCCGGGGACCGGCAGGAGGTGATGATCGGCTATTCCGATTCCGCCAAGGATGCTGGCCAGCTTGCCGCCGCCTGGGCACAGTATCGCGCCCAGGAGACGCTGGTCGCGATCTGCGACAGGCATGGTGTCGACCTCACGCTCTTCCACGGTCGAGGAGGTACCGTGGGGCGCGGCGGCGGTCCGGCGCATGCCGCGATCCTTTCGCAACCGCCGGGTTCCGTGAATGGCAGCCTGCGCGTGACCGAGCAGGGCGAAATGATTCGCTTCAAGTTCGGTCAGCCCGACATCGCCCTGCGCTCGATGGAAATCTACGCCAGTGCCGTACTCGAGGCGACATTGCTGCCGCCACCATCGCCGCAACCCGAGTGGCGCCAGGAGATGGACCGCCTGGCCGGCATTGCACATGGCGCCTATGTCGGCGTGGTACGCGAGAATCCGGACTTCGTGCCTTATTTCCGGGCTGTGACGCCGGAAGAAGCGCTGGGTCGCTTGCCGCTGGGCTCGCGTCCGGCCAAGCGACGCCAGGAAGGCGGCGTCGAGTCGCTGCGTGCGATTCCCTGGATCTTCGCCTGGACCCAGATTCGCCTGATGTTGCCGGCCTGGCTGGGCAGCGGTGAAGCCTTTGCCACTCGCCTGGAAGAGGAAAGCGGCCTCCAGCGGCTGCAGGAGATGCGCCAGCACTGGCCATTCTTCGGCACCTATCTCGACATGCTCGAGATGCTGCTGGCCAAGGCGGATATCGAAATTGCCGCCTATTACGAGCATCGCCTGGTCGATGAGCCGTCGCTGAAGGCACTGGGCCAGCAACTCCGTGATCGCCTGAGACGCCTGCATGGCGTGCTACTCGAGATCCTCGACCAGCAAGAGCTGCTCGAGGGCACGCCGCTGATCCGCCAGGCGATTGAGGTGCGCAACCCCTATATCGACCCGTTGCATGGGCTTCAGGCCGAACTGCTGCAGCGTAACCGTGATGCGGACGGGGCGATCAGCCCGGCACTGGCGCGGGCGTTGATGGTGACGATGGCGGGGATTGCCGCAGGTCTTCGCAACACCGGTTAGGCCGGGCTGCGCTTCAGCCAGACGGTGTTGGAAGCGGGTGCGTAAATGCTCATTTACTTTGGGTAAACTGCGCTTTTCTTACCCGCTTCCGCCTTGTCTGGCCATTGCTCGCACCGTCCTGAAGTAAAAGGCTAGGCCTCAATCTACTGGGGCGTGTTCTGGTATAGCTCGGTCAGGTTGGGGGTCGGTATACCGTGGCGCTGCGCCGCGTCGAGCAGGGGGCCGAGGATGGCGTCGCGTTCGGTGGGGCGGTTGGCGAGTACGTCCTGCAGCATCGAGGCACGGTTGTTGGCGGTGCCTTCGATGACGTTCCATACCTGACGCGACCAGCCGGCTTCCGGCGCTTCGATGCCTTCGGCAGCCATCAAGGCCACGACTTCGTCGAGAATGATGTCGACCATGGGCCGGAACGGGCAGTCGCGCAGCTGACCGTTGCGAATCCTATACCGGGCCACCAACGGATTGATGGCGGCATTGACGGCCAACTTGTGCCAGAGACGTCGGCGCATGTCGATGCAGGGCGAGGCAGGAAGATCGGCGACAGTCAGGGTGGCGGCTATGCATTCGGCCAGCGTGGGATAGCGTCCTTCGAGGTGCCCAATGTAAGTATGGCCATGGCCAGCATGCACGACACCGTCGGCACCCTCGGTGTAGGCCCCTTCGCTGGTGGTCGCGCAGAGCACCGGGCCGGGCCAGCGCCGTGTGATCGTTTCCTGTACCTGAAAGCCGTTCTGCCACAGGACGATCGGCGTGTCTTGCGCAACTCGCTGGGCGAGTTGTTCCAAGGCTGCGTCCGTGGCGTAGGTCTTGGTCGTTACATGCACCATGAGCGGCCGCTCAGGGGCTTGGTCAATGGCGATACGCGGCACATAGCGAATTCGGCTCTCGCCCTGTGGCGTGCTCAGCAGGAATGGCTGCTCGCTGGGCTGGCGACCCAGGACGGCCAACGGCACGTGGCCTGCCAATTGCGTGGCCAGCAAGCGCCCCAGTGCGCCGGGACCGAGAATCAGCCAAGTGCCGTTGCTCATGCCTCCTCCTTGTTCTTGCCGGGTGTGCGTTTCGTGGTGCGCCGCTTTGCCGCCGTGCCTTTGGTGCCGCGCCGTCCTGCCTTGCGTGCCTTGGCCCTGGCAGGTGCCTCGAAGCCTTTGGCGCTGGCCAGTGCCTGGCGCATGCGTGCCGTGTCGGCACCGGCAAGCAAGGTACGCAAGTCACCAAGCAGAGCGTCAAGGAAGGGGGCGGCCTGGTCGCTGCCTTCAGCAATGGCGCTCAAGCGTTGCTCCCATAGGGCGGTACGTTCGGGGCGCGTCGCCGCATCGGGCAGGGCGGCTATCAGCGCCTGCCCCGTTCGCGTGGCACGCAGGGCGCTACCCTGGCGCACGATGAAACCGCGGTCGAGCAGGGTCTCGATAATGCCGGCACGGGTTGCCTCGGTACCAAGGCCATCGGTCTCGCGCAGGGTCCGCCTGACCGCGACATCCTCCACATAGCGGGCAATGTTCATCATTGCCTTGATAAGGCTAGCATCAGTGAAGGGTTCCGGGGGGCGCGTCATCCTGTCTTCCACTGCCTGATCGGCGACGCGCGCCGGCTCCCCCTGGCGCAGGGAAGGCAGGGGAGGAGCGTCATCGCGTGTCGTGAACAGGGGCTTCCAGCCAGGCACCAGTATTTCGCGCCCCTGGGCACGAAAGCGCTCCTCGAGCGCCTCGAAGTCGACCTTGACCTCGCGTGTTTCCAGTGGCGGATAGAACTGGGCCAGCACGTTGCGCACGATCAGTCGGAAGACATTGGCTTCGCTGGCGGATAGCCGCGCAAAGTCAGGGCGTGCCCCGGTCGGCGCCAAGGCATGGTGGGCCCCGACCTGCTTGTCGTTCCAGGCCTTGGAGCGCAGCGAGAAATCGGCACTGCCAAGCCAGCGACTCAATGTCTCGTCACCGGCACAGGCGCCTTCCAGGGTGCGACGAGCCTGTGCCCAGTGGTCCTGGGGAAGGTAGCGGCAGTCCGAACGAGGGTAGGTGATCAGGCGATGACGCTCATAGAGCGCCTGGCAGGCATCGAGCACGCCTTTGGCCG
This sequence comes from Modicisalibacter xianhensis, assembly GCF_900113605.1. Lineage (GTDB taxonomy): Bacteria > Pseudomonadota > Gammaproteobacteria > Pseudomonadales > Halomonadaceae > Modicisalibacter > Modicisalibacter xianhensis. The sequence goes on from NZ_FOPY01000009.1 coordinate 194,967, forward strand.
ATAGCTTGTAGCGTCGCGCGGCATCGACCTGCAGCGCCGACAGCGAATAGGGCAGCGGGGCAGCCTGGCGCTTCTTCTGGGCATCCAGCGTGGCCACCCTGCCCAGCGTCCCCGGCAGGCGCGAGGCCAATGCCTCGGCGGGCTCGCGCTTGAGCAGCCGATTCTGGTCATCGAGGGGATGCCTGTCGTCGGGCTGCCACCAGGCCCGCACCGTGCCGTGCTCGACCTGAAAATCGGCCCAGAGCACGTAGAAGGGCCGTGGCACGAAGTCGGCGATCTCGCGGTCACGCCTGGCGACCAGCCCCAGCACCGGTGTCTGGACGCGACCTACCGATAACACCCCGTCATGCCCGGCCTGGCGGCCGGTCAGGGTCCAGGCGCGCGACAGATTGATACCGTACAGCCAGTCGGCCCGGGAGCGCGCTTCGGCGGCGTGATACAGGGCTTGGTAACTGCGGTTGTCTTCCATCCGCTCCAGTGCGCGTTGCACGGCGGGCCGGTTGAGGTCGCTGATCAACAGTCGGGCGACCGAGCCGCGCCAGCCGAGATAATCGATGACCTCCTGAACCAGCAACTGGCCTTCGCGGTCGGGATCGCCGGCATGCACGACGCTCTTGGCCTGCTTGAGAAGGGTGCGCAGCACCTTGAGCTGCCCTCGGGCATTGTGTCGAGGCGTCAGCTTCCATTGCTCGGGCACGATAGGCAGGTGGTCGAGGCGCCACTGCTTGTAGCGCGGATCGTAGGCATCCGGCGCCGCCTGTTCCAGCAGATGCCCCAGGCACCAGCTGACCCGGGTGTCCCCGACGCGTAGCGAGCCCTCTTCGCGGCTGACTTGCCCGGGCAGGGCATCGGCGATGGCGCGGGCAAGACTGGGTTTTTCGGCAATGATCAGGCGCATGGCAACATAATCCGCAGACAGTCTGTATATTCTTCCAGTCTTGGGCCGTATTGCCAATCAACGCAGGACTCGTCGTGCCCTGACCAGGGCACGATACCAGTCGCGGTGCGGGGCATTGACCACCGGTGGGCGCTGGCTGAGATAACTGACGGAGCGCGCCTGGCCGCGTGACTGCTGGGAAAGGTAGTTGGACAGCATGTTGAGGGTCGCCTCGCGCGCGCCGTAGTGACTGACCAGGAAATCCTTGGCGGCGGGGTCGAGCTCGACACGGTAATGGCGGACCAGGGCCAGGGCCAGCGACTCGGCCGGGCGCGAAAGGTCGACATCGATTTCCTTGACCATGGCCGCGCCCAGAGCGGCCTTGGCGGCGGCGGAAAGGTTCAGCTCCAGCTGGCCGAAATCCGCGGCGTTGGTACTGTTGATGGCGCGCTGCACCTCGGGCCGGGAAAGCTGGATATGCGGCTCCAGGGCTAGGGCAATCTCGATCGCCAGGCGCTTGGCGGCATCAATTCCCATTGTCAGAAGGCGCTCATGCTCGATGCGCGAGCCGTTGCGCAAATGGCCCACCTCGCCGGCCACTTCGCCAAGGTGTCTGGCGAGATGCTTGCAGACATCGGCCTTGGCGGCATCGTCCAGGGCAATGACATGCTCCCGGATGCGCAGCCCGCGGCGCCCCGGCCCCAGGCGCAGGCGCGTCTTGCGATCGGCTAGCCCTGCAGTCACGTTCTCCCAGCGCTGGGCGGCCTTGAGTACCTGGGCATGGTCGCGCCCGACCTGGACATAGGCGTTATAGGCCGTACGGTAGAGTCGAATGGCATTGGCCAACTGGTCGGCCTTGTGCCGCAACTGGCTCTTGCGATCAGTCTGCCCGTTAGCCACGGCATGAGCGAGATGCTGGGTCTGTTCGGCCAACGCATCGATTGCCTGCACGGCACGCTGCTCGAGAATGTCCGCACGCAGGCCAGCGGCAGCGTCCTCGATCAGGGTGCCGGACTGTTCGGCCAGGTAGGCGGTCAGGGCCTTCAGGCGCGACAGGCCGGTAGCCTGGGCGATACGGTAGCGGGCACGTGACTTTTCCAACGTGTCCAGCGCCTGTGCCAGGCGCCAGCGTCCGCGATATTCGAAAGTCAGCATGGGAATGCGGCGCCCGCTGATCAACTCGAAGGCGAGTACGATCATTTCCTCGACGTCCTGCAACGTCATCAGCAGCTCATCGTCCTGCTCGATGGCGGCGAGCACGCGCTCGATGAAGTTATCGTCGCGCGCCACCCCATGGCGCAAGTCGGGTGCCTGGCCTTCAAAACGCATGCGCAGCAGGGCCGTGGCATCCGGGGCCAGCTCGGCCAGTTCGGCGAACTGGGGCTCGAGCGTTTCACGGTAGAGGCCCATCAGGTCGCGGATGCGCGCCTGCAAGCCGATCCGGCGATAGATCTCGATCTGGGCGATGATACGTGCGCTGTCACGGTCGTCGAGCAGTTCGATGGCGGCCAGTTCCACGCCTTCCGGCGAAAGATCCTGCTTGCGCAGCAACATGGCGGCGGCCTCGCGTCGCCGGGCATCGCCCTCGAGACTTTCCACGATCAGGTTGCGGGTCACCAGAAGGAGTTCAGGGAGGCTGCTGATGACGCGCTCGATCTTCAGCGCAGTGCGCTCTGCCTTGCGACCGCCAGCGAGATTATGGGCGAGATTGGCGATGATGCCCGCCGCCCCGGTGATGACCGTGTAGGAAATAAAGAAGATGTAGTTTTCGGCAGTGGGTGCCTTGCCGTAGCCCAGCAGATACCCGCCCCAGGCGCCGAGCAGCGTGACCGGGCCTGCAGTCCATAGGATCTGCAGCAGGCTGACGGTCCATGGTACCTTCTCCACGGCCGAGGTAATGCGACGAATCTCGTCGCGTCCTTCACGCTCGAGGCGCACCTGGGGTGTTTCGGTGGAAGGGCGGGAGCGACGAAACGGCAGGCGCAACGGGCGAATCCTTATACGATGCAAGGCAGGAAAGGACCTAACCTAGCATCGCCGGAAGATGGCTGCCAGCGCCGCGGCGTGGTGAGTGCCGGTCAGTCGGCGTGCTAGACTAGGGCGGTTTTCATGAGGAGGGGTGCGATGCTGGCAATGTGGGTCGAGCAATTGCTGGGGTATGCCGCAGGCGCGCTCGAGACGATTCGTGACGATGAGCACTATCCGGCGCTCATGGCCTGGGCGCGGGGCGAAGGTGCGCAGCATGTCGGCGGGAACCTGGCCCTGGCGCAGGCACTCGCGCCGGAGTTATGGAACCAGACACCGTTGGAGCGCCTCGATTTCGACTGCGAGGCGCTGGCGCTGCCCGGACGCAACGAGCCTTGCTGGTGCGATTCCGGCCGCAAGACGAAGCAGTGCTGTGGTGCCGTGACATTGCCCGGACCGATACCGCCGCATCTGATGTGGATGCTGTCGCTGCGCGACTGGAAGGGAGATACCCTGAAAGCGGCGCTGGAGAGTGGGCGGGCGCCTGCCCAGGCCTTGCTGGAGGCTGGCCTGATTGCCGCCGAGGGCGGCCAGCGTGGCCGCGCCCAGCAGATTCTCGAGGCGCTTTTCGGTGCCGGCGACTGGAGTCGGCTGCCGGAACAGGCCGAGCCGGCCTTCGAGCTTCTCACCGACATCTATCAAGAGCGCGGTTTCCATCGCAAGAAGGCGGCGCTGCTCGATGCCATCCTCGAGCGTGGACCGCTGTTCCTGCGTGGTGTGGCGCTCGAACGTCTCTGTCTGATGCATCTCGACAGTGACGACCTGGCCAGTGCGCGCGAAGCCTTCGTGCGCGCCCAGCAGACACTGCCCGACTCTCCGACGCTGGCCTATATCGAAGCCATGCTGTTGTTGCACGAGGGGCATGCCGATGAGGCGCGCGAGCGTGCGCGGTTCTGGTTCCGGCGCCTGGCTCGGCACGGCGATCTCGATCCCGAGCAGTTACAGTTCCTGGCCGACCTGGCGGAAAATCCCGGAGCGACGCTGGCCGAGCAGATGGTCAATTCCGAAGAGGCACTGGCCGAGCCCCTCACCAGCCTCCAGGCCTTGCTGGAAGCCCTGTCCGGCGCGCCACGCCTGGCGTTCACGCACGCGGCCGATGAACGCCTCGAATATCACACTACGGCACGGGAGGACACCCTGTTTGCCGCCTGGCAGGCCCATTTCCAGGCCTTGGTCGATGAAGAGGCGGCACTGGGTTTTCAGGAAGACCCTTGGCCCTATGCCGGTGACTGGCTGGCGGCGCTTTGCGCGCATCCGGAGTGGCTGGATTCGCCGCAGGTAGTCCAGACAGTGGCAATGGCCCTGGCCAGCCGTTTCGGTAGCCTCCCGTGGATGGCGGAAAGCTTCTTCGCGCCACTGGCGGGGCGTTACGAGCGCTGGCTGACGCAACTCGAGGAAGAAGGCGGACGCTTCGCCTGGGACGATGCCGACAATGCCATCCTGTTGAGAACCGGCCTGGCGCTGGTAGTCGGCATGGAGCGCGGCGATCGCCAGCGTTCACGCCAACTCGCCGAGCGCCTGCTGGTCTTGGACGATCAGGATAGCCTCGGCCTGCGTGAGCTGGTGCTGGATCAGCTGCTGCGCGAAGGGCGTGACGAAGAGGCTGTCCGGCTCAGTGACCAGGCCGAGCCGGGCGACCAGGGGCCGCTCCTCGGCGTGCTCATGGGTCGCGTGCTCGCCTTGTACCGCCTCGAGCGACTTGACGAGGCCCAGGCATCGCTGCGCGAGGTTCACGAACTCAACATGCATGCCGTCGCCATGATGTGCGCCGAGAACCCCCGTCCAATACCCCTGGCGCTGGAAATCCCCGAACCGGGAACCAAGGCCGAGGCCTGGCAATATCGCGCCCTGATGCGTGACCAGTGGGCAGCGACCCGTGGGGCACTGGGCTGGTTGGCGGAGCAGAAACGCCAGCTTGTCTAGCCCTCGCTAGGCATTGCTGACTGCCTTGCCCACCGGTACCAGCGAGCGATCCCGGGCGATGACCCAGGCCAGCACAATGGCGGGTATACCGAGCAACGAGGCCAGCAGGAAGAAGGTGATGTATCCCTGGCTGGCCACCACGACCCCCGAGAAGCCGCCAATAAACTTGCCGGGCAGCGTCATCAGCGACGAGAACAGCGCGTACTGGGTCGCCGTGTAGGCACGTGAGGTCAGGCTCGACAGAAAAGCGATAAATACTGTGCTGGCCAAGCCGTTGGCCAGGTTGTCGCCCATGATCGTCATCACCAACATGGGCATTTCGGCACCCACCGAGGCCAGGGCGGCGAACAGCAGGTTGGTCAGCGCCACGATCAGCGCGCCGGCGACTAGCATCGGGCCGATACCGTAGCGCACCACGAGTATGCCGCCGAGAATCCCGCCAGCGATGCTCATCAGAATGCCGAAGACCTTGGTCACGTTGGCAATCTGCGACAATGAAAAGCCCAGGTCGATGTACAGCGGGTTAGCCATGGCCGCCATCGACAGGTCGCTGATGCGATAGAGACCGACCAGCAGCAGCAACCACAGCGCCTTGCGCCCGTAGCGCCGAAAGAAATCCGTGAATGGGCAGACGACGGCGCCAATGGTCCATGCCCCGACGCGTCGCCAGAGGCGTGAACGCCCGCGCGTTGCGCGCAGGAAGGCCCGGACCTGGGGTTCATGAATCAGCTGTACGCCAAGCGGGGAACGCGGTGGTTCGGGGCGCAGCAGGACAGTCAACATGCCGATCCCGACCAGCAGGGCCATGGTCAGGTAGGCCCAGTACCAGGAGGCCAGGTCGGCGACGTAGAGCGCACCGGCACCGGCCGCAAGCAGCCCGCCGCGATAGCCGATGATGTAGGTCGAGGCCATGGCCGCCTGAACGTCTTCTGCCGCGGACTCGATGCGAAACGCATCGATCACGATATCCTGGGTGGCCGAGCCGAACGCCACGAGCAGCGCGAAACCGGCGACGGCAGCCAGGCTTGCCGTGGGGTCGACATGGGCCAGCCCCACCAGGCCGGCTGCAATGGTTGCCTGGGCAAGCAGCATCCAGCTGCGACGTTGCCCCAGGACTCGGCTCAGCCCGGGCAGGGGTAAGCGGTCGACTACCGGGGCCCAGAAGAACTTTATCGAGTAAAGCATGCCGATCCAGGAAAAGAAGCCGATCGCAGCCACCTCGACGTTGACGTCGCGTAGCCAGGCGGTCAGCGTCGAAAATACCAGCAGGAAGGGAAGCCCGGCCGAGAAGCCCAGAAACAGCATGGCGATGACCGGTGGCTTGAGGAAGACGAATGAAGCCTCTAGCCAGGATCGGGATTGGGGGTGATTCGTCAAGAGGTCTTCTCCTACCCGAAAAGGCGTGATTGTCGCATGGTCGAAGATCGTGGCAGCAATGGTAAACTGAGGCGTAACTTACGTTGTTCATCCCCGGCAATTCAACGCCTTGCCTGTGCCAGCCTGCTGGCGGCGATCCGTGAGGCCATGACGTTTGCGGAGCATTATGAGTGATCAGATGGATGAGCGCAGCCTGAGCGGTCAGGATGCGACCCCGCGATGGTACGTAATTCAGTGCAAGGGGGGCGAGTCCTTTCGTGCCGCGGAGCATCTGGGCAACCAGGGCTACCGGGTCTTTCATCCCGTGCTTCAGGTCCAGAAGAAACGGCGTGGCAAGCTTTGCTGGATCGAAGAGCCACTGTTTCCCTATTACCTGTTCATTCGCCTGGATCGTATCGCCAGCAACTGGCGGCCCATCCGCTCGACGCGGGGGGTGCTTAAGCTGGTCGGGTTCGGTGACGATCCCTTGCCTGTCGATGACGGCCTGGTCGATGTGCTGCTCGACAGTGCCAGTCGGGAGGCGGGCTCTCAGGATACCCACGTCTATTTCCGGGCCGGTGAAATCGTCGAAATTACCGAGGGACCCTTCCGTGCACTGCAGGCCGTGTTCGAGAGCCAGAAAGGCGAGGAGCGTGCCATCGTCCTGCTCAATATGCTGCATCAGCAGCAGCGTCTGGAAGTGCCTGTCGGCGAGCTGCGCCGCCGCTAGCGCCTGACGACCAGTCCCGATCCATTCCCGTTAGTAATCGATGAGGATCCCATGCCGATAGCTACCCAGCAGGTCGTGGCCCTGCACTACACGCTGCACGATGCCGATGGCAACGTGCTAGACGATTCGCGGCACCGCGATACCCCGCTGAGTTACTTGCATGGCCATGACAATATCGTGGCCGGCCTGGAACAGGCGCTGGAGGGGGCCGAGGTGGGTTCCCGGCTATCAGTTACCCTGGCGCCGGAGCAAGCCTACGGAAGACGTGATGAAGCGCTGTTGCGCGAAGTGGCACGCAGTGCCTTTGCCGGGGTCGCCGAGCTGCGCCCCGGCATGCGCTTCCAGGCCCAGGGGCCCGATGGGCCACGCACCGTGACCGTGGTCGAAGTGAACGATGCGCAGGTCACGGTGGATGCCAACCATCCCCTGGCAGGGCAGACGCTACGCTATGACGTCGAGATACTGGCGGTTCGTGATGCAACGCGTGCCGAGCTGGCCAAGGGCCATCCCCTGGCCGAGGATGTCGATCATACCCAGGTCGAAGACCGCAAGCACCCCTGAATCTGATCGAGATCAAACCATGCGGCCCCCGTGCGGCATCGCCAGGACAGACATTGACCTGGATCAGTACCCGCGCCGCTTCACCCGGCTACAGTGAGTGCAACATCGGTTGGGGGGCAAGATCATGTACTGGGATGAAGCGGTCGTTTTCGGCTTGGTGACGGTGGGGCTGCTGGTTGCCTTCATGGGAGGTCTCCTCGCGTTCGTCGTCCACGACAACAAGCGCAGCAAAGGCAAGCGTCCGCAGTGATCCCGTAATCTCAGGTTGTCGTCAGGGGAGGGGGCGTCTGCCCCCGCTAGCCGGCCTTCGGGCCGGCATTTTTATTTTTATCGGTTGCCCTGGCAGCGGGCCGAGGCACTCCTACAAGGCTGAACAGGCTTGCAATTCGCGGCGTGCAAGGAATGTGTCGATGGGCTCGGGGTAGGCCAGGTAATAGCCTTGCATCATGCTGGCCTGCTGCTGGCGCAGGAACTCGAGCTGGCTGGCAGTTTCCACACCCTCGGCCACCAGGCGCAGGTGCAACGTGCGAGCCATCGCAATGATCGATCGCGCCAGTGGCGCATCGGTACCGTGTTGCACGGGATCGATGAAGGCCTTGTCGAGCTTGATCTCGTCGACAGGAAATTCCTGCAGGTAGCGCAACGAGGAATAGCCGGTGCCGAAGTCGTCCAGGGCAAGTTGCACGCCCAGTTGGCGCAGGGCACATAGCGTCATGACCATGCCGGGCGTGGCGAGCAGCGACTCGACGATTTCCAGAACCAGGCGACGCGGTGAGAATCCCCCTTTTTCCAGCAGCGCCTCGATGCGCGTCAAAAAATCATCGTCGCTGAGCTGCTGGACCGAGACATTGACGGACAAGGTCAGGTCGGTGCTGGCCAGCGGACCGCGCAACAACTCCACTGCCTGTTCCAGAACCCAATAGCCCATCGGTCGAATCAGGCCGCTGCGCTCGGCGTGGTCGATGAAGTAGCCAGGTGCCACCAGACCACGCTCGGGATGTTGCCAGCGCAGCAGTACCTCTGCACCGCGAAGTTCGCCGGCAGCCGTGAATTGAGGCTGCAGGAAGAGCCGAAACTGCTCGTCCTCGAGTGCCAGCCTTAACTCCCGCTCGATCTGGATCTGCTGAAGTTCCCACTCGCCAAGCGCCGGTTCATAAGGCACCAGCGCCGGTGTCGCTTGCTGACGTGCATGCTTCAGGGCCAGCTCGGCACGTTGCAGGACGAGCGGGAGATCCTCGCCGTCGCTGGGAAAGTGCGCCATGCCGGCCGAGAAGCGCAACTGACAGGGTTGCGCCTGCACCTGCCAGGCACGTTCCGTGAGGTTGCTCAGCATCTCGCTCAGGCGTTGCTGCAGCCAGGCGTCGAGATCAGTGCCTGGCAGAATGATGGCCAACTGATTACCCGGCAGGCGTACCAGCCGAGGAATGCGGCGGTGGGGAAGCAGGTAGCCGCGAATTTCCGCTGCCACTTGACGCAGTGCGTCGTCACCGCCGCTCTGGCCAAGCAGGGAGTTGATATGCCCGAGCCCGCGTACGCGCACTAGAACCAGATGAAATGCCTGCATGCGACTTGCGGTGCGATCGAGCGTCTCGCTCAGGGAGTGGATCGTCGGCAGGCCAGTGACCTCGTCATAATGAATATGCTGATACAGGTCATGCTCGATTTCGCGGCGCCGCAGCGATTCTGCGAATTGCGAAAGCAAGCCCGATACCCCCATGACACTGTTGATCTCATCGGCACGCCACTGACGGGGCTGCGTCGATTCGCAGCACAGGCTGCCACGCAATTCGCCGCCAACGAAGATACCCACCTCCAGCGTGGATAGAATGCCTTGCTCGACGAAGTAGGGGCGCAGCGCCTCCAGCCTAGGGTCATGCTGGGCACGTAGCGTGGCCAGGCAGGGCGCGCGATGGAGTGCTTCGAGATAGGTGTCGAGCGAGGTCATGTCGATCTGGGTGCCGACAAGCGATGGAACCAGGCTGCTGCGGCAGGTCATGGTGCCTGCGGAGTCATCGAAGAACCACAGCGATATACGCGGAATGTCCAGCAGCTCGCGAAGGGCAATCTGCACCGCTTGCAGGAAATTCTCTTCGGGAATTTCCTGATGATAAAGGTCGCGCAGGTGCTGCCAGATCTGTTGCTGCTGATGCAGCCGGGTCTGTGTGTCGCGAAGTTCGTCGTTCTGCCGGGAAAGGCTAAGGCCATGCTGGGACAGGTAGCGATAGCCCAGCAAGGCCACGATGCCGAGCAGCCCCAGGCTGGCCAGTACGACGGCCAACAATTGAAGGAAAAGGATATCTGACGACGGCAGGGTCTGCTGGCGTGTCACCCATACGATAATAAGGCCCGCTGCCAGGAAGAGACCCAGCAGGAGGGTGACCAATAGAAGATGGGTGCGGCGGTAACCGTGGTTGTTTCGGTGATCGTGTTCGTCTTTCGTCATGCCATGTGCCAGCCCCTCGTGGGGACCTCAGGCTGCGGCAGCAAGCGCCAAGTCGCGAAAGTGTGACGACTCGCTGCGTTGATCGTCAACAATGTCTCTATCAACCCAAGTGTTCCGGGGGGGGCGGGCTAGGCAGGCGAGCGCTGGAGTCGGAGGTGCGCTCGGCATAAGGCGTCTGGTATCCCTCTATCCATGCAAGGACGTTAGCGGCATCCAGCGGGCGCGAGATAAGGTACCCCTGAGCTTGATCACAGTCGGCCTCGGCAAGCAGCGCGAGATGCTGCTGGGTTTCCACGCCCTCGGCAATGACCTGCAGGCCGAAGTTATGTGCCAGCATGACACTGGCGCGCACGATCACGGCATCTTCAGGCTGCAAGGGAAGGTCGAGCACGAAAGACTTGTCGATCTTGAGGGCATCGAGGGGGAGATGGCGCAGCTGTGCCAGCGAGGAATATCCCGTACCGAAGTCATCGATGGCAACGCGAATGCCATGGTCGCGCAGTTCACTCAACAGCCTGGCTGCCAGCCCCGGGTCGCGCATGACCGCTTGCTCGGTGATCTCTATCATCAAGCTCTGTGGGGCCACACCGTGTGCCTGCAGGTTGCTCAACAGACGCTGGGGCAGTTGGATATCCTCGAGATCGTCGGCCGTCAGGTTGACCGCTACCGTCTGTGGCTTGCCCTGGCGCTGCCAGTCGTCCAATTGCCAGACCACATGGCTAAGCATCCACTCGCTGATCAGTGCCATGTGGCCCGATTGTGCCGCCAAAGGCAGGAACTCGTCGGGCTGAAGTATTCCGAAGGCGGGATGTTGCCACTGCAGCAGGGCCTCGAAACCCTCAAGCGCACCATCGGCGATGCGGATCTTTGGCTGATAAACCAGCTGCAACTGCTGGTCTCGGACGGCCCTGACCAGGTCGCGTAACAGCAGGCGGTCGCGTTCATGATGCTGATCGTGTCCGCTCTGGTAGGCGTAGTAGCCGTCGTTGGCGTCACGGGCGAGCCCCAGGGCGATGGCCGAGCGCCTCAGCAGGCGCCGGGGCTCCTGTCCATGTTCGGGGCTTTTCAGGTCGGCCAGGGTCAGTGCCGGCACCAGGGCGGTACCGTCCAGTTCCAAAGGAACGCAAAGGCGATCGCGCAACCTGTCGATACCGGCCTCGTAGGACTCCGGCTGGGTGACCAGCATCAGGAATTCATTGCCGCCCAGCCGGTAGAGTCTGCCGCGATGAAAGCCCAGCGCCAGCAAACGGCGACTCAAGGCGATCAGAAACTGGTCGCCCAGCGCATGGCCCAGCGTCTTGTTGATCTGCTTGACGTTATCGACACTCAGGCGGATCAGTGAAAAAGCGACGTTGCACGATACCAGGCGATCGATTTCCTGAAGGGCGCTGCCATGCGTGCCCAGGCCGGTGAGCGGGTCGGTACGACCGGTATGCAACGGCGCCTGCCACGACAATAGTCGTCCCTGGAGACGGTTGAGCAGGTTGCGCTGACGCTGCGTGAGCGGTGAGGGAGGGCTGTAGAGCGAAGCTGGCAGCAGTGACAGCGCCAAGTGACTCGCACCCAGGGCCAAGCCCAGCAGTAACAATCCCAGACCATGTCGAAAGTTGGCTAGCATCACGATGTCGAGTCACTATGCAAGGGTAAAGACCGTAAGGCGACACCGATCTTCTCGGAGCCGAGGCTCCTGTGTCGCCTTGTTCATGATTGGCACGAACATGGCAATTTGTAAACGTTATGTTACTGGCTCTGACCGCGGCCAGGGGAAAAAGTGCCCGACCCGCCTGTCCTTCAATCGTAGTGTGGTGTCCACCAATACTCGACCCAGGATTGCATGACGCGCTCCGGATACCACGTCTGGCCCAGGCTGCCGTTGTAGCGCGCCAGGGCGCGGGTCAGGTCGCCATTCTCCAAGGCCAGGTAGTGAGCGAGGATCGTGCACCCATAGCGCAGATTCAGGCCCGGCTCGAGGAGGTCGTCGGCGGAACGCCCGATGACTTCCTTCCAGAATGGCATGACTTGCATCAGGCCCTGGGCGCCTGCCGAAGAGATCGCTTGCGCGTCGAAGCCGCTTTCGACCTGAATGACTGCCAGGACGATATCCGGGGCCAGCCCGGCCAATGCCGCCTCTGCCTGGATCCGGGCGAGCAAGGCGCTACGCTGCTCTGGCTGGGGAATGAAACGCGCCAGACTGGCATGCCGGCGGGCAAACCAGGTCCGGGGCGGCGATTCGGGCGGGGTGTCGAAAGGGAGTGCCGCAGTGGCATTGCCCAGTGTGGCGAGCAATGTCGGGGACAGTTTCTCGGGCACCTGGGCAGCAGCCCTGGCCAGCGTGGCTGGCGAAAGGAAAAGAAACGCTGCCATGAGCAAGCCCATGGCAGCGTGGCGATTACTTCTGTAGCCGTTCACGCAGGAAGGCAGCGACATCATCGGCCGGAATCATGGTGTTGGCCTCGTCGCGGCGTCCCTTGTACTCGAGTTCGCCATTGTCCAGGCCGCGATCGCCAATGACGATGCGGTGGGGTATGCCGATCAACTCCTGATCGGCGAACTTGACACCGGGGCGCGTGTCGCGGTCGTCGAGCAGGACGTCGAATCCCTGCGCGGTGAGGTCGGCATAGAGTCGCTCGGCAGTCTCCCGGACACGCTCGGACTTGTGCGCATTCATCGGCACCAGGACGACCTCGAAGGGAGCGATGGCATTGGGCCAGATGATCCCGCTGGCATCATTGTTCTGCTCGATGGCGGCCGCAACGATGCGCGTTACGCCGATGCCGTAGCAGCCCATCCACAGGGTGGCGGCCTTGCCATTCTCGTCGAGCACGGTGGCGTTCATGGCTTGGGAGTACTTCCTGCCGAGCTGGAAGATGTGACCGACTTCGATGCCGCGCTTGATGGACAGGGTGCCCTTGCCATCGGGGGAGGGATCGCCCTCGACCACGTTGCGTAGGTCGGCCACCTTGGGCAGGGCGACGTCGCGTTCCCAATTGATGCCGAAGTAGTGCTTGCCGTCGATGTTGGCGCCGGCTCCGAAGTCGCTCATCAGCGCCACGCTGCGGTCGATGACGATCGGCATGTCCAGGTTGACCGGGCCCAGCGACCCGGGGCCGGCGCCCACGATCTCGCGGATCTCCGCTTCGTTGGCCATGGTCAGCGGCGCCTTGACCTCGGGCAGGTTCTCGGCCTTGATCTCGTTGAGTTCATGATCGCCCCGCACCAGCAGGGCAATCAGGCCACCCGCTTCGGCATGCACCATGAGCGTCTTGATAGTCTTCTCGATGGCCAGGCCATGCTGCTCGACCAGCGTGGCGATGGTCTTGGCATTCGGCGTATCGACCAGGCGCAGCTCCTCGGTGGGCGCAGAGCGCTCCAGGGAGGTGCCTTGCGGGGCCGGAAGCGCCTCGGCCTTTTCGATATTGGCGGCGTAGTCGGAGTCGCTGGAGAATACGATATCGTCCTCGCCGGAATCGGCAAGCACATGGAACTCGTGGGAGCCGGTGCCGCCGATGGCGCCGTTGTCGGCCAGCACGGGACGGAAGTCCAGTCCCAGGCGAGTGAAGATGCGCACGTAGGCGTCATACATCGTCTGGTAGCCTGCCTTCAGCGAGTCTTCATCGACATGGAAGGAGTAGGCATCCTTCATGATGAACTCACGGGAGCGCATTACCCCGAAACGCGGGCGAATCTCGTCGCGAAACTTGGTCTGGATCTGGTAGAAATTGCTGGGCAGTTGCTTGTAGCTCGCGATCTCGCGACGCACCAGGTCGGTGATGACCTCTTCGTGGGTCGGGCCGAAGCAGTAGTCGCGCTGGTGGCGGTCGACGATGCGCAGCAGTTCGGGACCGTACTGCTCCCAGCGTCCCGATTCCTGCCACAGCTCCGCCGGCTGGACGGCCGGCATCAGGATTTCCTGGGCGCCGGCACGGTCCATCTCCTCACGCACGATGCGCTCGACCTTACGCAGCGTACGCAAGCCGATCGGCAGCCAGCTGTATAAGCCCGAGGTCAGTCGGCGAATCATGCCGGCCCGCAGCATCAGCTGATGGCTGATGACTTCGGCATCGGCAGGCGTTTCCTTGAGGGTGGCGATCATCAATTGACTGGCGCGCATGTGTCCGGCGATTCCTTCGTAAGGGGTAAACGTGCTTGGGTGCATTGTACGGCCAAGCATGAGCGGCGGCAAAAGCCATGCGTCACTTCAGGGACAGGCGTTTCACCGTTCGCTCGAGACGTTCGTGCTGTAGCGACCAATCGCCATGGTTGTTGACCTGGCCGGAGTGGCGCAACTCGCCGATTGCTTCCAGGTCGAGGCGCGCAAACTGCCAGCCGGGCGTGCTGTCGGAAGCCAGGGCAAGCACTCCGTTCGGGGGAAAGCCATGGTCGCAGGGGGTATACACGGCTGCCCGGCCGATGTTGATGTCCACGGCCGGGGACCAGAGTGCCTCGCCGACCGTGGGCGAGTGGATAACGGCCACCTGCTGCTCGATGGCGCGTGCCTGGGCGCACCAGCGCATACGATGGTAGCCGGCATCGGTGTCAGTGCAACTGGGCACCAGTAGAATCTCAGCGCCGGCTTCCACCAGGGCACGGGCAAGCAGCGGGAATTCGCTGTCGTAGCAGATCAGCACTCCGAGCCGACCGGCCGGGGTGTCGAACAGCTTGAGATCCTGACCGGGGCTGATGCCCCAGGGACCGCTTTCGAAGCGGGTCATGATCTGCTTGTCCTGATAGTCGGCGCCTGTCGGCGTGAACAGCCAGGCACGGTTGACGTAGCTGCTGTCAGCGAGCTGCCAGGGCATGGACGGGGCGAGCAGCGTCACGCCATGGCGCTGTGCCAGTCGCTGCCAGATGGCCGTCACGTCGTCGCGCATGGGTTGCAGGGCACCGAGTTGGGCGTGCAGGTCGTCACGTACGGCATCCGGCAACAGCGAGGCCAGTTCCATGCTGCCGTATTCCGGCAGCACCAGGAGTTGCGAGCCATGGTTGACGGCATCCTGGACCCAGCGAGTGGCCTTCGACTCGAATTCAGCGAAACTGGCGAAGGTGTCGATCGGGTACTGTGCGGTGGCGACTTCGAGTGTGCGGGCCATCAGGCGCGTCCCTCGCCGCGTGCCTTGAGCCAGAAGGTCATGGGCTTTTCGCTCTCGTGACTGTCGCCCAGGTCCTTCCAGGCAAAGTGCGTGGTCAGTTCCGGGTGCCGCTCGTAGCCCTGTTGCTTCCAGAAGCCATCTAGAGGCTGGTAGCTAGCGGGGCGGGCAGGGTGGTCAGCTTCGCGCTGGACGGCGCAGAAGGCAACCAGGTCATAGCCGGCCTGGGTGGCATGCCGCTCGCGCTCGGCCATGAATGCCTTGCCGATGCCCTGGCCCCGGTACTCGAGTAGCAGGACCGATTCGCCATAATAGAAAATACGCGCGACATCGTAACCATGCGCTTCGAAGGGTGCACGAAATTCGTCGCATTCGTCACGCAGTGGCATGCCGGTGGCTGCGCCGACTAGTGTCTCGCCATCGAACGCCAGCACGAACAGGCTATCGGGACACTCGGCATAGCGACGCAGGTAATCCGCCTCGTAGGCAGGATCGCCATCGTAGAGATAGGGAAAATCCCGAAACACACGAATACGCAGCTCGGCCAGCGCATCGAGATGCCCTGCGATGGCGTTTCCCTGCAAGCTTGTGATATCGACCATGAGCCCCTCGATGCATGTGATCAAAAAGCGCGGCAAACCTCGTACTTTTAGTGCGAGGAGGATAGCGCGAACCGCGTCAGCGGTTCTTGTTTGATGCGTTGGATATAGCACGTTATGCTATGAAACATGATTACTGTACAGCGTGCCTACAAATACCGTTTCTACCCGACACCCGAGCAAGCCGAACAGCTTGCCCGGACGTTCGGGTGTGCGAGGTACGTTTACAACCATTTCCTGAAAGTGCGCACAGAGGCCTGGTACGAGACGCAGAAACGCGTCGGATACAACGACACCGCGAAGCAGCTTACCGCATTGAAAAAGCAGCCGGAAACGCTGTGGCTTCAGGAGGTGTCGAATGTCTGCCTTCAGCAATCGCTACGGAACCTGGATACCGCATTCAAGAACTTCTTTCAGGGTCGAGCCAAGTATCCGACCTTCAAGAAAAAGCATGCCCGTCAATCGGTTCGCTACACGACCAGCGGTTTTTCGTACCGCGACGGGCAGATCAAGCTGGCCAAGCACAAGGAACCGCTGACGATCCGCTGGAGCCGGCGTTTCACCGGCACCCCCTCCAGTGTCACGGTGAGCAAGGACAGCGCGGAACGCTACCACGTCTCCATTCTTGTCGAGGAAGACATGGCGGCATTGCCGTTCAGCAAGCAAGAGACGGGTATCGACCTGGGGCTGACTCATGCGGTCATCACCAGCGGCGGGAAGAAGGTCAACAGCCACCACTACTTCAAGCAGTCCGAGAAGACGCTGGCCCGCGCTCAGCGCCACCTTTCCCGCAAGCAGAAGGGCAGCGCCAATCGCGCCAAGGCCAAACTGAAAGTGGCGCGCATTCATGCCAGGATCGCTGACCAGCGTCTGGATTTTGCTCACAAGCTGACCACGCAGCTCATTCAC
The DNA here is from genome assembly GCF_900113605.1 of Modicisalibacter xianhensis. Lineage (GTDB taxonomy): Bacteria > Pseudomonadota > Gammaproteobacteria > Pseudomonadales > Halomonadaceae > Modicisalibacter > Modicisalibacter xianhensis. Next base: position 211,477 of record NZ_FOPY01000009.1, read on the forward strand.
GAAAACCAAGTCGTCGCTGCGGAAAGTCTGCAAGTGAAGAACCTGCTCAAGAACCGCTCACTGGCGAAAGCCATCAGCAACGTGGGTTGGCATCAGATCACGACGATGCTGGCGTACAAGGCGCAGTGGTACGGGCGTTCTTTTGTCCAGATCGACAAGTTCTACCCTTCGAGCAAGCGTTGCCACGCCTGTGGTCACCTTGCCGACGCCATGCCGCTATCAGTCCGTCAATGGGACTGCCCCGCCTGCGGCACCCGTCACGACCGCGACGTGAACGCGGCGAAGAACATTCTCAAGGCAGGCAAGGCGATTCTCGCCGGCGCTGACAAGCTGCGAGAG
>NZ_FOPY01000043.1 GCF_900113605.1 Modicisalibacter xianhensis
TGTAGTGGTTCAATAAAACTGGACACCTATGTAGGTGGTACGCTTGCCACCCCTAGCGAGGTGTCTGATGACCAGAAAACGACGATCTTTCACGCCGGAGTTCAAGCAGGAGGCTGCTTGTCTGGTACTGGATGAGGGATATTCCATCACCGAAGCCAGCCGTTCGCTCGGCGTTGTGGAAAGCGCGCTGCGACGATGGGTAAGGCAGCTCGCGGAGGAGCGTGATGGTGTCACGCCCAAGTCCAAGGCACTGACGCCGGAGCAGCAGCGGATACAGGAACTGGAAGCCCAGGTCCATCGTCTGGAGCGGGAAAAAGCAATATTAAAAAAGGCTACTGCTCTCTTGATGTCGGACGAACTGAATCGTACGCGCTGATAGACCAGTTGAGTGAGCAGGAGTCGGTAGAAATGGTCTGTGAGGCGTTTGGCGTATCTCGTTCCAGCTATTATGAACACCGTCGCAAGCGTTCATGCATCGATGTCGAGCGTTTGACGCTCAGAGCTGCCGTGAACCGGTTATTCACCAAGAGCCGCAGCTCGGCGGGTAGTCGCATGATCACCGCCATGCTCAATGACGAAGGTACTGCCATTGGGCGCTTCAAGGTTCGCCGCCTCATGCAAGAGCTAGGGTTGGTCTGTAAGCAACCAGGCCCCCACGCTTACAAGCAGGCCACCGTCGAGCGTCCAGATATTCCGAACCATCTAGATCGTAAATTCATGGTCAGTCGGCCCAATCAGGTCTGGTGCGGCGATATTACCTATGTCTGGGCCGGGCAATGCTGGAGTTATCTAGCGGTAGTCCTTGATCTATACACTCGTAGGGTCATCGGTTGGGCATTATCGGCACGACCCAATGCCGAGTTGGTAGCCAATGCACTGGACCATGCCTATGAGCAACGAGGTAGACCGCCTGGAGTGCTATTTCACACGGATCAAGGTAGCCAATACGCCAGTCGCCTGTTTCGCCAACGATTATGGCGTTACCGCATGAGTCAGAGCATGAGCCGACGGGGAAACTGTTGGGATAATGCGCCTATGGAGAGGCTATTCCGGAGCTTGAAGAGTGAATGGATACCGGCCTTGGGCTACCCGAGCATCTGCGCTGCCAGGAAGGACATCGGGGAGTACCTGATGGGTTATTACAATCGCCAGCGGCCCCATGCGTTTAATGCAGGGATCCCGCCTGCGTTAGCTGAAGAAAAACTTAAAACACTGTCCGGGATTAGTTGACCACTACA
>NZ_FOPY01000001.1:0-7658 GCF_900113605.1 Modicisalibacter xianhensis
CAGCAGCTCGCCGACGCCTGCCCCAACCTGATCGGCCTGAAGGACGGCAAGGGCGACATCCAGGCACTCAACAAGATCGTCAAGACCGTCGGCGATCGCCTGGTCTACGTGGGTGGCGTACCCACCGCGGAAATCTTCGCCGAGGCGTACCTGTCCATCGGCGTGAACACCTACTCCTCGGCGGTGTTCAACTTCGTGCCGGACATGGCAGTCAAGTTCTACAAGGCGCTGCGCCAGGGCGACTCGGCGACCGTCAAGACGATCACCAACGAGTTCTTCATTCCCTTCGTCAATCTGCGTGACAACAAGAAGGGCTATGCGGTCAGCCTGATCAAGGCCGGCGCCGAGATCATCGGTAAGCCTGCAGGCGACGTACGTGCGCCGCTGACCATGCCGACGGCAGAAGAGCGGGATGTGCTGAAGAAGCTAATCGACAACACCAACGGTTTGTAAGAGCTCTGGCCGGGCTCGTGAAACGATAACAGATGAGCCCGGTCATTGGAGAGAGGTCTGGCCCAAGGGCAATACAATCAACAAGGGCCTCGTAAACGCCAAGCCAAAAAGGAAGACTCTATGAAACTCATGACAACGCCCCTTCGCAAGCTTGTCTGCGCTGTAGCGATTGCAGGGACTGCCGGGGTATCCATGACGAGTCATGCGCAAGAAGACTGCCCAGTCCCAGGCAACCTGCGTGTCGTCATCGGTTCTACCTCAACCGGCGGAGATACCTACCAGAACTCCAGCATCGTTGCCGATCACCTGGCCAAGAAGCTGGACATCAATGCCAAGGTGGATGCCGTGGGTGCGATGGCGGGTTTCCGCGCTCTGGACCGTAGCCGTAATGGCAACACTGTCATGATTTTCCATGACCAGGCCTACCTGGGTAACCTTTATGGCGTGAAGGGTTACGACAACATCTTCGAGAAATATACGGTAGGGCCGACCGTCGCGATCAATCCGGGCAACGCTTACTTGGTGCCCAAGGATTCACCTTACCAGAACATCGATGAGGTCATCGCAGCGGCAGGCGAAGGCGAGGAGATACGCGTCGCCATTCAGCCCGGTGGTGTATCAGAAATTGGCTTCAGTGCACTCAAGAACGCTGTGAAGCTGAAGCATCCAGGCATGGAAAAGAACGTTGTTGCCGTCAATACCGGTTCGCAGGCTGACAAGAACCAGTTGCTTTTCGATGACATGGCTGACGTGATCAACGGTTCAGTTCAGGCAAACGAGCAATATACGCGCTTGCCGGAAGACGATCAGAAAGCTATGCGCTTCGTCTGGCTGACTGCGCGTAACGATACGATCAAGCAGACCAATGAAGAAGGCATGGGCAAGACAACGAGGGAAGATCTCCTTCAGTACGTCAACCCGAACGTGACCGTGCCTCAGAGTGAGTCGCAAAACTTCACCTTCGACAAGGAATTCTTCTTCCTTTACAACAAGGATATGGACCCCAAGCTTGTCAGCTGCATCGACAATGCGCTTGAAGAAATCTATGCGCAAGGCGATATCCAAGAACAGCAGAAAAAATCGTTCTTCATTCCTAACTTCAAGCCTTCCAGTGAAGCCCAGGCGTACCTGAAAGACAAGCGCGATCAGTACGCAACCATTATCGAAAATATCCAGTAATCGGATCGCTACCGGCACCAGGCTATGCTTGGTGCCGGTCGTTATGGCCACACTAACAAGTGTAACCCGCCTTGATATGTGTGGCTTGATTGCTTAGTAAGTGGGGCTTATATGGAAAACCAGTTTCTATCCTTGTTTGAAGTGTCCATCGCTTTCGAAGAGTCGCATTTGTTCTTTCCGAGGATAGTGTCCTGGGTTCTGGTCGGACTGCTGGCTATCATCCTGTTGAGCAAATCGAAAAAAGTTGCTCCGGCATTACGCCGTGCCGGACAGGCCGTAATGCACGGAAGCGATGGCTTTGATAGGAAACGCTTTTTCGGCACCATTCTGCTGATCGTTATCTACTTTTACATGATGGCAGTGGTGGGCGATGTCTTCCCCAATACGGGGTATGGTTTCCTTTTCGTTTCCATTCCCTTCATTTTTCTCTTGGCCTTGCTCTACGTCGACGAGAAAACCAAGAAGAATGTGCTGGTAATTGCGCTTACGTCGGTTGTGGCACCTGCCTTGGCCTGGTACGTGCTGTCCGAACTGTTTCGAATCACACTTCCTTGACGGCAGGATAACGCTATGGAATTTCTGTCATATCTCAGCCCAATGTTCTTTACGTTAATTGCTGCCGGGGCCTTGATCGGTGTGATTTTCGGCGCGATTCCTGGCATGACGGCAACGATGGCTGTCGCTGTCTGTCTGCCACTGACCTATGCGCTTGACCTGACCAATGGCCTGGCGCTTCTGCTTGGCTTGTATGTAGGTGGAATTTCTGGCGGCATGGTGCCTGCCGTACTGTTGAATATTCCGGGGACGCCCTCGTCGATAACGACGACATTCGACGGTTATCCCATGGCCAAGAAGGGCGAAGGTGAGCGGGCGCTCAAGATCAGCATCGTTGCTTCACTGTTTGGGGGGCTGTTCAGTGCAGGTGTCCTGTTCTACTTTGCGCCGGTCCTTGCCGACTTTGCGATCAAGTTTTCGTATGTCGAGAAGTTCCTGATCATCTTCCTAGCGCTGACGGTGATCGCCTCGCTGACCAAGAATATGCTGATGGGTATCTTCAGTGGTGTGCTGGGCGTGTGGCTTAGCCTGATCGGGACTTATGAAATCACCGATGGCGGCAATGGCGAGACGCGCCTGATGTTCGATTTCATGGAATACTACCTTGTCGCCGGATTCTCCCTGCTGCCGGTATTGATTGGGATCTTCGGTATCACGACTATCCTGCAGGATGCGGAAAAGGGCTTCAAAGGCGATGCTGCCAGCCCTACCATCAAGTTGACCAAGGGCTCACGTTTCTCTTTCAGTGTCTTCAAGGGCCAGCTGGTCAATCTGGTACGCTCCTCCTCGATCGGGACATTTGTCGGCATGCTGCCCGGCGTCGGGGGGAGTGCCGCCTCGGTGCTGGCGTATACCCAGGAGAAGAACTTTTCTCGTGATTCCTCGCAGATGGGGAATGGGGCGCCTCAGGGGCTGGTCGCATCGGAGTCTTCCAATAATGCATTGACGGGTGGTGCCTTGGTTCCCTTGTTGTCGCTTGGCATTCCCGGTGACTCGACCACAGCGATCCTGATCGGTGCGTTTACGTTGCAAGGCATTCAGGTCGGTCCGCTGTTCATCGGGGATAATCTCGATACCTGGTACATCATGATTGCTGCCCTAGTGATCGCCAACTTCCTGATGTTTGGCATCATGTTCTTTGCCATCAAGTACATTGCCAAGGTTATCGAAGTACCCAAGCATCTTCTCTATCCCATCATCGTCATGATGTGTGTGGTGGGGGCCTATGCGATCAATTACGGGATTATGTTCGATGTCTGGACTCTGCTGATCTTCGGTGTCTTCGGCTATATCGCCACCAAGGTAGGGCTTGAACTTGTACCGTTGATCATTGGATTCATTCTCGGTAGCTCGGCGGAAGTCTATTTCGTGAAGAGTCTCGAGTCCTACGGAAACCTGACCATCTTCTTCACGAAGAGTCCGATTGCCGTTTTCCTCTGGTGTCTCATCGTACTCTCCCTGGCGTTCTCCATCTTCCTCAAGGTTCGTGCACGCAAGAAGGAAAGTTTTGCCTCCTACAGCTAGGTAAGGGCAGCACACCATTCCAACAAGATAAGGAGGCTAAGAATGAGTACTGACCAGGCGAAGATTCGCGTTATCAAGGTTCATGACAATGACAACGTGGCCATCGTCGTGGAGCGGGGTGGACTCCCCGAAGGCACCCGGCTTCTGGATGGCACAGCATTGGCAACAGCCATTCCCCAAGGGCACAAGGTCGCCTTGTCCGCCTTGGCGAGCGGCGATCCCATCGTTCGTTACGGCGAGGTGATTGGCACTGCAACATGCGACATTCCCCGGGGCGGGCACGTCAACGAGACGAACGTGCAACTGCCGCAGCCTCCGGCGCTAAAGGACATGCCTTTGGCGACGCGATCCGCACTCGAGGCCGAGCCGCTCGAGGGCTACACCTTCGAAGGGTTCCGCAATGCCGATGGCTCGGTAGGCACCAAGAACGTGCTGGGTATTACCACCAGTGTGCAGTGTGTCGCCGGAACCACCGACTATGTGGTGCGCCGCATCAAGAGTGAACTGCTGCCCGACTATCCCAACGTCGATGACGTCGTGGCGCTCAATCACACCTATGGATGTGGCGTTGCCATTAACGCGCCCGCGGCGATCGTGCCCATCCGTACGCTGAAGAATATTACCCTGAACCCCAACTTTGGCGGTGAGGTCATGGTCATCGGCCTGGGCTGCGAAAAACTGCAGCCCTCGACGCTGGTATCCGATCAGCCGGTCAAGATCTACGAGAACACCGAGGCCGCAGACCCCGACGCGAATATCCTGAGCCTGCAGGACGAGAGTTTTTCCGGCTTCGAGGATATGGTCGATGGCATCCTGGCCATGGCCAAGCGCCATCTCGAGAAATTGAACCGACGCCAGCGCGAGACTTGCCCGGCCTCGGAGCTTGTCGTCGGCATGCAGTGCGGTGGCAGCGACGCTTTCTCGGGAGTGACCGCCAACCCGGCAGTGGGCTTCGCCACCGACCTGATCGTGCGTGCCGGTGGCAGTGTCATGTTCTCCGAGGTGACGGAAGTCCGTGACGCCATTCATCTGCTGACGCCACGCGCCATCAACCAGGAGGTCGGCCAGGCACTGCTGGATCAGATGGCCTGGTACGACGACTATCTTGAGCAGGGTCAGGCGGATCGCAGCGCGAATCCCTCGCCCGGCAACAAGCGCGGCGGGTTGAGCAACGTCGTGGAAAAGGCGCTGGGCTCCATCATCAAGTCCGGCAACAGCCCTATCGTCGACGTCATCGGCCCGGGGGAGCGGATTCGCAAGCGTGGCCTGACCTTTGCTGCAACACCGGCCAGCGACTTCATCTGCGGCACGCTTCAGCTCGCGGCAGGCATGAATCTTCACGTCTTCACGACGGGCCGGGGAACGCCGTATGGCTTGCCCATGGTCCCCGTCCTCAAGGTGGCGACCAACACGGCACTGAGTCAGCGTTGGCATGACATCATCGATCTGGATGCAGGGCGCATCGCCACGGGCGAGGCCTCCATCGAGGATATCGGTTGGGAGCTGTTCCATCTGATTCTCGATGTGGCAAGTGGTAGAAAGCGTGCGGCAGCCGACCGGCTTGGCCTGCACAACGATCTCGTCCTGTTCAATCCCGCTCCCGTGACTTGAGCATCTTCGCTCGTTATCAACTTCATTAGGAATCCAAGCCATGTTCCCAACCGTCAAAAGCATGCGTGTCGTCCCGGTCGCGGGCTACGACAGTTTTCTGCTCAATCTGAGCGGTGGGCACGCGCCCTGGTTCGTGCGCTGTGTGCTCATCCTGGAAGACAGCGCTGGCAACCAGGGCGTCGGGGAAATCCCGTCCAGCGAAGGAATCCTTAAGGGCCTGGAGCAGTGCCGTTCCCTGGTGGAAGGCGCTGCGACCAATGACGTCAAGCGCACCCTCAACCGCTGTCGCTTGCTGCTGGCCGGCAACGGTCGCGAGGAGCGCGGGCGCCAGACGTTCGACCTGCGCGTCGGGGTCCACGTCCTGACCGCGATCGAGTCGGCGTTGTTCGATCTGTTCGGCCAAGCGATGAACATGCCGGTCGCGGATTTGCTGGGACAGTTCGGTCGCCAGCGCGACGAGGTCGAGGCGCTTGGCTACTTGTTCCTGCTGGGCGATCCGGACAAGACCGACCTGCCGTATCCCAAGCCGAGCAACCCTCAGGATGCCTGGGACGAGGTGCGCTGCCGCGAGGCCCTGACGCCCGAGGCCGTTGCCAACCTGGCCAAGGCGGCGTATGAGCGCTATGGCTTCAAGGATTTCAAGCTCAAGGGCGGCGTATTGCGTGGTGAGGAAGAGGCGGACTGCATTCGTGCCTTGCACGACGCCTTCCCCGAGGCACGCCTGACCCTCGACCCCAACGGGGCCTGGAAGCTGGACGAGGCGGTCCGTGTACTGACACCGATCCGCGACCTGCTGAGCTATGCCGAGGACCCGTGCGGCCAGGAAGAGAGCTATTCCGGGCGCGAGACCATGGCCGAGTTCAAGAAGCGCACTGGCCTGCCCACTGCCACCAACATGATCGCCACCGACTTCAAGCAGCTCCAGTACGCCGTGCAGCTTAACGCCGTGGATATTCCGCTGGCCGACTGCCATTTCTGGACCATGCAGGGGGCGGTTGCCGTCGGTGAGCTGTGCAACGAGTGGGGCATGACCTGGGGTTCGCACAGCAACAACCACTTCGATATCTCGCTGGCGATGATGACCCATGTGGCCGCGGCCTGTCCGGGTGAGATCACCGCCATCGATACGCACTGGATCTGGCAGGATGGACAGCGCATCACCAGGGAGCCGTTCCAGATCCGTGACGGCAAGTTGCGTGTCCCCGAGGCGCCGGGACTGGGAATCGAACTGGACATGGACAAGCTCGAGGAAGCGCACGCGCTTTACAAGAGCCTCGATGTCACCCAGCGCAACGATGCCATGGCCATGCAGTACTTGATTCCGGGATGGAACTTCGACCCCAAGAAACCCACCATGGTGCGCTGATGGCTCGTGCATGGGCCTCATGAGCCAAGGTAGTCGGAGTCAAGCAAGAGCAGGGAGCCATGGCAGGTAAACCTCTAGTGCTGAATAACATGGCACAGTTGAACGTCCAACGGGTGTCTCGTAGCGGGAGCCTGGCGATGCATGTGGCCGATCAGTTGGAAGCGCTGATCGGCGCAGGCAGCATCGCGGTTGGCCAGAGGTTGCCGGGGGAGAACGGGCTCTGCGAATCCTTCGGCGTGAGCCGCACGGTCATTCGCGAGGCCATCGCGCATCTTCAATCACTGGGGCTGGTGGCCACGCGCCGAGGCGTTGGCACTACTGTGGTGCGTGCCTCGGTGCCTGAAGTCATGCCGGTAGAAAGGGTTCGCCCAGCCACGGTCGAGGAAATTCTGCATATCCTCGAACTGCGCCTGGAAATCGAGCCGGCCATGGCTGCGCTGGCAGCCGAACGTCATGACCACGAGGGGGGGCTGCGTCTTCAGGCAGCGCATGAATCTTTCATGCGGGCCTGCGCTGCAGGGTCGCTGGCGCGAGAAGAAGACTATGCTTTCCATTACGCCATCGCCGAGGCGACCGGTAATCCTTGTTTTACCACGTTCTATACGCAGCTACGCCATAGCATCATCCCGCGCGCCAACCTTCTCGATGCTGAGGTAAACCCGTCAGGGTCGGGAGCCTACCTGTCCAAGGTGGAAGGGGAGCATACCGCCATCGTTGAGGCCATTCTGGCTCGTGAGTCGCAGAGGGCCCGAGAAATGATGTGGCGGCACCTCAACCGAGCCAAGACCATGTACGACACGTTCCAAAGGGCCTGAGCCGCCAGGCTTGGGTATTGCAGTAGACTTACGATGCTCGATACAGGAGGAAGCATGACACTGGAAGGCAAATCACTCATCGGCCAGCAGGCCGTCGCCGGCAACAGCAGCGCCATCCACGCCGTCAACCCGGCCACCGGCGAGCAGCTCGACCC
>NZ_FOPY01000001.1:7668-402032 GCF_900113605.1 Modicisalibacter xianhensis
GTGGCGCCGCCGGAGATCAGCCTCAAGGACATCTTCGTGTCGCTGCTGCCGTTCATCGCCATCCAGTTGTGCGTGCTGTTTGCGCTGCTGTTCTGGCCCAACCTGGCCATGTGGCTCGTATAAAACCCATTCGAACCTACGGAGGTCGCCATGCGACTGATCCAATGTGAACACGAAGGCCGCCTACGGGTTGCCGTGGTCGAGAGTCCCGAGCAGGTACGCCTGGTCAACGCCGACGAAGGCGTGTATGGCCTGGCCAAGCGCGCCATCGCCGAGAAACGTTCGCTGTCCGATCTCGTCGAATCGGAACTGTCCGATACCCGTCTCGATTATGCCGAGCTGATCGAACAGCAGCGTCTGCGCGCACCGTTGACCCACCCCGACCCGGCGCACTGCCTGATCAGCGGCACCGGCCTGACCCACCTGGGCAGCGCCGATACTCGCTCGGCCATGCATGCCAAGGCCCAGGCCGCCGAGAGCGAGTTGACCGACTCCATGCGCATGTTCAAGATGGGTGTGGACGGCGGCAAGCCACAGGACGGCCAGCCCGGCGCCCAGCCGGAATGGTTCTACAAGGGTGACGGTAGTATCGTCGTCGATCCCGAGGCCGCCCTGCCCGTGCCTGGCTTTGCCGAAGATGCCGGCGAGGAACCCGAGCTGGCCGGACTTTATGTGGTGGGTGACGACGGCCAGCCCTGGCGTGTCGGCTACGCCGTCGGCAACGAGTTTTCCGACCACATTACCGAGCGCCATAACTACCTGTGGCTGGCGCACTCCAAGCTGCGCGCCTGCAGCTACGGGCCGGAACTGCTGGTCGGCGAACTGCCCGAGCATCTCGAAGGCACCAGTCGCATCGTGCGTGACGGCCAGGTGCTTTGGGAAAAGCCGTTTCTGACCGGTGAGGCCAACATGGCGCACAGCCTCGCCAACCTGGAATACCACCACTTCAAGTATCTGAATTTTCGTCGCCCAGGCGATGTGCACGTGCACTACTTCGGCACCGCCACCCTGAGTTTCGCCGACAACATCCGGACCCAGGATGGCGACCGTTTCGAGGTCGACCTGCCGGCCTTCGGTCGTCCTCTGCGTAACCCGCTACGCTTTAGCTCAACGGAAACGCCCGTCGCGATCAAGGCCCTGTAACTCATGCATTACGCACTCAGACACTGCTGGAACTTCAGACAGTGCTGAACCCAAGGAGGCATTCATGACCCTGGAAGGCAAATCACTCATCGGCCAGCAGGCCGTCGCCGGCAACAGCAGCGCCATCCACGCCGTCAACCCGGCCACCGGCGAGCAGCTCGACCCGGCCTACGCCGGCGGCAGCGCCGCCGAAGTCGACAAGGCCGCGCAGCTCGCCTGGGACGCTTTCGACGCCTACCGCGAGACCTCGCTCGAGGACCGTGCGGTGTTTCTAGAAACCGTGGCCAGCGAGATCGAGGCCATCGGCGATGACCTGATCCAGCGTGCCGTGGCCGAGACCGGCCTGCCCCAGGCGCGTATCGAGGGCGAGCGCGGGCGTACCTGCGGCCAGCTGCGCCTGTTCGCCAAGGTGGTGCGCGCCGGCGAATGGCTCGACGTGCGCGTCGACCCGGCGATGCCCGACCGCCAGCCAATGCCGCGCGCCGATCTGCGCCAGCGCCACATCGCGCTGGGTCCGGTGGCGGTGTTCGGCGCCAGCAACTTCCCGCTGGCCTTCTCCGTGGCCGGTGGCGATACCGCCTCGGCACTCGCCGCGGGCTGCCCGGTGATCGTCAAGGCGCACTCCGCCCACCCCGGCACCTCCGAACTGGTAGGCCGCGCGGTGCAGAAAGCAGTCGCCAAATGCGGCCTGCCGGAAGGCGTGTTCTCGGTGCTGTTCGGCTCCGGTCGTGAAGTCGGTGCCGGGCTGGTCGCCGACCAGCGCATCAAGGCGGTGGGCTTCACCGGCTCGCGCAGTGGCGGTACCGCGCTGATGAAGATCGCCCAGCAGCGCAAGGAGCCGATCCCGGTCTATGCCGAGATGAGCTCGATCAACCCGGTGTTCCCGCTGCCGGCCGCGCTCAAGGCACGTGGCGAGGCCATGGCCGAGGGCTTCGTGGCCTCGCTCAACATGGGCGCTGGCCAGTTCTGCACCAACCCGGGCCTGGTAATCGCCGAGAAGGGCGAGGCGCTGGACGCCTTCGTCGCCAAGGCCGGCGAGGTACTCAAGGGCAGCGCATCGCAGACCATGCTCACGCCGGGCATCTTTGATGCCTACCAGCAGGGCGTGGGCCGGCTTTCCAGCCACGACAAGGTCCGGGAAGTGGCACGTGGCCAGGTCGGCGAGACACCCAACCAGTGCCAGTCCGGCCTGTTCGTGACCGCTGCGGCCGACTTCCTGGCCGACGAGGCGCTGCAGGAAGAAGTCTTCGGCTCCACCTCGCTGGTCATCGAGTGTGCCGACGCCGCGGAAGTGAAGCAGGTCGCCGAGCACCTCGAAGGCCAGCTCACCGTCACGCTGCAGATGGACGACGCCGATCTCGACGCGGCGCGGGCACTGCTGCCGACGCTGGAGCGCAAGGCGGGTCGCGTGCTGGTCAACGGCTGGCCGACCGGGGTCGAGGTATGCCATGCCATGGTCCACGGCGGGCCGTACCCAGCGACGTCCGACAGCCGCACCACCTCGGTGGGCAGCGCAGCGATCTTCCGCTTCCTGCGCCCGGTATGCTACCAGGCGATGCCGGAGGGGCTGCTGCCCGAGGCGCTCAAGGAGAGCAACCCGCTGGGCCTCAAGCGGCTGGACGACGGTCAGCGCGAGAGCTGATCGACCGCACCGCCAAGTAAAGACCGAGCCGACATGGGGCAACCCATGTCGGCTTTTTCGTCAGGAGACACCCATGGACGAATACACCCCTTTTCTGGATGCCCTGACCGCCCTGCTCGGCTGCGAAGGCGTGCTGAATGATCCAGCCGATCATGAGCGCTACGTTCAGGACTGGGCCGGCGACCGGCTGGGCATGCCGCTGGCTGTGGCCCGTCCCAGTTCCACCGCACAGGTCGCGGACACCGTCAAGCTGTGCCGTGAGCACGGCGTGCGCATGGTGCCCCAAGGCGGCCATACCGGGCTGGTGCGCGGCGCCATGCCCGACCCTGAACATGCCGAACTGGTCATCAGTCTGGAGCGGATGGATCGCATCCGCCGTATCGACCCGCTCAATTTCAGCATTACCGTCGATGCCGGCTGCATACTGGAAAACGTCAAGCGCGCCGCCGAGGCCGAGGATTGCTATTTCCCGCTCTCGTTGGGCGCGCAGGGCAGTTGCCAGATCGGTGGCAATATCGCCACCAACGCCGGGGGGCTCAATGTGCTGCGCTACGGCATGATGCGCCAACTGGTGATGGGCCTGGAAGTCGTGTTGCCCGATGGGCGTATCTGGGATGGCATGCGCGCCCTGCACAAGGACAACCGCGGTTACAGCCTGGCGCAGTTGTTCATCGGCAGCGAGGGCACGCTGGGCATCGTGACCGGTGCAGTGCTCAAGCTGTCGCCCCGTCCCGAGAAATCGCAGACCGCCCTGCTCGCCGTCCCCTCGGTCAAGGCCGCGATGCAGCTCTATGCGCTGGCCCGGCGCCAATGCAGCGACCTGCTCTCGGCGTTCGAACTGATTCCCCGCGAATGCATCGAGCTGGCCCTGAAGGCAGCCCCCCAGCTCAGCGACCCGCTGGATGCCGCCTACCCTCACTATGTGCTGCTCGATCTGGCCGCCACCGGCCCAGTGGATCTCGGCGAAATGATCGAAGCACTGCTGACCCAGGGCATGGAGGATGGCCTGGTGCTCGATGGTGTGCTGGCGGCCAGCATGAGCCAGTCCCAGAGACTCTGGCAATTTCGCGAAAGCATGCTGGAAGGCCAGCAACAGCGCGGCGAACACCTGCGCACCGATATATCGGTCCCCATCTCGGCGCTGGCCGACTTCGCCGAGGCGGCCACCCAGGCCGTCGGCACGCATTCACCCGACGCAACGATCATTGCCTACGGCCATGTCGGCGACGGCAACCTGCACTTCAATGTCCTGCCCCCGGCGACGCTGGCCAAGGAAGAAACGACGAACTTGCTGCATGACATCGAGTTGCTGTTGTTCGATGTGGTCGACCGCTTCGACGGCAGCATCAGCGCCGAGCACGGCATCGGCCGCGTCAAGCAGGCCGCCTACCTTGCCCGTACCAGCGACGTGGAACGGGAGCTACTGACAGGACTCAAGCAGCTCTTCGATCCCGATCAGTTGATGGGCATGGGTCGTATCCTTGCCGACCCTTCCGCCTCTTAGCCAATGGTGGTACTGGCAATGCGCCTGCTCATCACTACACTGGAGCTAGCATCCTGTCATACAATCAACCATCAATAACAACTGTGAGCTCTGCTCACTGAACCAGAAGGAATTCGCTGACATGAAACTGCTGCGCGTCGGCCCACCGGGTCAGGAAAAGCCCGCCCTGCTGGACCGGGAAGGCAAGTATCGCGACCTGTCGGGCCATATCGACGACCTGGTGGGGAACCACCTCAATGCAAGCCAGTTGAAGTCCCTGGCAGCCATCGCGACCGACGAGCTTCCCGAGATCGATGGCGATACACGCATCGGGCCCTGTGTCGGCCATGTCGGCAAGTTCATCTGTATCGGGCTCAACTATTCCGACCATGCCGCGGAAACTGGCGCCGAGGTGCCCAGCGAACCAGTGATCTTCAACAAGTGGACCAGCGCCATCTGCGGTCCCAACGATGACGTGAAGATTCCTCGCGATTCGCAAAAGACCGACTGGGAGGTCGAACTCGGTGTGGTGATCGGCAAGGCCGGGCGCTATATCGACGAAGCCGATGCCATGGATCATGTCGCCGGATTTTGTGTGGTCAACGATGTGTCGGAGCGTGAATTCCAGCTCGAACGCTGCGGCAGCTGGGACAAGGGCAAGGGCTGCGATACCTTCGGCCCACTGGGCCCGTGGCTGGTGACGCCCGACGAGGTTGCCGACCCCCACGACCTGGGCATGTGGCTCGAGGTGGACGGCAAGCGCTACCAGGATGGCACCACGCGCACGATGGTCTATCAGGTACCGTTCCTGATCAGCTACCTGAGCCGCTTCATGAGCCTGCAGCCCGGCGACGTGATCTCCACCGGCACGCCCCCGGGCGTGGGCATGGGCCAGCAACCGCCGGTCTACCTCAAGCCGGGGCAGCAGATGCGCCTGGGCATCGACGGCCTCGGCGAGCAGCGTCAACGCGTCGTCGCCGACGAGTGAACCATGAGCCGGCCTGCCCGTCATACCGGGCAAGCCGGCAGGGAGCCAGCATGAGCCAGACCATCGCCAGCGATACCTTCCAGCGCCCCAGCCTGCGCGTGCATGCCGCCGATAACGTTCACGTCGCGCTCAAGGACCTTCCCGCCGGGAGCGAGATCGAGGACAACGGCCGTACCGTGCGCCTGACCGAGGCCATTCGTCACAAGCACAAGTTCGCCCTGCAGCCGTTGGCCGAGGGCGACCTGGTGATCATGTACGGTGTCACCGTCGGCCGGGTCACTCATCCCATCGCCGAGGGCGGGGCCATCACTACCGGCAATGTCGAGCATTCCACCGATAGCGATCAGGCCCAGGCCCGTCGCGAACACTGGAACGCGCCGGATGTCAGCCGCTTTCAGGGCATCACTTTCGAGGGCTATCACCGTCCCGATGGCCGGGTCGGCACCGCCAATGTCTGGGTCGTGGTGCCGCTGGTGTTCTGCGAGAACCGCAATATCGAGGTGCTGCGCCAGTGCGTCGCCGATGCGCTCGGCGAGGACCCCTATCGCGATTACAAGCGCATGGCGCGTGAGATGCTGCATGGCCAGGCAAGCGATTCGCCTGCAGAGCAGCCAAACGATGAACGTCTGTTTCCCAACGTCGACGGTGTGCGCTTTTTGACCCACACGCTGGGTTGCGGCGGCACCGACGACGATGCCCTGGCATTGTGCCGGCTGCTAGCCGGCTATATATGCCACCCTAACGTGGCCGGCGCGACCGTGCTCAGCCTGGGCTGCCAGAAAGCCCAGATCGACATGCTCAAGCAGGCCATGGCCGAGCGCGATCCCGAGGGGCTGCGCCCAGTGCATTACTTCGAGCAGCAGGCGTCACGCAGCGAGGACACCCTGATCCGCGAAGCGCTGACGACCATCTTCGATGGCCTAAAGGAAGCCAACCGGGTCACGCGCCAGCCGGCACCCTTGGCGGAACTGACGATCGGGGTGGAGTGCGGGGGCTCCGACGGCTTTTCGGGCCTGTCCGCCAATCCGACGGTCGGTGCTGCCATCGACCGCCTGGTGACACTAGGCGGCAGCGGCATCCTCAGCGAGTTTCCCGAACTGTGCGGCGTCGAGCACGAGCTGGTCTCACGCTGCCGTGACGAGCAGGTCGCCGAGCGCTTCCGCTCGTTGATGGACGCCTACCAGGCGCATGCCGCCGCCGTCGGCGCCCATTTCTCCATGAATCCCTCGCCGGGCAACATTCGCGATGGCCTGATCACCGACGCCATGAAATCCGCCGGTGCCGCCAAGAAAGGTGGCGACAGTCCGGTCGTCGACGTGCTCGACTACACCGAGCCCACCGTGCGCAAGGGTCTCAACCTGCTGTGCACACCGGGCAACGACGTGGAATCCACGACCGCCCTGGTCGGCTCCGGCGCCAATCTGGTGATCTTCACTACCGGGCTCGGCACGCCCACCGGCAATCCCGTCGCTCCCGTGCTGAAAGTCTCCAGCAACAGCGAGATGGCCCAGCGCCTGCCGGACATCATCGACTTCGATGCCGGTCCAATCATCCGTGGCGAGGCACAGATCGCCGAGTTGGCCGATGAGTTGCTGCAGCTATGCATCGATACCGCCTCGGGGCGCTATCGGCCCAAGGCGGTACAACTGGCCCAGTACGATTTCATTCCGTGGAAGCGCGGCGTGTCGCTGTAATTCGCTTTAAGCAAGCGATATACCGCGCAAAAGCAGAGAGAGCGTCCAGAAGACGCCCTCTCTTTTCTTTTGATCAAGGTAGCACCGTTTAACTCGGCGATTCGTCGGACAAGCGCTCCTTGAGTTGGCGATAGGTCCCGTAGTGCCGGTCGAGATGGCGACGCATCGCCGCTTCGGCGGCATCCGGATCGCCCGAGGCAATGGCATCGACGATCTCGATATGCGCCTGCATGGCAGCATGGTCCTCGCCGTCGCGCTGGAGCACCTGGGCCCGGCGATCATCGAGCCACTCCGAGAGCGCCTCGTGCACGGCATTGAAGATCGGGTTGCGGGCAATCGACGCCAGCACCCCATGGAAGTCATTGTCGCTGCGCTTGAAACGCGCCTCGTCACCCAGCGACTGGCGATTCTCCTCGAGCGCCTGATGCAGGTTGTCGATATCCTCGGGAGAGGCATTGGTGGCAGCATAGCGGGCCAACGAGATCTCGAACATGGCCCGGGCTTCCTGGAAATACTGCTGCCCTTCCGACTTGGCGAGCAGTTGTCGGGTCACGCCCGACAGACGCGCCATTACCGCCTCGGCGGTGGGCCGGATGACACGTGCGCGGGTACCGCTGTTGATGGCGATCAGCCCGAGGCGCTGCAGGTAGAACAACGCTTCGCGAACCGCCGGACGCCCCACGCCGAACTGCTCCATCAGTTCACGTTCGGCGGGCAACTGGTCGTCTTCCTTGAGACGCCCTTCGAGAATGTCCTTCTCGAGTTGCTCGGCTACCTGTTCGGAGAGCGTCTTGCGCTCCACCTTGTATCTCGTCATTCGCTGCGACTCCTCGCCAAACCCAAACTGCCGCCTATGGTACTGCATGCGACCTATACCAGCATCGGCGGTGCCAACTCGAGCGTTTCCGCCAATTGCCGGTACGCGGCCAGATTGGCCGTGTCCAGCGGAATCCCCTCGGCATCGCGCCGGGCCTGGCAGCGCCACTCCCGGTCTCCCGGGGCCAGCACCTGCCTGCCTTCCAGTGCGGGCTGGGCACGCAGGTCCTCGAGGTAGACCTGCATGGAACGCTCGTACGTTTCACGGTCACTGAACGCGCCCGGGTGCATGACCAGGAAGAAATGCCCTACCCCGCGTGGCGTCGACATGTCCTCGCCGGTCATCGGCAGCATGCGAAACCCGTGAATCATCCCCGTAAGCGTGGCACTGAGCACTTCGACCATGCCCGCCAGCCCGGCACCCTTGAAGCCGAAATCGGCCCCGCCCAACGGTAGCAGCGACGCCGCCTGTTGCGGATCGGTGGTCAGTTCGCCATGGGCATCGACCACCACGTTGGGAGGCAATGTCCTGTCGATGGCGCGATACTGCTTGACCCGGTTCCAGGGGATCGAGCTGGTGGCCATGTCGAGCAGGTAGGGCGGACTGTCCGGCACTGGCGCCGCAAAGGCGATGGGGTTGGTGCCATGAAACGGCGTCTGCCCCTGATGCAGGCTGACCAGCGCATCGGCGTTGCACAGCGACAGGCCGATATAACCCCGCCGCGCCGCGGCCAGCGCATAGCAGCCGGCCGCGCCGAAGTGCGAGGAATTGCCTACGGCCACCGCACCGATACCCGCCGTCTCGGCCATGTCGATGGCATGCTCGATGGCCCGATAACCGGCCAGGTGGCCGAAGCCGTCATCCGCATCCAGGTAGCCCGTAGCCGCCAGACGTTGGGTGAAGGCGAGTGTCGGCCGCCCGTTGATCCGCCCCCCTTTCAATGCCTGTACGTAATGCGGCAATAGCCGCAGTCCGTGGCTGTCCGTTCCCATGCGCGACGCCGTTACCAAGGCCCGGGTGACGGCGTCCGCCGAGGCTTCGTCGGTACCGCAGCGCAACAGCACACGGTGAATGAAATCTTCCAGTTCGCCAACGGCAATACACGCCGCAATATGTTCCGACATGGAATCCAGGTCTCCTCAGCGATAGATCAGTTCGGGCAGCCACATGGACAGGGCGGGGATGAAGGTCACCATCAGCAGGGCCAGCACCAACGGAACCAGGAACGGCAGCGTCCCGCGCATGCAACGCTCGAACGGGATATTCGAGACCCGCGACAGTACATAGATCACCATGCCCACCGGTGGGGTCAGCAGGCCGATCATCAGGTTGAGGACCATGATCACGCCGAAGTGGACCGGATCGACGCCCGCATTCACCGCCACCGGCAGAAGCACCGGCACCAGGATGGTGATCGCGGCGATGGTCTCCATGAAGCAGCCCACCAGGATCAGCACCAGGTTGATTAGCAGCAGCACCATCCATGGGTTATCGGCGAAGGGTCCGAACAGCGTCATGACGTGCTGCGTGACCTGGTTGCTGGTCAGTATCCAGGCGAAGATCGAGGCCCCGGCAACGATCAGCAGGATGATCGCGGTGGTCTCGATGGTCTCCATGCTGACCTGCATCAGACGGCGCCAGGTCAGCGTGCGATAGACCACGGTGCCCAGGAACAGCGCATAGACGACGGCGGCGATGGCCGCTTCCGTGGGGGTAAACATACCGGTAATGATGCCACCCACGATGATGATCGGCGTCATCAGCGACAGGAACGCCCGTGCAAAAGTCACGCGTAGCGTCTTGAGGGAAAACTCGGCGTCACGCTTGTAGCCGCGCCGGCGGGCCAGGATGGCGATCATGATCATCAGCACGACACCCATCAGCAGTCCCGGCACCAGTCCGGCCACGAACAGCTGACCGACCGAGGCTCCGGCCATGACGCCGTAGATGACCATGGGCAGGCTGGGTGGAATGATCGGTCCGATGGTCGACGAGGCAGCGGTAATGCCGACGGCGAATTCCTGGTCGTAGCCGGCATCGCGCATGGCCTTGATCTCGATGGTGCCCAGACCGCCGGCATCGGCCACCGCCGCGCCGGACATGCCGGAGAAGACGATGCTGGCCCCGACGTTGACGTGGCCGAGGCCACCCCGCATCCAGCCCATCAGCGCCAGCGCGAAGTCGAAGATACGCGTGGTGATGCCGCCGTTGTTCATCAGGTTGCCGGCCAGGATGAAGAACGGGATCGCCAGCAACGGGAAGCTGTCGACACCATTGATCATGCGATGCGCGACGACGATATCCGGCACCTGACCGCTGAGATAGACATAGATCAGGCAGGAGCCCGCCAGGCAGATGGCAATGGGGACTCCCATCACCAGCATGGTGAACAGCGAAGCGAACAGAAACGACATGTAGTGTCCCTGGAAGGCCAGGAACACGCAGAACAGGACAGCCAGGGCGGCGACGACCGGCGGTACGATCATGCGCCCGGGACTGAGGGTCATGGTATTGGGCATGGCACACTCTCGCTTGGGTTATTGGTCGTCGTCATCGGTCGCCAGCAGTTCGCTGGTCCCCTCGCGCCAATGCCGGATCGCGACCTGTACGGCGCGCAGCAGCATCAGCAGGAATCCCGCCATGACCGCGTAGTAGAGATAGCTCTTGGGAATATCCACCGAGACCATCATCGAATGCGTGCGTCCGGCGAGCCCGTAGGTGATCCAGGCAGCGGCGGCAAAGAACACGACCCGGGCAATATCGACCAGGGTCGACAGCAACCTGCCCATGACCGGCGGCATGTAGCGGTAGAAGAACTCGACCATGATGTGCGAGTTCTTGCGCACGGCCATCGCGCCACCAATGAAACACACCAGGATCAGCAGGTAACGTGCCATTTCCTCCGTCCAGGCGATCGAATCGCCCAACACGTAACGGCTGAAGAATTGCAGGAAGACATCGAGGGCCAGCAGCCAGAAGATGACCAGCGTGACATAGTCCTCGAAACGATAATTGCGAGGATCGAACTCCTCGTTGCCGATCTCGGCCAGCGCCTCGAGCGCCTCACTGTCGTGAGCCAGGCGTTCTTTCGTCATGATCGTCTCTCCTCGCTACCCACCCGAAGCGGGTGGGTAGCGGAGTGGTTGGCGTGGAATCGACAGGCTGACGATTACTGGCCGAGCGCCTGCAGGCGATCGTAGGTTTCCTTGTCCCAGGTGGCGGCGTCGCCGTTGTGATAGGGAATGACCGCTTCGCGGAACGGCTCGGTGTCCACCTTGTTGACGGTCACGCCCTGGTCCTCGAACCAGGCCACCAGGTCTTCCTCGGACTGGACGATATCGTTGGTGATCTTCTCGCCGGCCTCGGTGTAGACGTTACGGAAGACCTCCTTGTCCTCGTCGGACAGGCGGTTCCACAGCGGCCCACCAGCGATGGTGATCAGCGAGTCGGTGATGTGCCCGGTGAGGTTGATGTAATCCTGCACCTCGTAGAACTTCTTGGCCTGGATGGTCGGCAGCGGGTTCTCCTGGGCATCCACCACCCCCTGCTGCAGGGCCAGGTAGACCTCGGAGAAGGCAATGGGCGTCGGGTTGGCGCCGACCGCCTCGGGGAACATCATGTACATGGGCGCGTTGGGCACGCGAATCTTCAGGCCCTGCATGTCCTCCGGCGTACTGATCTCCTTGTTGGACGTGGTATGGCGCTTGCCGTAGTAGTTCATGGCCAGCGGCACGTTACCGGTGGCGTCCTGGTACCCCTGGGCGATCTCCTTGAACAAGTCGCTCTCGGCATAGGTCTTCCAGTGGTCGAAGTCGCGGAACATGTAGGGCGCCCCGGCAATGCCGATCGGCCCGTAGGAACGTCCGGCGAACTGGTTACCGGTATAGATCAGGTCGACGGTCCCCAGGGAGAGGCCCTCGTTGATGTCGGCTTCCTTGCCCAGCGACGAAGCGGGATGCACCTCGACGGTATAACGGCCGTCGGTGCGCTTCTCGATTTCGTCGGCCGCCCACAGGGCCCACTTGTGGTAGGGCTCGGACGTTTCGTAGACGTGAGCAAAGCGAAGCGTCTCTGCACTGGCCATGGTGGCGACACTGACGCCGGCCAATAACAGCGAGGTCGATATCCAGCGATTGAGCTTGGTAGAGCTGGCGCGCTTGTGACCCATTTGTTGTTCTCCTTCCGGATTCGGGGACAGGTATCGTTCCTGCCTCGGTGGGTGTCGGATGGCCAAATGTATACGTGTCATACCATCATAAGGAAACCTAGCCACTGCCGGGCCGGCATGCAATGCCTTGCCTATTATCCTCTGGTCGTAGATGCCTGCCCAAGGCGCGCCAGAAGCGCATCGTCACCAAAGCCGCCTGCCTTGGTCATCACCGGCCGGTCACGCTCGCCATCGAGCCAGCCCCAGGCCACGCCGGGCGCCCATTCGCCGGCCAACACGATCTGTCGGACGCCCACGCGCTCCAGGACGGCCATGGCCGTATCGCCGCCGGTCAGGAACAGCAACGGCGCGTGTCCCGACATCAACAGCAATTCGCCTATGCAACGCGCCATGCCCTGGGCGACCTGCTCGGCAGTAAAGCGTGCCGATGGCTGGCGCTCAGGCACGATCAACCGCAGTCGCGCCGGGTCTGGTCGCGCCATGTCGTCGTCCATGGCATGGATGACCGGTAAGCCCGGCACCGCGTCGCACAGGTGATCTACCTGGCGGCGCGCCTGATCACAGCGCGATCCGACGGCGAACAGCAGGCTATCCATGGGAGGCGTCAAGGGTACCGACTCGGCAGGTGTTGGAAACAAGCTGTCGGACAAGGCCTCGGTCAGCCCCGCCGCTCCGACAACCAGCCAGCGCCATGGTTCTTCGAGCAGACGCTGGGCCAGCGCCTTAAGATCGGTTTCACTCACGGCATCCACGATCGCGTCTGACTCATCCGGCACGGTGCCTGCCGGTATGACCGGGAAGGCCAACCCCTCGTGCCCGAACAGGGTCGGCAGCGGTTCGGCGGGCGGCGCCGAACGTGCGTCCCGGCCGTAATCCGATGACGCCAATGGCTCGCCATGCACGTAGACCTGACCGCCACGCAGCGTGCGCCCCTGCGCGGGGACGGCGGGACACACCAGCAACCCGCGACCGCTACTGCGCCGCGCTGCCAGACACTCTGCAACGACATTGCCGCGCAGCGTCGAATCGACTTTCTTGAAGAGGATCTGAGGCGCTAGCGGCAGCAGCCTTTCGATGGCTTCGGCGACCCGCCTCGCGGCTTGATCGGCAGGCAGGTGACGCGATTCGGTGTTGACCGCCAGTACCTCGGGCAGATCACCTTGTGCGATGACCTCAGCGAGACGCTCCAGTGCAATGACGACGCTGGTCCGCGCACCGCGACGGGCGAAGGGTGCCGCGGCATCCATCGCCCCGGTCAGGTCATCGGCGACGATCGCCACGGCAAGTTCAGTCAAGCTCGAGCCCTCTCGCCAGTTGCCGGGCATAGGCGATGGCGGCATTCATGTTGGTGGCATCCGCCCTGCCCTGCCAGGCAATATCGAAGGCCGTACCGTGATCCACCGAAGTGCGCTTGATCGGCAGCCCCAGGCTGACATTGACGGTAGTATCAAAGGCGATCAGCTTGACCGGGATATGCCCCTGGTCGTGATACTGCGCCACCACCAGGTCGAACTCGCCACGGCTGGCGCGGTAGAACACCGTGTCGGCAGAGATCGGCCCCTGCACCTCGTAGCCCGCCTCTCGCAGCTTCTCCACGGCCGGGCGAATGATGCGCTCGTCCTCGTCGCCGAAGATGCCACCCTCGCCGCAATGCGGATTGAGCCCCGCCACGGCGATGCGCGGCGTGGCCATGCCCAACTGGCGCAGGTGCTCATGCCCTGCCTCGACGGTCGCCTGGATACGCTCGACCGTGACCCGCTGGATCGCCTCCTTCAGCGAGACGTGAGTCGACACATGGATCGTCGACAGCGTTTCCGACGCTAGCAGCATGAACGATGCCGGCGCCCCGGTCAGCGACGCCAGCATGCCGGTATGACCGTCGTAATAGCGCTCGGCGGCATGCAGGGCGGCCTTGTTGAGTGGCGCGGTGACGATCACACCGGCCTGCCCGGCCTGGACCAGTGCCACGGCACGCTCGACGCAGCGAAAGGCCATTTCCCCGGCGGCGGCACTGATCTCGCCATCGGGTATCGGGGTACCGAGCGCATTGTCGACCTGGGAGACGACGACGGCCTCGGACGGTGCCGTTTCCGGTCCATCGAGTGTGCAAAAGGCCAGCTTGGCATCAATCGTGGCTGCCGCCCTGATAAAGGTATCGATATCGCCCACCAGCAGCGTACCGGCACGCTCTTCGTCGGACATGCCGACCAGGGCGCGGCAGATGATCTCCGGCCCGATCCCGGCCGGGTCGCCCATGGTGATGACAATCGCAAAGGGAGGCTGTTTCATCATGGCATCAACTGCCCGCCGTTGACCTCGATGACCTGACCGGTCACGTAGGCACTGAGCTCATCGCTGATCAGGAACACATAGGCACCCACGCAGTCCTCGGCGGTGCCCAGGCGCCCTTGGGGAATCGTGCCGCGGGCGGCCTCGAGTTGGGCGTCGTTGGAGTGGCGCTGATGGAAGTCCGTGGCAATGGTGCCCGGCGCCACGGCATTGACACGAATATTGTCCGCCGCGAGTTCCTTAGCCATGGAGCGAGTCAGCGTGCTGACGAAACCCTTGGCCGAGGCATACAGCCCGGCCCCCGCGCCCCCGCCGTTGCGCGCGGCGATTGAACTGGTATGGATGATATTGCCCGCCCCCTGCTCACGAAAATGCGGCAGTGCGGCCCGGCTGGCCATGACGACCGAACGCACGTTGAGGTTCATGACCTTGTCGTATTGCTCGTCGTCCATGGCCTCGAGGCTTACGCGGCCAAGCATGTCACCGGCATTGTTGATCAGCACGTCCAGCCCGCCCATGGCGGCGACGGCCTCGTCGACGACCTCGGCTGCCTTGGTCGACTGGCTGACATCGCCCTGGATCAGGAACGCCTGACCGCCCGCATCGCGGATCGCCTCGGCCACCTCGCGTGCCGGTGCCTCGCTGGAAAAAAAATGGACGCCGACATGCGCCCCGCATTCGCCCAGCTTGCGCGCAACCGCGGCACCGATTCCCCGGCTCGCCCCGGTGATCAGGATTCGCTTGCCCCGCAATTCCTCGAACATGCTGTTCTCCTTTTGTCATGAACGGCTGACAGGTGGCCTTGGCATACCTATCATACATCACGACAATAGTAGGCCTTGGTCCAGGCGTCATTGCGACGATCGTTCCAGACGGTCAGCATTGACCCTGCCTCCCCCACCCAAACCGGAGAATGTCATGTCACAGCAGTCCGCTTCCCGCTACCTGCCCGAGGATCTCGACCGCGCCCTGCTGGTCGGCCGGGCGTGGCGCGCCGCGCCCTACGAAGGACCGGCCATCGTCGCCATTCGCCAGGGTGAAATCATCGACCTGTCCCGCCATGTCGAGACCATGGCTGACCTGCTCGAGCATCCGGATGCGGCTACGCTGGTCGCCTCTGCCGATGGCGAGTCGCTGGGCCGGGTGGAAACCTTGATCGAGAACTCGCTGGCCGAACCGGCCAAGGCGCCCTATCTGCTCGCGCCTTGCGACGTGCAGGCGATCAAGGCCTGTGGTGTGACGTTTGCCGTATCGATGCTCGAGCGCGTCATCGAGGAACAGGCCGGCGGCGATGCAACACGCGCCAGCGAACTGCGCCAGGAACTGCAGGGCCTGATCGGCACCGACCTGTCGTTGATCAAGCCCGGTTCGGACGAAGCCATGACACTCAAGGCCGAACTTCAGGCTCGCGGTGGCTGGTCGCAGTACATGGAAGTGGGCATCGGTCCCGATGCCGAGGTATTCACCAAGTCGCAGCCGTTATCGGCGGTCGGCTTCGGTCAGCGCGTCGGGTTGCACCCCGCCTCCAGGTGGAACAATCCCGAACCGGAGATCGTGCTTGCCGTCGACGGCCAAGGCCAGGCACGCGGCGCGACGCTCGGCAATGACGTCAACTTGCGCGATATCGAGGGGCGTAGTGCCCTGTTGCTGGGCAAGGCGAAGGACAACAACGCCTCGTGTTCGGTGGGTCCGTTCATTCGCCTGTTCGACGAGCATTTCACCATCGATACGGTGCGTCAGGCGCATGTCACGCTGCGCATCGACGGTGAAGACGACGGGTTCCTGCTCGAGGATGGCAGCGACATGCGACAGATCAGCCGCGACCCGCTGGACCTGGTGGCCCAGACCCGCGGCGCCCATCACCAGTATCCGGATGGTTTCATGCTGTTCCTGGGCACCATGTTCTCGCCGATCCTCGACCGGGACGGCGAAGGCCAGGGGTTCACCCATCACATCGGCGATACCGTGACCATCGCCACTCCGGCGCTGGGTGCGCTGGTCAATCGGGTCGATCGCAGCGACCAGCTGCCACCGTGGACCTTCGGCATCCGTCAGCTCTACCGCCACCTGGCGCAGCGCAAGGCTGCCGAGTAATACGACAGACCGGGGCCGTGTCATCAGGCACGGCCCGTCTCTGCGTCAGCGATCCTCTCGAGCAACGCTGTCGGCAGCATGGGCACCGCGCTCGCCCATGGGCCGCTCCCCACCCGTGGTGGTATCACGTTGTGTCTGCCGCTCCATTTCGCTGTTCAATTCCGCACCCATGAGCACGATGAACGCGGACAGCCAGAACCACATGAGCAGGATCACCACGGCACCCAGCGACCCATAAGTTTCGTTGTAGCTGGCGAAGTTGCGGACGTAGATGGAAAAGGCGATCGACCCCAATATCCACAGCAGGACGGCAGCTGCGGAACCGACACTGACCCATTGCCAGCGCGGCTGTTCGCGATCCGGGCCATACCGATAAAGGATGGCAATTGCCAGCATGACGACGATCATCAACAGCGGCCAGCGCGCCAGGTTGATGAGCGTACCGATGAGATCGGGCAGGCCCAGTATATTGACGATGGCAGGGATCGCCGTGATCACGCCCAGCGTCACGAGGGTCATGACAATGGCGCCGAATGTCAGCACCAGCTTGATCGCCGTTTGCTTGAGAAACCCGCGGCTCTCTTCCTCGTCGTAGATGATGTTCAGCCCTTCCATGAAACCTGCGACACCACGCGACGAACTGTAGATTGCGAGCAATAGACCACCTATCGCGGCCAGGCTCATGCCCGCTCCTGCCCCCTGACTGGCCTGCTGGGCCTGTTGGCGAATGATGTTGGCTGCCTCTTCAGGCAGCAGATGGCTGATGCTGGAAATCTGCTGGGTAATCTGCTGAGGATCGAACATCAAGGCCCACAGGGAAATCGTCGCCACGATGGCCGGTACGATGGCCAACAATCCATAGAAGGCGATGCCGGCAGCGACCATCGACACATGATCGCGGGACATTTCCTCCTTGCTACGCTTGAGGACGGACTTCCAGCCGGGCTTGGGGATCTGGGTGGGCTTGTGGGCATGACGACCGTGGGAGGCCGTCGGCTGTCGTTTTGCCATGACGTTGAGCTTCCGTGCCGAAAAGAAAAATTTCCTGTACACCGTTTCCTGTACCTAGAGTAGGACGTCTGACAAGCCATACTGTCATTAAATGTAAGACCTGGTATCGGACGACAAACCGCGACAAGGACAGCTAGCTTCAGGCAGGCTGGGAGACGGTCAGCATGGCTGATCGTCATGACATCCATGGAAAGGACAAGGGAAGACAATCATGAAACACGCCTCACCTACCCTGCAGCAAGGCATCTCGGCTGCCGCCCGCTGGGGTTACCTGGCCAAGGGCGTCGTCTACGTGCTGATCGGCGGGCTGGCACTGATGGCTGCTGCCGGCCTGGGCGGCCAGCACGCCGGCTCCAAGGAGGCCATCCTGAAACTGGCAGGTCAGCCCTTCGGCAGTGTCATGCTGGGCCTATTGGGGGTTGGGCTCTTCGCCTACACGATATGGCGGCTGGTACAAGCCTGGTTCGATACCGAGGACGCAGGTAGCGACATCAAGGGCATCGCCACCCGTCTGGCTTTCGTGATCAGCGGCATCATATACGCGGGGTTGGGCGTGTACTGCTTCGACCTGTTGCGCCATGCTGCCTCGTCAGGCAGCTCGACCCAAAGCCGTACCGCTGAATTGATGAGCCAACCCGGTGGCATCTATCTGGTCTTCGCGGTGGGCGTCATCTTTTTCGGGGTCGGCGTGCGCCAGATCATGCGTGCGGTCAAGTGCTCCTTCCTGAAGAACTGGCACATGCGCGAGATGAACGAGAGTCAGCGCAACCTTGCCAAGTGGGCAACACGCATGGGCCTGACGGCTCGCGGGGTCGTGTTCATGATCATAGGCTTGTTTCTGTGCATCGCCGCCTGGCAGTCCGACCCCAGCGAAGCCGAAGGTTTAGGTGGCGCGCTGACAAAGCTGGCGCAACAGCCGTTTGGTCCCTGGCTACTGGGCATCGTCGCACTAGGCCTGGTGGCCTACGGTATCTACTGCTTCATCAACGCGCGTTTCCGTGACGTCAGTGCCTGACAACCCAAACGGCGCACGGGGTTCTCTTTCCCGTGCGCCGGAAGGCCCTGAGTTACGCTGTGCCTGAAATCGCTTAGCTCAGCGCAAATGCGCCCCCAATGGCAGCGATGGTCGCCCCCAGGGCACGCACCCAACGCGTTTCGCAACGTTGCAGCAAGGTACCGAGCCCTTTGCCGACGACAGCGATTGCCACTGTCGCCAGCGAGAAGCCGATCAGGTAGGTCAGTAGCGATGCACCCGCTGGCAGCTCGCTACCGTGGGCATGTCCATGGAACAGCATGAATGCCGCTACCAGGCTTCCCCCAAGCATGCCGGGCAGGCGTGTCAACGTGGCCACCAGCACGCCAGCCAGCAGCACCGAGAGCGCAATACCGGTTTCCACACCGGGCAGGGGCAGGCCGTTCCAGGCCAGTGCCGCGCCGCCCCACATGCCTGCTAGCATCAGCCCTGGCACGAAACGGCGCAGCCTGCCCTGTTGGCGCACGCTCCACAGGCCGATGGCCAACATGGCCAGCAGGTGATCGACTCCCAGCATGGGGTGCAACAGCCCGGCCAGGAAACCGCCGTGCCCGGCGCCGTCGTGACCTGGGTGAGCGGCGGCACTCATGGCGGCCAGCATGACGACCGGCGCGACAACCAGCGCACAGACGCGCGAGTTGAGGTACGAGAAGAAACGTGAAGGTGAAGAATGAATCATGGCGCTTTTCCTGGATAACGGTATAAAAACGATCAACTGGTGGCAAGAGCGTCGGGACGGCGCTCCGGCAACATGCCGCGATCGAGGATGAATTGAATGATGGTCTCGAGCCCCACCCCATCATGCAGGTTGGTGAACACAAATGGCCTGTCGCCACGCATCTTGCGTGCGTCACGATCCATGACGTCCAGGGAGGCATGAACGTACTCGGCGATATCGATCTTGTTGATGATCAGCAGATCGGACTTGGTGATACCCGGCCCGCCCTTGCGCGGGATCTTGTCACCGGCAGAAACGTCGATGACATACAGGGTCAGGTCGGAGAGTTCGGGACTGAAGGTCGCCGACAGGTTGTCGCCACCGGATTCCACCAGCACCAATTCCAGGTTGGGGTGACGGCTGTGCAGGTCGTCGATGGCGGCGAGGTTCATCGAGGCGTCCTCGCGAATTGCGGTATGCGGACAGCCGCCTGTCTCGACGCCAAGGATGCGGTCCGCCGGCAGTGCATCTTGCTTGAGCAGGAAGTCGGCATCCTCGCGGGTATAGATGTCATTGGTGACCACGGCGATATCGTAATGGTCACGCAGGGCCAGGCAGAGCTGCCGGAGCAGTGCCGTCTTGCCGGAGCCCACCGGGCCACCGACACCGACACGTAAGCAATGATTCATGGCGTTACTCCTTCTTGATACCGTTCAACTACGAAACAGGCGGGAATACTGGGTTTCATGGTGCGCACTGGCCAAGGCCAGCCCCGGCAATGCCGGGCCGAGGTCGTCGTCGCCCAGTGCCAGGGCTGTGTCGACTGCCGCCACCAGCTGCGGGCGCAAGCGCTCGATCAAGCGCTGGGCCGCCGTCTGCCCCAGTGGCAACGCCTTGCAGGCTACCGCCAACTGGTTTTCCAACCAGGCCCAGACAAAGCCGAGCAGGCAGTCGCGCCTTTGGATACCGCGGCGCTGACTGGCCAGGGCAAAGGTTACGGCGTAGGTAGGCGGTGACGGCAGCACAGGCGTGACCGGCAACAGGTCCAGCGAGCGCAGCAGGCGCACCATGGCCTCGCCGAGCCGGAAGTCCTCGGCAGCCAGCTCGGCGGTTTCTCGATTAGCCTGCAGCCAATCGTTCCACGCGGCGAGGGAGTCTGTGTCGGCGGCCTGCCAGGCGTCGTACATGCGCGCCAGCACCGGCAGATCGCAGCGCGTCTGGCCATCCTCGAGCACGCCTTCCAGCCATTCACCCAGGGTGGCCTCGTCGCCTACCCAGCCCAGCTCGAAAGCGCTTTCCAGGCCTTGGGACCAGGCGAACGCCCCGATCGGCAGCGCCGGACTGACCAGTTGCAGCAGCCCCAGCAGGGCCAGGTCGTCACTACCAGCCTGGCTGGACTCAGTGGGCATGGCTGTGCTCGTGATCGTGTCCGTGTGAATGGCTATGGCCATGTGCATGCCCATGCTCATGCGCATGACCGTGGCTGTGGCTATGACCTTCACCCTGCGAGTAGGCACCCGGCTCGGGATCGAATGGCGCCTGGTGATGTTCGAGCGTCGCCCCCAGGCGTTCGGCCAATTCCTCGAGGACATGGTCCGGCGGAAAGCGCACCCAACCCTGGCTTGTTGAAGGATCTTCATTGCCACCGATGGCCAGCGAGACATGCCGGTTGCCGAGGTGGTAGCACAGCTGTGCCAGGGCCAATGCCCCGTCGATGCGCGCGGTCACGACCGGTTCGTCGGCCGCCCTCACGCAAACTACATCGCCGCTTTCGGCGCGCAGTCCCTCGCCATCGCGCAGCACCGGGCCTCGGTCGAGAAACAGCCCCAACTCACGTCCAGAGTCACTCGTCGCCTTGAGGCGGCCTCGGCAACGCTGCTCGAACGGCAACGTTACGCTATCGCTGGCCTGTTCCGATGCGATCGGCCCCAGACGTTCAATCAGTTTCAACATGGTTCACCTCAAAAAAGATGATAGCGCTGCGCGAGTGGCAGCTCCGTCGCCGGCTCGCAGGTCAGCAGTTCGCCGTCGCAGCGCACTTCATAGGTCTGCGGATCGACCTCGAGTTGCGGACAGACATCGTTGAGCTTCATGTCGCGCTTGCGCACACCACGCACGTTCTTGCATGCAGCTAATGGACTGGCCAGCCCCAGCCGTTCACCAAGACCAGCATTGATGGCTGCCTGGCTGACAAAGCTCAGCCGGGTGGCACTGGCCGCCTTGCCGAAGGCGCCGAACATCGGCCGGTAATGCACCGGCTGTGGCGTGGGAATCGAGGCGTTGGGATCGCCCATGGGCGCGGCGGCAATCATGCCGCCCTTGAGAATCAGTGCCGGCTTGACGCCGAAGAAGGCCGGGCTCCACAGCGTCAGATCGGCCAGCTTTCCGACCTCCACCGAGCCAACCTCGTGAGCGATGCCGTGGGTGATCGCCGGGTTGATGGTGTACTTGGCGATGTAGCGTCGGGCGCGGAAATTGTCGGCGCCGCGCTCGGCGTCTTCCGGCAACAGGCCACGCTGCACCTTCATCTTGTGAGCGGTCTGCCAGGTCCGGCAGATCACCTCGCCGACGCGCCCCATGGCCTGGGAGTCGGAGGCAATCATCGAGATCACGCCCAGGTCGTGGAGGATATCCTCGGCAGCGATAGTCTCGCGGCGGATGCGCGAGTCAGCGAAGGCCACGTCCTCGGGAATGTTGGGGTCGAGGTGGTGGCAGACCATCAGCATATCGAGATGCTCATCGATGGTGTTGATCGTGTAGGGCCGCGTGGGATTGGTCGACGACGGCAGTACGTAGTCCTTGGAACAGGCGGTAATGATATCCGGCGCATGGCCGCCGCCAGCCCCTTCGGTGTGGTAAGTATGGATGCCACGTTCCTTGAACGCCGCCAGGGTATCCTCGACGAAACCCGACTCGTTCAGCGTGTCGGTATGGATGGCAATCTGCACATCGTACCTCTCGGCCACGCTCAGGCAGTTGTCGATGGACGCCGGCGTGGTCCCCCAGTCCTCGTGCAGCTTGAGCCCCATGGCGCCGGCCTCGATCTGGGCGGCCAGCGCCTCGGGCAGGCTGGCGTTACCCTTGCCGAGCAGGCCGATGTTCATCGGCAACTCGTCGACCGCCTGAAGCATCTTGCCGATATGCCACGCGCCCGGCGTGCAGGTGGTGGCATTGGAACCGGTAGCCGGGCCGGTGCCGCCACCGAGCATGGTGGTCACCCCGCTCATCAGCGCCTCTTCCACCTGCTGGGGGCAGATGAAATGAATGTGGGCGTCGATGCCGCCGGCGGTGAGGATCTTGCCTTCACCGGCGATGATCTCGGTGCCCGGTCCGATGACGATATCGACGTCCGGCTGGGTGTCGGGATTGCCGGCCTTGCCGATGGCTTTGATGCGCCCGCCCTGGATGCCCACATCGGCCTTGACGATGCCCCACCAGTCGAGGATCAGCGCATTGGTGATCACGGTGTCCATCACCGCATCGTCATGGCGCTGGCTCTGGCCCATGCCGTCACGGATGACCTTGCCGCCGCCGAACTTCACCTCGTCGCCGTAATGGGTGTGATCCTGCTCGACCTCGATCCACAGCTCGGTATCGCCAAGACGCACCCTGTCGCCCACGGTCGGCCCGTACATGTCGGCATAGGCCTGGCGAGTGATCTTCATGACTGTTCTCCCTTGCCATCAGGACCGGAAGTCGATGGGGTTCGCGCGGCAGCGGACGCTTTAGAGAGCGGGCCCATGACTTCGCCGCGGAATCCATAGATATGCCGCTTGCCGACGAAAGGTATCAGGGTTGCCTCTCGGCTCTGGCCAGGCTCGAAGCGAATCGCCGTGCCCGCCGCCACGTCGAGACGGTAGCCGCGCGCCTTGTCGCGATCGAAGATCAGTGCCGGGTTGGCCTCGGCAAAGTGATAGTGCGAGCCGATCTGGATCGGTCGGTCGCCGGTATTGGCGACCTCGACGGTGATCCGCTCGCGCCCCGCGCAGAGCTCGATCTCGCCGTCCTTCAATTGGTATTCACCGGGAATCATGGCGAACTCCTTACACGATTGGGCTATGTACGGTCACGAGCTTCGTGCCGTCAGGGAAGGTGGCCTCGACCTGCACCTCGTCGACCATTTCCGACACGCCTTCCATCACGTCATCACGGGTCAGGATCTCGCGACCGTAGCTCATCAGTTCGGCGACGCTTCTGCCGTCGCGGGCGCCTTCCATGATCTCGGCACTGATTAGCGCGACGGCCTCCGGGTAATTGAGCTTGAGGCCACGGGCCTTGCGGCGCTCGGCAAGCAGGGCGGCGGTGAACAGCAGCAGCTTGTCCTTGTCTCTGGGGGTCAGTTCCATGGCGGTTATCCCTTCTTCTGTGTTCTGTTGGAAACTGGCGTCTCGTGTTCTTAAGCAGGCGTCGATCAGGTGAGCCAGATGCGCGGCACGCATGCCTTGCGAGCGCACAGCGAGGGGCGCAGCACGTCCCAGGCGCGCTGACAAAGATCCCAGGCCTCGTTGCGGGAGTCACCGAGATAGCGCAGCAGCAGCACGTCATGGCGCAGCGTCACTGCCCAGCGTGGCGAGGCCGGTAAAGTCGCTCTCAACGCTTCGACGCACTCGGCAGGTGACGCGAGCCCCACCCCCCACAGCGTGGCCTGCACCGTCGCCCCGCCCTGCCCCCAGCGCCCGCGAAAGCGTGGATGCGTGGGGTCCAACGGCTGACGTTCCAGCCACAGCGGACGGCCCTCACGGGCCAGGCGAAAGCGCTGCTCGATCCGTCCGCTTTCGAACGGCAAGCGGCTGGCAGGGCGCCCCAGAGCCAGGACTTCCCAGCCCAGGCAGCGCGCGTCGCCGTCAAGTGAGATTTCGGTGGTCTGTACCCCACGCGAGCCGTCAAAGCACAGGGTTTCCTGGGGCAGCCACTCAAGACAGCCGCCACTGGCGACGTTGAGACGTACGTGTTGTCCCCAGGCCACGCCCTTGCTGTCAGCCCGGTAGAGCTTGGCCGCTGCCGGGGTGGTGAGTAGCGCATGTGCGCATGCTTCTACCGTGGCATCGATGCGCAGTTCGTCGCCGCTGACCAGTCCGCCGGGCGGATGCAGCAGGTAGACATGACACACATCGCCCTCGGGATAAAACGGGCGCTGCACTCGCAGCGGCCCACGGTGTCGGGCACGCACCAGCCGGGTGCGTTCGCTGTCGCCGCGCGTGTCTTGGGGCGTGTCTTTACGAAAGCCCAGATCGATCGAGGCGGCCCAGCGCCGCCCGGCGTCGAAGCGGTGTCCCGAGTCATTCGGTGCCGTCACGGGCCGTGGCAGTGTTTGCAGTATCGTCATACCGTCAGGTGCTGTTTGATCAGGTCATCGGACAGCTCGTCGACTCCGCCCTTGGCCACGGCGCGCCCGCGGTCGAGAATCACGAAACGGTCGGCGAACTTGCGCACGAAAGGCAGCTTCTGCTCGGCCAGCAGCACCGTCATGCCATCCTCGCGATTGAGCTTGCGAATCACCTCGCCGATCTCGGCGACGATATTGGGCTGGATGCCCTCGCCCGGCTCATCGAGGATCAACAGGCGCGGCTCGAGCACCAGGGCACGGCCGATCGCCAGTTGCTGCTGCTGGCCGCCGGACAGATCGCCACCGCGACGGTGGCGCATTTCCTTGAGCACCGGGAAAAGCTCATAGATGCGCTCGGGAATCTTGCGGCGGCCGTTGCCGCGCTGCTTGTCGCGCCGTGCCGCCAGGCCGGTGCACAGGTTCTCCTCCACCGTCAGCAGCGAGAAAATCTGCCGTCCCTGAGGCACATAGCCGATACCCAGCCGCGAGCGATCCTCGATGCGTTTGCGGGTCAGTTCGGTGTCGCCGTCATAGCGCAGCGACCCGCTCTTGACCGCGACCTCGCCCATCACGCACTTGAGCAGGGTCGTCTTGCCAACGCCGTTGCGCCCCATCACGCAGGTGCATTCGCCCTCGGGCACGTCCAGCGAGAGATCCCACAAGGTGTGGCTTTCCCCGTAGAACTGGTTGAGCTTGTCGACGTTCAGCATCAGGCCTCCTCCCCGAGATAGACTTCGACGACGCGGGGGTCACTGGAGACCTGATCCATGCTGCCCTCGGCGAGCACGCTGCCCTGGTGGAGCACCGTGACCTTGCGCGCGATGGAGCGCACGAACCCCATGTCGTGCTCGACCACCACCACCGACTGCTTGCCGGCCAGGCTGGTCAACAACTCGCCGGTGCGCTCCATTTCCTGTTCGGTCATGCCAGCCACCGGCTCGTCGACCAGCAGCAGGCGCGGACGCTGCATCAGCAGCATGCCGATCTCGAGCCACTGCTTCTGGCCATGGGAAAGAATGCCCGCGGGTCGGTCGCGCGCTGTTTGCAGGCCGATCATCTCGAGCACCTCGTCGATGCGATCACGGGCCTCGCCGGAAAGCCTTGCGACCAGGGTCGGCATGACGCGCTTGTCGGCGCTCATCGCCAGTTCCAGGTTCTCGAACACGCTCAGCGCCTCGAACACCGTGGGCTTCTGGAACTTGCGGCCGATGCCCAGGGTGGCGATCTCCGGCTCATTCATGGTCAGCAGGTTGTGGCGGCTGCCGTACCATACCTGGCCGCGATCGGGACGCGTCTTGCCGGTGATGATGTCCATCATGGTGGTCTTGCCGGCCCCGTTGGGGCCGATGATGCAGCGCAGCTCGCCATCGTCGATGGTCAGGTTGAGATCGTTGATCGCCTTGAAGCCGTCGAAGCTGACGCTGACATCCTCGAGGTAGAGAATCGGTCCGTGGCGCACGTCCACCGGCGAGGGGTCGGGAATCAGGAAATCGAACACCCGGTCCCGGTCCGCCAGCGATTGCAGAATGGTCATGCGGTAGCCTCCTTGACTTCCTTGGCCGATGCGGCGGGTCCTGTACGCTTGAACTTGGCAAGCAGCCCCGCCAGTCCTTGCGGTAACACTACCGTGGCGACCACGAACAGCCCGCCGAGCGCAAACAGCCACGCGTCGGGCATCACCCCGGTGAAGACGGTCTTGGCATAATTGACCAGAATCGCGCCGATCACGGCGCCGTAGAGCGTCGCCCGGCCGCCCAGCGCCACCCACACCACGATCTCGATGGAGAACAGCGGCGAGAATTCGCTGGGGTTGATGATGCCGACCTGGGGGACGTACAGCGCCCCGGCGACCCCGGCGATCATGGCCGAGATTACGAACACGAACAGTTGCACCCGGTCGACCCGATAGCCCAGGAAGCGGGTACGCGCCTCGGCGTCCCGCGAGGCTACGCAGACCCGGCCCAGCTTGCTGGAGACGATGGCCCGGCACAGCCAGTAGCCCAGCCCCAGCGCGACCCCGGAGGCCACGAACAGCCCTAGGCGTGTACTGTCCGCGCTCAATGGAAAGCCCAGCAGTTCCTTGAAATCGGTCAGCCCGTTATTGCCGCCAAAGCCCATCTCGTTGCGGAAGAAGGCCAGCATCAGCGCAAAGGTCAGCGCCTGGGTGATGATCGACAGGTAGACCCCAGTGACCCGCGACCGGAACGCCAGGAAGCCGAACACCAGCGCCAGCAACCCAGGCGCCAGCAGCACCATCAAAAAGGCGAACCACGCCATGTCGAAGCCATGCCAGTACCAAGGCAACGATTCCCAGTTGAGGAACACCATGAAATCCGGCAGTACCGGATGGCCATAAGTGCCGCGGTCGCCGATCTGGCGCATCAGATACATGCCCATGGCGTAGCCGCCGAGGGCGAAGAAGGCGCCATGCCCCAGGCTGAGGATGCCCAGGTAGCCCCACACCAAGTCCACCGCCACGGCAAGCAGTGCATAGCACAGGTACTTGCCGAGCAGGGTCACCATGTAGGTGGACACGTGCAGCGGATGCCCAGCGGGCAGCAGCAGGTTGAGCAGGCAGACGGCGACCAGTGCTGCGGTCAGCACGCCGATGAAGACTTGAGTACTGCGTTCGGTTGCCGGTTTGGCGAGCCAGTGCATGGATCAGCCCTCCGCCGCACGGCCCTTCTGCGGAAAGAGTCCGCGGGGGCGCTTCTGAATGAACAGGATGATGAAGACCAGCACGATGATCTTGGCGAGCACGGCACCCGCCCAAGGCTCGATGACCTGATTGATGACGCCCAGCGACATGCCGGCGACCAGCGTGCCCCACAGGTTGCCGACCCCGCCGAACACCACGACCATGAACGAGTCGATGATGTAGCTCTGGCCGAGGTTGGGGCCTACGTTGGTAAGCTGCGACAGCGCCACGCCGGCCAGGCCGGCGACGCCGGAGCCGAGAGCGAAGGTCATGATGTCGACACGCGTGGCACGGATGCCCATGGAGCGCGCCATGGCCCGGTTCTGGGTCACTGCACGCACTTCCAGGCCCAGGCGGGTCTTGCGCATCACCAGCATGATTCCGGCGAAGACCACCAGCGCGAAGCCCAGCACATACAGGCGGTTGAGGGTCAGCGACAGCGCCTCGTTGATGACCAGAGAGCCACTCATCCACTCCGGAGTGACCACCGTGCGGTTGAGCGGCGAGATCAGCGTGCGTACCAGCTGCTGCAGGATCAGGCTGACGCCGAAGGTGGCCAGCAGGGTCTCCAGCGGACGCCCCTTGAGAAAGCGAATTACGCTGCGCTCGATGATGATGCCGGCGAACACCGCGACCAGAAAGCCGGCGGGAATCGACAGGATCAGCGCCAGCCCGGGCTGGCCCGGCAGCAGTTGCTGCATCATCCAGGTGGTATAGGCGCCGAGCATGATCAGCTCGCCATGCGCCATGTTGATCACGCCCATGACGCCAAAGGTGATGGCCAGGCCGATGGCGGCCAACACCAGCACCGAGCCCAGGCTGAGCCCGAAGTACAGGGTCTCCGCGGCGCGATTGAGCTTGAGCTTCTGCTCGATGCTCGCCAGGGCCTGCTGCGCGGCCTCGGCGGCATCGCCCTCGCCGGCGGCAACGCCATTGAGCGCGGCGCGTACGGCGGGGTTCAGGCTGCCCGACAACGTGTCGATGGCATCACTGATGGCTTCGCTGTCGCCGCTTTGCAGGCGATGGATGGCCAGGGCCTGGGCGAGTTTTTCGCGCACCGCCGGGCTCTCCTCGGCCTCGAGACGCGCGGCCAAGGGTTCGGCCAGGTTGGCGTCGACCTCGCCGAGCAGGCGGTCAGCACTGGCCAGGCGTTCGCGCTCCGAGGGGGCGTCGAGATCCAGAATGGCCATGGCACTGCGCAGTTGGTTGCGCAGTGCATTGTTGATGGTGATGCGGTCGATGTTGCGCCGCGAGACCTCACCCAGAGGGGCATCGTCGACGGCATCGATGACCGTCCAGTCGCGGCCCCGGTTTTCGGTGACGATGACGAAGCGACCGCTGTCTTCCAGGCGCTGAAGCTTGCCATCGAGCAGCGCAGTCAGCCAGGTCCGCGTACGCGGATGCCCGCTGGCGACCAGGGCCTGGATGGCCTCGCCTTTCGCAGCATAGGAATCCGCGCCCAGGGCGGCCAGTTCGGGAGGGACTTCCTGCTCAGCACTGCCGGTCTGCTGCGCGAAGACGGATGGCGCCAACGTGACAAAGCACCAGAACAGGAGTATGAAGTTGATCGTCCGCAGAGGGTTCATGCGGGTGTCCTTTGAGTGGCGTGTAGTTGTGGTTCTCGGAAGCGATCCGGCCGCAAGCGACCGGATCGTGCATGCGTATTACTGGCTGGCCACCTGTGCCTCGCCACCGCCGCAGCTCTTCTCGACCACGTTGTAGTTGCCGCATTCCAGCGGCTTGCGCCAGTCGCTGATCAGATCGCGCGAACCGGGCAGGTAGTCGGACCAGGCATCGCCGGCCACGGTGGACGGTGTCTCCCAGACGACCGAGAACTGGCCGTTGTCCTGGATCTCGCCGATCAGTACCGGCTTGGTGATGTGATGGTTGGGCATCATCGCCGCATAGCCACCGGACAGGTTGGGCACGCTCACGCCGATGATCGCGTCCTTGACCGCATCGACATCGGTAGTCCCGGCTTTTTTGACCGCTTCCTTCCACAGGTTGAAGCCGATGTAGTGGGCTTCCATGGGGTCGTTGGTCACGGCGTTCTCGTCACCGGTGTACTCGATCCAGTTGTCGATGAAGTCGTAGTTGGCATCGGTATCGACGCTCATGAAGTAGTTCCAGGCCGCCAGGTGACCGACCAGCGGTGCAGTGTCGATGCCCGAGAGTTCCTGCTCACCCACCGAGAAGGCGATGACCGGGATGTCGGCGGCGTCGATGCCCTGGTTGCCCAGCTCACGGTAGAACGGCACATTGGCGTCGCCATTGATGGTCGAGACCACGGCGGTCTTCTTGCCGGCGCTGCCGAAACGCTTGATCTCGGAAACGATGTTCTGCCAGTCGGAGTGACCGAACGGGGTGTAGTTGATCATGATGTCTTCCTGCGCCACGCCGTGATCCTTGAGATAGGCTTCGAGGATCTTGTTGGTGGTGCGCGGATAGACGTAGTCGGTGCCGGCCAGAACCCAGCGCTCGACACCGACGTTGTTCATCAAGTAGTCGACGGCGGGAATCGCCTGCTGGTTGGGTGCGGCACCGGTATAGAAGACGTTTTCGGAAGACTCCTCGCCTTCATACTGCACCGGATAGAACAACAGGCCGTTGAGTTCCTCGACGACCGGCAATACCGACTTGCGCGACACGGAGGTCCAGTTGCCGAAGATCACGTCGACCTTGTCCTGCTCCAGCAGTTGACGCGCCTTCTCGGCGAACAGCGGCCAATCGGACGCCGGATCGACGACCACCGGCTCGAGTTGGCGGCCCAGCAGGCCACCCTGCGCGTTCTGCTGCTCGATCAGCATCAGCATGGTGTCTTTCAGCGTCGATTCACTGATCGCCATGGTGCCGGACAGCGAATGCAGGATACCCACCTTGATGGGATCGTCTTCCTGAGCCAATGCGGGAAAGGACATGCCCATGGCCACCAGAGAGGTCGCCAGCCAGCGAGAGGAAACTTGCCACTTCTTCACGATGGAACTCCTTGCGCTTGTGTTGTTATCGCTGCATGAGCGGCGTTTGCCGCGCCATTACCGATCTCTGTCGCAAGGGATGTGCCAATAACCTAAAACACCCTAAAAGTAGTTTTATATCAAAAAGTTATTCATAACCCACAGCAGTCGGCGCAAGGCGGCATGCACTTGAGCGGTGCGCCATTTGCACCATCGCAGGACTGATAAACCGCCACGAAAAAACACGTGCACTTAAACGGTGCACATGTATACGAAAAGTGGGAAGGAGAGAAACAGACTGCTCAGTACGCTGTAGAGTGGGGACGAAAATCGTCTGGTGCAGGCGCCACGAACCGGCTCGACATGGGTTGCCGAGCCGGAAACGCAGCTATTTCTACCTAGCCCTGGGTCAGGAAATCGTCTTCGCTCAGTGCCATCAACGGCTCGGCACCGGCTCGTAGCTGGCGCTCCAAGGCTTCCGTGCGTGGCAGCATGCGGCTGATGAAGTGTCGCCCGACCGCCAGCTTGCTGTGATAGAACGCCTCGCCGGCGGTGCCCTGCCCCTCGAGACCCGCCTGGGCGGCAGCCGCCATCTTCCACCACAGCCAGGCATACACGACATGGCCCGTCAGGTTGAGATAATCCGCCGCGGCAGCGCCCAGTTCCTCGGGATGGCCATCGGCGCGTGCAAGCAGCTCGGCGGTCACGCGTTCCAGTCGCTCGGCCTCAGCGAGAGCGGCCTGTGTGAAGTCGTCTATGGCCGCACTGCTTCCCGACGCCTCGATCTCATCGCGCAGGCGCGCCAGGAAGCGCGTCATATAGGCACCGCCGTTGCGGAACAGCTTGCGCCCCACCAGATCCATGGCCTGGATACCGTTGGTGCCTTCATAGATCATGGCAATCCGTGCATCGCGCACGTACTGCTCCGCACCCCATTCCACGCAATAGCCGTTGCCCCCGTAGATCTGCTGGGCCTCGACCGTGGCTTCGAAGCCGCGATCGGTCAGAAACGCCTTGGCGACGGGCGTCAGCAGCGCCACCAGATCCTGGGCTTCGGCACGAACAGTGTCGTCGGGATGGAACCTGACGCGGTCGAGCTGCTGCGCCACACAGGCCGCGAATGCGCGCCCACCTTCGTTCCAGGCACGCACGTTCAATGCCATGCGCCGCACATCGGGATGCACCAGAATGGGGTCGGCCGGTTTGCCGGGGGCCACCGGCCCGTTCGGCGCCCGGCTCTGCAGGCGTTCGCGGGCGAAGTCCATGGCGCTCTGGTAGGCCACTTCACCGAGCCCCAACCCCTGGATGCCGATCGACAGACGCTCGTAGTTCATCATCGTGAACATGGCGGCAAGCCCCTGGTGGGGTTCGCCGATCAGCACGCCCTCGGCCGCCTCGAAGTGCATGACACAGGTGGCGCTGCCCTTGATGCCCATCTTGTGTTCCAGACCACCGCAGACCACCCCGTTGGCTTCGCCCGCCTCACCGTCGGCGCCGACCTTGCGCTTGGGCACCAGGAACAGCGAGATGCCCCGCGTCCCCTCGGGTGCGTCGGGCAGCTTGGCGAGCACCAGGTGAACGATATTGTCGACCATGTCGTGCTCGCCACCGGTGATCCATATCTT
The DNA here is from genome assembly GCF_900113605.1 of Modicisalibacter xianhensis. Classification (GTDB taxonomy): domain Bacteria; phylum Pseudomonadota; class Gammaproteobacteria; order Pseudomonadales; family Halomonadaceae; genus Modicisalibacter; species Modicisalibacter xianhensis. The sequence goes on from NZ_FOPY01000001.1 coordinate 39,292, forward strand.
GCTGCCGGTGATGGCGTAAGTCGCGGGGATACCGCTCTCGCCATCCGGGTTGGGCACGGCGCGCGTCTTGATCAGCCCCAGGTCGGTACCGCAGTGCGGCTCGGTCAGGCACATGCTGCCCAGCCATTCGCCGGCGTACATACGCGGCAGAAAGGTGCGCTTGACTGCCTCCGGCGCGTGATGGTCGAGCAGCAGCGCCGCGCCGGTATTGAGCGCCGGATAGAGCGCAAAGCTGGTGTTGGTGGCGTAGAGCATTTCCTCGAACGCCACGGTCAGCAGCTTGGGCATGCCCTGCCCGCCATGCTCGGGGTTACCGCCCAGACCGAACCAGCCACCTTCCGCCAGGGTGCGCTGTGCCGCCTTGAAACCCTTGGGCGTGGAGACCTGGCCAGCATCGAAGCGGCAGCCTTCGGCATCCCCGCTCTGGTTGAGGGGAAACAGCTCCGCCTGGGTGACGCGCGCGCCCTCCTCAAGGATGGCATCAGCCAGATCGGGCGTGACTTCCGCGGTGTCGGGCATGGCAGCCCACTCCTCGCCGGCACGGAAAACGTCGTTGAGGACGAAACGCATGTCGCGTAGCGGTGCCTGATAGCTGGCCATGGAGTTCTCCTGAAAAAAATTCAAACGATCGCTTGAAATACTAGACCAGCGCGGGTGTGGCCGTCACCTCGCCATTAGACCAACACCTGCTCGCGACAACGAAAAACGCCTCCCGGAGGAGGCGCAGCCAAGAGAAGCATCTGCCGAGGTCAATCCTGGCCAGCGCTTCGTGAGGGCCCAGGATACTTTCCCGTATCCCAGCCCTGACTGTGGGCTATCCCGGGTTCGAACCATGCCAGCCTTTCGTGCAGCGACACCACGCTACCGATGATGATCAGCGTAGGTGGCTGGATCAGCCCATGCGTCAGGCTGGCTGGCAATTCGGCCAGGGTGCCGATGTGAACGCGCTGCCGGGCGGTCGTGCCCTGCTCGATCAGGGCCAGCGGTGTGTCGCCCGGCAGCCCGTGGTTCTGCAGCTCCCGGCGGATCACCTCGAGGCTGCTCAGGCCCATGTAGAACACCAGCGTCTGTTGGCTGCGCGCCAGCGTCGGCCAATCCAGGTCGCTGCTGCCATTCTTGAGATGGCCGGTCACGAAGCGTACCGACTGGGCATGCTCGCGATGCGTCAACGGAATGCCTGCATAGGCCCCGCATCCTGCCGCTGCGGTAACGCCCGGGATCACTTCGAATGACACGCCGGCCTGCGCCAATGTCTCGAGTTCCTCCCCGCCTCGCCCAAAAATGAAGGGATCACCACCCTTGAGCCTGACAACACGCTTGCCCTGTCGGGCCCAGTCGACCAGGGCCTGGTTGATGTCTTCCTGCGGTAGGCTGTGCTGCGAGCGTGCCTTGCCAACATAGAAGGTCTGCGCCTCTGGGTTGGCCAATGCCAGGATTTCGCCACTCACCAGGCGGTCGTGAAGGATCACCTCGGCGACCTGAAGGCGCCTGAGTGCCTTGAGCGTCACGAGTTCAGGGTCGCCCGGGCCGGCACCCACAAGACACACATGCCCTTGCGGAAAGTCGCGAATGGCACTCGCGTCGGCCTGTTCCGGCAGTACGCCACGAGGGAACGTGTCGAGGGGCATTGCAGGGCCTATATAGCTAAAAGAATTAAGAAACCAAATTTTATGCAGAACATAAAGATATCCCAGACGAAATGCCAGTAACGTCTGGTTGGCTGCTTATAACGCTTTGACCATAAACGAGAACGCCCCCGGCAGGCGGGGGCGATACGTCGGGACCATCCTGGCCGATCAACCGGCAAGCTGGCGTCCCAGACGCGGACTGAGCAATTCACCGAGGATGACAAAGATGGCCAACGCCCCCAGCAACCAGGGCCACTGCGTGCCCATGTCGAGCGCCATGATGCCCAGCGCATCGATGAAGATCACCACGATGCCCAACGGGCTGACATAGCGGATCATGAACAGCCACAGGGCATGCTGGGCCTTGCTCAGGCCAAGCTCGGCCTTGAAGATCTCGTTACGCAGCACGAAACCGGCCAGCAGTGCCATGCCCAGGCCACCCAGCGGCATCATCCAGCGCGACGTCAGGTAGTCGAGCCAGTCGAAGAACGTCTTGCCAGCCAGGGTCCAGTCAGCACCGACATTAAACGACAGCATGGCCAACGTGCTGACAATCCACAACACGATACCGGTGCCCCAGGAGGCCTTGACCCGGGAGATGCCCTTGCTTTCGTTGAGCCAGGCCACGGTAGCCTCGATCATCGAGATCGCCGAGGTCAGCGCCGCCATGGTCAGCATCACGAAGAAGATGATTTCAAGCAATGTACCGAAGGGCATCTGCTGGAAGGCCAGCGGCAGGCTCATGAAGATCAGCCCCGGGCCGCTGGCCGGGTCCATGCCATTGGCGAAGATCACCGGGAAGATGGCGAGCCCGGCCATCAACGCGACCAGCGTGTCACAGACGGCCACGGTAAAGGTGGTACGCGCGATCGAACTGCCATCGGGCAGGTAGGAGCCATAGGTCAGGATGGCACCGGAAGCCAGAGACAGGGTGAAGAAGGCATGTCCCATCGCCGCCAGCAGCCCCTCGCCGGAGAGTTTGCCAAGCTCGAAACCGAACAGGAAATCCAGCGCCTGCCCGAAACCACCGGAGAACATGGCGTAGACGATCATGATCGCCAGCATGATCACCATGCCCGGCATCATCCAGCGCACGTTGCGCTCGATACCGTCCTGAACGCCCTTGCCGACGATCAGCATGGTGGTCACGGTGACCAACGTGCTCCAGAAGCCGAGATTGAGCGGGTTGGCATTATTGGCGCCGAAGATCGCTGCCATGCCGTCGACACTATCGGCATTCAGCCCACCGCTGATGGCTTTCCACAGGTAAGAGACCGACCAGCCGGCCACGACCACATAGAACGAGAGGATCATGAAGCCGCATAGCATGGCCATCCAGCCGAGCAGCGACCACCCCGAACTGCGGCCCGACTCCCTGGCAACCCGCCGAATTGCATCGATCGGGCTGCCTCGCCCACGGCGGCCATAGCCAATCTCTACCATCATTATCGGGATGCCGATGGCCAGGATGCAGGCCAGGTAGACCAGCACGAAAGCCCCACCGCCGAATTCACCGGTCATGTAGGGGAATTTCCAGATATTGCCCAACCCCACCGCGGAACCGGTGGCTGCCAGAATGAAACCCCAGCGGCTCACCCACAGATTGTTGGGTTTCTCTCTTGTCGTCATGAAGAACACCTTGGTTTTGTTGTTGGCCGAAGAGCTACCAGCCATCGCAACGCGCAGCGCCGTCATTGTAGCGATTTCCTGAGGCGTTTCATCGCTGAACGTTGACGTTTCGCCACGACGTGAACAGTCTGCAGCGAAAATTGCTGTATCGTTATTCTTATTCATGCAGCGACAGGCATGGCACTCCACCTTAGTTTCAAATGAAACGATAGGCCGGCGCACTTCACCGGTACAATAGGCAGGCAGCCTTTGTAAGCACTGGAATGCCGCAAATCCGTAACATCTTTCTTACACCCGATGCTTTCGTATGAAACGACCTTCCTCTCGACGTTATACTTTGTCCATCATGATGAGCACGAAGGAGGAAGGCGCTTGAACTTCGCCACGGATTCCAACGATGTCGGCGAACTTCGCCTGGAAGGGTTCCTGCCCTATCGCCTGGCAAACATTGCCGAGCGCATCAGCCAGGCCTTGTCGCTGATCTATGCCGAGCAGTTCGACCTGACCATCGCACAATGGCGAATCCTTGCCTGGCTGCAGCAGGAGCGGACGCTCAGCGCCAAGCGTATTTGCGAACTCACCGCCATGGACAAGGCCCGCGTGTCGCGCGCCGTCAACCAGTTGATTGAACGCGAACTGATCCAACGTCAACGTGACCACGAAGATCAGCGCACCCAATGGTTGTCCCTGGCCCCCGCCGGACTCACCCTGCTCAAGGACGTGATCCCACGCGCACTGGACTGGGAAGCCGAGATCGTCGCCACCCTGTCCGCCACGGAGTACCGGGACCTGCTACGCTTGCTTTCCAAGGTGGAAAAGGGCCTGGCGCGCCTGGAGTCGCCATCGCACGACACGGCATCGCCTTCCGAGCCCAACTAACATAAGGAGTGTTCGATGTCCCGTCAGTTCGCCATTCTGGGGCTTGGCTACTTCGGTATTACCGTCGCGGAAGAACTGCTGCGCAAGCACAACGAGGTTCTGGGCGTCGACCACAACGAAACCCGTGTCAACGAATTCTCCGATCTGTTCAGCCACGCCGTAGTGGCCGATATCACCGATGAGAAGGCATTGGCGGAACTCTCGCTGGGTGACTACGACGCCGTGGTCGTGGATGTCGACGACAACATCGAAGCCAGCATGGTCTGCACGATGCTCGCCAAGGAACAGGGCGCGCGCGAGGTTTGGGCCAAGGCGCATTCGGACACGCACTACCGCCTTCTCAAGCAGCTTGGTGCCGACCATATCGTCTACCCCGAGCGGGATATTGGCATGCGGGTCGCGGAGAGCCTGCATTACCATGCGCTGGTCGACTTCATTCGCCTCGGCGAACGCCAGTTCATCGTCGAATTGCAGACCACCGAGCGCCTGACCGAGCATTGCCGAACCGTCGGCGACCTGGAACTCGACGAGGCCAACCTTTCCCTGATTGCCATCAGGCGTGACGACAGCCTGGAAAAGGCCCCCGATAATGACGCGCCCCTGCAAGCGCACGATCACCTGGTGTTGATGGGCGACCTGGAGGACCTGCGCAATCTCGGCAAGAAGCTCTGGCCATGATGCGATTCCGCCAGCGCCTCGCCAAGCCATTCAAGCGTGTGCCCTACGGCCGCGTCATTCCCCTGTCGCCCCCGCAGGTCATTCTGCTGGGCTTCATCGCCCTGATCATCCTCGGCACCCTGCTGCTCTCGTCGAGTGCCGTCACCGGCATGCCAATGTCCTGGCACGAGGCCCTGTTCACTGCAACCTCAGCCGTCACGGTAACCGGATTGACGGTCGTCGATACCGCACAGATGAGCGCACTGGGTCAGATCGTCGTGCTGGGCCTGATCCAGGTTGGCGGGCTCGGCTTCATGACCTTCGCCGCATTGATGATGGCCCTGCTAGGCATGCGCCTGCCACTTCAGCAGCAGAACATGGTGCGGGAGACCCTGCACAATACCTCGTACAGTGGCGTGATGCGCCTGGTACGCCTGGTTATCCTATTCACGCTCACTGCCGAGCTCGCCGGTGCCCTGCTGCTGGCCCTGACCTGGGTACCTGAATTCGGCTGGGCTCAGGGCCTGTGGGTCAGTGCCTTCCATGCCGTTTCCGCCTTCAACAATGCCGGGTTCTCCATCCTGCCTCAGGGCTTGGTGCCCTGGGTGGCCGATCCTCTGGTCAATGGCGTGATGAGCCTGCTGTTCGTCATCGGTGGTCTCGGCTTCATCGTGATTGCCGAGCTGGTCGAGTGGCGTCGACAGCGCCGCCTGTCGCTACATGCACGCATCGTCCTGCATGCCACGCTGTGGCTGTCGCTGAGCGCCATGCTCCTGCTGCTGCTGCTCGAATGGAATAATCCCTACACCCTGGGCGGCCTGGAAAGCATCTTCGCACGCTTGCAGGCGGCCTGGTTCCAGGCCGTCACGCCGCGCTCGGCAGGCTTCAGCACCGTGAACATGGACCTGCTGACCGCCCCGGCCACCTTGCTGATCATGCTGTTGATGTTCATCGGTGCCGGCTCCGGATCGACGGCCAGCGGCATCAAGGTGAGCACCTTCGTGGTCGTGCTGCTGGTTGCTCGCTCTTTCCTGCGCGGCAGCACCCAGCCTGCCATCTTTCGCCGCGCCATTCCCGAGGAGACCGTGTTCAAGGCCATTGCCGTATCCTTGGCCGGCATGTTGCTGGTGTTCGCATCGCTTTTCATGCTGACGCTCACCGAAACCGGCAAGACCTTCATCGACCTGGCCTTCGAAGCCGTATCCGCTTTCGGGACAGTCGGCCTGTCACGAGGCATTACCGAAGCATTGAGCGTACCGGGCCAACTGACGCTTTGCGTGACGATGCTGCTGGGCCGGGTCGGCCCCATTTCCCTGGGCTATTTCATTACCACCCGCCAAGCCCCGGGCATACGTTACGCCGAGGGACACGTGCATATCGGCTGATGCCCTTCGAGAACGGGAAAGCCCCATGGCATCTGCCATGGGGCTACAAATGGTGAGTTGCCAGGGATTACTTGAGGACGCCGCGGCGAATCTGGTCCTCCTCGATGGACTCGAACAGGGCCTTGAAGTTGCCCTCGCCAAACCCGTCGTTGCCCTTGCGCTGGATGATCTCGAAGAAGATCGGACCGATCACCGTTTCAGTGAATATCTGCAACAGCACGCCCTGGTCCGGTGCACCGTCGACCAGCAGGTTCAGTTCCCGCAACTCCTCGAGATTTTCCTCGTGATTGGGCACGCGGGCGTCGACCTTTTCGTAATAGGTATCCGGTGTCGACATGAACTTGACGCCGTTGGCCTTGAGGGCACGCACGGTGGCGTAGATGTCATCCGTGGCCATGGCCAGGTGCTGGATACCCTCGCCGTTATACTCACGCAGGAATTCGGCAATCTGCGAATTGTCATCGGCAGACTCGTTGATGGGAATGTGCATCTTGCCGCAGGGCGCGGTCATTGCCCGCGAGTGCAGGCCGGTCTTCTTGCCGGCGATATCGAAATAGCGGATCTCGCGGAAGTTGGCGATATCGGTGTAGAAGTCTGCCCACTTATCCATCTGGCCGCGATCGACATTGTGCGTCAGGTGATCGAGCACCTTGAGGCCGACGCTGCGGTCGTTCTTCCCTGCCCCGGGAATCGGCTCGAAATCGATGTCATAGATGGTACGGCCCTGGTCATCGACACGCTGGTCGACGAAGTACAACAGCGATCCGCCGATGCCCTTGATGGCCGGAATCCCCACTTCGCCGGGTCCCACTGGATTGTCGGCCGGCTCGGCCCCATGGGCCAGCGCATGCTCGTAGGCCTGCCGGGCATCGGCCACCTTCCAGGCCATGGCACAGGCGCTGGGCCCATGGACCTTGGCAAAGGCCTCGGCATGACTGTCGGTTTCCCCGTTGAGCACGAAGTTGACGCCTTCCTGCTGGAACAGTGTGACGTTTTTTGAGCGGTGTCGACGGGTCTCGGTGAAGCCCATCTGCAGGAATAGCCGACGCAGTGCCTCGAGGCCTTCCGGCGTGGGCGCAGTGAACTCGACGAACTCGAACCCATTGGTTCCGATGGGATTCTGCTGAGATACGGTCGAAGCGGAAGTCGCGGGGGCGTTCATGGCCTGTCTCCCTGAGTGTCATTGTTGGTCGACCTCGCCAGGTGGCGAAGGATGCCACCAGACTAGGGCGACCCGGGGCTGACGGAAACGTCACTCAGGCTCCCCGACACCTGCCTTGGCGCCGCATATCAAGCGTTCTGCGTAAAGCCAGCGTGACAGAGGCAAATGGCATGATTCCGACTGTGCCAGGCCGGCTCGAAAGCCTGACACCCCGTCACGTTTTTCTTACAGCGCTGCCATGCCGGCCAGCAATCCCCAGGCCACACCGATCAGTACCAGCGCAATGGCAGCATCGATGACCCGCCACACCCAAGGACTGGCCAGGCGCGGCGCCAGCCAACCAGCGGCGGCCACCAGACCGAAGAACCAGGCAAAGGAGGCTATCGATGCCCCCAGGTAGAAGCCTAGCGGGCTGGCTTGGGCAGCGCCTATCGCTCCAAGCATTACCAAGGTATCGAGATACACCTGAGGATTGAGCAGTGTCACGGCCAGCGTCGCGACGATCACGCTACGCCGCGAGCCCGCCACTGCCGTATCCGCCTGGAGCCCCTTGGCGGTCATGGCCCGCCTGGCAGCCAGCCCGGCCTGCCAGAGCAGGAACGCCGCCCCACCCACGCGCGCCAGCAACATGAGCGTGTCCTGGCTGGCGATCAGTTGCCCCAGCCCCATCACGCCCAGGCCGATAAGCACCCAGTCGCAGACGGCACAAAGTGTCGCTACCAGCCAGGGATGCTCACGACGCAGCCCCTTGCCCAGCACAAACGCGTTCTGTGCGCCGATCGCCACGATCAACCCCGCCCCGATGCCCAACCCCTGGATCAAGGAAACGAACACTCTTGAATTCTCCTGTCAGCAAACGAATAGCGAATGGGTTGCAAGTCGCAGGCAGGTTAGGCTTGACTGTAAGATAAGTGAAATTAATTAAAGAAATATGTGATTACATAGGCTGATGCTCGATTACAAACTTCTGCAGGCTCTGTCAGCGGTGGTCGATCAATCCGGATTCGAACGCGGCGCCAAGCACCTGGGGCTGACGCAGTCGGCGGTCTCGCAGCGCATCAAATTGCTCGAGGCTCGCCTGGGTCAACCGGTCTTGGTTCGCGCTCCGAAACTTGCCCCGACACCGCTGGGGCGCCGCCTGCTCAATCATGTGCAACAGGTCCGCCTGCTCGAACACGACCTGCTGGACCAGATCCCGGCCCTCGGCGAACGCGAACAACGCCTGCGCCTGGCCATCAATGCCGATAGTCTTGCGACCTGGTGGTCGCCGGTCACCGGCGAGTTCTGCCGCCAACAGGGCCTTCTGCTGGACCTGGTCGTCGAGGATCAGGATGTGGCCTTGAAGCGCATGCGTGACGGTGAAGTCGCCGGCTGCATCTGTGCCACACCTCGCCCAGTCCAGGGAGCCCGCTCGCACCCCTTGGGCAGCATGCGCTATCGGGCGTTGGCCAGCCCAGGTTATGTCGAGCGTCATTTTCCACATGGCCTGACCCATGAAGCACTTCGTCGGGCCCCGGCAATCGTCTTTGGGCCGGATGACCGGCTGCAGCACCGTTATCTGGAAATGCGAGGGTATCTCGAACCCTTTCCGCACCACCTGTGCCCCTCGTCGGAGGGGTTCATTCACCTGGCACAGGCCGGCATGGGCTATGGCCTGATCCCCGAAGGACAGGTCAAGCGCGAACTCGAGGAAGGTGCCCTGGTGGATCTGGATACCAGCAGCTACATCGACGTGCCGCTGTACTGGCACTACTGGCGCCACGGTGGCAGCACGCTGGAAGCACTGACCGAGCACTTGCTGGCGACCTGTCACGATTGGCTGGCGCCACTCGATGGCGCGCTTGCGGCAACTCCCGACCCGGCATTGCCAGCCAGGCACTAGTCTTCCCGTGACAGTGCATGCTGGCCGAGCCGGCACAATCCTCGCTCGACATTCCGGGAACCACGGACAACGCTAGAAACAGGGAGTTCGAGAGTGATGTTTCATGCCGGGATTCAGAATCGCCCTGTGCCTGGTGGCGTTGTCGCTTGCAGGCGGGTGCAGCAATGGTCCGACGCCGCCTACGCCGACGACCCATGTCGTGAGCGCCTACGGTAATACGCTACCCAAGGCGCAAGAGCAGGCCATTCGCATGGCCCAGGTGCGCTGCGCAGACGACGAACCGATAGTTATCGCGCGACAGGCCTACCCCGCCAACCCGGCATTGGCCATCGCGTCCCTGCCGGCGGCACCGCCTCCGGGCGATGCGATCGGCTTGGCCGCAGCGACCCATGAAGGCGAAAGCCCAGCCATACGGCTGGGCTTTCGCTGTGTTCCTGCTCCCTGATCTCATGTATCGAGCAATTTCTCGACGACGCTGACCCGATCGGCCATGGTCTGCTCACGGTCAGTGCGCGTACCCAGTTTCAACGATGTATTGACGCGAGGCGCGCCCATGTCATGCAGCACTTCATGGCAGCGCTTGACCACGGCCGCGACCTCGTCCCATTCCCCTTCGATATTGGTGCCATAGGCATGCAGCCGGTGATTGAGGCCCGCTTCCTGAATCACCCGCTCGCATGCAGCCACATAGGAAGACACCGACACGCCTACCCCCAAGGGGATCACGTTCAAATCGGCAATTACGTGCATTACGTCCCCTCCCGACAGCCTGAATGGGCTGCTTCAGCCAAAGCATGGGTTCCTGATCTAGTCTAGGCTATCGGTCATATAGCTTAAAACTGTTGAACTTGGCTCATAGATATCAGCATGCTCATTAGCGTGCAATCAATTGGCAAGGACTGCCTTGCTCGAGACCTGTATCGCAACCATGACAAGATGCATACCGGAGTTCGGCATGACAAGTGAACAGCGCATCGGCTCCATCGCCTTGCCCGATACCCGGGCCCGACGAGTCGTGGAGGACCTGCTTGAAGGCTCGGGCATCACCCTCAACGGCACCCAGCCCTGGGACATTCAGGTGCTGCATCCCGACTTTTTCTCCCGCGTTCTGCACCAGGGCACCCTGGGTCTCGGTGAAGCCTACATGGATGGCTGGTGGGAGTGCGATCGCATTGACGAACTTGCCTACAAGCTACTGCTTCACGGGCTGGGTAAACGTGCCCATACGCCTTCCGAACGCCTGATGTACCGGCTCCAGGCCGGATTCTTCAATCTGCAGAGCAAGACGCGCGCCTACATGGTAGGCGAGGCGCACTACGATCTCGGCAACGATCTCTTCGAGCGCATGCTCGACCCGACCATGTGCTATTCGTGTGGCTACTGGAAGGACGCCGGCAACCTGCACGAGGCCCAAATCGCCAAGCTCGACCTGGCCGCCCGCAAGCTGCGGATCCAACCGGGCATGAAAGTGCTGGACATCGGTTGCGGCTGGGGCAGTTTCGCCGAGCATGCAGCCCGTCACTACGGTGCCGAGGTCACCGGCATCACTATTTCCAGGGAACAGGCCGCCCTGGCCAGGAAACGCTGCCAGGAGCTGCCTGTGAACATCCTGCTCGAGGACTACCGCGACCTCGAAGGCCGTTTCGATCGCATCGTATCGATCGGGATGTTCGAACACGTCGGACACCGTAACTACCGCACCTATTTCGACACGGTCACCCGCCTGCTCGATGACGATGGCTTATTCGTGCTGCACACCATCGGTTCCAATAGCTCCGAGATCAGCGCCGACCCCTGGATCAACAAGTACATCTTTCCCAATGGCGTCCTGCCCTCGGTCAAGCACATTGCCCAGGCCAGCGAAGGTCGCCTGCTAATGGAGGACTGGCAGAACTTCGGCGCTGACTACGACCGTACGCTGATGGCCTGGCTGAAAAATTTCGATGCCCATTGGCATCAAGTCGCAGCCAACTACAACGAGCGTACCCGGCGCATGTTCCGCTACTACCTCAGCGTCTGCGCCGGGGCCTTCCGGGCGCGCGACATCCAGCTATGGCAGGTGGTCTACTCCAAGAAACGAGCGGGCCGCTACGACGCACCTCGCTGAGAATGCTGTCACATTGCGTCCGTTGGCACTCACCGCCAAGGCACAATGGTAAAAACACCTACGACTCCTGGCCGATAACAACTCGGCCTGCCTGCCGGTATAGTGGCCGACTTGCCATGAGCCGCCGGTCTCCGTCATGCATGCAAGGCGACTCGACATGCGTCCTTGAATGCGGGGAGTCCGCGGATGCCCGACCCAACCATTGCGCTGAGCCAGGCATCGTGCCAACTTGGCTTCCTGATCTGGACAGCGACCTCGTCAGGAATCGATCGCCAGTTCATTGCCGGTGATCCAGGCCTGTTGCTGGGCGTTACCAGGGACAGCCTGAATCGTTTTTTCTTCGACGACGACTGGCCGACCCAGGCTGGCCCTACCCGGGGGCTGCGCCGACTGATGCTGCAGAAGGCTCGTGCGCACGGTGAAGCCCGCTGCCGTTATGCCGTGGCGGTCGGCGACGACGTAACCTGCTGGCTGGAAGAGCTTGTGCGATTCCAGGACGATGCCTGGAACGGCATGATTCACCGGCTGACTCTCGCGGAAAGCCCACTGGTCATGCCCCCTGCCTTGGCGCGCATGGTACGCCAGCTCTTCGATCCCCTGCCGGATGGCGTGTTCCTGGCTCGCCGCCCCTCCCCCGGGACCGCCCTGCATTTCGTCTATGGCAATCCCGCCCTGCTCGAGGCGCTTCACCGGGCGCCGGACACCTGGCAGGGGCAACGTCCCGAAGACCTCTTTTCCCGTGAGGATGGGCAACGCCTGCAACATCACCTGGCCGAATGCGAACAGTCGGGACAGGCGATAACCGTCGATGAGATCCTGCATCACGGCGAGCGCGAGTTTCACTGGCGCATGGTCCTGACGGTGCTCGAGAGCGACAACACGGCCACTCCCTTCGTGGTTGGCACGATACGTGACCACACAGAACTGGAAATCGCCCGGCGCAGCGCCGCCAATGCACACCGCCGGCTACGTCACCTGCTCGAAACCAGTCCTGCCGTCCTTTATGCCTGCCACCCCCAGCCGCCCTGGGAACTCAACCATATCAGCCGCAACCTGTCTCGGCTGCTGGGCCTGGATACCGATGCCGAGAAGGTCGGCTTGCTCGACCGCGTGCATCCTGACGATATCGATCGGTTATGTACCTGGCTGAAGGGATTCACCACGCAACATCGCGAACGGCGAACCCTGCGCTACCGCCTGCGCCACAGTCACGGCCATTACCTCACCATCCAGAACGAGGCACGCATTTCGCGACCCATCCGCGAAGGTGCCACCCCCGAACTGGTCGGTACCCTGCTCGATGTGAGTCGAGAGGCCGAACTGCTGGCTCGCCTGGAAATCATGACCGAGCGCATCCCGGGCCTGATATTCCAGTTCCGGCGCGACCCTCATGGCCGTTACAGCTTTCCCTACCTGGCCGGTAACGACCAGAGCCTGCAGACCATCGACCCGCGCCTGCTCGCCGAAGACGCGCGACTGGGCCTGGAGCGGATATGCCGCGACGACTTGCCCACTGTCATGGCAGCCATCGAGCATTCGGCCCGTCATGGCGGACCGCTGTCGATCCAGTTTCGGCTGCTCGGCACCAACGCGAAGCTGCGCTGGGTAACGGCACGAGCCCAGCCCGAGCAACAGGACCATACCGGCGCGACGCTGTGGCACGGTGTCCTCCTGGACATCAGCGACCAGATCGCCCAGGAGACGCGCCTGCGTGAACTCACCGGCACCGATGAGCTGACCGGCTTGGCCAATCGACGACGCCTGAACGAGCGCTTGAACGAAGAGATGTCACGTGCGCGGCGTCATCGGCATACCCTGACGCTGATCCTGCTTGATCTCGACCACTTCAAGCGCATCAACGACACCTGGGGCCATCTGGCGGGCGATCAGGTACTGCAGGGCATTGGCCGCCTGTGTCTTGACACGCTGCGGCAGGAAGACGTGATTGCCCGGCTGGGTGGCGAGGAATTCGCCATCCTGTTGCCTTTGACACGGCTCGACGCTGGCCAGCAACTCGCCGAACGGCTACGCCAATGCATCGAAGCACACGATTTTGGCCTGGGCGAGGCCACCATTACCGCCAGTCTCGGCGTCGCCGAATGCCGAGCCGACGATGACATCGAGACACTGCTCGACCGTGCCGACCGCAGCCTCTACACGGCCAAGCGTACAGGGCGCAACCGCGTCGTCATCGAGTGAGCGCCTCGACGAACACTGTGAGCCTTGTCGCTCAAGCCTCGGCCCGCGTCGGTGCCCAGGCATTCAGCCAGCGATGCAACAGCGCCATGACCACCAGTGTGGCAGCCAGCGCCACGCACATCGACGAGAAGCGGTACAGCGCGCTGTAGATCAGGTCCTGGCTAGGCGAGAGCGATTGCCCGAAAAGGATGCCCAGCGTCGTCAACCCGCCGAAGCCAATGCCTGAACCTCCCCCCTCTTTCACATGGGCGCGGGCAAACACCATCAGGCCCAGCCAGTAAAGCAACGCCACGAGCGTAAAATGCTGGGTCTGCGTATAGAGAAGTAACTGCATCGAAAGTGCCAGGTTGCATCCCAGCAGGGTGCCAACCGCCCGTTTGCCGGCCGACATACGTGCCCCGGGATAACCCAGCGCGAACAGAATCAGGATGGTGGCCATCTGCGCCGACAGAGAATCACGCAGATCGAACGCCTGGAACACCACGAACGATAAAGTTGCCGTAATGGCACCAATCAGCGTCTCGTGATTGATGCGTGCCATCGACTTTTCGGTTCGCGGCGGGGGCTTGCGCGGTTCCACATCCGGAAACACCACGTACATGAGCGCGGCAATGCCCACTGCGAGGACACTCGCCATCAGATTGCTTGCCAGCAGATCGGCAAGATCCAGCGTGGGGTAGCTGGCAAAATGAAACAAGATGCTCAATGTCAGCACGCCATTGGCCCCGAACAGGAACATCGGTCCACGCGCCATCAGCCGAAAGCGCGTGTAGAACAGGGCAAAGACCAGCCCCGTCATTACCAGCGGCATGTGCTGGGTCAGGCCGACGACCAGGCTGACCTCGGCGCAATTGACCAGCACGTTCCCCAGAAACTGGCGAACCACATGACCATTGAGCACCGGTACCAGCCCCACCAGGAACATGGGGAAAACGGTAAAGAAAACCCCGTAATTCCAGCCCATCAACTGACTGATCACGAACCCCAGCCATCCACCGAAGGCGATACGCAGGCACTGGCGCAGCCCGTTAGCGTCGATGCCTTTTGCCCTGGCTGGCTCAGTAGACATGATGCAACCAGCTCATCAGGCCAATCTGTGCCCGGGCGAACCAAGCCGACAGACCATGATCAGTGGGTGCCAGCTGCACCGTGGCTCGCGCACCGGTCGGTGGTAGTGTCGCCGGTGCCTCGTCGAAGGCCAGGTGAATCCGCATGCGCTGGGCATCGCGTACCCAGCGATCGGTGGTGGGGATATCGGCCAGGCTACCGTCGGCAATCACCTGACCACTCAGAACCCCGGCATCCTCGGACACGACATGCGCCGCGAACACCTCGCCGGGCAAGGCATCCAGCGCCACCCAGGCCGGTTCTTCGTCTCCCACATGACGCAGGCTCTTTTCACGGAAATCGGCCACGATATCCACGGCCTCGCCGACCCGGGCCAGGACTGGCGATCCCGCGGTGACGTAATCGCCCTTGGCAAGATGCAGGTTGCTGACCCAGCCAGGCTGTTCGGCACGTACCTCTGTACGCGCCAGATCCAGCCGGGCGACATCGAGGGCGTTACGTGCCTGGCGCAGGCGCAGATTGTCTTCTCCATTTTCGCCGCGCTGCACCTCGAGCGAATGCACCTGGGCCTCGGCAGCATCCACGGCGGCCTCGGCGGCACGTGCCTCTGCCACGACCTCGTCATAGCGCTGACGGGAAATGCTGCCGCCCTGAATCAGCCGCTCGACGCGCTGACGCTCGCGTCGGAGTTCCTCGGCATCGGCCCGCGCAGACGCCAGCCCGGCCCGAGCCTCGGCCAGGGAGGCATCCAATTCGGCATTGTCGCGTCGCGCCTGTTCCAGCGCCAGTTCGGCCTTTTCCACGGCAATGCGAAACGGTTCAGGGTCGATACGAAACAGGACATCCCCCGTTTCGACATGTTGGTTGTTGTCTACAGTCACGTCGATCACCTGGCCGCTCACTTCAGGCGCGACGCGGGTCACATCGCGCAGCACTCTGGCCTGGGGGGTGACCGGCATGTAGGCATCGGCGACCACGAAATAGGCGAACAGAATGACGAACATCACGATCGCCGCGCGTACCCAACGGGCGAAACGTTGCTCCGGTGACATAGGAACTCTCTGTGATTATCGGGAAGGTAGCCAGTGACAGGCGTTGCGCTCGATCCGACGCAGGGCACGGTGCAGCACCTCGCGCTCCGTGTCGGGAACCCCGTCGAGAAGCAGTGCCCTGGCCTCGCTGGCTCGTGCATCCAGCGCCTCGAGCAGACGACGCCCTTCAGGAGTGAACACGACTTCGCGGACTCGCCGATCGCCGGCGGGAATGCGCCGCAGGACCAGCCCCTGCTGTTCCAGTTGCCCCAGCGTACGTGTCAACGAAGGCAACTCGATACCCAGCGCTTCGGCAAGCTGCTTCTGTGTCGCCCCCTCTCCCAGGTGGCGCAGGATCACCAGCAGCGTCCAACGCGGCTGCGTCAGGCCCAGCGGGGCCACGGTATGGTCGACCACCATGCGCCACAGGCGATGGACGTGGCCCAGACGCAAGCCCAGTTCGGCATCTTCACATGGCTTTTTATTTAGCATGCGAAGTATTCTGCCATAAAATTAGCTAGCTAACAAACTATCGATTCAGTGGGAGCGACACATCTCGGCGGGATGCCGCAGCTGGGCGAGCAGGTAGGCCTTGAGTTCGGTATCGACGCCCATCTCGTCGAGTGCGGTACGCATGCACAACAACCACGCATCCCGCTCCTCGGGGCCGATCGACAGGTGGCGATGCGCGGCAGGAATGGCAATAGGCCCGAAACGTTCGCGATAGCGGCTAGGCCCGCCCATCCAGCCGATCAGGAACGTCGCCAACTTGTCTTGCGACAGGGCCAGATCGGCGGGATGCAATGCCAGGATGCCCTGGGCCTCGGGCAGGCGCTGCATGGCGGCATAGAAGCGTTCGGCCAGCTCGCGTACGGCAGCCTCACCACCCAGTGCCTGCAACGTGCTGTCACCCACGCCATAGATGGTCATTAATGCGCCTCCTCGTACGGGTCGGTTATTCGTGCCAGCCACTCCTCGGCCAGCGACTCGTCGAGCGCCTTGTCGCCCAATTCAGCCACCCGCGTATCGTCGAGCGCCTCTTGATCGAGACCTCGCATCCAACTGCCGGCCTGGCGCTGGCCGGCCTTGCCGGTCAGCCCATGCAGCGGATGGCCGGCGTCGTTCTCCAGGCGTTCGATCATCGGCGTGTAGAGCGCCGATAGCTGGATTCCCGGCACGCTCTGGCGCAGACGCAGGAAGATACGCAGCCCCTCGGGATCGAGATCGCCCCAGAACGTGACCTCAGGCAGGGCGAGCAACTCGGACAACGTGCATGACGAGGTGCGCTCGCCGATCAGCCGGACCTGCTCAGGTGCCCTTAGCGCTTCGCCCAGCGACAGGCCATAGCCGAAACTGCAGACCAGTGCCCAGCGCTCGTCGAGACAGACCCGGCAGGCCTGCTCGAAGCTCTGCGGATTTTCGATCAACAGCAATCCCTGGGGCTCGGCGGGGACCGACGCCAGCACCCAGGCCGATGTCCCGCGAAAGGCTGTGGTATCGATGCCGAAGCTGCGCACCAGTTCGCGGGGCAGCGCCATGAGCAGCTTGCTGCTACCCAGCAGGTACCGGGCACTGGCCTCGAAAGCGCTGTAGGCATAGGCGTGGGGCAGGTCGGCGGCCATGGCACGCAGGCCCTCGGCAAGGCGCTGCTGGTCGGTTACGGACCAATCCTGCAGCACGCCGTCCAGCGCATGCCGCCAGACCGCCGCCTGGGCAGCCTCCAGCCCCAGTGAGTCGTCGAGTTCGGCGAATTCCGACTCGAGGCGATGACGCAACGCTTCCGACAGGGTGACCTGCACGTTGAGCGTCTGACGGGCGGACACCGGAGAGACGGTCTCGATTACCCCCGCCCCGGCCAGTTCGCGCAGCGCCTCCCAGCCATCAAGCTCGGTCGCGCAGGCGCGGTCGCGCTTGAGACGCCGCACCAGGCTGGCACTGCGCCAGCCCTTGTTGCCCTGCTTGCGGTAGGCAAGTGTCCAGTCGCCTTCCAACCAAAGCTGGACCGCCTCGGCACGTTCGCTCAAGTGACTCATGACGTCGGCTCCGTGACGTGGATTCCGAACAGACTGGCTTCCCCGACGCTACGTGCCAAGTCCTGTGGATCGACGACGCGGCCATCGCGCACGATGACGTGCCCACCCTGCCCCTGGGCCCCGCCAATCACGCTGCCAACCAGGTAAGTGGGAAAGATCGTCGCGTCGTTCTCGTAGTTCGGGTTATGAATCAGCCCGATCATCTGGAAGCGGCCCCGGGTATTGCGCAGCGACTCCAGCGAATCCTGGATCAAGCGGCGATGCGATAGCTTCGAAAACAACCCATCGAGCAGGATCACGCTCTCGCGACCGGCCCGGGCGCGGCGCTTCTGATGCCCCGGCAACTCGCGCAGCTCGCGCTCGATGGCGAATTCCGAAAGCTTGACCAGCCACATCAGCGAGACCGCCTCGCGCTGTCCTTCCGACATATCCTCGTTGAGCGAGAACAGGCGACCGTGCGGGCGAATGGCGTCGTGCTTGAGGCGGATCGACACGTCACGGAACAGGCCGCGATAGATTCGCCGCCGGATCTGTCGGCCGAGCTCCTCGTCGCGCCGGCGCTGGTCGCTGGCCGCCATGCCGCCCTCCTGCTGCTGACGACGCCGCAAGGCCGCCTGATGCTCGTCGATGTCGGCCAGCAACTGCTGGATCAACTCGCGCACGGCCTCGTCACCGATCAGTGACGCCTTGACCTCGAAGTAGGCGCCGCCTTCGCCACTGCGACGCGCCACCCGGCGCAGGATGTCCAGGTTGCCAGCCGCATCGGTGATGATCGAGCCCAGGCGTTCGACCAGCGTGCCCTCGATGTGCTCGCGCGAGGCATGCAGCCGGGCGACCCGCTCACGGTGCTCGTCGAGCTGGCCGTTGAGCTGGGCATACAGCGCCTGAAGGTCGTCGAGCGCCGCTGGCTGGACGCCTTCCAGCGTGGCCAGCCGGGCCCGTTCGGTGTCGTTGAACAGACGGCTGTCGCGCGCGTCGTGCAAGGCAGCATCCAGCGCCTGGACCCGCTGCTCGACCTCGCGCGCCTGACGGTCGCGATTGCGTGATCGCTCGCCCAGGTTGAGCCCTTCCAGCGCATCGACCAGGGTCTGCTGGCAGCTTTCCAATGCCGCGAGGTCGACCTCGTCGCTCTCATTCTCGTTGCCCGTATCGCTGCCCGCCAGGCGACGCCAATCGTCGAGGGCGTCGTCCAGGCGCTCGGCCTGGGGATGATCGACAGGCCAACGGCTGGCTCCCGCCGGGTCGTCGAGTGCCATGATGCGACGCGACCAGTCCGCAGGCAGTTCGCGTACCACCGCCAGCCAGGCAATGCCCAACTGGTCGGTCAAAACCATTGCCTGCTGGTTGGCTTCGAGACGCCCTTCCACGACCTGCTGCTCGTGAGCCTTGCGCTTGCGCGCATCGCGGGTCTCGCCGAGTTCACGCTTGAGCCGGGCAATTTCGCGCTCCAGCTTCTGGCTGCCGCCCTTCTCATCACGCACATCGAGATAGGCACGAATACGCGCGAAATCGAAGTCAGCACGTCGAATGGCCGTGGCCAGGGTCTGCTCCAAGTCGGCCTGCACCGTCTCGGCACAGGCCATGAAGGCCTCGCCGCCCTCGTCCTCGAAGGCAGCGAGTCGCTTGAGCCGGTCGCGTTCGCCGTCGGCGAACAGCTCACGCAGCCGGGCCGCCAGATCATCGCGACGCAAGCGCAGCGATGCGACCTGCTCGGCGGCGTCACCCTCGCGTTCGGCAACGATGGCTGCCTGCTCACGCAGCGCTTCCAGTCGTGACTCCAACGCCGACAGGCGCTCGACGCCACCGGCATCGGCGAACTTCTCCGCAGCCAGCCAGGTCGGGCCATGGGCCTCCAATGCCTGCTCGGCCTCATGCACCTTCGGCGTCAGCTCGGCCAGCCGGGTTTCGGCCTCGAGTAGATCTTCTGCCGCTGCTTCCAGCGCCCGGTCGCCCCCTTCGAGCAGGTAACGCTGGTAATCGTCGATCGCGGCCAGGGCGGCATCGGTCAGGCGCGGAGCCAATCGTTCGCGCTGTTCGGCCAGGCGTGCCTGTTCGGCTTGCAGCGACTCCAGGGCATCATCGACCTTTTCGTCAGCGGCCACCTGGGCCCGAAGCGCCAGGGCGAAACGCTCGCCATGCGGATCGAGGCGCTCGATCTCCTCGCCAAGCGCGACCCGCCGTTGGCGTTCGATGTCCAGTCGCTGCTGGGTCTCCTCGCGCAGGGCCGTCAGGAACTGCGGATCGAGCGCAGCCTTGACCGCCAGGGTTTCCTTGCCCTGCACCGCACCCAGCGGGGGCTGGCCTTGCGACAGGCAGGCAGCGAGCCGGCCGGCTTCGAGTACCGGCACGCCCAGGCCCCGCTCGATCAACAAGCCAGCCGCGTCACCGGCGGCCGCCTCGCCCTCGATGACCGGGGCAAAAAGCTGCCCGGCGGCTTGCGCCAGCCAGTCGCGCCGCGAGACTTCGTCGGCCTCGAACCTCGTCAGCGCCTCGTGCAGTGGCACGAAGGCGATACCCGCCTCGTCGAGCAGGCGCTGCGCCTCGCTTTCGGCGACCTGGCGGGCCAGCGGATCACCGGCCAGGCTCTCCAGGTAACGCTTGCGGGCCTGGATCTTCTCGTCCAGACCTTCCGCCTCGCGCAGCAGCCGCGGATAGCGGGACTTGGCATCCTTGAGCCACTGAGCCGGCGACTGCTCGCTGAGCTCAGCGAAGCGCAGCCAGGCCTGGTGCAGCTCGCGCAGGCGCTGCTCCTCCCGGGCCAGGCGATGGCTTTCATCGTCCAGTGCCCGGGATTCGCGATAGAGGCAGTCACGCAGATGAACCGGCTCGTCGTCACCGTGAATGTCCGCGTAGTGCCGCGCTGCCTCGGCCAGTGGCGTCAGGCGGGCACGCAGCGCTCTGGCATCGTCCTGACGCTGACGTTGCCCACGCAGCGCCTGCTGCCACTCGGAAAGCTCGGTCTTGCGCCGCGACCAGAATTCGTGAACGTCTGCCTCCGGCCAGCCCTCGATGAAGGCCTGCCAGGCCTCGCGCCCCTGACGCAGCGGCCCCTGCTCACCCTCCAAACGCTGGCGCTCTCCGTCCAGGCGATGACGCTCGTCGCGCGCTGCCGCCTGCCGGGCATCGGCGTCGCCAAGTTCGCTCTCGATCCGCTCGCGTTCCTCATCGAGGGCTTCCTGCTGCTCGATCTTGAGCGCCAGCAGTTCACCCGGCGAGGTCCGGGGGTGGGCGGCCTTGAACTCGGCATGCCACTGCGCGGGCTGGCGCAGTTCACCGACCCGGCCGAGGTGCTCGTTCAGTGCGCGACGCGTCTCGTCGGCCTGGGCCACGGCCGCCTCGCGAGTGGCTTCGGGCGCTTCCAGTTCGTCTTCACTGAACAGCCCCTGTGCGAGCGCCTGGGTATAGAAGCTCTGGTTGTCAGTGAACTCGCGCTGACGTGATTCGAGCTGTTCGCGCTCACCGTCGAGACGCTCCCACTGGACGTCCAGCCGGTTGATGTCGGTCTTGAGTTCCTTGACGTATTCGCGATCGGCGATGACTTCCTCGCGGAAGCGGTTGCCATCGAGCCCCTCGAACGCTTCCGCAGCGTCCTCCAGGCGTGACAGCGCCCGATAGCGCGCCGAGTCGTCGGCAAAGACGTGGCTGTCCTCGAGCCAGTCGCGGGCTGAGGCAAACGTGACATGATGCACATCGCGAGCCTGTGGCCACGCTGACTCGGACAGGTGCACCAGGCGACGGTGCGCGTCGACCCGCGCGCCGCGCTCGGACAGTGCCTGGCGCACGGCACGCTCGGCCTGGCCGGTCAGCCGTGCCAGCAGCCAGGTGGACACACGGGGCCGCTCGGTATCGCCGAGCGCCCAGGCAAAGCCGGCAACCAAGTCGGCCTCGCCCGACTCATCGTCGGGGGCATCGGGGCGTCGCGGCAGTCCCGGCAGACCGAGTAGCGCCTGCCCACCCAACAGCCGTTCGCTGGCCGCCAGTCCCTCGTCGAGATCGGCGAGCTGGCGGCGCGCCTCGAGCAACGCCTCGCCCTGGGTATTGAGATCGGCCAGCCGCGTCACCTTGTCCTCGGCACGCCGCTGGTCGTTCTCGGCTTCGCTCAGGCGCTGGCGCAGTTCGGTGACCTTGGTTCCCGAGTTGAGGATCACGTCCTCGATCAGGTCCTCGCCCTCGTCGGTCTCGCCACGGGTCGCCCCGGAAAGAATCTGCGGTGCCAGCACCTCGAAGAAGAACGCCTGATCGGCTTTCTCGCCGGCGCGCGGCTTGATGGCGTTGAATATCTGGCTTTTGTCGGCGCCGCCCTCCTTCTGGAAGGCGGCCAACTGGGCCAGTTCGCGCCGCGAGATATGCGCACCGACGGCATCCAGCCACTCCTCGCGATTGGCGCTGCGCGTCACCTTGTGCTGGCGCATGGCCGTCTGTACGTCGCTGTTGGCGTACAGCGCCAGCTTGGCATCGCGAGTGACGTGATAGACCGGCACGTCCTCGAGCCGGCCGGCATAGTGGTAGAAGGACAGCCCGCTACCGTCGCTGTAGCCGTACATGCCGAACACGAACGTCTCGCCGGCCACTTCCTCGCCGGCCGCGGCGAGCATGTCGCTCTGGCCGCCACTCTCACCGGCGCGGAACTCGACGCGCAGGTGCGACCAGCTGCGTCCCTGGCCCGCCACGCTGGACGGCGAGCACTTGCGCCGGGTACGTGCCAGCAGGGTGCGATCGCGCGACAGCAGGCCGATCAGCGCCTCGGCGAGGGTGGTCTTGCCGAAGCCGTTCTCCATGCTGATGGCACTGGACTGGCCGCGCAGATCAAGCAGCAGGTGACGCATCTTGGCGTCCCAGGGCGACGCGATATCGCCGTGCTTGTTGAGCAGGTTGGCGACTTCGATGCGATTGATGACACTCATGCCCGCTCCTCCGCTGCACGCTCGTCGACCGACGCTGCGTCACTATCTCCATCCATGCCAAGCAAGTCGTCCTGTGCCTCGTCCGCCTCGGGCGCGATACCGGACGTATCCCTGTCTTCCTCTGCCACGGAAACCGACTCATCGTCGACTTCCTGGGCTGACGGTCGTGGTTCACCCGAGAGCAGGTCGACCAGGTGCGACAGGTGGTGGACGCCCACCTGCTCGGCCTCCAGCGCACCCAGCAACGTCTGCTGCCAGATCTCGCTCTCGGCACCGTCACGTGCCTCGCGCACCGTCTCGAGCTGCCCGGCCCGTACCTGCAGGTCGATGAACGCCTTGACGCGGCGGGCAATGTCCTCGCCCCGCTCCTCGAGCAACGCACGGCTGGTTTCGGGCACGCCCTCGCCCTGGGCGCGCAGGGTCTCGAGCTGCTCGCGCAGCAGGCCGATCAGTTCGGACGTGGCGAACGTGGCTTCCTGATAGCGACTGACGTCGGACAGGGCACGATTGAGACGGGTATAGAGCAAGGTCTGCATCAGCAGCCACAGCTGCAGATACCACTGGGCGAGTTCGGCGCGGCTCTCCTGGCGCAGGCGCAGGGCGTCGAACACCGGCTCGCGGGTATACAGCGGCGGCTGTTCCAGCTCCGGGTCGGGCAGCAACGCGTAGAGCCGCGAGCCGGGAGCGATGCCGGGATAGTCACCGGACTCGAACACCTTGAGGCGCAGCCCCTGCCCGGCCAGAAAGTCACGCAATGCCTCGCGTTCGGTATCCAGCGCATCGTCGATCAGTGCGCAGACGTCGCGCTCGGCCAACTGGCCTTCGCGTGCCGCACGACGCTTGCGACCGTTGCCGGGCTGACGCTCGGCAGTGCGATAGCGCAACAGGTAGGCGACGACCTCGCCCATCTCGGTCATGTTCATAGGGTTTCGTCCTGCTCGGCGACGCGCTGCGCCACCCTTGATGGTTCGTTACGCGGGGATAGACCGGCCTCGTCGCCCTGAAAGAACCCCAGCGATGGGGTGACCGGCCCGTCGATACGCCGGCCGTCCGCCAGGGTGACCACGAAGGGCCGGGCCTCGACGCCCACCGACAGGCGGCAGTCCACGAGCTGGGTGTCAACGAAGGTATTAAGTAGCTGGGCCAGGCAATCCTGCGCCTCGAAGTGATGCCAGCCCTCTTCCAGCGCCTCGGGCAACGACAACGGCGCTTTTTCCAGACGCTGACGCAACGCCGGGCCACGCGCTTCGAGATAGCGCGCCAGCAACGGGTCCTCTGGCCGGGCATCGGCCTGCTCGTCAAAGACCAGCGCGGCGTCGCTCTTCTCGGCCCGTCGCGTCTCGAGCAGCGGCACCAGGGTCGAGTTTCGTGGCATGGCCACCTTGAGCCCGAACGGCATCATGCGCGCGACCAGCGTATCGCGCAGCGCCTCCGGCAAGGGCGCGTGCAGCACCCGCCGCGCCAGGTCGGCGAAGTCGACCACGCCCATCGACTGGATGCGTCCCTCGGCAATGTCCGAGAGCAGTTCCGAGAGCCGGCGCGACAGGTTCTCGATGGCGTTGAGCACGCGTCCGATCGCGCCGGAGAGCATGCGCAGGTCCCACTCCTCATCCTGGGACTCACGCCAGGCCTCGAAACGCTGCATGGCATCCGGCGTGGCCAGTTGCGAGCGGGCGCTGAGCAGCGTGTTCTGGATCGTCGACAGGGCGTTGTGATAATGCCGCTCGTTGTCGAGAAACGCGGCCAGCTTGCCCTCGCGCGTCGGGTTCTCGCGAATCCGGCGCAATTCCTGGGTCAGCGCGCGGATCGCCATCAGTATCTGATTGGTGATGTCGGGAATACGCGCGAAGTCGCTACGTGCCAGCGCGGCCAGCACCTTGGCGGCGTCATATTCGGAATACAGCAGGTCCTCGACCTGGCTGGCCAGGGTCACCGCCTGCCGACCGCTGGGCGTCAGGCGCACCTGGCCGGTCTGGCCCTGCTTCTCGATCAGCGCGGTGCGCTTGGTACTGGCCATGCCCCGCGCTTCATTACTCTCCAGCGTGGGCGGCGCACTGCGGAAATGAATCTCGCTGGGCGTGGCCAGCAGGTTGACGACGAAGCTCAGGTCATCGGCGGGCAGGCCGGGATAATGCTCGCGCAAATGCATCAGGCAGCGCGTCTGCGAAACGAAGGCGCTGTTGGTGGCGAAATCGACGTCGAGTAGAAAATCGAGCAGCAGGCAGCCGAGATCCAGCCAGTAGCCGTCACGCAGTCCGCGACGCTGCTCCTGGCTGACCTGCACGAACGCCGAACCCGGCTCATGGGCGCTGTCATGCAGGTCTATGAGTCGCGTGGTGGCGACGAGAAGCTTGCTCCAGGCGGTCATGCGTCATCCCTAGGAGGCAAAAATGAAAGGGCGCATTATGCCAAGGGACTCGGCGAGGGTCATGAACGATGTCAGTCAACGCTCAGGTAATGCTTGAACCAGCGACTCGCCAGGGCCTGGACTTCCTCGAGCGTTCCCGGTTCCTCGAACAGGTGAGTCGCGCCGGGGATAAGGGTCAGCTCGCAGTGCGCCTGCATGCGCTCACGCGCCTGCTCATTCAGGCCAATCACCGCCACATCGTCACCCCCGACCAGCAACAGTGTCGGCGCTTCGACTGCGGGCAGAGCATCACCTGCCAGATCGGGCCTGCCGCCACGCGAGACCACGGCCCGCACCTGCGCCGGCCGGTTTGCGGCAGCGATCAAGGCCGCGGCCGCACCGGTGCTCGCGCCGAACAGGCCGATGGCCAACCCGCGGGTCGCCTCGGCCCGGGCAACCCAGTCGACGGCACCGGTCATGCGCCGCCCGATCAGGCCAATGTCGAAGCGCAGCTCCCGAGTGCGCTCGTCGATGACGTTCTCTTCCGGCGTAAGCAGGTCGAACAGCAGCGTCGCCAGCCCCTGCTCGCTGAGATAATGCGCCACCTGCCGATTGCGCGAACTGAAGCGACTGCTGCCACTGCCATGCGCAAAGACGACGATACCCGTCGCTCCCTCGGGCACGATCAGGTCGCCCTCCAGCACGATGCCATCGATCTCGAGTGTCACGTTCTGCCGGTTCATGAGGCGCCCTCCCCTGCTTGCCGTGCTCATTGAGATGAGTGTAGGCAGGCGCCTTCCCTGCACTCCAATGCTCATGTCCGGCCCCGGCTTTGCCCTGCACCCAGCCCACCGGCAATCAGGTGCGCCGTGCGCAGCGGCTCGGGAATCGTGCCGTTGACGGCAGTGCTTCGCAGCACTGCCTCGGCCTCGCGCAGGCTGAGCCCCACGCGCTGCACGTGCACGCCGGCCAGGGGTTCCATCGGCCCGAGGCGTTCGACGCGCGCCCACTTGGCACCACCGCCGGGAATCCGCTCGAGCAGGGCCCGCCGCATCGCCGCCGGTCGCGGCGCATGGCGGGACACCACCAGCACCGGCACGCCCAGCGCAGCATGTAACCGAGGCACGTCGACGACATTGAAGCCCGCCAACGCCACGCCCTGGAGCATGACGAGCTGCAGGTGCGCGCCGAACTTGCTGTCGCGCACCAGTTCGATGAGCACCCGGGTCGCGTTCACCCCGTCACGCTGCACCTTGCCCGAGACGACGCCTTCCAGTCGCAGTCCCGAATAGATCGTGCCGACGATGGAAACGTCGCCCCGATGATCGCGGGCGAAGGGAAAATCATCGAAGCCGACGATATGCGAGAAGGTGCGAGGATGAGCTTCCCTGCTTGAACGGCTCATGACGATTCATCGCCCAGGCCATGCTTCTTGAGCTTGTTGGCAACGGTCGTATGCGATACGCCCAGGCGGCGCGCCAGCAGGCGGCTGGAGGGAAACTCGGGATACAGCGCCGCCAATACGCGGCGTTCCACCTCGCCGAGGATATCGCCCAGCGAGCCCTCCAGGTCGACCCCGGCAAGCCCGGGCGCCTGGCCGACATCGGGCAGGCGCAGGTGCTGGGGCAGCAGTTCGTCGCCTTCGCACAGCGAGACGGCCTGGAACAGCACGTTCTCCAGCTGGCGCACATTGCCCGGCCAATGGTACCCGGCCAACCGGGCCACGGCCGCCGGCGACAACGAAGGAAGACGACAGCCGATCTGGCGGGCGGCCCTGTCGACGAAGTGCGCGGCGAGCTCCTCGATACCATCGAGGCAGTCGCGCAACGGCGGGATATGCACCGACAGCACGTTGAGGCGATGATACAGGTCCTGGCGAAAGCGCCCCTCGGCGCACAGCTTGGGGAGGTCCTGCTGGGTGGCACAGATCACGCGCACATCGAGATAGGTCTCCTCGTCGCTGCCCACCCGGCGGAACCCGCCATCCTGCAGGAAGCGCAGCAGCTTGACCTGCAGCCGCGGGCTCATCTCGCCCACTTCATCGAGAAAGATCGTGCCGCCGGCGGTCAGTTCCAGCAGGCCCAGCTTGCCTTCCGGACGCGCGCCCTCGAAGGCGCCCGGCGCATAGCCGAACAGCTCGGTCTCGGCCATCGACTCGGGCAGGCCCGCGCAGTTGAGCGCCATGAACGGCGCCTGGCCGCGTGGACTGGCCAGATGGCAGGCGCGAGCCAGGAGTTCCTTGCCGGTGCCGGTCTCGCCCTCGATCAGCAACGGCGCATCCAGCGGCGCCATGCGCCGCGCCTCGTGAACCACCGCTGCCAGCCGCGGGCTGGCCTGGAAGATCGCCTCGAAGCCGCGCAGTTCCTGACGCTGGACATGATAGATACGCTCGCCGACGCGGTCGGCGCGGTGCAGCGTGACCACCGCGCCGGCCAGCGAGGCGACGTCATCCTTCTCGGTGTGCAACGGAGCGATGTCGGCCAGGTAGATCGCGTCCTTGAGCACCAGGCGCAGGCCGTTGACGCGCGCGTTGTTGCGCCTGACCAGGTCGGGCAGGTCGATATCGTGGACGTAGCGGTCCAGCGACAGGCCCGGTACTTCATCGACACGCACCCCGAGCATCTGACCCGCCGCACGATTGGCGGCAACGATGCGTCCGTCCATATCGATGGACATGACGGGATCGGACAGTGACGAGAGCAACGCGTCGAGCTCCAGGTGTCGACGCTCGCTGGGCATCAGGCTCACCCGCTTGACGCTGAACACCCCGGGCACCGCCTCGAGACGAGGCCGCAACGTCGCCAACTGGGCATTGAGCAGGTTGGGCACGAAAAGGTAGATCGTGTTGCCCTGATCCCCGCCGACCTCGCCACGCGAGACGTTGAGGCCGTAATCGGCAAAATGCGCGACGATATCGCGCAGGATGCCGATGCGATTCTGGCAGTGAAACTTGAGACGCATGAAAAGCTCATCGATGAAGATAAACACGTCACGTCGCCGTGACTCGTCTGTCACGATAACTTGACGCCATCGCCCTCTCAATTCGCCAAAGATCGATAACCCCCGCATTCCTGACGGCCAGCAAGTCCAAGCTGTCAGGAAAGGTTTACGAAGACAGGCCCGCGCTACCTGGCCCTGGCTGCCTGACAGGCTTTGCTTCGTCAGCGCTCCCCCTATGCTGGAACCAGATCCCGCACAACGACAACGCGATGGGGAGCCCGACATGAACGACAAACCCGCCAAGAAACCGAGCAAGTACCAGGCCCACCAGCCGGACGCCGACGGGTTCATTCAATACAGCGACACTGAGCACAGCACATGGCAGACGCTGATGCAGCGCCAGCTGGGCATGATCGAGGGCCGGGTGTGCCAGGAATATCTCGACGGTCTCGAGCGCCTGGCCCTGCCCGAGGATCGCATCCCGCAGCTCAAGGACATTGACCGCGTGCTGCTGAAGTCGACCGGCTGGCAGACCGCCCAGGTACCGGCCCTGATACCCTTCAACACCTTCTTCGAGCTGCTGGCCAGCAAGCGTTTTCCGGTGGCCACGTTCATCCGTACGCCGGAAGAACTCGACTATCTGCAGGAGCCGGACATCTTCCACGAGATCTTCGGCCATTGTCCGATGCTGACCAACCCCTCGTTTGCCGAGTTCACGGCAACCTATGGCAAGCTGGGCCTCGCCGCCAGCAAGGAAGAACGCGTCTATCTGGCACGGCTATACTGGATGACTGTCGAGTTCGGCCTGGTCGACACGCCAGCGGGACGGCGCATCTACGGTGGCGGCATCATCTCCTCGCCCAAGGAGACCCTGCATTCGCTCTCGGATGTGCCGACCCATCATCCCTTCGACCCGGTGGACGCGCTGCGCACGCCCTACCGCATCGATATCCTGCAGCCGCTCTATTATGTGATCGACGACCTGCGCACGCTGCATGACCTGGCCAATCGCGACATCATGGCCCTGGTTCATGAGGCCATGCGTCTCGGCCTGTTCGCCCCGACCTTCGAACCCAAGCAGGCAGCCAACGCCTGAACAACGACTACACTGAAACCCTGACAGGAGACATTGCAATGAGCCAACTTTCCGAACAGGCCTGCGAAGCCTGCAGTTGGGATGCGCCGCATGTGACGCCCGAGGAGATGGAAACGTATCGCGCCGATATCCCCGATTGGCAGATTGTCGAGCGCGATGGCATCATGCAGTTGGAGCGTGTCTTCAAGTTCCGCAACTTCAAGCAGGCCCTCGCCTTCACCAACCGCGTGGGTGACATCGCCGAGGAAGCCGGCCATCATCCGGCGCTG
Source organism: Modicisalibacter xianhensis (assembly GCF_900113605.1). Taxonomy (GTDB): domain Bacteria; phylum Pseudomonadota; class Gammaproteobacteria; order Pseudomonadales; family Halomonadaceae; genus Modicisalibacter; species Modicisalibacter xianhensis. The sequence continues at coordinate 68,508 of NZ_FOPY01000001.1, forward strand.
CTCACTGAATGGGGCAAGGTCACCGTGACCTGGTGGTCCCACGAGATGAAGGGCCTGCACAAGAACGATTTCATTCTGGCCGCCAGAACCGACGAGGTAGCACAGTAAAATGTTCGAGCAGATAGAGCGCGTGCCCGGGGATGCGATCCTCGGGCTGATCGAGGCCTTCAACAAGGATAGCAATCCGCAGAAGGTCGACCTCGGTGTCGGCGTCTACCGCGATGCCCACGGCAACACGCCGGTGATGCGCGCCGTCAAGGAAGCCGAGGCGCTGCTGCTGAAGAACGAGACCACCAAGAGCTATATCGGTTCTCACGGCGATCCGCGCTATGGCCAGGCCATCCTGTCCATGGTGCTGGGCGATGCGTCGCCGGTGCTGGCTGCCAAGCGTGCCAGCGCGACCCAGTCGCCGGGCGGCACCGGCGCCCTGCGACTGGCGGCAGACTTCATCAAGACCCATTTGCCCGGCAAGGGCATCTGGCTGTCCGACCCGACCTGGCCCAACCACCTGGGCATCTTCCACGCCGCCGGCGTCGAGATGCACAAGTATCCCTATGTCGATGCCGATAACCGCCTCGACTTCGATGGCATGCTTTCCACCCTCAAGCAGATTCCGCAGGGCGATGTGGTGCTGCTGCATGCCTGCTGCCACAACCCCTCCGGTTTCGACCTGAGCAAGGAGCAGTGGCAACAGGTACTCGAAGTGGTTCGCGAGCGCGGCCTGCTGCCCCTGGTCGACTTCGCCTACCAGGGCTTCGGCGACGGCCTGGAAGAGGACGCCTACGGCGTGCGTCTGATGGCCGAGAATCTCGACGAAGTGCTGGTTACCAGCTCCTGCTCGAAGAACTTCGGTCTCTATCGCGAGCGTACCGGCTGCCTGATCGCCATCGCCAAGAACCAGGAGCAGATGGAAAACGTGCGTTCGCAGTTCGCCATCGTCGCCCGCGAGAACTACTCCAACCCGCCGGCTCACGGCAGCGCCATCGTCGTCGAAATCCTCGACTCCGCCGAACTGGCTGCCCAGTGGCGCGACGAACTCACCGAGATGCGTGACCGAATCAACGGCCTGCGCCGCGACTTCGTCGACGCGCTCAAGCCCTACGGCCTCGATCAGCAGTTCGCGCATATCGCCGAGCAGCGCGGCATGTTCTCCTACACCGGCCTTACGCCGGAGCAGGTCGACCGCCTGCGCGACGAGTACGCCATCTACATGGTGCGCTCGGGACGCGCCAACGTGGCCGGCCTGGCCACCGAGAACCTGCCCTACGTGGCCAAGGCGATCGCCGCCGTCGTCAAGTAAGGCTTGCCATGCTTGCCTAGCAGACCAGACGCCCGGGCCATCCCGGGCGTCTTGCGTAGAGGCAGGCCTTCGAGGATAACCATGGGGCACTCGCCCCCTTTCGCCTGCCTCACCGCTAGGCCTGAGGCTGAGCATCCTGCCGCGCCTGCCAGAACAGGGCAAACAGCTCCGATTGCGAATTGATGCCCAGCTTGGTGTAGAGGTGCTTCTTGTGGGCACGCACCGTCTCGACGGAAATATTCAGCCGTCGTGCGATTTCCTTGGTCGAACAGCCGCCCAGCATCAACTGGCTCACTTCGCGTTCCCGATCGGTGAGACTGTTCACCGCAGGCGGTGGTGACTGAACCCCCTGCGGATGCCAGGGATGTGGCCCCGAGACTTGTTCGGCCAACGCTTCGAAGTGCATGCGCTGGCGCATCAGCGGCAGCAGCCAAGGCTGGATCAGCAGCAGCGTGCCCATTGCCTCGCTGTCGAAGCGCTGCGACGAGCCTAGCGACAGGCACAGCACCTGCTCGTGGTCCAGGGCGACATTGAACTGGATCTCGTCGGCGACGATATTGCGCCGGAAATAGCGCTGGTAATACTCGGTACTCGTGAAGCATTCGGGCGCCACATCATCGAGACGCAGCAGGCCACTACGCGCACGGGCACACGCTTCGATGTAGAACGGGTCGAGCAGATAGAGTCCCCGCTGATAATCCTGGAACAGTTGTTCGTCGCTGCCGTCCTCCTCGTCGCTTTCGGCGAAGATCGTCGGCGGCCGATGCGGTGAGAACAGCAGCGCCACCCAGGTGTCGAACGCCACGTGATCGCCTAGCAGACGCGCCACACCAAGCCAGAAATTCGGCGCGTCGAGCTTGTCGACCAGCAGCCCGAAGCCGCGATGCCATACGAGTCCTTCATGCAGCCTCGAGGCGTTATCCCCCACTTGCGTTACCCCTCACATGGAATAGGCAGTCGTGTCGCAATAGGCATACTGAAAGCATCCCCAGCACCCAAGAATAACCCAACAGGAGTGGTCGAATGCAGATCGAACTCGCCCAGTTGTCAGGACGAGAGGGCGATATCGCCTATAACCTCGACCGAGCCCTGACTCAGATCGAACGCAGTCACGACGACACGCAACTGATCGTGTTTCCCGAAACCCACCTTACCGGCTTTGCCGAACCAAGCCATGTCGAGGATCGCGCCCTGGCCATCGACGGACCGGAGCTGACTGCCCTCAAGGAAGCCAGCCGGCAACGCGACCTGGCCATCGCCATCGGCTTTCTCGAACGTGACGCCCAGCGGGTCTTCAACACCACGGTGCTGATCACACCCGAGGACGGTATCGCCCTGCGCTATCGCAAGACCCACCTGTGGCCCGACGAGCGCGAGCTGGTCACACCGGGCGATCGCATGGTGTGCGGCGTGTGGCGCGGCCGACGCATCGGCCTGCTGGTCTGCTACGACATCGAGTTTCCCGAGACTGCCCGGGCCCTGGCGGCGATGGACACCGAACTGATCGTGATCACCAACGGCAACATGGATCCGTACGGTCCGGTGCACCGCAGCACAGCCATCGCTCGCGCGCTGGAGAACCAGGCCTTCGTGGCCATGACCAACCGCGCCGGCAACGGCGTCGACATGACCTTTGCCGGCGAGAGCGCCATTGTCGATCCACTTGGCCAACTGGTGACCGAGCTTGGCCGCGATGAGGGGGTGGCACGCGCGACGCTCGACTTCTCGCGTCGCGATGTGGCAAGGCGCGATTACCACTATCTCGACGACCGACGCATCCCGTTGTTCGGCCGGCTCGATGAACTGCCCGACGGCCAGCGCCACTGGTTGCTGAACTGACAACCCATTCCCCACTCCACCACAACAACGACAGCAAGGAGCCGACCATGTCGGAACTCAAGAAAACCCTGTCTCTCAGTCAGGTCGTCCTGTTCGGCCTGGCCTACATGACCCCCATCATTGTGCTGGGCACCTTCGGGGTGCTTGCCGTGGTTTCCGAAGGCGCCGTGTCCGGGACCTATCTCATTGCGCTATTGGCCATGCTGTTCACCGCGCACAGCTATGGGCGCATGGCTAGTGCCTATCCCGTGGCCGGCTCGGCCTATGCCTACGTGCGTCATGCCATCGATGACCGGCTGGGTTTTCTGGCCGGCTGGGCGATTCTGCTGGACTACCTGTTCCTGCCCATGGTGATCTGGCTGATCGGCGCTGCCTACCTGTCCTCCGCCTTTCCCGCCATTCCTCAGGCCGTCTGGCTGCTGGCCTTCATTGCGGTAACCACGCTCATCAATATCCTTGGCCTCAAGCTCGCCAGTGTCGTCAACAGCGTAATGATGCTGGTTCAGGTCCTGGTACTGGTCGCCTTCGTGGGCCTGAGCATGCACTACATCCTCGGCGACCCGACGCAGCCGTTCTGGAGTCTGGCACCGTTCCTCGGCGCCGAGTCCTCGGCCTCGCTGTCGACGCTGATGGCCGGGGCGGCCGTGGCCTGTTACTCCTTCCTGGGCTTCGATGCCGTGACTACCCTGACCGAGGAAACCAAGGACCCGAAGCGCACCCTGCCGCGCGCAATCCTGTTGATTACCCTGATCGGCGGCCTGATCTTCATCATCGTGTCCTACTTCGTGCAGCTCGCCGCCCCCAGTACCGATTTCGCCAATCCAGATGCTGCCGCCTATGGCATTGCGCGCAACATCGGCGGTGACATCTTCGTCTCGATCTTTCTGATCGGCCTGATCGTCGGCCAGTTCGCCTCGGGCATCGCCGCCCAGGCCAGTGGCGCCCGCCTGCTCTACGCCATGGGCCGTGACGACGTGCTGCCCAAGCGCCTGCTGGGTCGGCTGGGAAAGTTCGGTACGCCGGTTGGCGGACTCTGCCTGAGTGCGGCGGTGGCCCTGCTGGCACTGACCATGGACGTGCTTTCCGCGGCCTCGTTCATCAACTTCGGCGCCTTTTTGGCTTTTGCCCTGGTCAATACGGCAGTCATCTTCCATTACTACCTCAAGGAACGCCGTCGTGGCGGTCTCGATACCCTGTGGTTCCTGATCTGTCCGTTGATAGGGTTAGGGGCCATCCTGTGGCTGATGGCGAGTCTTGATCACTTGGCCATCACGCTTGGAAGTCTCTGGCTGGCCTGCGGACTGGCCTGGCTGGTCTGGCTGACCCGCGGCTTCCGCCAGCCGCCGCCGGCGCTACACTTCGACGAAGGGTGACCAGTCACCCTGACACGAAAACACCCACCACGGTTTGTGGTGGGTGTTTTCGTTTACCGCAAATCATTACACGGCGTGGCTACCGTCACGCCTCGCCAGCTAGAAGCCACGCTCCTTGAGCCGGTTCTTCTGACGCTGGGTGTTCGGGCGCCGGCGGCCGTGGCTGCCACGAGTGATCTTGCCACGCTTGCTACGATGATCGCCTTTGGCCATGGAAAAGCCTCCTTGCGGTAAAAATGAGCGAATAGCGAAGAATCAATGACCGGGTTACCGGCTATCCCCAGTGTTGGAGGTGATACCCCTCATCGTCAAGGACATCCCCGAAGCATTCGTAAACCTCCAACACGAAAAAGGCCGGAGCATTCGCTCCGGCCTTTGAGGGGCAGATCCGTTTGGCAATCAGGCGCGCGAGCTGCGGCGGATCGGCGCGTCACCATCGCTGGTGCGGCGACGCGGTGCACGTTCCGGCGCGCCACGGTCCTCAGCGATTTCCAGGGAGCGACCGGCCACCCGCGCCCGAGCCATCTTGGCCAGGATGCTGGCCGGCAGACTGCTGGGCAGTTCGACGACCGAGAAGGCGTTGCGGATGTCGATACGACCGATCCGCGAACCTTCGATGCCACCTTCGTTGGCCAGCGCCCCAACCAGTTGGCCGGGTTTGACGCCATCCTTGTGACCGACGGAAACCCGGTAACGGGTCATGCCCTCAGACGGACCGCTGTCGCGGCGACGCGGCGGCTTGCCGTCACGCGGGGCACGCTCGCGATCGTTGCGTGCGCCCGGCTTGGGCAGACGACCGATCGGCGCTTCATCGGCTCGCGCCATGGCAGCAAAGGCACAGGCCAGCTCGACCGGATCGTGACCTTCCTCGACCAGGCGCTCGACCAGCGCGCGCTGCTCTTCTGCCCCGGCAGTCAGTGCACCGACGACCCGCTCACGGAAGCGCTCGTCGCGATGGGCACGAATTGCTGTCTCGTCAGGCAGTTCGGTATCGGCCATGGTCTGGCCGGTCGCCTGCTCGAGCCAACGTACCTTGCGGGTCTCACGGAAGCCGGCGAAGGTGATCGCCACGCCGGAGCGACCGGCACGACCGGTACGACCGATACGGTGCGTATACGCTTCGGAATCTTGCGGCAGATCATAGTTGACCACGTGCGTGATACGCGGCACGTCGAGACCGCGCGCGGCCACATCGGTCGCGATCAGTACATCGATCTTGCCTTTCTTGAGGCGTGCCACGGTACGCTCACGCAGGCTCTGGTCCAGATCACCGGACAACGCAGCGGCATTGATGCCGCGGGCGGTCAACTGCTCGACCAGGGTGGTGCAGGCAGCACGCGTACGTACGAAGACGATCGCCGCATCCACCGGCTCCACCTCGAGGATGCGCGACAGCGCCTCCAGCTTGGCGGCACCGTCGACACGCACCAGGCGCTGGTCGATGCTGGCTGCCGTATCGGCCTTGGACTCGATGGCCACCTTGACCGGATCGACCAGGTAACGGTTGACGATACGCTCGATCTCGGCCGGCAACGTGGCAGAGAAGAATACGCGCTGCGCCGTCGTCGGGGTATCGGAGACGACACGCTTGACGTCGTCGATGAAGCCCATGCGCAGCATCTCGTCGGCTTCGTCGAGCACCAGTGCCGACAGGCCGGTGAGCTTGAGGCTGCCACGGTCGAGGTGGTCGATCACACGGCCGGGCGTACCGACGATCACCTGGGCGCCACGACGCAGGGCGCTGAGCTGGTCACGATATTCCTGACCGCCGCACAGGCTGGCGACTTCCAGCCCGGGCAGATTCTGGCCGTACTTGCCGAACGACACGGCCACCTGCTGGGCCAGTTCGCGGGTCGGCGCCAGCACCAGTACCTGGGGCTCGCGGCGGTTGAGTTCGAGTTTGCTCAGCAGCGGCAGCGCAAAGGCAGCCGTCTTGCCGGTGCCGGTCTGGGCCTGGCCCAGCATATCGCGACCTTCCAGCAGGGCCGGAATGGTCTGTGCCTGGATCGGCGAGGGCGTTTCGTAGCCCAGGGTGTCCAGTGCAGAGAGTACAGCAGGCAACAGTGCCAGGTCACCGAAGCTCGGTGAGGCAACAGAAGTCGAGGTCATATCACACCTTGAATCACCGGTGTCGTTCACCGGTCGATGAATGTCGTGGTGCCCTGTCGCTTCCGGTTGCCGTTCACTTGAACGTGGCAACGAGACATGGCACCGGGTCGCACCTGCGTCCTGTCCGTTTCATGACCGTCACCGCGGTATGCAGTGAAAGACGAACAGTGTGGCGACCTTTACGCCGGCCCGAACAGGCCCTCTTGGCGTTCCATCTTGCACCGGGCGCTCACTCTTCGGCTCGACAGGAGCCTTACAACGCGCCATGGAGAGAAACGTCCCCTGCCGCTTGGCAAGTCATGGGGGCGAATCGATATAGGATGGTGGGGGTCAACACATGCGAGGAAGTGTCATACTACACCTTCGTGAGACTTTTTTCTACATTTTCTTCACCTGCGAATTATTTGGAGCCTTTGATCGATGCCCACCCTCTGGGTCGATGCCGACGCTTGCCCGCGCGTCGCGCGAGACATCTTGATACGCGCTGCCGAGCGCACCGAAACGCCGACCTGGATGGTGTCCAATCATGCCCTACCCCTGCCGCCTTCGCGCTGGGTCAAGCCGTTGTCCGTGTCCAGTGGCTTCGATGCTGCCGACAATGAAATCGTCAGCCGCCTCTCTGCGGGGGACCTGCTGGTCACGGCCGACCTGCCGCTGGCCATGGAAGCATTGGACAAGGGCGCGCAGGTGATGACCAACCGCGGCGAGGCACTGACACCGGACAATATCCGCGCCCGGGTACAGATGCGCGACTTCATGGAGACCCTGCGTGCCAGCGGCGAACATACCGGCGGGCCCAAGGGCTACTCGGACGCCGACCGGCGTGAATTCGCCAATGCCCTGGATCGCTGGCTGGCGAAGCAAAGAAACTGATCCGAGAATGGCCCCGCCAGCACGGCAGTACGTTCTGCACCTCACAAAGCGAATCCTGGCGACATGCTTGCGGCTTGTGCGAACCGGATAGGAACAAGGTCCCTCTTGCCTATCATTGATCGACATTCTGTCGATCATCGCTAGCCGCTTCACAGTCGCCAGCGCTTTGCTGACGGTGCATCGCGTACTGCGGTGCTTGTATGCCCCACTCGAACCAGGCTTAGCCTTTCTCGCGAATCCCTCGTCCCGTCAACCGTTCACGGTCATGAGGCCGCTCCAGACCCAGCAAGGGTCCCTTCGGCACGATACGGGTCGGATTGATCGTATCGTGGCTGTAATAATAGTGGCGCTTGATATGCTCGAAATCGACCGTCTCCTTGATCCCCGGCCACTGATACAACTCGCGCAGGTAATTCGAGAGGTTGGGGTAATCCTCGATGCGTCGCAGGTTGCACTTGAAGTGCCCATGGTAGACGGCATCGAAGCGCACCAAGGTGGTAAAGAGTCGGATATCCGCCTCGGTCAGCCACTCGCCAGCCAGGTAACGTTGCCCGTCGAGACGAGCCTCCATACGGTCCAGCGCCTCGAAGAGTGCCGTGACATGTTTCTCGTAGACGCCCTGCTCGGTGGCAAAGCCCGACTTGTAGACCCCATTGTTGATGTGATCGTAAACATCGGCATTGATCGCATCGATGGTGTCGCGCAGATCGGCCGGATAGAAATCCAGACGATTGCCGGTAATGTCGTCGAAGGCCTCGTTGAAGATACGCACCAGTTCGGCTGACTCGTTGTTGACGATGCGCTTGCCGAGCTTGTCCCACAGCGCCGGCACCGTGACACGTCCGGTATAGTCGTGCTGTGTCAGGGTATAGAGCTGGTGATGGTAATCGACGCCATTGAGCGGATCGCCACTCGCCCCTTCGCTGACACGATAGTTCCAGCCTTGGTCCAACATCAGTGGACTGGTATGCGACACGCCGATCAGGCGCTCCAGCCCCTTGAGCTTGCGCATGATCAGGGTGCGGTGCGCCCATGGGCAAGCCAGCGAGACATAAAGGTGGTAACGATCCGCCTCGGCCGGCAACGCCTCCTGCCCTTGCGGCCCCGGCGCACCATCGGCGGTAATCCATTTGCGCAACTTGGCCGATTCACGCACGAACTCACCGCCGTGTTTCTTGGTGTCGTACCACTGGTCGTGCCACTGACCATCGATCAACAAACCCATAATTTTCTCTCCCGCTTCCACTGATACGCTATCGCTGGCAGACAGGGTAAGCCGGAATGAAATGGCATGCCGTGCAACTTTTTCCGCCAACCATTCGACGGAATCGAATCATTCCGCCACCAGACAGCAGCTAGCAACGGCATCAGCCAAGGCGTGAGCCATGGCATGCGTGGCGGGGCCCGCCCGGTCCCGGTCGCTGAAAATCAACTGCATAGGCACTTCTCGGATACCGCCCGCACTCAGCGGCAACGGCTTGAGCCTCCCGCAGTCGAGTTCCTCGCGGATACGCGTCTCGGGGAACCAGGCAAACCCCAGGCCACGCATGAGCATGTCCTTCGAGGTGGCAAGGTGGCTGACCGTCCAGCGCTGCTCGGCCTTTAGCCAGCCGGCATCCATGGCCTGGCGTAATGCCGAGTCGCGCACGACCAGTTGGCGATGCTGAACCAGATCGCGCAGATCGAGCGTCCGACCCAACCCGTGCAGAGGATGGTCGGGATGCGCCACGGCGATGAAACGCAGCGAGGCCAGCGGCTCACCTAAAAACCCCTGCGCCGCCAGGCCAGAGACGACGATATCCGCACGGCCGTCGTAGAGCATCTCGATTCCGCCGTTGAGCACCGTTTCGTGCAGTTGGACACGTACGTGCGGGTAATGTCGGGAAAACGTTTCCAGGGCATGGGCCAGGGCATCGGCGGGAAAGATCTGATCCACGGCCAGCACCACCTCGGTCTCCAGCCCTGCCGACAGACTGGCCGCGACCTCTTCAAGGGCCGAGGCATTCTCGATCAGTTGCCTGGCCCGGCGCAGCAGCATTTCCCCGGCTTCGGTCAAGCGCACCTGGCGGCCGACCGGCTCGAGAAGCTGCACGCCGAGCTGATCTTCCATCTTGTGGACGGCATGATTGAGTGTGGACGCACTCTTGTGAATGGCGTCGGCCGCCCGTGCGAAGCCGCCATGATCCACAACAGCGGCAAGCATTTGCCATTGTGCCAATGTTACCCGCGACATTTCGTTTTCCTCGAATGATTCAAGCTAAATTATGCGCTTAATCTTCGAAAAATACGGACTAGAATGCGAAGCATATCAACGTATCCGGAGGTAACCATGGCCCTTCGCCCTGTTGAACGCCTGATTCGCAGCCACCCCAGCCAGGATGGCGATGGCGTCAAGATTTCCCGCATTCACGACTTCGGCGGCGGTCTCGACCCCTTCCTGATGCTCGATGAATTGGGATCGGATCGCGCCGACGATTACATCGGCGGCTTCCCTCCGCATCCACATCGCGGCATCGAAACGCTGACCTACGTCGTGCATGGCGGCCTGTCGCATGAAGATCACCTGGGGCATGCCAGTACCATCGGGGCCGGCGACGCCCAGTGGATGCATACCGGGCAGGGCATCATCCATTCTGAAATGCCACTGACCGATAGCCAGGGGCTGCACGCTTTCCAGCTATGGATCAATCTGCCGGCCAGAGACAAGCTCAGCCCTGCAACCTATCGCGACGTGCGTGCCGCCGAGATGCCACACCTTACCGCCGAAAAGGCGGAACTGGTCGCGCTGGGCGGTCAGTGGCACAGCGGGGAGCAGCGTATCGATGGCCCGCTGGATACGCTAGCCGGTCAGGCTGCCATTGCCCATGCCAGACTTCAGCCTGACGGCGAGATGATGCTGAACCAGACCTCGCCGACCCTGCTGGTCTATGCCTTCGAGGGGACGCTCGTCGTCGGCGAGACTCCGGTCCCCCAAGGTCAACTGGCCAGGTTGGGCCCGGGGGATCAGGTTCGTCTGACGAGTGAGCGCGGCGCTCAGGCCTTGCTGCTGGCCGGTACGCCCCACGAGGAGCCGATCGCGCATTACGGTCCATTTGTGATGAACACGCGAGCCGAACTCGAACAGGCACTCAGTGATTATCGCGATGGCACATTGACCGGATAGGCTCGGCCCGATAGGCTTATTGGCCCCGGTAATCAAACCGGGGCCAATCATGTAATAAAATGATAGGCTTGGTAATTTCTTGTAGCCGTTGGCTATGAGTTTAATAGCTGTAGTTATTTACAGCTAGGCATGACGTGTCTCGATAGGTTAAGGTTCCTTCGCCTTTTTCTATTCACTTGACACGTTACCAGGCCATCATGTTGCGAATACTCCATTCGCTACCCCGCACACATAAGTTACTTATTTTACCTGTAGCCACCATGGTTACAGTGCTGGGTACGCACAAGATCATTTCGGCTTTCGACACTAGCGGCACTCACTCGCCGTCCCTCGTCGCGGTCAATCTTCCCAGCGTTACCCTGCCTGCCGACCTTCAGGCGCATGCCAGTACAGCATCGTCGGTAACGACGCCCCCTGCCGACACCGGAAAGGATACCGCCAGCGATACATCGTCGGGCGGCGACGTTACGGGACAGACTATCCCACTGGCCAGTCTCAAGGCGCACGACATCGTCGACGTCAGCTTCCTGGCCAAATCGGATGCCACCGATGCCGAGATCGTCACCCCGCTCAAGCCGGCGCCGGTCGCTACCGATACTACAGCGCCTTCCGTCAAGGAAGCCGCCAAGGTAGACGCCCAGGCCCTGCATCTCGCCATGCAACTGCCTTGGAACGCACCGGAGGCGGCCGAATACGAGGATATCGGCGGTACCTCCTATGAAGACCTTTCCGCCGACCCGCTGATCCTCAGCGATGGCGATATCGAGCTTGAAGAAGAGCTGGCGGCCAATGAAGTCTTCGTCCCGAGCTGGGAGACCTACACCATTCAGCCGGGCGACACTTTCGCCGTGATGGCTGAACGCACGCTGGGTCTCGGCTACAGCGAAGTGTTGAAGCTGCTCGACGAAATGCCGGAAAAGAAAGCCCTCACGCGCTGGCGTGTCGGCGATAGCTTCGACTTCAAACTCAACGAAACTGGCGACCTGTTGGCTCTGCGCGTCATGAAGAACGCTCGCACCGGCTACCTGATCGAGCGTAACGTCGAAGAAAAGAGCTTCGAGGTCACCAGCTTCGAGAAGACTGCCCAGGCCACCGAACGTCTGTTTGCCGGTACCGTCAGCGGCAGCTTTGCCCAGTCCGCCAGCGCCACCGGCCTCTCCTATGCCGAAGTCGCGGAACTTTCCGTGCTGCTCTCCAAGAAACTCAACTTCCGTCGCGATACGCGCCGTGGCGACAAGTTCGAGGTCCTGGTCGAGACCGACATGATCGAGGGCAAGGCCACCGACTCGCGCATCCTCGCGGCGCATTACGAAGGTGCCCGGATGGACCTGACCGTCGTCCGCAACTCTGCGGACGATCGTTTTTATACACCCGACGGCCACAGCCTCGACCCGGCCTTCAGCCGTCATCCGTTCAATGGCAGCTACCGGATCAGTTCATCGTTCAACCTGCGTCGCAAGCACCCGATTACCGGCCGCATCAGCCCGCATCGCGGTACCGATTTTGCCATGCGTACCGGTTCACCGGTCACCTCACCCGCCGAGGGGCGTGTCGTCAAGGCGGCGTTCCAGAAAAACGGCGCCGGCAATTACCTGGTGATCCGCCACGACAACGGCTACAAGACACGCTACATGCACCTGTCAAAGCGTCTGGTGTCCGAAGGCGACCGCGTCAGCATGGGCCAGAAGATCGCGCTGTCCGGCAATACCGGCCGCAGCACCGGACCGCACCTGCACTACGAAGTGATGGTCAACAACAGCCAGGTCGACCCCATGCGCGTCAAGTTGCCCGAAAGCAAGAACCTGACCGGCCAAGCCTTGGCGGCATTCAAGAAGGAGTCCCAGCAGCTCCTGGCCAAGATGGACAACGACAACGACGGTACAGTGGTCGCCAGTCGCTCGGCCTCCTCGAATCGCCCCGACGGTTCATGAGCGAGAGCCCCTCCTGCGCTCCTAACGACACGGCCCGCCTCATGGCGGGCCGTTTCATTTGCCTCTCGTCCGGTATCAAGCCTATTCAGGGGCCGTAGTGACGCCCATCGAGAAAGCGATCCGCCATCATTACGATGTCGCCACGGTCGCCCGCCAGGCGCCAAGCGGCGTCATGCGCCCCTTCGGCTTTGCTGTCGACCAACGGTACGGAAATACCCAGGTCGGCGGCGGCCTGCCGATACAGATCGGGACGCACGCAGCGCTCGACGACACCCTGCAGGTCGATATTCTTGTCCAGGTGCCCCCAGCGTTGCATCTGTCGGGCATACCACAGCGTCTGCGAGTGCCAGGGGAAGTTGGCAGCATGCCGGTGGAACAGGGTCGCTCCTGCCAGCCCGCCCTCCTCCCGGCTCGACGAGGCCTGTTGAGGATCGCGCAGTCCTGACTCGACGACTGCCGGAGACACGTCCAGATACCCGCCCAGGCAAAGCAGCCTGGCTGCCTGCTCCCGGTTGCCAGGTTCGTCGAGCCATCGGCACGCACGCAGCAGGGCCCGCAGCAGAGCCCGATGCGTATTCGGGTATTGCTGCGCCCACGCCTCACGTACGCCGAACACTTTTTCCTGACTGCCACCCCAGATATCGAAACTTCCGCACAGCATACGCCCCTGGCCGCGGCTCGCCGCCAGCCGGTTCCAGGGCTCGCCGACACAATAGCCGTCGAGCCGCCCGGACTCGAGCTGTGACGCCATCAACGTTGGCGGCACCACACGCAACTCCAGATCGTTTTCCGGGTCGATCCCCCCGGCCGCCAACCAGTAGCGCAATAGGTAGCGATGCGAGGAGAACGCGTACACATTGGCAAAGCGAAGCTTCGACTCGCCGGTCTCACGTCTCGTCTCGATCACCTGTGCCAGCGCCTTCGCCTGAGCCACCGGCGAGCGCATCGCATCAGGATCCAGCGCGATCATGTGCGCGTGAACCGCCTGCGAGACCGTAATGGCATTACCGCCCAGGTTCAGCGTCATCGCCGAGATCAGTGGAATGGCGCGGCCATCCAGACCCAGCGTAGACGCCAGAGGCATCAGCGCCAGCATCTGGGCCCCATCAAGCATGCCCAACTGCATGCCGTCTCGCAGACCTGCCCACGAGGCCTCGACGCTTAACGACACATCCAGTCCTTCATCGGCAAAAAACCCTTTTTCCAGGGCGACGATGAGCGGCGCGGCATCGTTGAGCGGCAACATTCCCAGCGTCAGGCGCTGCAGCTCAGGCTTTGGATTATTCCCGTCAGCCAGGGTCGAGTTCATGCACTTCTCCTACTTTGCTTTCTTGCCCGTGGCGGACAGCAGTTCCTGGGCCAACTCATGGATCGTCATGCGTCGGTTCATGGCCGTCTTGCGCATGTATTGGTATGCCGCATCTTCGCCAAGGCCTCGCATCTCCATGATGGCGGCCTTGGCGCGATCGATCGCGCGGCGCTGTGCCAGGCTCTCCTGGGTACGGCTCAATTCTCCCTTGAGCGCACGATAGGACTCGAAGCTGGAAATCGATACGTTGAGCATAGACCGCACCAATGCCGGGTTGATGCTGTCGACGACATAGGCGCTCACGCCGGCCTGGGTGGCCTGCTGCGTCAGATCCGGCGTTTCTTCCTCGGCCAGCATGATCATCGGCTTGGGATAGCGTCGCCCCAGCTGCCCCAGGTGCTCCAGCGTATCGCGGCTGGGCAGTGCCGCATCAACGATCACGGCGTCCGGCTGCAGCGCCTCCATGGTGATGTAGAGGTCGTCCTGCTCGTCCACGGTCGAGACAACGTCGAAACCGGCCTCGACGAGTGCTTCCTCCAGTGCCCGGGAGCGCTCGTCCTTGGTGTCCACGATCAGCACCCTGATAGCCATCCGTACTCCCCATGCTGATGGATGCTTTGTCTGGCCTGCCTGCTCGAATCGCTCCCCGCTGATTCGTGTGCGTGCAATTGGGCAGACCTTGTTTTGCCCTTTGTTCTAGCAGGTTTCGTGCCATACCCACATGCACCTGCCACGGGTCGTTGCACGCGATAGGAACGGTAAACACGCACCAGGCAGAGGCAGGGGCCGACACGTTGCACCAGAAGAATGCGCTGCGAAAAACAAGGAGGGAGCCGTCAAGACCATTTGCAACGGCGGGGAAGTTTCGACACGACCATGCATTGCCATTGTGCAAAGCGGCACGAGGATGCGCCAACGCTGGGCCGCATCCACGATAGACCAGCGTCATCTTCTTATTCCATGAACACAAGCTTCTGAAAGATAATTTATTTTTATATTTGGCATGCAAGGTGCTTGTTGAAAAACACAGGACGTGGACCAGGCTTGCGCGACCAAGTACGAGTGCGTCGAACCCGGACCTTCAATGCCGAAGGCCCATGAATCCGTGTTCGATAGCGACTCGACGAGGACCGTCCCATGGACATTCGCAACAAAGCCAACAGGATACGACTGTTCAATTTCAGCACACCGCAGATGCAGGCCTTTCACTTCTCCTGGTTCGCCTTCCACATCTGCTTCTTCGGCTGGTTCGGCATTGCACCGCTCATGGCGGTGGTACGTGACGATCTCGGCCTGACCAAGACCCAGATCGGCAACACCATCATTGCCTCGGTGGCAATCACCGTTATCGTCCGTCTGGCGATCGGCGTGCTGTGCGACAAGATCGGCCCGCGCAAGGCCTATACCTGGCTGCTGTGCCTGGGCTCCCTGCCGGTGATGATGATCGGCTTCGCCGACAGCTTCGAGAGCTTCTTCCTGGCGCGCCTGGCCATCGGCGCGATCGGCGCATCCTTCGTCATCACGCAATATCACACGTCGGTCATGTTCGGCCCCAATGTAGTGGGTACTGCCAATGCGACCACCGCCGGCTGGGGCAACCTCGGTGGCGGAACGACCCAGATTCTCATGCCGCTGATCTTCGCCGGCATCCTGATGCTGGGTGTCGAGGAAACCCTTGGCTGGCGCCTGGCCATGGTGGTGCCCGGCATCGTGCTGTTTTTGACCGGCCTGGCCTATTATTTCTTCACTCAGGATGCACCCAACGGCAACTTCGACGAACTGCGCGAGCGCGGCGAACTGCCCAAGGCGGAAAAAGAGTACAGCATGGCCAGTACCTTCGGTGCCGCTGCCAAGGACATTCGCGTGTGGGCGCTGTTCGTGGTCTACGCCGCCTGCTTCGGTGTCGAGCTGACCATCAACAACATCGCCGCCATCTACTTCTTCGATACCTTCGACCTCGACCTGGCTACTGCCGGCATGATCGCCGGCCTGTTCGGCCTGATGAACCTGTTCGCGCGTACCTTAGGCGGCGTGTTCTCTGACCTGTTCGCCAAAAGCGGCGGTCTCAAGGGCCGTGTGCGCTGGCTGTTCATCGCCATGCTGTGCGAAGGGGTAGCATTGATGTTCTTCTCGCAGATGCATGTACTGACGTTGGCCATCGGCATCATGCTGGTGTTCAGCCTGTTCACCCAGATGGCCGAAGGCGCCACCTTCGGTGTAGTGCCCTTCGTCAATCGCAAGGCCTTGGGTGCCGTGGCCGGCATCGTCGGTGCAGGCGGCAACGCTGGCGCCGTGGCGGCCGGGTTCCTGTTCCGTTCCGAATCGCTGACCTACCAGCAGGGCCTGTTCTACCTCGGCATTGCCGTATCGATTGCCGCCTTCGCTACCATGCTGGTGCGTTTCTCGCCCCAGGTGCTGGCCGAGGAGGATGCGGCCTATCGCGAGGCAGCCGGTGGCAGTGCCGCTCCGGCCGAACTGTCGCTGCGCTGAGCTTTACCGGCTTGCTCCGCGACACACCGCCGCCCTTCGGGGCGGCGGTTTTCGTTTGCCGGGTCATGCTAGGCTATGGCGTTTGTCGCCGAATCGGATGGTCGTGTGCCGCGTCTCTCACAGCCCCCAGCCAAGTCCCGGCATCTCCTGCCCGGATTCTTCAGCGTCTTCCGCTATAGCCGCCGTGCACTGGCCCTGGTCTGGAGCACCTCTCGCGGCCTGACCATCGGCTTGGCCATTTGCACGCTGGTCGCCGGTATCTTACCTGCCGTGGCGGCCTACCTCGGGCAACTGATCGTCGATGCAGTGGTAGCAGCCATGGAACAGCATGCCCAGCAGCCCGGCCTCGACTGGCAGTCCCTGCTCTGGCCACCCATGCGCTACGTGCTGATGGAGATGGGCGTGATTGCTCTGATCGCCCTCGCCCAACGCGGGCTATCGGTCCAGCAATCGCTGCTGCGTGCTCTGCTCGGCCAGCGCGTCAATGTGATGATTCTCGAGAAGGCTGGCACCCTGTCGCTGTCGCAGTTCGAGGATTCCGAGCTCTACGACAAGCTGACCCGCGCCCGTCGCGAAGCCTCGTCACGCCCTCTGGCACTGGTCAATAAGACCTTCAGCCTGATCCAGAACGCCATTTCGCTGGGTAGCTTCGCGCTGCTGCTGTGGCAGTTCTCGCCCTGGGCACTGCTGATCCTGGTCATTGGCGCCCTGCCGGTATTCGTCTCCGAGGCCAAGTTCTCGGGCGATGCGTTCCGCCTGTTCCGCTGGCGTTCGCCTCAGACTCGCATGCAGTCCTACCTGGAAACGGTGCTGGCCCGTGAGGACAGCATCAAGGAGGTCAAGCTGTTTGGCCTCGAGTCACTGTTTCTGGGACGCTATCGCGATATCTTCCGCACCCTGTATGCCGAGGACCGGCGCCTGACGATCCGCAGAGATGCCTGGGGTTTCCTGCTCGGCCTGCTGGGCACCCTGTCGTTCTATGCTGCCTATGCCTGGGTGGTCGTGGATACCATCCTCGGTCGCCTGACGCTGGGCCAGATGACCATGTACCTGAGCGTGTTCAAGCAGGGCCAGTCCGCCCTATCGGCCAGCTTGACCGCGATCAGCGGCATGTACGAAGACAACCTCTACCTGTCGAACCTCTACGAGTACCTGGAGCATCCGGTGGCGACCGACAGCGGCCACCTGACCGCAGGCATCCGACCCGGCGACGGTATCCGCTTCGAGGGCGTGAGCTTCACCTACCCCGGCGGCGAACGGCCGGTATTGCAGGATATCGACCTTCACCTGCAGCCCGGCGAGAGCCTGGCGCTGGTCGGCGAGAACGGCTCCGGAAAGACCACCCTGATCAAGCTGCTGACCCGGCTCTACGAACCCTCTCGAGGGCGTATCCTGCTCGACGGCAGCGACCTGCTCGATTGGGATATTGGCATGCTGCGCCGGCGTGTCGGTGTCATCTTTCAGGATTTCGTGCGTTATCAGCTACCGGTCGGTGAGAACCTGGGGGTCGGCGATGTCGAGGCGTTTACCGACACGGCACGCTGGGAACGTGCGGCAAGACAGGGCATGGCCGACGACTTCATCGCACGCATGGAGAACGGCTACCATACCCAGCTCGGCCGCTGGTTCCAGCGCGGCCAGGAACTTTCCGGCGGGCAATGGCAGAAGATCGCCCTCTCTAGGGCCTACATGCGCGAAGACGCGGACATCCTCGTGCTTGACGAGCCCACCGCGGCCATGGACGCCGCTGCCGAAGCCCAGGTCTTCGAGCAGTTTCGTCGCCATGCCCAAGGCCGTATGACCCTGCTGATCTCGCACCGCTTTTCCACGGTG
Source organism: Modicisalibacter xianhensis (assembly GCF_900113605.1). Classification (GTDB taxonomy): domain Bacteria; phylum Pseudomonadota; class Gammaproteobacteria; order Pseudomonadales; family Halomonadaceae; genus Modicisalibacter; species Modicisalibacter xianhensis. Next base: position 86,728 of record NZ_FOPY01000001.1, read on the forward strand.
CGCGCCGCGGACCAGATCGTGGTCATCGACAACGGTCGCATCATCGAGCGCGGCAATCATTCTGCCCTGCTCGCCCGCAATGGACGGTATGCCCAGCTGTTCCGCCTGCAGGCAGCGGGGTATCAATGAGCCAGTCAAGCCTTGCCCCGGGCGGAGCAAGGCTTGACGTTTACAACCCCATTGTCTTGCGGAACCCTTTCATGAACGGCTCATCGGCCGGCTCCGGACGATCAGTCCCGTTCATGGCCCGGTGCCAGTACGGGTAGATGGGTACCGGCCGAGTCACTTCCTCGATGCGATTGATCTCCTCTTCGCTGAGCTTGAGCTCCATGCTCGCCAGGTTGTCCTCGAGGTGATCTTCGTTGCGGGCACCGACGATCAGCGAGGTTACGCCAGGCCGGTCATTCAACCAGGCCAGAGCCACACGCGCGGCAGAGACACCCTGGCCGTCACCAATCTCGACCAGGGTATCGATGATGTCGTAGGCACGCTGCCAATCATGCACGTAGGGTTCGGGCCAGTCGGTTCCCTGTCGATGATCGGAAGAAACCTGCTTATCACGACGCACCTGACCGGAGAGCAACCCTTCGCCCAGCGGGCTCCAGACCAGCGTCCCCAGGCCCTGGTCGCGGCCGACCGGCAGAATCTCGTACTCGGCCTCGCGAGACTCGGGCGTATAGTAGATCTGCTGGCTTATCGGCCGGACCAGCGCATGCTCACGCGCCGCCGCCATGGCTTTCATCATCTGCCAGCCGTTGTAGTTCGAGGTGCCGACATAACGCACCTTGCCGGACTGCACCAGGTGGTCGAGCGCCGCCAGGCTCTCCTCGATCGGCGTTTCGCCATCCCACTGGTGCAACTGGTAGAGATCCAGATGATCGGTATTCAGCCGGCGCAGGCTGTTCTCGCATTCACGGATGATGTGGTAGCGCGAGGCCCCGCCATCGTTGGGCCCTTCACCCATTGGCGTGCGCACCTTGGACGCCAGCAATATCTCGTCGCGCTTGCCCTGCAGGGCCTTGCCAAGCACTTCCTCGGCCAGTCCCATGGAATACATGTTGGCCGTATCGACCAGGTTGACGCCATGGTCAAGGGCGATATCGAGCATACGCCGCGCTTGCGTCGCATCGATATTGCCGGCCTGCTCGAAGCCTGCCCGACCACCGAGTGTCAGCGTCCCCATGACCAGCTTGGAGACCTTCAGACCGGAGTGACCCAATTGCCGATATTCCATACCTTCCTCCCTGAATGGATCGTTAGCAGAACACCTTTCGACTTTAGTCGGGTCTCGCCCGGGGGCAAGTCATGTCGGGTAAGCGCTTGTAGCCCGGCTTGCGCAACCAACGGCTTCCGGCCTGCCAAGCCTCTTGCTACAGTGAATTTCACCCAATCGATGAAGAAGGACACCGCATGACCATTTCCACCGGCGACAAGATTCCTGACGTAACAATCAAGACCAATGGCGCCAGCGGCCCCGAGGACATCTCGACCGGCGAGCTGTTCGCCGGCAAGCGCGTGGTGCTGTTCGGCGTGCCCGGCGCCTTCACGCCCGGCTGCTCGAATACCCATATGCCCGGCTTCGTGATCAAGGCCGACGAGATCCGTGACAAGGGGGTGGACACCATCGCCTGCATGGCGGTCAACGATGCCTTCGTGATGGGCGCCTGGCAGGAAAACCAGAACGCCCAGGCATTCACCATGCTCGCCGACGGCAATGTCGAGTTCACGCATGCCCTTGGCCTGGAAATGGACGCCAGTGGCGCCGGCATGGGAACACGCTGCAAGCGCTTTGCGCTGATTGCCAACGACGGCGTGGTGGAATACATCGGCGTGGATGCCAAGGGAGTTCACGAAAGCAGCGCCGAGGCGGTCCTCGACAAGCTTTGATGCCTGTGGCTTCCTGCGGGCTGCAACGGCCCGCAGGACATGCTAGAACGAGGCTTTGATGCTATCGAGCCTCACCATGACCCGCACACGTCACACTACGCCTCGCTTCCAGTTACGCCTCGTCGCAGCCAAGGACGTCGTGCTCGGTCCCGGCAAGGCCGACCTGCTGGAAGCCATCGAGCATACCGGCTCGATTTCCTCGGCCAGTCGCGAACTCGGCATGAGTTACAAGAAAGGCTGGCAGCTCATCGACACCATGAATCGCCACTTGCCGGCGCCGGTCGTCGAGACCCGTACTGGCGGGAGTGAACGCGGCGGCGCCTACCTGACACCGTTGGGTGAGGAAGTGCTGATGCGTTACCGTGCCCTGCAGCAACGACTGGATCCACAGACCTGCCGCGAGGCTCGGGAATTGCTGGCCTTGCTGGAAACGACACCGGAGACTCCCTCCTGACACAGATGGCGTCTCCTCGGCTGGCGCACGAAAAACCGAGACGCTATAGTTGCCCCGTTATTTCCTTTCATACATAGCGAGAACGTCATGCTACCCTGCAACGCCTTGTGCCACCGTCTCGCCCGACTTTCCCTGATCACGCTCGCCATGCTGGCCCTGCCGGTAAATGCCGCGTCATCCGTTCACGTCTACGCCGCCGCTTCGCTCACCGATGCCCTGGATGCCGCTGCCGCACGCTACGAACAGAGCCACGATGTCGATATCGTGCCGGTGTATGCCTCGTCATCCACCGCTGCCCGCCAGGTCGCCAATGGCGCGCCGGCCGACCTGTACATTTCCGCCAACGAGCGCTGGATGGACTGGTTGGCCGAGCAGGGTATCTCGCTACAGGCACGCACCGAGCTGTTGCAGAATCGCCTGGTGCTGATTGCTTCGCCCCAAACTGATATTGAACCGTTCTCGCCCGGTGAGGGCGCGTCTCTGGCAGAACGCCTGGAGGACAGACAGCGGCTTTCGGTGGGCGATCCGGCCCATGTTCCCGCCGGCATCTACGCCAGGCAGGCCCTGAAATCAATCGGTGAATGGAACGCTCTCGAGCCGCGACTGGCCCGCGCCGACAACGTGCGTGCCGCCCTGGCACTGGTCGAGCGCGGCGAGACACCGCTGGGCATCGTCTATCGCACCGACGCCCTGGCCAGCGACAAGGTACGTCAACTGGGACAATTTTCGAGCGACAGTCATGCACCGATCACCTATCCCGCCGCGCTGATCGGCAAAGCACCTGACGCGGCGGCCCAGGCCTTCCTGAACTGGTTGAAAGGCGACGAGGCCATGTCGGTCTTCAGCGGCTTCGGCTTCCTGCCTGCTGACACCGGCGCTCATTGACCTCGGATACAACGATGCTCACCGAGGCCGAATGGCAAGCCATCCTCATCAGTCTACGCGTGGCCGGTACCGCGGTCGGGGGTATTCTCGTGCCCGGGGTGGCACTGGCCTGGCTGATGGCCCGCCACGAATTTCGCGGCAAGGCGCTGCTCGACGGCATCGTGCACCTGCCGTTGGTGCTGCCACCGGTGGTCGTGGGCTATCTACTGCTGATCTCGCTGGGCCGCCAGGGCTGGCTGGGGCAATGGCTGGATGCCTGGTTCGGCGTAACGCTGCCCTTCACCTGGCAAGGCGCGGCGGTCGCCGCCGGTGTGATGGCCTTTCCATTGCTGGTGCGCGCCGTGCGCCTTTCCCTGGAAGCCGTGGACGTCAAGCTGGAAGCCGCGGCCAGTACCCTGGGTGCCAACCGCTGGCGGGTATTCTTCACCATCACGTTGCCGCTGGCGTTGCCGGGCCTGCTTACCGGTACGGTACTGGCCTTTGCCCGGGCCCTGTCGGAGTTCGGCGCGACCATCACCTTCGCCTCCAATATCCCCGGCGAGACACGCACCCTGCCCCTGGCGCTCTACACGCTGATCCAGACGCCAGGCGCGGAAGCCGCCGCCGCACGCTTGTGCGTGCTTTCAATCATCATTGCCATGCTGTCGCTGCTGGTTTCGGAGTGGCTGGCCCGCCTGGCCCGCCGCCGGCTGCGCGAACGCGACAGTCAGCGCTGACTTCGGCCAACACTCATGCCCGACGCGACTTCCGTCACCCATTTCCATGCTAACAACGGCACGGCCCTGAGCCTGGACGTGGAGCGACGCCAGGGCGAGTTCCACCTGCAAGCTAGCTTGACCTTGCCCGGCAAGGGCGTCACGGCATTGTTCGGCGCCTCGGGCAGCGGCAAGACCAGCCTGCTGCGCATGATTGCCGGGCTCGATCGCCCCGACAGCGGCACCATTCGGCTCGGTGAGAAGACATTGACCGACACCCGTCGCGGCATTCAGGTACCGCCGCATCGCCGCCGCCTGGGCGTGGTCTTTCAGGAAGCCCGACTATTTCCCCATTACCGGGTACGCGGCAATCTCGCCTATGGCCTGCACCCTTCGATGCGCTCACGCGTCGATGCTATTGTCGAGCTGCTCGGCATCGGCCACCTGTTGCAGCGTTTACCGGCCACGCTTTCCGGTGGTGAGGCACGCCGCGTCGCCATCGGTCGGGCCCTGCTTACCGCACCCCGCCTGCTGTTAATGGACGAGCCCCTGACCGGCCTCGACGGTGCCCGCAAGCAGGAATTGCTGCACTATATCGATCAACTGGCGAGAGATATCGATATCCCTATCGTCTACGTCAGCCACGACCCGCACGAACTCACCGCCATCGCCGACCACCTGGTCCTGCTCGACCAGGGCCAGGTACGCGCCGAGGGCCGCCTGGACGTCCTGCTCAACCGCTTCGATCTCACCGAGCACCTAGGCGGATTCGATGCAGCCTCGGTCATCGCCGCCCGTGTGGAGATGCACGATATTCACTACGCCCTGACTCGGCTGACGCTCGAGGATGGACAGACACTGAGCGTCCCCAGGCTCGATGCCAGCCCCGGTCAACGCTTGCGCCTGCGTATTCCGGTGCGTGACGTGGCGCTTGCCCTGACCGAGCCAAGAGACATCAGCTATCGCAACCGACTCCATGCAGTTATCCAACGCATCGAGCCTCTGGACGGCTCCCGCGCCAGCGTCGAGTTGGGCCTGAGCGTGAGTGGCCAGGCACTGCGCGCCCGGCTGACACGCCATGCCCTCGACGAAATGGGGCTCGACGTGGGCATGCCGGTGGTAGCGTTGATACGCAGCGTGGCATTCGAGACACGTTGATGGGTAACATACTGAAACAAGCGTTCGTCACACTGCGTACGCTGAAGAATAACGATAACGGGATATCGCCGATCACATGGGGTGACGGCACGAAAGACAGGCCATGCCATGGAACTCAATACGCAGGAACGGCCACGCCAGGTCGAGATTACCGACGCCGCGCATATCGCCGATGTCGTCGATAGCCTGGGCAACGCGACCCACTCGCTCACTGTCACTCTCGACAACGCCCCTACCGCCTTTCCGGTGCGGCTTTCCGTCGTCGATCCCGAGCGGCGCCAGCTTACCCTGACGCTGACCGACGCCCAGAGTCTCAACGCCGCGGAAATTGGCGAGCAGGCCCTGACACTGAGAGCGGAAAGCCTCTCCGACACGCTGCACTTCAAAAATTTGGCTCCGCTCGACGTCTGTCGCGATGGCGATTGCCTGACAATCGAGTGCCGCCTGCCACGCGCCCTCTACACGACCTCGAAACGCCGCAGCCTGCGTATCCCCTTCATCCAGGGCATGCACACCAGGGCCTACGCCGCCGTGTTGCCCACGCAGCCCCCGGTAGCCGGGGAGTTACGCAACCTGTCGGCAGGCGGCTGCCTGATGGAAGTCCCCTTCGCCGACAGTCCCTTCTTCAAGGTCGGCGATACCCTGCCCACGGTGGGCTTCGAATTCCCCAACGGCGAGAAATTCATTGCCTCGGGCACCGTCCGTCATGTCGGACCGGCCGGACGCACTCACAACGCGGCGGTGGGCATCGCATTTCACAACCTGTCCCCCGAGCGCCAGAACCGCCTGGTGCATTATGTCAACGAGGCCGAACACGAAGCCGCCTACCGCAGTGGCCACGGTGGACGCCTTGCCCGACCATCGCCGCTCTTCCAAACGCCGCTGCGCAGCCGTCGCCAGGCCCAGCGGCAACGCGACCTGACCGAAAGTACGCCACTGGTGCGCACCCTACGCGAAGTCGCACGTCAATTGCACATCACCCTGCTTGCCCTGAAGAACGACCAGCCGATATCGAGCGATGCCATGCTCGGCTGTGCCGATACGCTGCTGCGTCTACTGACACAACGCCGCCAGCAGTGCCTCTATGCGCTGGCGTGTCTGGGCAGCGAGCCACAATGGATCCAGCATTCCATCAACGTGGCAGCCAAGCTCGGCGACCTGATGCTGGCCGAGCCGGAGTACGCCTCACGCGCCCGAGCCGCCGTCGCCGCCGCCCTGCTGCATGACATGGGCAAGGTCCTGCTGCTGGACGAGTCGTTGCACAGCCTGGAAGGGGCGCTGGATGACGCGCAGCGCGAACGCCTGCGCGAGCATGTCGTGCTATTGCTGGATCGTCTGGCGCCGCTGGAGGGGATCGACACCTCCCTGCGTCACAACATCATCGGCTGCATCAATGAACGCCTCGACGGATCGGGCTACCCCCACGGCTATCGTGCCGAGTCGCTATCGGCCATCGCCCGCATGGCGGCGGTCGTCGACGTACTCGATGCGATGACGCGCCCACGTGGCGACCGTCCGGCCAAGACCGCGATCGAAGCCTACCGGTATCTCTACAACCGCCCCGACCGTTTCGACAAGCACTGGGTGACCCGCTACGTGCAGCGCCACGGTTTCTACCCCATCGGCAGCCTGGTCAGGTTCAGCCATGGCTACCTGGCCTGGGTCATGGAGCTCGACGAGTCCGGCCAGCCCTGCCGCGTCCGCGTGGTCAGGAACACGTCACGCAGCGAACTTGCCATGAATCACATCCTGTCCAGAGTCGATTTCGGCCAACTGGGGCAAGTCAATAAATTGGTCAGGCCCGAAGCCTATCGATTGGCCCCCTTCTAACCGTCATTCAACCCAACGGCAACCTCAGGTTGGCCCAAGACCTCTGTCTTCGGTCCCTAGTATTTCCTTTACCGATGGCTGATTATGGAGCGTTCAGTGCTTACCCGGTCAGACCAAGGAAAGACGAACCATGAAAGATGACAATCCCACCAGTGCCAGGCCGACCGGGAAGTCTCAGGGCGAATCGAGAGTCGTGCAGATCGGTACCAATCACGGTGAAAAGCCGACAACTGTGGTCGGCATCGGCGCCTCCGCGGGGGGACTGGCCGCGCTAAAACGATTTTTCGAACGCGTCCCCGCACATTCCGGCCTGTCCTTCGTCGTGGTCATGCACTTGTCGCCGGAGTACAAGAGCCATCTGGCCGATTTATTGCAGCCGTCGACCAGCATGCCAGTACAGCAGGTGACCGACACCGTGCCTCTGCTGGCAGATCATGTGTATGTGATCCCTCCGGGCCGCAACCTCAATACCATCGATACTCATCTGCGGTTAACTGAACTAGAAGAGAAACGTCGCGATCGCGCCCCCATCGACCATTTTCTCCGCACGTTAGCCGAGACCCACGATGGCGACTCCATCGGCGTGATTCTCACCGGGACCGGATCCGACGGTACGCTGGGCATCAAGGAGATCAAGGGCCGCGGCGGTCTGACGATCGTGCAGGATCCCAACGAGGCGGAATTCGATGGTATGCCACAAAGCGCCATCTCTACCCGTATAATAGACAAGGTACTGCCCATCGACGAAATCCCCGGCGAGATCCTGCGTTATGCCCATACCCGCCCGCGTATTCAGGTGCCGCAGGACGGTGAGGAACTGGACGAGGTGCAACGGCATGCATTGCAGAAAATCTTCGTACAGATCCGTGCCCGTACCGGCCGAGACTTCAGCCGCTATAAACGCTCCACGGTCATGCGCCGCATCCAGCGGCGCATGCAACTGCACCATGTTGAAGAACTGAGCCACTATCTCGACTTGCTGCGTGAAAACCCGGAGGAAACCCGGGCGCTGTCCGATGAGTTCCTGATCACGGTCACCAATTTCTTTCGGGACAATGAAGCCTTTGACACACTCGAAAGCGACGTGCTCCCCCAAATATTCCAAGGCAAGGGGCCAGAGGATCAGGTGCGTGTCTGGTCAGTGGGCTGCGCCACTGGTGAAGAAGCCTATTCACTGGCGATCTTGTTGCTGGAAGCGGCCGCCAACCACGACGCGCCGCCACAGTTGCAGGTTTTCGCCTCGGACCTGCACGAGCACTCCCTGCAGACGGCTCGTGAAGGCCTGTATACCGGTGATATAGAAATCGATATCTCGGAAGGCCGGCTGCGGCGCTATTTCACTCAGGAAAGCGGAGGCTACCGGATCCGCAAGGAAGTCCGGGAAATCGTGGTTTTTGCACCGCACAATTTGTTGGGCGACCCTCCCTTTTCCAAGCTCGACTTGATCACCTGTCGCAATGTCATGATCTACCTGCAGCGCGACATTCAGCAGGATGTCATCGAGGTCTTTCACTACGCGCTTAAACCGGACGGCCACTTGCTGCTCGGCACCTCGGAAACCGCCGACCGCTCCGACCTCTTCTATACTGAGAACAAGCAGTTCTGCTTGTATCGCAAGCGTAACGTGCCCACGCATGCCTTGCACTTGCCGGTGTTTCCCCGCCCCCAGAGCCACCAGCGCCCCCCCCCCGACAGCAATCAGGCTCCCGTACAGGTACAACGCTCCTATGGCGAGTTGCACCAGAAGATGGTCGAGCGCTATGCGCCTCCCAGTATCCTGATCAACCCCGAACACAAGGTCGTGCATTTTTCCGAGCATGCCGGGCGCTTCCTCGTGCACCCCGGTGGTGAGCCTACATCACAAGTCTTCAAGCTGGTCCGTGAAGAACTGCGCCTGGAACTTCGTGCCGCCATCGTGGCTGTCGACAGGGATACCCTACCTGTGCGCTCGAAGCCGATTCCGCTCATGCTGGAGGGTGAATGGCGCCACGTGATCATGCATGTCCGGCCTGCGGAGAGGCAGGAGGATCAGGGGCTGATACTGATCCTTTTCGAGGAGCGCAAGGAAACGGTGCGCGAAGGCGGACCACCGGCGGAAGACAATATCGAACACTCATCGAGGGAGCTCGAAGCCGAACTGGATCTCAACAAGCAGCGGCTGCAATCGGTGGTTGAAGAATACGAGACCAGTCAGGAGGAAATGAAGGCAGCCAACGAGGAACTGCAGTCCGCCAACGAAGAGTTGCGCTCGACCATGGAGGAACTCGAGACCTCCAAGGAAGAACTGCAGTCGATGAATGAGGAACTGGCCACGGTCAATCAGGAAAACCGCCACAAGGTTGAGGAACTCAGCCGTCTCTCCAATGATCTGCAGAACCTGTTGTCCGCCACCGACATCGCGACGATTTTCCTGGACCGTGAGTTGCGTATCCAGCGTTTTACTCCCCAGGTCGGCTCGCTCTTCAACATCCGCGTGGCCGACCGCGGCCGGCCGCTCTCCGACCTGACGCACCGGCTCGGCTATGCCTCGCTGACCAACGATGCCCAGCATGTTCTGCACGAACTCGCCCCGCTCAGCCGCGAGATCCAGGACGACTTGGGACGCTGGTATCTGACACGCATCCGCCCCTATCGCAGTTCCGACGATTATATCAGCGGCGTGGTCATTACCTTCATCGATATCACCGACCGCAAACGGTTTGAGGAGGATCTGCGAGCCAGTGAGGAGCGCTTTCGTGTGCTCGTGGACACCTCGGCCCAGATCATCTGGACTACCGAGGCCGATGGTTCGGTGAGTGAAGATTCGCCTTCCTGGCGTGTTTACACGGGCCAGACCCACGAGCAATTCAAAGGCTGGGGCTGGCTTCAGGCCGTCAAGGCCGATGATCGCCAGCGAGCACAAGCAAAATGGCAAAAATCCGTCAAAGCAGGCAAGCCACTACATATAGAATTCCGCCTTTTTCATGCTCCCAGCGGCCAGTATCGCTGGACCGAGGTTCGGGCTAGCCCACTGCGCAACCCGGACCGCATGATTCGCGGCTGGGTCGGCATGAATATCGACATTAATGAGCAGAAGCTTGCCGAGCAAAAGCTGAAGAATCTCAACGAAACCCTGGAAACGCGTATCAATGAACGCACCCAGGAAGTCCGTGACCTGGCCTCGAAGCTGACCATGGCCGAGCAGGAAGAGCGCCGCCGGGTCTCGCAAGTCCTTCATGATGATCTGCAACAGTTGCTCTATGGGCTGCAAATGAAGATGCGCCTGGTTCAAGAGCAACTAGGCGCTTCCGGCCCCGAGAAATCGAAAGAGACACTCGCCTCGACCTTGGCCTGGATCGGTGAAGCCATCGAGACGACCCGTCAGCTTACCGTGGACCTGAGCCCCCCCATCCTCAAGCAGGAGGGACTGGCCGAGGCGCTCGAATGGCTGCAGCGCCAGATGAAGCAGCTTCATGATCTCGATGTCGAACTGCAAACGCGGACGCCGCCCTATACGCCTGACGAAGACCTGCGCGTGTTGCTCTTCCAAGTCGTACGGGAGTTGCTGTTCAACGCCAAGAAGCATGCCGGGGTAAACCGGGTTCGTGTCGAACTGGATCATTCGGAAGACTACATCTGCATCCGCGTCAGCGACTCGGGGCACGGCTTCGACCTGGCCGCCATGGAAGCGAAGCAGCACGAGCAACCCGGCTTCGGGCTCATCAGTATTCGCGAGCGGCTTGGTTTACTGGGGGGCAGCATGAAAATAGACAGCACTCCCGGCGACGGGACTTCTATACTCGTGAAGGTACCTGCACGGAAAGCATGAAGCGTCCGAACGAGTAACGAATATGTCAATTATCAAGGACGATATTGCATGAACATGGACACACCGGCACGCATCTTCGTTGTCGAAGATCATGCCTACATGAAAGAGATGTTGCGCGAATTCCTTTCACTGGAAGAGGACATGGAAGTCTGCGATACCGCCGACTCGGGCGAGGATGCGTTGCAGCACCTTGACGAGGCATCGCCGGATTTCGTTCTCGTGGATTTGTCCCTGCCCGGCGTGAGCGGTCTCGATTTCATTGCCACGCTGAGAGCCAGCCGCCCCGAGCTACCGTGCGCCATTCTTTCGGGCCATGGCGAACGCCGCTATGCCGAGCAGGCGTTGGCCGCGGGCGCGCGTGGCTACGTCCTCAAGGGTGACCCGGACGAGCTGCCTAACGCCATCCGCCAGATGCTGCGTGGTGAGCGCTACCTCAGCCAGGCATTGCAGTATTGATGGCTGCACACACCGGAAGATGAAGTTTCGCTGCCGTTGGCGCTCAAGATGACCTGCTGTGGCATCATGCCGAGAAGGCCCTGCGACAACTGGCGTTGCCCATGACTCACGATTCGTACAACAACTTCTGGTTATCCTCGCTTGCCGAGCGCCTTGCGCCACGCCCACGTCTCGAAGGCCGGGTAGAGGCTGACGTCGTCATCGTCGGTGCCGGGTTCACCGGTCTATGGACGGCCTACTACTTGAAGACCCTCGCGCCGAGCCTCGACATTGCCGTGCTCGAGGCCGAGCGTGTCGGCCATGGGGCCTCCGGTCGCAACGGCGGCTGGGTCATCGGCAACCTCGCCGGCCTGGAGCGTCATCTCGGCACCCTGCCGCTGGAAGCGCGGCGCGCCTGTTGCCGGCTGCTGGCCGACAACGTCGATGCACTTGGTGACGTGCTGGCCCGCGAGGGCATAGCAGCGGATTTCCACAAGGGCGGGGCCGTCTATGCCGCCGCCCGCTACCGCGACCAGATCGCCATTCAACGTGACTATCTGCACCATCTTCACGAACTCGGCCATGACGAGGACGCCTGCCAATGGCTGGACGCCGATCAACTGTCGGAAAAGGTGCGTTTTCGCGAGGCCTACGGCGGTATCTTCCATCGCCACGTGGCTACCGTGAATCCCGCCAAGTTGGTCCATGGACTGGCCGAGACGCTCGAGCGACTGGGCGTGACGATTCATGAGCATAGCCGGGCCATTGCCATCGACCACCACACCGTTACCACCGCGCATGGCATGATCGAGGCGCCGATGACCGTCTGTGCCAACGAGGGCTACGCCCAACGTTTCCATGATTTCAGGAAGCACGTCATCCCAGTCCAGAGCATGGTGATCGCCACCGAGCCTTTACCCGACGCTGTCTGGCAGGAAATCGGCATGGCCGGCCGCCCCGCCTTTGCCGACGCCAGCCGCATCATCACCTACGGCCACCGCTCCGCCGACGGTCGGCTGGTTTTCGGCGCACGCGGCACCTACCGCCTGGGCGCCCGCCCCAAGCACGACCAGGCGATCACCGAGGCGGAAATTCGCATGCGTCATGCCTTGCTGAGCGACTTCTTTCCGATCCTGAAAGAGGTGAAGATCACGCATGGCTGGGGTGGTTCGCTGGGGCTGTCGCGCAACTTCCGCCCCCATGCCATCGTCGACCGTCAGGCCGGTATCGCCACGGCGGGAGGCTACGCCGGTGAAGGCGTGGCGGGCTCGCACCTGTTCGGCCGCACGCTGGCCGATCTGATCCTCGAGCGTGAGACCGAATTCACCGCCAAACCGTGGGCCTATGCCAATGCCAGCCACCGGCGGATCATCAAGCGTTGGGAGCCTGAACCGCTGCGCTGGCTGGCTGCGCTGGCCATTACCGGCAGCTACGGCGGAAGAGGCGTTGATGAAGCGGGAAACGCCGGTACCCTTGATCAAGCCTGCACTGACCAAGATCAACGATGTCTTTGCTTCGGTGATCGAGTAGGCAAGGCCACTACCGGTCCTGCCCCAGGTTGCCGTTTCAGCAGGTTGCCCTTGCCGCATTGATCGCACTGACGCCGGCCACGACCGTGGCCTAGGCCATGCTGCTGTTCGACGAGCGCGCAGGGAAGTGTCGGTGTGCTGTTTGGTTTACTCGGCGCGGGGATGGCCCTCGCTCGTTGGCCGACGCAGAAGCGCCGAGAGATGTCCGTCTCACTCTCTTTACAAACTCAGATTTCAATTTCACCACATCGACTCCCCGACCTTGCAGTCAATGTCATGGTCACCCTCGACGAGCCAATATTCCTGCCGACTTTGTACCCTTGTGAGGAGCCCTTGTGCTTGAGATTCATGACCACACTAGAGCGGTTTTATTTTAACTGACTCGTTGGCAGTACCTGGAACAGGCTACCAAAATGACACAAGGCACATGAGGTAGCGCTCAGGGAGGAGGCTCTATGGGATGGCGACGGGGGCAGGCCTACGGGCAGGATCTACGTGACCGGGTCATGGTGGCCAGCGGTTCCCTGCGTGAAGTGGCCACACGCTTTTCCGTAAGCGAATCCTATGTGGCCCGGGTACGGTCACGGCAGCGACGGGGCCTGCTTGCCGCGGGCCCCCAGTGCAGCCATGTTCCCTTCCGGCTCCGTGGTCTCGAAACCGCCCTAGCCGAACGGGTGGCGGCGACACCTGACCAGACACTGGCCCAGTTATGCCAGTGGGTCGAGGATGAGCATGGCCGCCGGGTATGTCTGGCAACAATGTGGAAGACCTTGCGCCGGCTGGGGCTCACCTTGAAAAAAACAGTTCACGCGGCCGAACAACACGTCCTGATGTAACCCAGGCAAGGCACGCCTGGGCGGCTGAGCTGCCTTATCTCGATACGCGGCGGCTGGTCTTTCTCGATGAGACCTGGGCCAGTACCCACATAACTCCTCGCCGGGGTCGCTCGCCTCGCGGCCAACGTTGCCTCGGCTACGTCCCCTACGGCCACTGGAAGACCACCACCTTTCTCTGTGCGCTTCGTACCCAGGGACTGGTCACCCCGCTGGTTCTCGATGGACCCATCAACGGACGAGCCTTCCGCGCCTGGGTTGAACAGGCATTGGCCCCGACGCTGGGTGATGGCGATATCGTCGTCATGGATAACCTGGGCTCGCATAAGGTCGCTGGCGTGCGGGACGCGATCGAAGCGCGGGGCGCCGAGTTGCGCTACCTCCCCCCTTACAGCCCCGATTACAACCCTATCGAGCAGGTCTTTGCGAAGCTGAAGACACTGCTGCGCAACGCCGCTGCCCGGACCGTCGATACGCTCTGGTCGACGGTTGGCTCACAACTCGATCGGTTTACCGTCAGCGAATGCGAGCGCTATATCCTTCATTGCGGTTATGGCCGGTCAGGATGAAAGCGCTCTAACGGTGCTGTGGCCCCGCAGAGGATTGCCGTAGCTTGCCAATAAATCCCTGAAATTAGCTAAAAAAGCTATTCCGCACGCATTATTACTCCAGTTCAGCCGCCCCAGACTCATCAACGTAGGTTCGTCTGTTTTGCAATAAGACTTTGAAACATCTCTTAACTAGGTATAGGCTTGAAATGCATGCCCTTATTGGTAGAGGAGACTGGCATTTAATCGCAAACTTTTTCACTAGAAGACTAGTCACTACAACTGTCATTACCTTTTTATTCAAGGAACGAAAAAGTAATTCATGGAGGCGCAACCCTTCTTCATGCACTGTTAGAGGAGGATTTACTTTGCAAACAGAACCATACAATTCAAGTGAGACAAGCATGGAAAGACGTCTTTTCAGATGTCGCTTTTGTAAAATAATTGTATACGCTAAAAAAGAACATTCTTTACCGGCATGCCCTCAATGCCATCGTCGCGACTATCACCTTTTAGCCATACCACCCTCTTCTAATTATTGTGCATCCAAGTGGTTAGAAACATGTGTCTTTTAGCTATTTATCACAAAAACGAATAACCTTAAATTAATTTCACCTGACATGCCTGTAACACAAGGGGCTAGAGGAATTTTAACATGCGATTAACACAAGCCCCTCCCTCAAAACAGGATACGTTACCTTTCCTAACCGAATTTCCGGACTTTGATGCGCTCCTCGATGATTACAGCACGCTCCCTGCTCTTAGGCGAAAGAAAATACTTGTTAAGCAAAACGAACGTTTCCATGGATTATATGTCGTGCGATGCGGGATGCTGAAACAAAGTTACCGGGACGTGGGCTTAGGGGAACAAGTCACACACTTCTTCCTCCCTGGTAATGTTATCGGGCTGGATGCAATCGAGAGCAGAAGGTATTCGGGTAAGGTAACAGCCCTAGAGACTGCCGGTATCATTCATATCCCTTTTTCTCGACTCGAGGAATTTCCTGGAGCGCGAGAGAATTTTTTGAGATTGTTATGTTACCTGAGCCGAGCCATGCAGCATGAACGTAACCATATGCGGTACGTGCTGATGCATTCCTCGGACGTTCGTCTGGCTCGCTTTTTCTTGACCATGTCGTCGAGTTTTCGGTCGCAGGGTTTTTCTGCCTATAATTTCAGGCTTCCCATGACACGCTGTGAGATTGCTAATTATCTGTGCATGGCCTTTGAAACTGCCAGTCGGCTGGTTAGCCGCTTTCAATATAAAAAAATATTGATGGCGCGTGGCCATGAATACTCTATAACCGATTTCGAAAAACTGGTTGAAATTGCTGAGTCTGAGCGATGAGCGCAACTCCAACAACAGACCACTGCAGAAGCGCCATGGTGAGCGGGGAAAAAGAGGCAAGAATAAAATGAAGACTTTGCTCGTATGCTATAATCTGAAAATGCATGACGATTATGCCGTTTTTTACGAAACCCTGGAATCTTATGATCACTGCTGGGCAATGGACCAGCACTGCCTGATAAAGACAAACAATAGAGCGGAAACAGTGAGAAACAGACTCATCCCCTGCATTGGGCGCAACGACTCCGTAATGATTTGCTGTTTCAATACCGACTGGTCTGGGATAGATTACGAAGCCGAAACCTGGCTTAGGTCAACAAATATCACTAAAAAAATTTAATGCGCACGAAGCAATATATTGATAACCGCTGCTTAATAAACATAAAAAAACCACCAACCCCAAATGTCTATTTACAACAACCCCGTTTAACAAAACTGGCCTTTTTATTGCCTTCTTCGATATAACTTGGAGGCGCCTGTATTGAGCGCCGTAATCCACCACGCCAAGAACTGAGTCCTTCTGAGGGCGTATTTCCAAGCTTTGTCGCCAGCCGATACGGCTATGCTAGAGCCTTGAAAATCGGTCTTCACCGAAAGTATCGGCAGGTATCGCCGTTACTTTAGTAAATCGCAGCCACTCGGGGCCCCGCATGAATCCTTCCACCCTCATCGGTATCGTCGCCAGTAGCCTCATGCTGGCCAGTGTCTTGCTGCTCAGCGCGGAGTCGTCGATGAGTTTCGTCAACCTGCCCGGGCTGGCGATCGTCGTTACCGGTACGCTTGCGGCTACCTTCATCAGCTACCCGCTTCGCGAGGTGCTGCGCGTGGTACGCCTGGTGGGCATCGTCTTCCGCCGCGAAGACAGCTATGTCAATGACGACATCAAGGAATTGGTCGACATGTCGCGGCTGTGGTTCAAGGGCAACGTAAGGGCCGTGGAGAAGGCGCTGCAGGGGACTCGCAATCCCTTCCTGCGCACTGGCGTGCAACTGGTAATCGACCATACCAAGGAAGAGGAGATCATCGACCTGCTGCGCTGGCGCATCGCCCGCCTCAAGGCCCGCGAACTGGCCGAAGCGCATATCTTTCGCACCATGGCCAGCTATGCGCCGGCCTTCGGCATGCTGGGCACGCTGGTGGGGCTGGTCAACATGCTGGAAATCATGAACACCAGCAACCTGGCCGAGATCGGACCGCGCATGGCCGTTGCCCTGCTGACCACCTTCTACGGCATCCTGCTGGCCAACCTGGTCTTCAAGCCGATTGCGGTGAAGCTGGAGCGCCGCACCGAGGAGCGCCTGATCGCCATGAACATGGTACTCGAGGGCATCGCGCTGATGTCCAAGCGCCGCCTGCCCTCCTTTATCGAAGAAACGCTGAATTCGTTCATGGCCAATTATCATGACGAGATTCGCGAGGTATCGCCGGACAAGTCCCTGGGCAACAAGACGCCCGGTGGCAATGGGGCGATGACCCATGCTTGATCGGCACGCCTCCGGACATCGTCACGATGCCCTGCTGGCCATTCATCCCGAAGAACGCGACAGCGATGGGTGGATGGTCAGCTACCTGGACATCATGACCCTGCTGGTCGCCTTGTTCGTGCTGTTGCTGACAGTCTCGGGCCAGGCGAGCGGACTGGTCGATCTGCTGCGCCCTCCAGCCACCGTGAACGCCACCGAAACGGCAGCCAGCGTGCCACCCGCACCGGCGCTCGCCGACGAGGCCGTGCAGGCCGCAATCGACTCGGTCGCACTCGCCGAAGCCCCACCCTTGGTCAACGAAGCGGCCATCGCCGCAGCAGTCGATGTCGTCAGGGTGGCTGAAGTCACTGCCGAAGCACAGGCAGCCGCCATTGCCGTGGTGACACTGCCAACGATCAGCGAGACTGCCGTGGACGCCGCACTGGCCGTAGCCAGGCCGCTCGTCGATCCCCTGGCGGTAGCGGCAGCCGTCGCTATCGACCAGGCCGTCCAGGAAGCCAACACGTTGCCGACAATCGAGGGGGTGGAGGTGTCGCGCATCAAGCAGGGCATCACCCTGCGTATCCAGGATCACCTGCTGTTCGACTCCGCCGACTCGGCCCTGACGGAAGAAGGACGCCAGGTTATCCAGCGTCTGGTGACGATGCTCAACGACCTGGAGGGCACGATCTCGGTGGAAGGTCATTCCGATAGCCGTCCGATCAACACGCCACGCTTCCCGTCGAACTGGGAATTGTCGAGCATGCGCGCGACTTCGATCCTGCGCTACCTGAGCGAAGCCGGCATCGACGCCTCGCGGATGCGCGCCATCGGGTATGCCGACACTCAGCCGATTGCCAGCAACGACACTGTGGCAGGACGCGCAGCCAATCGCCGCGTGGAAGTGATCATTCACGAGACTCGGTGAGGTTGCTCTCCTGGCTTCGGTGAACAGCAAGAGCCACGTTACGGGGCTGGCTCATCCTCGCAGACCATGCCCGGAATGACCCGGGCATGGCTCCACCTCGAAAGTGACATGCACGAGCTGAGGCAGTCGTTGTTGCAGCCTGGTTCGATAAACGTGAGGTGGGGCCGGATCATTGGAAACCAGGGCGATAACACCTGCGTAGATACCCGGCCCGATCGACCAGAGATGTAAATCGCTGATCCGGTCGCTGGCATGAGTTTCGATGACGCTTCGCACCTCATCATCGAGTTCATGCGCTTGGCGATCGAGTAACACCTGGCTGGTATCTCGCAGCAACCCCCAGGACCAGCGGGTGATGAGGACTGTGCCGACGATCCCCATCATCGGGTCCATCCATTGCCATCCCAGATATTTTGCCGCCAACAGGGCGAAGATCGCCAGCAAGGACGTCAAGGCATCAGCCAGCACATGGAAGTAGGCAGAGCGACGGTTGTGGTCATGGTGGTGATGCTCATGTCCATGCTCGTGAGCATGATCATGCGCACCGAGTATCCAGGCTGACAGGCCATTCACGATCAGCCCGACCAGGGCCACCAGAATGGCCTTGTCGAATACGATGGCGACCGGGTTGAAGAAACGGTTGACGCTCTCGATGCCCATGTAAACGGCAAAGCCAACCAACAGCACTGCCCCGGTGAACCCTCCCAGTGCATTGACCTTGCCAGTACCAAAGCTGAAGCGACGATCCCTGGCATGGCGGCGAGCATAGGCATAGGCGAACGCTGCGATACCCAGCGCCGTGGCATGCGAGCCCATGTGCAGGCCATCGGCCAGCAATGCCATCGAGCCATACACCACCCCGGCGACTATCTCGATGAACATCGTCACCAAGGTCAGGAACACCACGATCAAGGTCCGTCGCTCCCCCGAGTGGAACTTGTCCTGATCGAAAGTGTGGTCGTGCCTCCAAGCGTTTACGTCATGTGTATGCATGGCCCTTCCGTTATTACGCAGCGTGATACGTCCTGTCTAGGCAGCATAGTGCAACACGGATAGCGACTCGCCGAATGGCTTAGCGCGACACGATGGATTGACCTCTCGCGACGATCCGCCGGATGTTGTGCGGTAGCGTGTTTTGCAGGAGGAGTCCCTTTCTGCTACGCCAGAATGATGCTTATTCACCAGCATGTGTTCCGCACAGGGAGGTGGTCCATGACCGATCCAGTGGAAAAAGGCGATATCTATTTTTTCTATCGTCCCAAGGTCAATGTCGAGAAGATCGACAGCCTCGATGATATCCAGCGCCTGCACGTGGTGCTGGTGCCTGACGATACGCAGAACGCCCGGCTCTTTCTGGTAGGCAAGAAGCGCATGCCGGACATCGTCAAGGGCAAGTCCCGATCCACCCAGCGCGAGTGGATGATGAACGACATGACAGGCAAGCCGCAGGATATTGGCGAGGCGCTGGCTCCGATGGAATACGAGACCAAGACCCGGGGCGAGCAGGAACAGGGCGAGGCCATTCCTGCCGGCGAGGGTCGCTATGTGATCTTAGAGCGTGATAATAGCTCGCGCCTGGCCTACCGGCTTTTCAGCCCGGAAAAGCCCGGCAAGGCGCAGCAGGAGTTGAGGATTCCGGCCGAGGCCAGCTATATAATCTCGGTACGCAACCCCGCTATCGATGTGCCCGGATTCCCTGATTCCAAGCCGAACTATCCCAAACGGTTACAGGATAAGTTTGCTGACAAGCGCTGGATCGATATCGATGACGGCAAACTGCTCGATTACGAGAGCGCACAGTTTCTCATGATTGGCGCACATGCAGAGCTGAGCGAGGAAGGTGTCACGATTACCGGCAAACCGAACCTGTTCAAGACGCTGGGCCTGAAGAAGCGGGAATGGCCAACCGACGCCCTGGAGTCCGGCAAACTTGCGGAACCGCACATGCAGCCCGAGATCACCGAACCCAAGGGCGATCGCAGCAAGGGCGGTGAACGCGGCGGCAAGGCAGCCAGCGCCACGGCCTCGGCAGCCGGCATCACCAAGGCCCTCAAGGGCACGGGCTTTCCCTGCTCGAAAGCCGACCTGATCAAGCAGGCCAAGGCCAACCAGGCTGCGAAAGAAGTCATCGAGGTGCTGAATGAACTTCCTGGTCGACGTTACGAGACGATGGCCGACGTACAGAAAGCGCTTGGGGAGATACGCTGATGGCACAACTTAGCGACCGACCTGCCACCGCAAGGCCGGAGCCCCCAGAAACGGGACAGGTAAGCTGAGACGCTTCATGCCCGTTGTGTCTTCGCCTCGTGCTGCCGTGCCTCTTCAGCCATCCGAACCACGCTACCCACCACGATCAGGCACGGCGATGGCAGCGGATTTTCGGCAAGCGTCTGTGGCATGTCTGCCAGCGTCCCGATCAGGGTCTGTTGTTCCGGCAGGCTGGCATTGGCGATGAGCAACATCGGCCAGTCGTCGGGCAGTCCTGCGCCACGCAGGCCACGGCTGATCGCTTCGACCTTGGACAGCCCCATGTAGAACACCAACGTCTCATCGGTGCGCGCCAGTGCTTGCCAGTCAGGTGTACCGTCGACCCGGCATTGCTGGGCAGTAATGAAACGCACCTGCTGGGCGTGGGCACGATCGGTCAGCGCCATGCCCATCGCGGCGGCAGCTCCCGAGGCGGCGGTGATGCCAGGAACGATCTCGGACTCCACATTAGCGGCGTACAACGCGCCGAGCTCCTCGCCCATGCGGCCGAAAATGCCAGGGTCCCCTCCTTTCAGGCGCACCACCGACTTGCCCTGCTGCGCCAATTTGACCAGCATCGCGCCGATCTCGGCCTGCGGCACGCTGTGGTGCCCGGCGGCCTTGCCGACATAGTAGCGCTCGTGACCGGTGGGAATCATCGCCAGGATGTCATCACCGACCAGGCGGTCGTAGACGACGGCATCGGCCTGGGCCAGCAGGCGTGCGGCACGCAGTGTCAGCAAGTCAGCGTTGCCCGGCCCGGCCCCTACCAGGTAGACCTTGCCCTGCCGGCACTCGCCTCGTGTGGTCAGGGTGATGTCCAGGTCATTCCGCTTCAGGTCATTCGTGACCGAAAGGGCCCGCGAGCCGCCTACCAGGCGGGGCAGGAAACCCAGGAAGTCAGGCAGTTTCGGCTTCCACTGCTTGAGTAGCGTGATCATGGGCATGTTCCTCTTCGATCAATGATTTCAATTCCGGAATGCAGGAGCCACATTGGGTGCCACAGGCCAGCCGTGCACCCAGGGCCTCGACACTGGTATCGCCATGACGGATGGCCTCGACGATGGCCTTGCGACCGACCTGATGGCAGCTGCACACGGTCGGGCCGGCATCGGCCTCACCGGCATCGCAGCCAGCCAACAGGCGGCGGCGCAGGTCACTGGGCAGCGGTGTGTCGAGTGCCGCCTCGGCAAAGCGTGCATCCAGCCAGTTGAGGGCGGGCAGCTCGGCAGGCGAACCGACCATCAGCCACCAGCTCAGCCGGCCGTTTTCGAAGCCGGCGGCACGCAGCCTCCCACTGCCGGCATCCTCGGCCCACAGTGCCGGCTCGCCAGGGAGGTAGGCTTTCGCCCAGGCGAGCCAGTCGCGCTGCACTTTATCCACCCCGCCGCAGGCGCTTCCTGACTCCCCGCCGGCCAGTTGCCAGCGTCGGCAATTTTCCAACGGGATATAGGCCCAATAGGTACTGTCGTCGCACCAGGCCGGGGCGCAGTCGCTTTCGGCGGCGAGAACCAGCGTGGCCTCCCAGCCGATGTTCAGCGGCGCCAGCCCGACGGCGCCATGCTTGGACTCGGGCTGACCGGAGACCGGGTCGAGATAGGCGGCAAGCAACCCGCCCATGCGTGCCTTGCCACTGAAGCTGTCGTTCCAGTGCATGGGCACGAAGACCTCGCCGCGGCGCATGGCATGCGAGACACGCACGCGACCAATGTAGTCACCGCCCGCCCCGTCCAGGCGAGCCAGTTGCTGATCGTTCAGGTCAAGGCTTGCCGCATCCTCGGGATGCACCTCGATGAACGGCTCGGCGCGATGGTTCATCAGCCGCGGAGCGCGGGCAGTGCGTGTCATGGTGTGCCACTGGTCACGCACGCGGCCGGTATTGAGGCGTAATGGACGAGACTCACTCAAGGCCTGTTCAGGGCCACGCGGGCGAACAGGGATCAACCTGGCGCGGCCATCCGGGGTGGCAAAGTGCCCATCGGTGAACAGCCTTGCCGTGCCCTCAGGCGCCGTGGCATTGACCGGCCACTGGATCGGCGCGAGCGCATCATAAGCGGCGCGATCGAGCCCGGCCAGTCCGGAAATATCGAATGGTCGGGTGCTATCGCCTGCGTTTTCGAATCCGGAAAGCCGCGCATGCTCGTCGAATATATCGCCGGGATGCGTGTAATCGAACGCTTCGCCGAAACCCATGCGGGTCGCTATCTGAGAAATGATCCACCAGTCGTGGCGTGCCTCGCCCGGCGGCGGCAGCATGCCGCGTTGACGCGAGATACGCCGCTCGGAGTTGGTAACGGTGCCATCCTTCTCGGACCAGCTCGAGGCCGGCAGCACGATATCGGCGTATTGAAGAATGTCGGCATTGGCCATGCAGTCGGAAACGATCACCAACGGGCAGGCCGCCAGGATGCGACGCATGCGATTGGCGTCGGGCAAGCTGACACCGGGATTGGTCGCCATGATCCAGACGGCCCGGATCTCACCGCGCTCGATGGCCTCGAACAACTCGACCGCCTTGTACCCCGGCTCCTCGGGCAGACTCGGCGCCAGCGAGCCGGTCGCCCAGAAACGCGTGACACGATCGATGGCACCGGGGGTATGGTAGTCCATGTGGGCCGCAAGCTGGTTGGCCAATCCCCCCACCTCGCGCCCGCCCATGGCGTTGGGCTGGCCGGTGATCGAGAACGGTCCGGCGCCGGGCAGGCCGATCTTGCCGCCCGCTAGATGGCAGTTGATGATCGCGTTGCACTTGTCGGTGCCGCTGCTCGATTGATTGATGCCCTGGGAATACAACGTCACCACGTGAAGCTGTGTGGCGAACCAGTAGAAGAACGTTTCCAGGCGTTCGGGATCGACATCGCAGTCGCTGGCAATGGCATCGATGCGACAATCTTCCTGATGGGCGGCAGCGAGTGCCTCGTCGATGCCCTGGGTATGGCGCTCCAGGTAGATACGGTCGAGTCGCCGTTTGGCGTCCATCCAGGCCAGCAGGCCATTGAACAGCCGCGCATCGCTACCGGGCCGAATCCCCAGATACAGATCGGCGATCTCGCAGGTATCGGTAACGCGTGGATCGATCACCACCACGCGCATCAGCGGGTTGCGCTGCTTGGCAGTACGCAGGCGCTGGAACAGCACCGGGTGGTTCCAGGCCAGGTTGGAGCCGACCAGCACCACTAGCTCGGCCTCTTCCAAGTCCTCGTAGTTGCAGGGCACGGCGTCGGCGCCCAGCGAGCGCTTGTAGGCGGCCACGGCCGAGGCCATGCACAGCCGAGAATTGGTATCCAGATGCGGCGTACCGAGAAACCCTTTGAACAGCTTGTTAGCGACGTAATAGTCCTCGGTCAGCAACTGGCCGGACAGATACGCCGCTACGGATTGGTGGCCATGCTTGCGCTGGATATCGGCCAGGCGTGTCGCGACCGTATCCAGAGCGGTATCCCAATCCACTTCGCCACCATCGACCCGGGGCCGGGTCAGGCGCCCATGATTGCCCAGCGTTTCATGCAGTGCCGAACCCTTGACGCAAAGACGCCCGTAATTGGCAGGGTGGTCACGGTCGCCTTCGACACTCATCACGGTACAGCCGTCATGCGTGGCAATCACGCCACAGCCGACCCCACAGTACGGACACGTCGTGGAAGCCTGATTCATGTCGCCTCCTGTCAACGCAAAGGGGCCCGACCCGCCATTGGCGGATCGGGCCCCTTTGCCCGGAATCATTGGTTCACCTGTCGTTCCCTCAAGACTGCTGTCTAGCGATGTGCCGCCGTTGGCACAGCACCGGGAACACGGCGCGAAAATCTAGACCTTACTGCAGCAACAACCGAGCCTGGTAAACGACAATCCTTACAAAACAGACATTTGCGTAAAACCACTTCCTTTGTTTATCGCTGTGCCCGTGGAAAGCGCTCAGTTCATCGCGCCACACTGGTGCAGCAGCAGCCGATTTTGCACAGCCAGTGCACGCCAAGCGACTACCCAACGCTTTCGTCTTGTTAAACAGAACACGGCAATCCATTGAAGATAATGGATAAACTTCGTCCTGGCACACCCTTCGCTAATTCCTGAGCAAGGATAGGGATCACTGTCGATCCCGGGCGATCAGCCACGCTGCGCTCGATATCCAGCAGCCCTTGACAGGGCTGCCATCACAACGCAAGTGAGACCGAATTAGGCAAAGGCGCCTGACGGAGCGAAGACACTGCAGTCTTTCCGCCGTCAGGCGCTTTTTCGTTGATGGGAGACACGCAACATGCGAACCCACGAAACGCAACCCGGCATCCAGGCTTGCCTGGACGAGCATCTGGTTATCGTCGGCAACGGCATGGCCGGGCATCGCCTGCTCGAGGCGCTGCTCAAGCATCAGCGCCGGCCACAACGCATCACCGTGATCGGCGAGGAGCGCGCGCCGGCCTACAACCGGATTCTGCTCTCGCCCTGGCTGGCCGGTGAAACCGAGCGTGAGGCCCTGACCCTGCGCGACACCGGCTGGTATGCCGACCAGGGTGTCGACCTGATCCTTGGCGAACGGGTCATCGATGTGGACCGTGCGCAGCGTCATGTAATGACCGATAGCGGTCGCGTGCTTGCCTATGACCGTCTGGTTCTCGCTACCGGCTCGCGTCCGGCCATGCCCGACGTGCCGGGCATCGACCTGGCCGGTATCCATGGCTTTCGCGATCTCGACGATGCCGCCGCACTGACCCACGCTGCCGAAACCGCCACACCCGACGGCAACCGCGCGGTTGTCGTGGGCGGCGGTCTGCTCGGCCTGGAAGCCGCCGAAGGGCTGCGCAAGCGTGGCATGCAGGTCACCGTACTGCAGCGCAGCCAGCAATTGATGAACCGCCAGCTCGATATTACCGCTGCCACGCTGCTGCAGGATGAGCTTGAACGTCGCGGTCTGGAGGTTATCACTGGCGCGCAATTGAGCGGTTTCGATGGCGACGCCGAGGGCAACGTACGCGCCGTGCAACTCGCCGATGGTCGCCGCCTGGCGGCAGATTGCGTGGTGGTGGCCGCCGGCATTACCCCCAATGCGGAACTCGGCACCTGGATGGGCCTGACCATGGCACGTGGCATCGTCGTGGACGCCTGGCTGACGTCCAGCGATCCCGCTATCCATGCGTTGGGCGAGTGCTGCGAATTCGAAGGCCGCACCTATGGCCTGGTCGAGCCCATCTGGCGTCAGGTCGAGGTGCTGGCGGCCCGCCTGTGTCACGACAGCGTCGAGGGCTATGTCGAGGCGCCCACCGCCACCAAGCTCAAGGTCAGCGGTGTCTCGCTGTATGCCTTTGGCCCCATCGAGCCCGATGCCGGTCACGAAGTGCTCACCTATCACGACCCGCAGCATGGCGACTATCGCCGACTGCTGCTGCGCAACAACCGTCTCGAAGGCGCCGTGCTTTACGGGGACACCGCCTTCGGCCCCTGGTATTTCGAACAATCCCTTGCCGGGCGCGATCTCGGCGCCTGTCGTCAGGCCCTGCTGTTTGGCGCCGGCGATGCCAAACCGCTTCTTGAGGAGGCCGCATAACCATGAGCAAGCAACGTCTGATCATCATCGGCAACGGCATGGTCGGCCACCATCTGGTCGAGCAACTCATCGAACGCAATGCCACCGAACGCTACGACATCGTGGTATTCGGCGAAGAGCGCCATCGCGCCTACGACCGCGTCCACCTTTCCGAGTACTTCGGCGGTCGCGATGCCCAGTCGCTGGCCATGTGCGACGCTGATTTCTATGCCGCCAACGGTATCGAGCTGCGCCTGGACGAGTGCGTGACACGCATCGACCGCGATGACAGCCGGATCGTCACGCCGCAGGGTGAATACGCTTACGACAGCCTGGTCCTGGCGACCGGCTCCTACCCCTTCGTGCCGCCGATTGCCGGCGCCGAAGAAGGCCAGCCCAACCGTCTCGTCTATCGCACCCTGGACGATCTCGACCAGATCCGTGACGCTGCCGACGGCGCCAAGCGCGGCGTGGTGGTCGGCGGCGGCCTGCTCGGCCTCGAAGCGGCGAATGCGCTGAAGTCGCTGGGCCTCGAGGCCCATGTGGTCGAGTTCGCGCTCCGCTTGATGCCGGTACAGCTCGACGACCAGGGCGGTGAGGCACTGCGCACCAAGATCGAGGAACTGGGCGTGGGCGTGCATCTCAACCGCGCCACCACCGAGATCGTGGCAGGCGAGACATTCCGTTACCGCATGAACTTCAAGGACGGCGAACACCTCGAGACCGACCTGATCGTCTTCTCGGCCGGTATTCGTCCTCAGGATGCGCTGGCTCGCGAGTGCAAGCTGGAGATTGGCGAACGGGGCGGGGTCGTCGTCGATGACCAGTGTCGTACCTCCGACCCGGAGATCTTTGCCATTGGCGAATGCGCCCTATGGAGCAACCGCATCTTCGGTCTGGTCGCCCCCGGGTACACCATGGCGCGCAACGTGGCCGACTCCCTGTGCTGCAACGAGGGTGACGAAGAGCCGAGCTTCAGCGGCGCCGACATGTCGACCAAGCTCAAGCTGCTCGGGGTTGACGTCGGCTCGATCGGCGATGCCCATGCTGCCACCGAGGGTGCCAAGAGCTATCGCTACAGTGACGAGTCCGAAGGCGTCTATCGCCGCCTGGTAGTGTCCAAGGACGGCAAGAAAGCCATCGGCGCCGTGCTGGTCGGCGACAACAGTCTCTACGACACCTTGTTGCAGTATGCCCAGAACGGCATCGACCTGCCGGCCGACCCGGCATCGCTGATCCTGCCGAGTGTGGAAGGCGCGCCGACCCTGGGTGCCGACGCCCTGCCCGATTCGGCCTCGATCTGCTCGTGCCACAACGTCACCAAGGTGGCGATCTGTGCCGCCATCGACGCCGGCGCCAGCGACCTGGCGTCGGTCAAGGGCGATACCAAGGCGAGCACCGGCTGCGGTGGCTGCGCGGCCCTGCTCAAGAGCGTGGTCGATAGCGAGCTCGAAGCTCGGGGGGTGGAAGTCGACCAGTCGATCTGCGAGCACTTTGCCCATACGCGCCAGGAGCTTTACTCCATCGTGCGTGTCGAGGGCATCAAGACCTTCAGCGAACTGATCGCCAAGCATGGGCATGGCCTGGGTTGCGATATCTGCAAGCCGACAGTCGCATCGATCCTCGCCTCGTGCTTCAACGAACCCATCACCGATGCCGCCCATGTGCCGCTGCAGGACACCAACGACACCTTCATGGCCAACATGCAGAAGAACGGTACCTATTCCGTGGTACCGCGCGTGCCCGGTGGCGAGATCACCCCGGACAAACTGCTGGTGCTCGGCCAGGTGGCCCAGAAATACAATCTTTATACCAAGGTCACCGGAGGCCAGCGCATCGACCTGTTTGGCGCGCATCTCGAGGATCTGCCGAATATCTGGGGCGAGTTGCTCGAGGCTGGCTTCGAGACCGGTCACGCCTACGCCAAGTCGCTGCGCACGGTGAAGTCCTGCGTCGGCAGCACCTGGTGCCGCTACGGCGTGCAGGACAGCGTGGGCATGGCGATCCAGCTGGAAAACCGCTACAAGGGCCTGCGCTCACCGCACAAGCTCAAGCTCGCCGTGTCCGGCTGTACCCGCGAATGCGCCGAGGCACAGAGCAAGGATGTCGGCGTGATCGCCACCGAGAACGGCTGGAACCTCTACGTCTGCGGCAACGGTGGCATGCGCCCGCGCCATGCCGAGCTGCTGGCCACCGACCTCGACGACGAGACGCTGATCCGCTACATCGACCGCTTCCTGATGTTCTACGTGCGCACCGCGGATCGCCTGCAGCGCACCTCGGTGTGGCGCGAAAACCTCGAGGGCGGTCTCGATTACATCAAGGACGTGGTCTGTAACGATAGCCTGGGCCTGGGCGAAGAGCTCGAACAGCAGATGCAGACGGTCATCGACAACTACGAGTGCGAGTGGGCCAATGCCATCAGCGACCCCGAGAAGCTCAAGCGATTCCGCAGCTTCGTCAACGACGCGCGCCCAGACCCGGACATCATCATGACGAGCGAGCGTGGCCAATTGCGTCCGGCTTAATTCGAGGAGAACCATCATGAGCACTGCAACGGCATTGAAGAATGAAGTTACCTGGCAACCCCTCTGCTCCAAGGCGGATCTGGTCGCATTTTCCGGCGTGGCGGCGTGGTTGGAGACGACCGGCGGTCCCGCCCAGGTGGCGCTGTTCTATATCCCGGGTCACGAGACGGAGCTGTTCGCCGTGGACAACCACGACCCGCTGGGCAACGCCAACGTGATCGCCCGCGGCATCATTGGCGATGTGAAGGGAGAACCAGTCGTCGCCTCACCGCTTTACAAACAGCACTATCGGTTGCGCGACGGGGCATGCCTGGAAGAACCAGGCGTTAGCCTGCGTACCTGGCCGGTGAAGTTCGAGGGCGACAGGGTCATGGTCGCCGCCTGACTGCGGTGACACGCCCTCGGTCAAAGCCGGGGGCGGCTTTGTGAGCCAGCCAGCGCCTATTCAGCACCCTCGACTCGATTGCGCCCGCCCTGCTTGGCCCGATAGAGGCGACGATCGGCCTCGACATGGGTTCCCTCATTGAGCGGGAGTGAGTCGACAATACACGGCGACAAGCGACAGGGGTAATTGCCGAATAAGCATCGCAGTATGGGGTATTCAACGCTATGCTGAATTGTGCAGCGCATCATAGCGCCCGGAGATCCCATGCCACACACCAAGGCCATCGACCTTGCGCTACAGGGCGGCGGCGCCCATGGCGCTTTTACCTGGGGGGTACTCGACTACCTGCTGGAGTCGCCCCAGGTGCGTATCGAGGCCATCAGCGGCACTAGCGCCGGAGCCATGAATGGCGTGGTCATGGCGGACGCCCTGACCCGCGGCGGCGAGCCGGCCGCCCGCGAGGCGCTACGCGGGTTCTGGCAGGCCGTGAGTCGGGCCGCCATGCTCAGCCCCATTCGGCGCACACCGCTGGATATCTGGATGGGCAACTGGAGCCTCGACTATTCCCCCGGTTATCTGGCGCTCGACTTCATGAGCCGCGTGGTGTCGCCCTACCAGTTCAACCCGCTGAACGTTGATCCCCTGCGCGAGATCGTCACCGACCTGGTGGATTTCGAGCGTGTGCGCCAGTGCGAATACTTGAACCTGTACGTCTGCGCGACCAATGTGCGTACGGGCAAGCAACGCATCTTCTCGCGCGAGGAAATGACCTGCGATGCTCTCATGGCCTCGGCCTGCCTGCCTTTCCTGCATCAGGCGGTGGAAATCGACGACGAGGCCTACTGGGATGGCGGCTACATGGGCAATCCCGCGCTGTTTCCGCTGATGGAGGAATGCCGGGCGCGGGATATCGTCATCGTCCAGATCAACCCCATCCAGCGCGACAAGATCCCGCATACCGCAGCCGAGATACTCAACCGTCTCAACGAGATCACCTTCAACGCGTCGCTGATCAAGGAAATCCGTACCGTCGCCATGCTCAAGCGTCTAATTCATGAGAACGAGGTAGATATCGCCTGCTATCGCGACGCCCTTTTTCATCGCATCAACGCTGATACCACCCTGGAAGGCCTGTCGGTGTCTAGCAAGCTCAATGCCGAATGGGCTTTTCTGTGTCGCCTGCGCGATGCCGGCAGGCAGGCGGCCCGCGCGTGGCTCGAGGCCAGTTACGACGCGCTCGGTGAGCATTCGACGCTGGATATCGATGAGGTCTACATGTAACGCCGTGTCGCTAGCGTGGAAAGAATTCATTGGCGAAGCGCGCCCGGACACTGCATCTTGAAAGCAAGACCGACATGAGGAGGAGTGCCCGACAGGAAACACCGACGTCAGGAGACGATGCTGGCAGTTGGCCGTGCCCGGTCATCCGGAAGTCATCTTGGCCTGTCAGCGTCGACATTGCCGTTACTTCAAGGAGTGCTTGCGCCGATGGTCCGAATCGACAAGAAAGCGAACCGCCTCTATGTACTCGACACCAACGTCCTGATCCACGATCCTGCCGCCCTGTACCAGTTCGAGGAACATGACGTAGTCATTCCAATGACCGTGCTCGAGGAACTCGACAAACACAAGAACGGCATCCGTGAAATTGCCCGTACTGCACGTCAGATCAGCCGCACCCTTTCCGAACTCACTTCCGAAGTCTCATTCGACGAAATCCAGCGTGGCATCCCCTTGCCCGGAACGGGACAGACGGGCCGCCTGCGCTTTCTATGCTACAACGATCTCCGTCCGCTGGATCATCTGGACGATACGCCCGACAACCGACTCCTGGCGGAAACCTGCCGCCTGCGCGACGAGCGCCCCGATGCCTCAGTCATTCTCGTCTCCAAGGACATCAACCTGCGCGTCAAGGCCGCCGCCCTCAACGTGCCGGTCGAGGACTACTTGAACGATCGCGTCTTCAGCGACAGCGATGCGATGATCGATGGGGTCAAGGTCTACACACCGACGCGAGACGGCAAGAGCCTGTGGGAGGCGCTCAATGTCGAGGTCCAGGTCGAACGTGTCGATCATCACACCTTCTACGAGCTCAGCGGCGACATGCCCGAGGACTGGCACGTTGGCATGCTGGTCTCGGACAGCGACAACGGCGCGGATTTCGAGGCCATCGTTCGCGAGCTGACCCCACGCAGCGCGCGCCTGCAGCTGTTGACCAACTACCGTCACCACGCGGGCGTGTGGGGGGTCCATGCCCATGACAGCCGCCAGAACTTCACGCTCAACCTGCTCATGGACCCGGAAATCGACCTGGTGACCATTGCCGGCAATGCCGGCACCGGCAAGACGTTCATGACCCTGGCCACGGCCTTCCAGCAAACACTCGATAGCAAGGTTTTCGAGCGCATCGTGTTCACTCGCGCACCGATCCCCATGGGCGAGGACATCGGGTTTCTGCCCGGCACCGAGGAGGAAAAGATGTCGCCCTGGATGGGCGCGTTTCACGACAACATGGACAACCTGCTGCGCGACGAGAAGGACGGCACCTCGAGCTGGAGTGAAGGTGCCACACGGCAACTGATCGGCTCGCGGGTACAGATCCGCTCGCCCACGTTCATGCGCGGCCGCACCCTGAACGACACTTTCCTGATCATCGACGAGGCGCAGAATTTCACGCCCAAACAGCTCAAGTCACTGATCTCGCGGGCGGGACGCAACACCAAGATCGTCTGCCTGGGCAACGTCGGCCAGATCGACACGCCCTATCTGACCGCCAACACCTGCGGCATGGCAGCCGTGGTCGAACGTTTCCGCGACTGGGCGCATGCCGGACACGTCACGCTCAAGAGCGTCGAACGTTCACGCCTGGCCCTGGCGGCAGAAGACCTCCTCTAACACCATCATGCGTCAGTAGAACGCAGCCAGCCCGCTTCATGCGGGCTGGCTGCGTTGCATTATTCGTGGTTTGCCGTCAGGAGTGTTTCGGTGGCAGTTCGCGCTCGTCCTTGTTGGTCGCTTTCTCGATCATTTCCTCCGACTGGCTCTTGGGATCATTGTCGAGACGATCCTCGGCTTCTCGATAGAGACAGACGTAGGTGTTGCAGGATGAACAGAACACCTTGTCATCCGGGTTCCGCGCCTGGGAGACGCGCATGCGATGACTGCCGCAGTTGGGACAGCCCTTGGGCAGACGGAACTCCGTGGAAAAATCGCTCATGAAGCCTCCTTTCGTGGTCTGGCGTGTTGGGCACGCGTACCGGATATCCTTAACTACAGTCTTTGGGTCAGCAGGCGATTAATCAAGCACTTCCGCGTCGGCGGCGCATCACCACACTGAGATTGTTGGCCGGCATCTCGACGATACGCTCCAGTACCAGGCCGTGGCTCTCTCCTTGCGCCTTCACCTCTTCCAAGTGACGGATGCCCCATTGTGGGTCGCGACGGCGAAGGTCGGCATCGAAAGTGGCATTGCTCGGCGCCAGTGGCTGGTCACGTCGCTGGAACGGTCCGTACAGGTACAGTACACCATCGACAGGCAGGTGCATGCCGGCTTCGGCAAACAGGGCCTGGGTCGCTTGCCAAGGCGAGATATGCAGCATGTTGATGCATACCAGCGCGTCAAAGTCCTGGCATGGCCAGGGACGTTCGGTGACGTCCAGGCGAATCGGCTCAAGGAGATTGCCAAGGGCCTCAGTGTGGCGCCAGGCGGCGATCGAGGCCAATGCCTGTTCGCTGGGATCGCTCGGCTGCCAGCGCAATGAGGCTAGATGATGCGCGAAATGCAGCGCGTGTTCGCCACTGCCACTGGCAATTTCCAGCACCTTGCCATGTTCGGGCAGCACCTCGCGCAGCACAGCCAGAATCGGCTCGCGATTGCGTGCCACGGCCGGGCTGGAAAGGCGTTGCTGACCTTGTATCGAGTCCATGCTATGCATTGCTTGTACTCTCGTCGAAGATTGACTTCAGGCTACGTCATTGGCCTGCCAGGCGCATGTATCGCTTGCTTCTCGGCCATGTCAGGGATGGCTTACCGGCAAAGTGCAATGAACCAAAAAAAGACCCGCACAAGGCGGGCCGAAACAACAGCTCAGGCTGTCGAGAGAGAGGCAAGCATCGTGAAAGCGTTTCAGCCAAAGCGCGCGACCGCTTCGCGAGCCAGCTGGCGAATACCGTCCCAGTCGCCGGCATCGATCAGCTTCTTGGGGGTGATCCAGGAGCCCCCTACGCAAAGGACATTGGGCAGCTTGAGGTAGTCCGCCGCGTTGTCCGGGGTGATTCCCCCCGTGGGGCAGAACTTCGCTTCGGGAATCGGCCCGGCGAACGATTTGAGCGCAGCAGCGCCACCGCTCGACTCGGCCGGGAAGAACTTGAACCGCCGGTAGCCGTACTGCCAGCCATTCATCAATTCGGAAATGGTCGCCACCCCCGGCAGCATCGGCACCGGGCTGCTCACACCGTAACGGTACAGCGCATCGGTCGCCCCCGGGGTAACGACGAAATCGACCTCGGCCTGCTCGGCAAGACGATACTGAGCGGTGGTCAGGATGGTACCGGCACCGATGCTGGCCTTGGGCAAGGCCTCGCGCATGCGGCGGATGGCGTCCAGCGCGCAATCGGTACGCAGGGTCACCTCGAGTACCGGCAGCCCGCCCTCGAGCAGGGCGCGACCTAGCGGCACGGCATCTTCCAGGCGCTCGATGGTCAGCACGGGAATGATCTCCGCCTTGGAACAGATGCTGTCCAGTTCGGAAGTACGGGTCGACGGCAGTTGCTTTTCAATGGTCATGTCTGGCTCCGGAAAACGGTTCAGGGCGCCCAGTAAACGGCAAGCGGACAGGCGAGGAAGGCACGGATGGGCAATTCCCGGACGTCGTCGCCGGCCATTGCCCTGGCCAGCACGGCCCGCTTGTCGTCACCGGCAATGTGCAGTACGTGGCGACGCGCCTGATGCAGCAGCCCGGCACTCAAGGTAATGCGCGGCTGGGGTACGCTTGGTGCCCGAACCGCAACCGTGGCCTCGTCGGTGCTCAAGGCCAACCCCAGTTCGCCACTGTCGGGAAACAGCGAAGCGGTATGGCCATCACTTCCCATTCCCAGTATGACCATGCTGGCGGGCCATGGCAGGCAGGCAATACGCTTGGCGACTTCTGGTGCACCAATCTCTGGCGTACCGTCCGCTGTTGTCAGCGAATGAAAGGTTGCCGCTGCCGCCGGCCCCTGGAGCAGGTTCTCGTGGACCAGGCGCGCGTTGCTGTCCTTGGCGTCCTCGGCGACCCAGCGCTCATCGGCAAGGGTCACGTCGACCCGCTGCCAGGGCAGGTCCATGGCAGCAAGGCGGTGAAAGAACGGCACCGGCGTAGAGCCGCCGGAGACCACCAGCAGCGCGCGCTCCTGGGTCGCCAGGTCGGCGCTCAGGGCAGCGGCGACAGACTCGGCGAGCTGTGCCGCCAACTGATCGCGGGGCGCCTCGGACACGGCACAAGAAGTGCTGTCGTTCATGTCAGTAATCCTCGTACCAGGACCGGCCGTCCTGGGTGATCATGGCGATCGAGGCCACTGGCCCCCAGGAGCCGGAGGGATAGCGGCGCGGCGGACGGTCGAGCTGCTCCCAGGCTTCCACCAGTTGATCAGCCCAGCGCCAGGCGTATTCGACCTCATCGCGGCGCACGAACAGATACTGGTTGCCCTTCATGACTTCGAGCAGCAGACGTTCGTAGGCATCTGGAATCCGTGCCTTGGGAAAGGCGCTGTTGAAATCCAGGTGCAGCGGCCCGGGCCGCAGGCGCATGCCCTTGTCGAGACCGCCGTCCTTGGTCAGCACCTCGAGAGCGATGCCCTCTTCCGGCTGCAGGCGAATGATCAACTTGTTGGCAGCCAGGTTGCGCTGGTCCGGATCGAAAATGTAGTGCGGCTGCTGCCGGAAGTGGATGACGATCTGCGACAATTTCTCGGGCATGCGTTTGCCGGTCCGCAGATAGAAGGGCACGCCCGCCCAGCGCCAGTTGGAGACCTCGGTGCGCATGGCGACGAAGGTTTCGGTATGACTGTCGGTGTTGGCGCCTTCCTCGTCGAGGTAGCCGGGAACACTGGTCCCGTTGATTGAGCCGGCGATGTATTGCCCACGCACGACATCACGGCCGACATTCTCGCGATTGAATCGCTTGAGCGCCTTGAGTACCTTGACCTTCTCGTCGCGAATCGCGTCGGCATCCAGGTTGGACGGGGGGTCCATGGCAATCAGGCACAACAACTGCAGAAGATGATTCTGCACCATGTCACGCAACTGCCCCGCCTTGTCGAAATAGCCCCAGCGTCCTTCGATACCCACCTGCTCGGCTACCGTGATTTCCACGTGAGAAATGTGGTTCTGGTTCCACTGGGTGCCGAACAGCGGATTGGCGAAGCGCAGGGCGATCAGGTTCTGGACGGTTTCCTTGCCCAGGTAATGGTCGATGCGATAGACCCGCGTTTCGGGAAACACGACCCCGATGGCATCGTTAATTTCCTGGGACGATTCCAGGTCATAGCCGATCGGCTTTTCGACCACGACCCGCGACTCGTCATCAAGGCTGCCGCTGGCCTGCAGATTGCTGCAGATCGCGCCATAGATGCTGGCCGGCACGGCCAGGTAGACGGTCATCGGCCGCCCGGAGCCTTCGTGCCATTCACGAATGGCCTTGTAGCCCTCGACATCGGTAAAGTCGAGCTTGATGTAATCGAGTCGGTCCAGAAAACGCTTGATGCAGGTCGACTCGAGTTCCGCCGCCTTCACGTACTTCTTGAGCGTTTCCTGAACCTTCTTGCGGAATGCCTCGGCGTCGATATCCTGACGCGCCAGCCCCATGATCCGCGTATCATCGGCAAGCAGGCCATCCCGGTCGAGGTGATACAAGGCCGGATAGAGCTTGCGCAGGGCCAAGTCGCCCATGGCGCCGAACAACGCCAGATCGATGTCAGGCGTGGTGTCTTGAATCATGCCGCGGACCCCTTCAATCTGGTTAAATTACCGATAAAATATGCCAAATACTGATAAAAATGCAAATATTTTGGTAACTTTACTACCAAAGCATGCATAACCTTTCTCGACTATGGCAGCCATAAGTGGCTCGCGCTACGATTTAGCCACAATGTAGTTTAATAACTACATCATGACTTGCACGGAGTAACCCATGGCCAGCCATGATCTTCTCGAACGCATCCGCGAGCGCCTGGACGAGCTCAATCGCTCCGAACGCAAGGTGGCTGACGTCATATTGCAGGACCCGGCGACGGCCACGGGTCTGAGTATAGCGACGCTGGCCCAGGCCGCATCGGTCAGCGAACCGACAGTCAACCGGTTTTGTCGCACCTTCAATGCCAAGGGCTACCCGGACTTCAAGATAAAGCTTGCCCAGAGTCTGGCAGGCGGGACGCTCTACGTCAGTCGCAACGTGGAACGCGACGATGACGCCGCCAGCTATGGCGACAAGATTTTCAGCGCGACAATCGCTGCGCTCGATGAGGCCCGGCGCGCCCTGGACGCCCGCCTGGTCGAGCGCGCCGTCGACTATCTGATCCAGGCCAAGCAGATCAGCTTCTTCGGCCTGGGCGCCTCGGGCCCGGTCGCTCAAGACGCACAGCACAAGTTCTTCCGCTTCAATCTGCCGGTCATCGCCTACGAGGACGTGCTGATGCAGCGCATGGTGGCCGCAGCCAGCCACACCGGCGATGTCATCGTCATCATTTCCTATACCGGCCGCACCCGCGAGCTGGTGGAGATTGCCAGGCTGGCCCGCGAGAATGGCGCCGTGGTGCTGGGCATCACTGCCCCCGGCTCGCCGCTGGCCGCAGAGTGCACCGAAACGCTCAACGTGGTGACCCCGGAGGATACCGACGTCTACATGCCGATGACCTCACGCATGATTCATCTGGCCCTGATCGACGTGCTGGCCACTGGCGTGACACTGCGCCGTGGCGAGGATTTCCTGCCACACCTCAAGAAGATCAAGGACAGTCTGAAGGCCACGCGCTTTCCGCTGGGCGAAACGGAGTGATACCCTGTCGCCAAAAAAGCCGGTGCAGACTTACCCGCACACGGCCAGACGCGTAGGGTTTCCCGTTACGCTCATGGGTCGCCTCGTACACCGAGACGACCGGAAACGGAACGCTTGATGACGACAGCCTCGATTACCCTTCAGGATTGGCGCGCCTGGCAACCGGGTCGTGCCGTGCACGCCGACTCCCGCCTGTCGGTAGAGCCTCGCCCGAGTGGCGCTTCGGTGCCCGCCATGCTGCGCCGACGCCTCAATCCGTCCGGGCGTGCCGTCTGCGACATGCTCGCCGCACTGGACCCCGAGGCACAGCGCATCCTGCTCTATGCCTCGCGGCATGGCGATGGCGAACGCACGCTGGACATGCTCTATGCCCTGACCGAGCAGGAGCCGCTATCGCCGGCTCGGTTCGGCATGTCGGTGCATAACGCCACGCTAGGCGTCCACTCTATCGCCAGCGGCAATCGCCGCTCCCTG
Source organism: Modicisalibacter xianhensis (assembly GCF_900113605.1). GTDB lineage: Bacteria > Pseudomonadota > Gammaproteobacteria > Pseudomonadales > Halomonadaceae > Modicisalibacter > Modicisalibacter xianhensis. The sequence continues at coordinate 123,714 of NZ_FOPY01000001.1, forward strand.
CAGGCGATCGCTGCCTCGGGGGCCGAGGTCGCCGCGCTGTTCAGTGAAGCGCGCGGCTATCTTGCCGAAGACGAGCGTGACGTCATTGCCGTGTTCAGCGATGCGCCGGTTCCCGAGCGCTTTGCCGCTCATGTGGCGGAGCCGACCGAACTGGCTGCCGTGGTCCTGCATCTGTCGATCCGTGGCGGGCGCAGCATAGACACCCACACCTGCGCCCTTTCTCAGGCCGGACACGTCCGCGCGCCCCAGCCCGCCGACGTTATCGCCTGGCTACTGGGTGAAGCACCGCTGGTCTGTCCTTCCCGACAACTGGCCTGGACCTTGTCGCCCTGAGACCGGACGCAATCATGGTATTAACGCTGACGGCCGGCATCGACCGCGGCTGGCGCTGTTTCGCGACCGCCCTGGGCTTTTCACTGTTTGCCCTGTGCGCACTGGCGGTCGGGCTAGCCATCGCCCCTCTGGCCCGACTGTGCAGCACCAATCGAGCCTCATCCCAGCGCCGAGTCAGGCGCAGCGTCAAGGCAACGTGCCGAGGTTTCATCGCCTTGCTCAAGGGGCTGCGTCTGATCGACTACCGCTTTGCCCACGCAGAGCGGTTGCAGCAGCCTGGCAGTCTGGTGCTGGCCAACCATCCAACATTGCTGGATGCATTGTTCCTGCTCGCCAGCGTTCCCGATGCCGTCTGTGTGGCCAAGGGGGGCCTGGCCAACCACCCGGTGACGCGCAGCGTCATTCGCGCGGCGGGCTTCATCGCCGACCCGAATCCACGTCGCGTGATTGCAGCCGTCGGCGAAGCGCTGGAAAATGGCCAGTCCGTCATCCTGTTCCCCGAGGGCACCCGGTCGACCCCGGGGCAACCGGTCCGACTGCGACGCAACGGTGCCATGATCGCCGTCATGCGCCGTGCGCTGGTCATCCCGGTACGCATTCGCTGCGAGCCGCCGACCCTGCTCAAGGGCAGCCCCTGGTACCATGTGCCCGCGCAGCGTCCGCGTTTCACCTTCGAGGTGGGAGCTGCCATACAGGAAGACACCGAGACCCCGTCGATGCCGGCAATCATTGAACTCAATCGCCGGCTCGAGACTCTTTTCAACCATGATGCCCCTAAGGATGATATCGCCCATGACGAACGCGCTGGAACTTGAGCTCAAGCAGCTGATCATCGATACCCTGGAACTCGAGGACGTGACGCCTGAGGATATCGACCCGGATGAGCCGCTGTTCGTCGAGGGACTAGGGCTCGACTCCATCGACGCCCTGGAACTGGGCCTGGCATTGCAGAAGACTTACGGCATCAAGCTCGAAGCCGACAGCGAGGAGACCCGCCGGCATTTCGCCAACCTGAGAAGCCTCGCGGCGCTAGTGGAAGCGCGGCGCGTCAAGTAACCCCCACCAAGCCAGCGTGGCCTTTATGCCTTCCCTGCATCGCCCTCCATCACTGCCTCCCGGCCAGCTCCTGCTCGGCGTGCTGGGCCTGGCCTGGCCGGTGCTGGCGCTTATTCTGGTGCCCAGCCTTGGACCTTGGCCCTTACTGGCCGCAGCAGTCGCGCTGGCGTACTGGCGATTGCCGCATAGGCACAAGCCGTGGGGCGCGGTGCTGGCAATGGCAGCCTCGATGGCAGTGCTGTTCGGTCATGCAGAGTTGGGGGTGCGGGCCTGGCCAGTCATTGTCAACGCGACATTGCTGGTCATCTTCGCGGCCAGCCTGCGCCAGGAGCAAAGCGTGATCGAGCGCCTGGCACGTCGCCAGGAACCTGACCTGCCTCCCCGCGGCGTAGCTTATACACGTCGGGTCACCCAGGTCTGGTGCGTGTTCTTCCTGTGCAATGGAGCCGTGGCGCTATGGACCGCACTCTATGCCGACTTGAGGACCTGGTCGCTGTATAACGGCGGTATTGCCTATGGGCTGTGCGGCCTGCTGTTCGCCGGCGAATGGTGTGTTCGACAACGAGTAAGGAAGCGCTCTTGACGCGGCAGATGCAATTGCTTGGCGCCCCCTGGCGACAGGCACCTTCTCACGACATCGTGGCCTGGGACGCCGATCGCGGCGCTCCCGCCCTCGATCAGGCCGGGTTTCACCAATCCATCGGCGCCTGGCAGTACCGGCTGGACGAGCTGGCTCCAACGGGGCAGAGCTGGCTGCTGTACCATCGTGACCCCGTGGCGTTCGCTGCCGCCCTGATCGCCTTGTGGGAACGTGGCGATAGCGCCGTGCTGCCGGCCGACGACCGGCCAGAAACGCTCGACGCCCTGTCGTCTCTGGTCACAGGCCGGCTGGGTGATGTCGCCCAGGGCCACCAGGCCGGTGCGCCACAGGCGCCCCGTTGGGGTCACCTTTGTGCCGACCGAGTGGCCGTGACACTGTTCACCTCGGGCTCGACCGGCGCACCCAAGCAGCTCGACAAGACCTTCGCGCAACTCGACGCCGAGCTATCGGTTCACCGGACCCTGTGGCCACTGGATGGCAGGCTGGTCATCAGCCAGGTCAGCCATCAGCACATCTACGGTTTGCTGTTCGCCATACTCCGACCGCTTTGCGAAGGTGCGCCGATGGCTTCCCGCACGTGCCGCTATCCGGAAACGCTAAGCGCCTGGCTGCAGCACCTTTGCCCCTCCCGTGAGGCCAGCTCGCAGACGCCACGCAGCGCCGTACTGATCAGCGCCCCGCCGCCTCTCGAACGCCTGCCCATTGAGCTCGACTGGCAACGGGCCAGCGAGCGGCTGGCCCGCATCCATTCGTCCGGCGCCCCGCTGAGCGCCGCCGCCAGCGCTCATGCACGAGCCGTGCTGGGTGTCGGTGTCAGCGAGATCTACGGCAGCTCGGAAACCGGAGGTATCGCCTGGCGCGACCAGCAGGTCAGCGATCACTGGACGCCCCTGCCCGGCATCGAGGTGCGCGACGATGCCGAAGGTCGATTGTGGCTACGTTCGCCGTTCCTGCCCGACCCAGGCGCCTGGGAATGCCAGGCCGATCGCATCGCCCCGGTGTCCGGCGGGTTTCGCCTGCTCGGTCGTCGCGACCGGATTGCCAAGGTGGGCGGCAAGCGCTTGTCGTTGTCCGCCATGGACCATGCCCTGCAAACCTGCCACGGCGTGCTGCAGGCGCGTGCCCTGCCCTTGGCTGCTCGCGACAACCGGCTCGGCGCCATCATCCAGCTCAGGGCTGAGTGCGTACCGTACGATCATGCGGCTCGCCGCGACTTGATCCAGGCCCTGCGCAACCGCCTGTTGTCTGCCTTCGAACCGACGGTCATTCCGCGTTATTGGCGCTTCGTCGAGGCCTGGCCGACCAATACCCAAGGCAAGCTGTCGACAGAGATCGTCGCGCAGCTGTTTGCCGACCTGAAGGACCGTCGCCTGCCGCGTTGGCTGGGCTCAGAAGCCGATGACGCCCAAGCATGCCGGATCATCCTCGAAGTGCCTGAGCGGCTTGTCTACTGCCAGGGGCACTTCCCCGAGCAGCCGGTGGTTCCCGGCGTGGTCATGCTGCAGTGGGCCATTGATCTGGCACGCCGGCATCTGGGAGTGGACGGGACGTTCCAGCGCCTGGAGCGGGTCAAGTTTCCGCAATTGCTCCTGCCCGGCGACCGCGTCAGCTTGAGCCTGACCTGGCATCCAGACAGTGAAGGCGGTCGCTTGGCATTCGACCTGTCGGGACGGCGCGGTTGCCACGCCTACGGCAGGATGCGTTTCGCCATGACGGAGGTCAGCCATGCCTCATGATGCGCCGGCCAGGCCCTGCGTCCTCATTCCGGTCTACAACCATGCTGCCGCCATCCAGCGCACCTGCGAGGGGGCGCGCCGTCTGGGCGTGCCGATGCTGCTCGTCGATGACGGCAGCGACCGAGAATGCGCAGCCGTACTCGATGCCTTGGCCGAGGCAGAGGATATCACCCTGGTTCGCCTGCCGACCAATCGTGGCAAGGGCGCCGCTGTCAAGGCGGGCCTGCACGAAGCCGAGCACCTGGGCTTTACCCACGCCCTGCAGGTGGATGCCGACGGCCAGCATGCGCCTGAGGACTTTCCGCCATTCCTGGCGGGCCTGACCGCCACGAGCCGGGAGTTGCGTATCGGTTACCCGCGTTTCGACGACAGTGTGCCCCGGCATCGCTTCTATGCCCGTTACGCTACGCACTTGCTGGTCTGGCTCAACACGCTGTCGTTCGCATTGCGCGACACCATGTGCGGCGTCAAGCTCTATCCGGTTGCCGAGGTCAATCGCCTGACACGTCGCCATGGCTGCGGCAACCGCATGCAGTTTGACACCGAATTGCCGGTCCGTTGGCTGTGGGCCGGGCTGCCCACCTGCAACCTGCCGGTACGCGTGCATTATCCGCTGGATGGCATCTCTCACTTCGCCCTATGGCGCGACAACGTTCAGCTGGCGGCAATGCATGTCCGGCTATTCTTCGGCATGCTCCGGCGGCTGCCCCGCCTGCTAGCAAAACGCGGTTCATCAAGGAAATGACAATGACCACCCATAGCGACCAGCCCCAGCATTGGGCGCGTATCCAGGAATCGGGCACGGTCGCCGGCATGCGCGCCATGGTATGGATTCGCCGCCGGCTCGGACGCCTGCCGTTTCGCCTGATGCTGGGTCTGGTGATCGCTTATTATTATGTGGGCCGTGCCCTGCCACGCCGGGCATCGCGGCGTTATCTCGAGCGCATCTGGCCGCTGCATGCCGGACGTCCCCTGCGTGGCGGCTGGCTGCTCGGCCTGCGCCACTTCATGGCCTTTGGCCAGTCGCTGATGGACAAGGTCGACGCCTGGAGCGGGGTGCCACTCGACGTACGCTTCACCCCCGAGGATCGCGCCTGCCTGGACCAGGCCATCCGCAGCGGGCGCGGCGGACTGATGCTGGTCTCGCACATCGGCAATCTGGAGATCTGTAGCGCAATGAGTGATACCCGCGACGATTTCCACGTCACCCAGCTGATGCATACCCGCAATTCGCGCAAGTTCAATCAGTTGCTGGATCGCTCCACCCTGCGCCGCGGCCCGGAGATCGTCGAGGTCAGCGAGATCACGCCTGCCACGGCCATGCGCCTGGCCGAGCGAATCAACGCCGGCGGCTTCGTGGTGATTGCCGCCGACCGCGTTCCGGTCAACGATAATGGTCGCGTACGTCATCTCGACTTTCTGGGTTCGCCTGCGACGTTTCCCGAGGGTCCTTTCTGGCTGGCTGCCCTGCTGCGCTGCCCCATCTATACGCTGAGCTGCCTGCGCGAGGAAGAGTCCCATCGTGTCGAGTTTCGCCCCTTCGACGACACGACCCACCTGCGCCGCGCCGAGCGTGACGCCTGGCGCGAGGACGCCATGCGCCGTTACGTGGCGTGGCTGACCGACCAGTGTCGGCGCTATCCGCTGCAATGGTTCAACTTCTTTCCCTACTGGCTGACCGATGATCGACACGCAGGCTGATCGCCTCCCCCCGCTGATTCTCGATGGCGCCCCCGTCTCCCTGGACGCGGTAGGCGCTGTCGCCCGGCGCGAGCGCCACGTCATGCTTTCCGGTGACAGGGCATTTCGTGAGCGCATCGAGGCCGGCCCGGCCTTTCTCGACCGCCTGCTCGACGAGGAAGGCGTCGTGTATGGCGTCACTACCGGCTACGGCGATGCCTGCACGCGCAGCGTACCCGCCGAGCAGCTTGCCGATTTGCCGCGCCACCTGTACACCTTTCACGGCTGCGGATTGGGCGACGTGCTCGATGTCGAGGCCAGCCGTGCCGTGGTGCTGGTCCGCCTGGTATCGCTGTGCCGGGGTGTGTCGGGTGTCAGCCTGGAATTGCTCGAGCGCCTGGTGTGGTTGCTCGAGCACGACGTGGTGCCGGTCATTCCCTCGGAGGGCTCGGTAGGTGCCAGTGGCGATCTCACGCCGCTTTCCTACCTGGCTGCCGTGCTGTGCGGCGAGCGCGAGGTCTTCGATGCCGGGCGTCGCCGGCCTGCCTTGGATGCCTTTGCCGAACGTGGCCTGACGCCTTATCGGCTGCGCCCCAAGGAAGGCCTGGCCCTGATGAACGGCACGGCGGTCATGACTGCCCTGGCCTGCCTGGCCTGGGAACGTGCCGAGCGTCTCTCGCACCTTGCCACGCGGATCACCGCCATGAACGTCTGGGCGCTGGACGGCAATCCGTACCACTTCGATGCAGACCTGTTCGCCGCCAAGCCGCATGCCGGCCAGCAGCGCGTGGCCGAACGCCTGCGCCGGGACCTGGCGCAGGGCGACGCCGGCAATGCGCCACGCAATTCGCCGCGCCTGCAGGACCGTTACTCCACGCGCTGCGCCCCACACGTGATCGGCGTGCTGGAGGACAGCCTGCCCTGGCTGCGCAGCTTCATCGAGAACGAACTCAACAGCGCCAACGACAATCCACTGATCGACCCGGTGGCCGGCAAGGTCATGCATGGTGGCCATTTCTATGGCGGGCACATCGCCTTCGCCATGGATTCACTAAAACCGCTGGCGGCCAATGTTGCCGATCTGCTGGATCGCCAGCTCGCGCTGCTGGTGGATACTCGCTACAACCATGGGCTGCCCGCCAACCTGAGTGGCGCATCGACGGCGCGTGCATCGCTCAATCACGGCTACAAGGCGGTACAGATCGGTGTCTCGGCCTGGACCGCCGAGGCGCTCAAGCAGACCCTGCCGGCCAGCGTGTTCTCGCGCTCCACCGAGTGCCACAATCAGGACAAGGTCAGCATGGGGACCATCGCCGCGCGCGATGCGTTACGGGTACTGACGTTGTGCGAGCAGGTCATTGCCGGTGTACTGCATGCCGCCTGCCAGGCCGTGGAATTGCGCCAGCGAACGGGTGCCTCGCCGCCGGTCGCCATTGGCCGCTTCCTGGCGCAGTGCCGGGAACATGTCGCCGGAGTCGAGGAGGACCGTGCACTCGAGGCCGATCTGCGTCACCTGTGCCGACACCAGGCCACGCTCGCCGCAGCGCTTTACCACACCTGACGCTCATCACGGCAACACGAGGCAATACCGATGATTCGTACGCTACTGCTGCTGTTGATAGGGTTGCCGGCCAGCGCCCTGGCTTTCACCCTCGATGACCTCCAGGCCCGTCTGAACCAGACCGACGCGTTGGCGGGTCGTTTCGAGCAACAGCGTCACTTGGCCGACCTGGACACGCAACTGACCAGTCGTGGCCACTTTCGCTACCAGCGCGACGAGCGCATCGTCTGGGTCTTGGAGTCGCCCATCGAGGATCGCCTCGAATTTACGCCCGACTCGGCCGCGAACATCGATGACTCGCTGGGCGGTAACCAGCGCGGGCGCGATCAGGTAGCTGCGCTGCTGCTCGATCTGCTGGGCGGCGACTGGCAAGCGTTACAGACCCACTTCCGGATCGAGCTGAGTGGCGATGCCCGGGATTGGCAGGTCGACCTGACCCCCTTGAGCGACGCCCTGCGCGACCGGCTGTCCGAGATACGGATCGAGGGCGGCGAATACTTGGATGACCTGACGCTGCACGCCGCCAACGGCGATCGACTGCACGTGCGGTTCTTCGATCAGCAGCCAGCGATGAAGGACAAGGATGTCACGCCGTAAGCCGGCGTTGACGTGGCCAAGGGTGGCAGCCTGGCTGTGGGGCGCCGTGCTGCTGGCCTGCGCACTGGGCCTGGCCGCACTGCTGCGCGACGGCCTGCCCGCCGATACGCGCCTGACGGCCATGCTGCCCGAAGACCGGCAATCGCCGCTGATCGAGCGCGCCGACGCCCAACTCGGCCAGTCCTTCGAGGATCGCTTCGTCCTCCTGCTCAGCTCATCCACTCTGAATGCCGACACCCATGTGCTGGCCCAGGCCCTGACCGCAGCCAATGGCAACACGAATCCCCCCTGGCTGGCACGGCTCGATTGGCGCGACACCGATCTGGCCGACCAGGATCCGCGCGATGACCTGGGCCAGTACCGCTACCGCCTGCTCACGCCCGCGCTACGCCAGGCAATCGCCGCTGACGGCGGCCAGTCATTGGTCGAGCCGGCCCTGCGCGAGCTGTTTTCACCGACCGGCCAACCCCAGCCGGTCACCGATCCCTTCGGGTTGCTCGACCACTGGCTGACATTTCTGGATGCCGTTCTGGCGGAGAGCACCGTGCGGCCGCGCGATGGGCTACTGACGCTGCAGGACGATGAGCGTACCTATGCACTGCTGATCGGCCAACTGGCCCGCTCACCCTATGACCTGACGGCCCAGCAGGCACTGACGTCTACCATCGCCGAGTTCGAGCGCGAACATCCCGAGGTTTCGCTGCTGCGCTCGGGGCTGGTCTTTCACGCTGCCACCGGGGCGCGCCAGGCGCGCCAGGAGATCACCACCATCGGCCTGGGGGCGCTGATCGGCCTGGTGGCCGTGCTGTGCTTCGTATTCCGCTCGCCTCGCGTACTTGGCCATATGCTGCTGCCGCTGGTCGGCGGTGTGCTGTTCGCGCTGCCGATCACGCTGCTGCTGTTCGGCCGGCTACACCTGCTGACACTGGCCTTCGGCGCCAGCCTGATCGGTATTGCCATCGACTATGCCCTGCACGTGCAATGTCATCGCGCCGTGCAGGGTACGGCTTTTCGCTTGCGTCCGCTGTTGCCGGGACTGACGTTGGGGCTGGTGTCCAGCCTACTCGCCTATCTTGCCCAGGCATTGACACCGATGCCGGGACTGCGTCAGATGGCCGTATTTGCCGCTCTCGGCCTGCTGGGTGCGTGGCTGACCGTGGTGCTCTGGCTGCCACGCCTGACCTCGCCCGCTCACCCATTCACGGATCGCCTGTCCCGGCGCCTGTGGCAGCTCACCATGCCGCGCCGGCGGCTGCCTCCCCGTCTGGCTACGCTCTTCGCCATTCTACTTGTCAGTCTGGTCGCCTGGCAGCTCGAGGCCGACGATAGCCTGCGCCTGCTCAATCCCTCGCCGGCATCGCTGCTCGAGCAGGAGCAGCAAGTGCAACGCCTGATGGGCAGCAATACCGGCAATCGCTACTATCTAGTCACGGCTCCCAGCGAGGCCGAGGTACTGTCCCGCCTGGTAGCGCTCGGTGCCACCCTGAGTCGTTGGCAGCAGGACGGGGTCAGCCTGCGCTACACCAACCTGGCCGATAGCGTGCCGCCGCCTGAGGTGCAGCAGGCCAACCTGGCCCGGGTACGCCAGCTCTACGGCGAGCCGTTGACCACATTGCTCGAACGCGCCGGGCTGCCTACCCGACTGGCCGAGCAGGCCCGCCAGACGCTACACGACGCCCCTGTACTCGACGTATCATCCTGGCTGGCAACATCGGCTGGCCAAGGCCAGGCCCGCCTGTGGCTCGGCGCTACCGACACACGTGACGCCAGCGAAAAGGAGCCCCGTTTTGCCGCCATGCTGCCGCTCACCGATGTGGATGCTTCCCTAGTGCCACGTCTCGAACGACTGGCGCAAACCCGCGAGGGCGTGAGCTACGTCGATCGCGTCGAGCGGCTTTCCGGCCTGCTGGGTCAGCTACGCCAGCACATCGCCTGGTGGGTAGCCGCCGCGGTAGCCGGGCTGGCCCTGCTGCTGGCCTGGCGTTATCGTCGCTGGACATGGCGAGTGCTGGCACCGCCGCTTGGCGCCATTCTCGGTGTGCTCGGCATCCTTGCCGTGGCCGGCATTCCACTTAACGTCTTCAGCCAATTGGGGCTGCTGCTGGTGCTCGGGATCGGGCTCGATGCGGGGATCTTCAGTGTCGAACATGCCAGGCGCGCCGAGACCTGGCTGGCCATCAGCCTGTCGACACTGACCAGCCTGCTGGCCTTTGGGCTACTGGCCTTCAGCGCCACGCCTGCCCTGCATTACCTGGGGCTATCCTGCCTGATCGGCCTGGCCCTGGTATGGTTGCTGGTGCCGTGGGTGAGGCCCCCTGATGGGGCCAACGTCAAGGAGCCAAGATGACACATGACATTGGTGTCGATACCGACGTGGCGATCATCGGCGCCGGCCCGGCCGGGGCGGCAGCCGCTGCCCTGCTGGTGCGTAGCGGCCTGAGCGTGCACGTGCTCGAGCGCAGTCGCTTCCCGCGCTTCTCGATCGGTGAAAGCTTGCTGCCCCAGTGCATGCAAACCCTCGACGAGGCAGGCCTGCTGTCGGCCGTCGAGGCCGGGGGTTTCCAGCCCAAGAACGGCGCTGTATTCACCCACCGCGCTCATGAGGCAGTCATCGATTTTCGCGACAAGTTCAGTGACGGGTGGGGAACGACCTATCAGGTCGAGCGCGCCGATTTCGATCAGCGCCTGATCGAAGCGGCCGCCGCCCAGGGCGCCCGGGTCGACTTCGGCGTCACCGTTACCGGATTTCGCCCCGATGCGCAGCACCCCTGCCTGACATACTTCGACGAGAGCGGACACGAAGCGACGCTGGCGGCGCGTTTCGTACTCGATGCCAGCGGCTATGGCCGCGTTCTGGCCCGCCTGCTCGGGCTCGGTCGCGATCCACGTCTCGAGCCGCGCATGGCCTTGTTCACCCATGTCGAGGACCACATTCAAGAACCGAATTTCGACCGCGACAAGATCCTTATCGGCGTTCACCCCGAGGACGCCTCGCTGTGGTACTGGTTGATCCCTTTTTCACACGGCCGGGCCTCGGTGGGGGTGGTCGGCGATGTCGATACCTTGTCCGCCCAGGGCGGCGACGCCGAACAGCGCTGGCAACGGCTGATCGAGGCCGAACCCCGCTTTCGCGAACTGCTTCGTGATGCTCGCCCGCTACGCCCGGTGGCCTCGCTTCAGGGCTATTCTGCTGACGTGACTCGCCTCCACGGACCAGGCTACGCCCTGCTCGGCAACGCCGGGGAGTTTCTTGATCCGGTATTTTCATCCGGCGTCACCATCGCGCTACGTTCGGCCCAACAGGCGTCGCCCCTGGTCGTGCGCCAGCTCCGCGGCGATAGCGTCGATTGGCAATGCGAATTCGAGCGTCCGCTGCGCCAAGGGATCGACACGTTTCGTGCCTTCGTGGATGCCTGGTACGACGGCCGCCTGCCATCGATCATCTTTCACGACGCCCACCCCGCCACGATCAAGCGCATGATCAGCTCGGTGCTGGCAGGCTATGCCTGGGACACAAGCAATCCCTTCGTCAGCGCCGCCCGACGGCGCCTGACCACCCTGGCCGAGCTGTGCGGCCACGCTCCCGTAGCGTCAGGAGACAGCCCATGAGCCGACGGCGAATCGTTTCATTGCTCCTGGGGTCCCTGGGCCTGGCAATGCTGGGCCTGGCCGGTTGTTCGCTCACGCCTCCGGTAGCGCCAACCCCCTCGTTCGACAGCGTGGCGACGGCCGACACCTTCAAGCGCCGCCTGACCTTCATGCCCGACGACGCAAGCCAACCCTCCCAGACGTTGATCGGGCTGATCCGCATCGCCGATCATGAGCTGCGCGCCGTGCTGCTGACACCGTACGGCCAGCGCCTGGTCACGCTGGTGAACGACGCCGAGGGCAGCCGCTATCTTGCCGGCGATGTGCCCCAGGCGACCCTCGAGGAAAGGTTGCCCGTACCTGCCGACTGGCTGGCCTCGCGCCTGCAATGGAGCCTGTGGCCGGTTGCCGCGCTGCGCGATGCCTTCGCCGGCAGCGCCTGGTCGATTGCCGTCGAGGGTGAGTCCCGGATCATCCGTCATCATGGTAAGGTCATGGCCCGAATCACGCCGGCCTCGGCAAGTGCCGACACTCGACAGGACGTCCTGCTCGACGACCGCCAGGGCCGCTATCGTCTACACATCACCCCGCTCGAGGAAGCCACGTCATGAGCGAGCGCCACGACCGCCAGCCCTGCCACCTGTCGCCTCCCGGCGTGGTCTGCAGCCTGGGCGATACGCATGAGGCCATTGCCGAGGCGCTGTTCGAAGGCCGCCGTGGACTGAACGTGAGCGATGCCTACACCCCCGGGCGACACCTGCCGTTGGGCAGTGTCATCGGCGATCTGCCCGACGACCGTGACTGGCCGATCCATCAGCGCAGCCGCAACAATCGTCTGCTGGCAGCGGCCCTGGCGCGCCTGGGCGATACCCTCGACATGACCCTGACGCAGTATCCACGAGCGCGCATCGGGGTGGTCATCGGCACCAGCACCTCGGGCATCGGCGAGACCGAAGTCGCCCTGGCGCAGGCCGGGCGCGACGCCCCGTTGCCCGGAGCGTTTCGCTATGCCCATCAGGAACTCGGCGACCCGGCGCGCTTCGTGGCCGAGCGGCTCGGGCTGGAGGGTCCCGCCTATGCGCTTTCCACAGCCTGCAGTTCGAGTGCCCGTGCGCTAGGCAGTGCGCGCCGCCTGCTGCTGTCCGGCGAATGCGATGCAGTAATTGCCGGTGGCGCCGATACGCTCTGCAGGCTCACGGTCAACGGCTTCGCCAGCCTCGAAGCGGTCAGCGACCGGCCCAGCCTTCCGTTCTCGGCCAACCGTGACGGTATCAATCTCGGCGAGGCAGCCGCCCTGTTCGTGCTGACTCGCGAGGCTGGCGGCATCCAGCTCGAAGGCGTCGGCGAAAGTTCGGATGCTTACCATGTTTCCGCACCGCGCCCCGATGGCAGCGGCGCCTTGGCTGCAATGCAGGCGGCCTTGCGCCAGGCCGGACGCTCGCCAGACCAGGTGGACTACTTGAACCTGCATGGCACCGGCACACCCCATAACGACAGCATGGAGGCCAAGGCCGTCCATGCGCTGTTCAGCTCTCCGCCGCCCTGTAGCTCGACCAAGGCATTGACTGGCCATACCCTGGGAGCGGCCGGTGCCTTGGAAGCCGCCTTCTGCTGGCTGGCCCTGCATCATGGGCGATTGCCCCTGCACGTCTATGACGGCCACTACGATCCCGAATTGCCGCCCCTGCCGCTAGCCGAGCGCACCGTCCCCGGCGCCCCGCGCCTGGCCCTGAGCAACTCGTTCGCCTTTGGCGGCAACAATGCCGCGCTGCTGTTGGGACGTGCGCAATGAACGGCTCCGCCCTGCCAACGCTGCCCTGTCCCATCACTCCTTTCGTGCCCCATGCGCAAGGCATGTGCCTGCTCGAGCGTATCGTCGAGGTCGATGAGACGCACCTGGCCGCCGAGGCGACCCCCGAGGCACAGGACCTGTTCTGTTGGGAGGCTGCCATTCCTGCCTGGGTGGGCCTGGAGTGGATGGCCCAGGCAGTGGCGGCCTGGGCCGGTTGGCAGGCCGCTGCACAGGGAAAGTCGCCCACTGTAGGATTTCTGGTAGGTACACGACGTTTCGAGACCGTGGCCGACGAGTTTCCGGTGGAAAGAACATACCGGGTATCAGTCAGCCTCGACTTTCGAGCCGACAACGGGCTGGGCCAGTTCCGGGGGACCATCGAAGACGGCACGACACTTTTGGCCGAGGGCAGCCTGACGGTTTACGTGCCGGCCTCCCCGGCGCCTGGCGATCCTGTGATTTCACGAGCGACAACATGACCGACACCATTCTGATTACCGGCTCGAGCCGGGGCATCGGCCGCGCCATCGCCCTGCGCCTGGCACATGATGGATTCGACATCGTACTGCACTGCCGCCAGCGTCGCGGCGCGGCGGACGACGTAGCCGACGAGATTCGCCTCATGGGCCGCCAGGCACGCGTGCTATGCTTCGATGTGGCCGACCGCGACGCGGCGCGTGAGACGATCGAGTCGGATATCGAGGCCCATGGCGCCTACTACGGTGTCGTCTGCAACGCCGGCATCACTGCCGATGGCGCCTTTCCCGCCCTCTCCGACGAGGCCTGGGACAGCGTCATCCACACCAACCTCGACGGCTTCTACAATGTGGTGAAGCCGCTGGTCATGCCCATGATTCGCCGCCGCGCACCGGGGCGTATCGTGGTGATGTCCTCGGTATCGGGTCTGATGGGCAACCGCGGCCAGGTCAACTACAGCGCCGCCAAGGCTGGCCTGATCGGCGCCGTCAAGGCGCTCGCGGTGGAGCTGGCCAAGCGCCGCATCACGGTGAACTGCGTGGCGCCGGGCATGATCGATACCGATATGAGCGATGAACGGGTCCGTGAGGAAGCGCTCAAGGTCATTCCCATGCAGCGCACCGGCACCAGCGAGGAGGTCGCCGGCACGGTCGGCTTCCTGTGCTCGCCGGATGCGTCTTACATTACCCGACAGGTGATCGCCGTGAATGGCGGGATGTGCTAATCGACCAATGGCGCCTGCGAAGTGCTTATCGCCCCGGTAGAATGCTTCGATCCATGCAAGCTCAGGACTCCCTCATGAACCGACTGACTTGCGGCCTGCTTCTCGCGATGATGCCGCTCCTCGCCCAGGCCGCGACACCGGAAGAATGGCAAACCTGGCAGGCGGATACGCCGGCCTTCCAGAGCCGGGTCGAACAGAGCCGCTGGCTGCCCGAGGCAGAAACCCGCGTCCATGCCGATGGTGAACTGCTCTACACCCCGACACAATCGCTGGCCTGGCAATGGGTCACGCCGCAGCCCCGTATCGTCGCACTGGACATGACGGGACAGTTCGTGGAGTTGACCCCCGATGTCCCCGAGCTTTCCGTGGTCCCTCTGAGCGAAACCGACGACGGCCTGCCCGAGGAACGCCAGGTTATCCGCCTGCTTTTCCAACTCCTGCAGGGCAACCTCTCTGCCCTTCGCGAGCGCTATCACCTGCTGCTGGACGGTGAGCGCGAAGACTGGCAACTGATATTGCTGCCCCGGGACCGCAGCGAGGGCGCCCTCAAGAAGGTAGCCGTCGAGGGAGGTCGCTTCATCGAATCGCTGCAGTTCGTGTCGGCACAAGACAATGAACTTTCGCTGACCCTGAGCGATCCCCAGCCACCGGTAGAGGCCCGGGGTGCCCAGTTGCTGGCGGAATCGCTGACCACAGACACCATCGACAGTACCGACACTACCATGCAAGGTGACGATTCACCCGACCACAGCGCGTCCGCGGGTCCTGCCGCCTCGGATGACTAATCGAAACCCGGGCTAAGCTTTCGGCGCAACGGGCCGATAATCGTTACAGCGCACTTTGTTTTTCCCTCACGTTGCCGTAACGAACCTGGAGAAGTCCGTGAGAATTGCGATTGTCATCGTCGTGCTGGCGACCCTGGCGCTGGGCGCGCTGGGTATTGCCCAAAGCGATCTTTCCTGGCCCCTGGCACCCGAGTCCCTGGTCTCGCTGGGGCTGTTTGGCCTGGCCCTGATCGCCGGCATGGGTGTACTGCTGTTGCTGGTCACGCTGGTGGCCCATCAGGGGCGCCAACAGCGCTCCCTGCTTGATAGTCTGGATGCTCAGCGCCGTCAGCAACGCAGCCTGGAAACCGCCCAACTGATGAGGCACTTCGTGCATCAGGCCGAAGCGCTACTCGAGAAGGACAGTCTCGATCCCAACAAGCGCAGCGTGCAGCGTTGCCTTGCCGTGGATGCCCTGCGCGGCAATACGGGACGCGGCGATCCCAATTATCACCGCCTGGGCCGACTGTTCGAATGGCTGGCGGACGAGGCCGACGAGGCCAAGAGCGATGGCGCCCGTACTCGCTTGATAGACCCTGTACTCCGTCAATATGCGGAAATTGCCGAGCAACTGTGTCGCATCGGCGAAGCCGACGAGGAGCGGCTGGCGGCGTTCATGCGCTTCCAGCCGCAACCCCCCAAGGTCAGTGACACCGTGGCTCAGTAACCTTCGACCACGGCCGTGACGGTGATTTCCACCTTGAGTTCATCCGCCGGCATGGGCGCAGTCACGCAGGTCCGCGCCGGTGCATGCCCCTCGGGCACCCAGGCATCCCACACCTCGTTCATGGCCGCAAAGTCGCTGCCTTCCTTCAGGTAGATAGTCGCCGTCAGCAGACGATCACGGCCGGACCCGATCTCTTCGAGCAAGGCATCGACCCGTGCCAACATGCTGCGCGTCTGCTCCTGGATATCGCCATGCCGGGCTTCCGGTCCGGCCACCTGGCCGCACAGGTAGGCGACGCCATTGTGGATGACGGCACGGCTCATGCGGGCCTTGGTATCGTGACGCTGGATCATCTCTGGTTCCTCGAATAAGGTGGATTAGCGCAGCAACAGTAACGGAGTCTCTGCGCTGCGCAGCATGTCGGTCGTGGTGCTGCCGACCAGCAGGTGGCGAATGCGCGAGTGGCCATAGGCCCCCATCACCAGCAGGTCGATGTCATGTTCGCGCTGATAGTCGTGCAGGGTAGACTCGACCTCACCGGCACGTATCTCGCCATGCGCATCGACCCCGGCAGTTTCGAGCGTGCGCACCGCCCAGTCCAGTTGCGCCTGGACATCGGCTATCTCGGCCCCCACCGTTACCACATGACAGGTCAGCCCCTTCAGGAGCGGGCTGGCTGCCAGTGTCTCGATGCCCTTGCAGGTGGTCTTGCTGCCATCGAAGGCGATCATGACCCGCTCGGGGGTCTTGAAGCCCTCGGGCACCATGAGGATCGGCCGGTGCAGGGCGCGAACCACGCGCTCCAGATTGGATCCCAGGTGCTCGCTAGCCTTGTGTGCCGCCTCGCCGCGCTTGCCGAGCACCAGCAGACGAATCTCCCCTTCCAGGTCGGCCAAGGTTTCGACCAGTTCACCGTTGCGCTGGCGCGCCCTGGGCGACTCGGCCCCCTGCGCGATGGCACGGTCGCGCGCGGCCTCGAGCATCAAGCGGCCCTGCTCCTGGGCCAGGCGTGCACGCTTCTCATCCAGCGAGGCGAGCTCTTCAAGCAGGTGCTCGCGACTGCCCAGGCCGATGCTGCCCGACAGATCGCCCTCGTCGGGTGGTGGATGATTGTCCAATACATGCAGGAATGTCAGCGGCGCCTCGAGTCGCTGGCTCGCCCAGGTCCCATAGTCGCAGACGGCAGAGGCATAACCGGAACCGTCGATGCAGGCCGTTACGTGTTCGCTCATCGTGCTCGTTCCTTCTTGTCGTCTTGAGTCATTCTAGGATGCCTACGCATGTCGAAGTACCTAGTGGCCACCCATCATCTTCTCGACGGCCTCTGGCTTGTCGTGGACGGCAAAGCGGTCGACGATCGTCGCACTGGCTTCGTTCAGGCCCACGATCTCGACCTCGGTACCTTCGCGGCGGAACTTGATCACTACCTTGTCCAGCGCACCTACCGCAGTAATGTCCCAGAAATGGGCCCGCGACAGGTCGATGCGCACACGCTCGAGGGTTTCCTTGAAGTCGAAGGCATCGACGAAGCGATCAGCCGAGGTGAAGAACACCTGACCGATGACCTGATAGTGGCGGGTACGTCCGTCATCGCTCGTTTCGCTACCGACGTAGAGCACCTGCCCCACCTTGTTGGCAAAGAACAGCGATGCCAGCAACACACCGACGAACACGCCGATAGCCAGGTTATGGGTGGCGACCACCACGGCCACCGTGGCCAGCATGACAATATTGGTGCTCATCGGGTGCTTCTTCAGGTCGCGCAGCGATTCCCAACTGAACGTTCCGATGGACACCATGATCATCACCGCCACCAACGCCGCCATGGGAATCTGCGATACCCAGTCGCTGAGGAACACCACCAGCAGCAACAGACCGACCCCGGCAATCAGCGTGGACAGGCGCGTTCGGCCGCCGGATTTCACGTTGATCACCGACTGGCCGATCATCGCGCAACCGGCCATGCCGCCCAATAGCCCGGCACCGATATTGGCCAGCCCCTGCCCCTTGCATTCACGATTCTTGTCGCTGGGCGTATCGGTCAGTTCATCGACAATGGTCGCCGTCATCATCGACTCGAGCAGGCCCACCACGCACAGCATGATCGAGTACGGGAAGATGATCACCAACGTCTCGAGCGTCAGCGGCACCTCCGGCCACAGGAAGACGGGCAATGCATCGGGCAGTTCCCCCATGTCGCCGACGGTACGGATATCCATGCCGCTCATCAGGTAGACGATGGTCAGCACGACGATGCACACCAGCGGTGACGGCACTGCCTTGCCGATCTTCGGTAACAGCGGGAACAGATAGATGATGCCGAGCCCCGCGGCGGTCATGGCATACACGTGCCAGGTGACGCCCGTCAGCTCGGGCAACTGCGCCATGAAGATCAGGATCGCCAGGGCATTGACGAAGCCAGTCACCACCGAGCGTGACACGAAACGCATCAGTTCGCCCAGGCGCAGGTAACCGGCGCCAATCTGCAGCACCCCGGTAAGCAGCGTGGCCGCGAGCAGATATTCGAGACCATGCTCGCGCACCAGCGTCACCATGAGCAGCGCCATGGCGCCGGTAGCCGCCGAGATCATCGCCGGACGTCCACCGGCGAAGGCGGTGATCACGGCGATGCAGAACGAAGCGTAGAGGCCGACCTTGGGGTCGACTCCAGCAATAATGGAGAAGGCGATGGCCTCGGGTATCAGCGCCAGGGCGACGACGATACCGGCAAGGGTGTCGTTCTTCAGGTTGGAAAACCAGGTCTGTCGTAGGGAGCGGATCATTCTCGATTCCGTGATTGTCAGCCGCTCACGCTTCCGCATTGGGCAGGCGCCCCATGGCAGGAAGAGCATCGCAGCGGAATTTCGTATTACAGGCAGGCCGTATGACACTGCCAACGTGACACAAGGTACGCGCTGGACATGAGCGGAGAATGACGAGACGAGCCCATGCCATCGCAGCATGCAGAGGGCATGCGGAGGGAGGTCAGGCGCTAGGGTGGACTACAGCCGGCATTGGATGAAGGCATCGGGATGGCGCTTCCGGTCATGGATGTCATCGACGAATGCGACCATGGCCGCAATCGTCCAAGTGGCAAGGCGCGGAGTCTAACAGGTTTGCCCGATACGTTCACGACCGAGCGGCGGAGTGAGCCGGGGCGGATGGTGCTGAACGAGCCTGGCGCTCCAGTCGTCGCTCGATCAGGCCCTTGGTCAACAGCGTTCCCAGCACCACCGCACCACCGATGAATGCCAACGATGAGGGCGTTTCATCGAGGACCCACCAGACCCACAGCGTGCCGGCCACGGTTTCGAGCAGCATCAACAGGCTGACGTCGGCCGCCGGCAGGTAGAGTGGCCCGCGCTGGATCAGGGTAAAGCCCAGCGGCAACAGCACCAGGCACAACAGTGCCAGCCAGCCTGCTTGCGACACTGATGGCAGTATTACGCTGCCTTGCAGCGTCGCCAAGGGCAAGGCCGCCAGCACCAGCAACAGGCCCGAGACGACCAGCATTGGGCTCATGTCGACGTGAGGACGGGTTCGACACAGCGTGAAATTCGCCGCCATCGAGACGGCGGCGAGCAGCGCAAAGGCATTGCCCAGCCAGGAGCCGGGGCCAGCGTCGTCGAGCACGATCAACGACGTGCCCGCCAGGCACAGCAGAATCGCCAACCAGGTCCGCCACGGCAAGCGCTCGTGCAGGAAGACACGCGACAGCAAGGCGGCAATCAATGGCGTGCCGGCCAGGATCATCAGCACGTTGCCCCCCTTGGTGTACTGATTTCCCAGCACGAAGCCGACATTGGACAGGCTGAAGAATGCCGCCACGCCTAGCCCGGTGAGGCCACAACGCCGAAACATCGCCCCTATGTTTCGGCCACTGCGCAGCAGAAGCACGAGCAACATGCCCAGCGCAAACAGCGCCCCTCGCCAGAACAGGACCTGGCTGTCGGGCATGCCGACCAGCTTGATCAACAGGGCATCGGGAGAAATGATCAGCGGGCCCGCTGCCGTCATCAGCAGGCCTTTCTGGCGCAGGGACAAGGAAGAAAACGACAAGATAACCTCTCGGTCGGCAACGATCGGCCATTCAGCCTGAGCGTATTCCATGGCTCGGGCAAGCCGGATCGAGGGTCAGCCCAGGTCAGTGCCGTCGCCACCCTGCTCGGTACGCTGCGTGGTGGGCGACGTCCGGTCCGCCGGTGCTGGGCGAGCGCCTCCCTGCCCCATCGTCTTGAATACGTCCAGGATGTCCATGGGCAGTGGGAACACGATCGTCGAGGCGTTGCGGTTGCTCATGTCGCTCATGGTCTGCAGATAGCGCAGCTGCAACGCCGCCGGATTGGCCGACATCACGTTGGCCGCCTCGACCAGTTTCTGCGAGGCCTGCAGTTCGCCCTCGGCATGGATCACCTTGGCACGCCGCTCACGCTCGGCCTCGGCCTGGCGAGCAATGGCACGGATCATGCTCTCGTCGAGATCGACGTGCTTGATCTCGACATTGGCGACCTTGATCCCCCAATCCTCGGTCTGGGTATCGATGATTTCCTGAATATCGTCATTGAGTTTGTCGCGCTCGGACAGCATCTCGTCGAGATCATGCTTGCCGAGCACCGAACGCAACGTGGTCTGCGCCAGTTGACTGGTGGCAACGATGAAGTTCTCGACCTGAATGATGGCCTTCTCGGGATCGACGACCCGGAAATACAGCACGGCATTGACGCGCACGGTGACGTTATCCTGGGAGATCACGTCCTGTTCCGGCACATCCATGGTAATGACTCGCAGGTCGACCACTTCCATCTTCTGGATCAGCGGGATGATGATGAACAGCCCCGGCCCCTTGACCGCCTGGTAGCGCCCCAGGAAGAACACCACGCCGCGCTTGTACTCGGGAAGGATGCGGATCGAAGCCGCGATCAGCAACACGACCAGCACGATGGGCACGAGATAGGAAATCATCATGACGACCTCCGGAAAGGTTAAGCTCTGTCTGAAAAATCGGCGAGCGATAGCCAGACAAGGCAAAAATTGACGAAAGAGCGGTGTTTACGTGGGTAAATGAGCATCTTGAGTCGGTTTTTAACGCCGTATGGTTGAGTGCAGACATTTTTTCAGACAGAGCGTAGGTGAGACGCATCAGGGAGACTCGCCAGGGGCAAACGTCGCATCGAGTGGCACGACCTCGAGGGTCAACCCATCGACGGCGACGACCTTGAGATGTTGGCCTTTTTCCACCGGCTGGCGGCTGCGTGCATTCCAGCGCTCGCCACCCAGGCGTACATGGCCACTGGTGGTGAAGTTCTCAAGCGCCACCGCCTCGGCGCCCAGCAACTCGTCATGCCCGGTACGCGGGCGCTTGCGACGCATCCTCACGAAGCCAATCACCGCCCAGAGCATGAACCCCGAGGCCACCAGGGCCACTCCCCCGATCAAGGGAACCGATACCGCCATGTTGCGATCGTCCATCAGGATCACCGACCCCACCACGAACGCCACGATGCCGCCGATACCCAGAATGCCGAAACTCGGCATTAGGGCTTCGCCAACGATCAACCCCAGGCCCAGCAGCACCAGTGCCAGCCCGGCATAGTTGACCGGCAGCACCTGGAAGGCGAACAGCGCCAACAGCAGGCTGATGGTGCCGATGACCCCTGGTACCATGCCGCCGGGATTGATCAGCTCGAACAGCAGGCCGTAGAAGCCGACGATCATCAGCAGGTAGGCAACGTTGGGGTCGGCGATGATCGCCAGCAATTCAGTGCGCCAGTCGGGCTCGATACGCTCGAGGGCTAGCCCCGCGGTATCCAGGGTCAGCGTCCCGTCGCGCATGACTACCTCTCGACCATCGATCTGCACCAGCAGGTCCTCGATGTCGGTCGCCACCACGTCGGTCACGTTCTGCTCCAGTGCCTCGCGGGCGGTGAGATTCACCGCCTCGCGAACGGCGCGCTCGGCCCAATCAGCATTGCGCCCGTGGCGCTCGGCCAGACTGCGGATATAGGCCACGGCGTCCTCGAGCACCTTGCGCTCCATGGCCGTATCGCCTCGGCGCGGCTCGCTGCTCTCCGGATTTCCGTCACGCCCCTGCTCGGGCGGCTCTTGCCTGTCCGGGCGCTCGTCGCCACCGCCAGGCAGGCCACTACCACCGATACTGACCGGCGTTGCCGAGCCCAGGTGAGTGGCCGGCGCCATGGCCGCTACATGGCTAGCCATCAAGAGATAGGTGCCGGCACTTGCGGCACGAGCGCCCTGCGGCGCGACATACACCACCACAGGCACCTCGGACGCCAGCATGGCCCCGATCATGTCGCGCATGGCCGCATCCAGACCACCCGGGGTATCCAGTTGGAGGATCACGAGCTCGGCTCCCTGGCTCTCGGCCCGTTGCAATCCACGCTGGAAATAATCGCTGGTCGCCGGGCTGATGCTGCCGTCGATGGTCATGACCAGCGCAGTCTGACGCGACTCCTGCGCGCCAGCCACCCAGGCCAGCAATGCCCCGCAACACAACGAGACCATCCAGACGACGCAACGCAAGGCGCTCGAGGCGCGGAGGGAATTCATCACGGCGACCTCCCGGCCAGGAAAAGCCCGGTCCTGCTACCACTGTAGCCCACTCCAGGGCACCGCCGTGTGGTGTCAGATCAAGTCATCTAAGGCAAGTCCCAGAAAAATCAGCGCCGGGTGGCTTGAGCAATCGTCCAATCTGCGGCGATCATCAAAAATCGTCAATTCGTTTAGGCCTCGCATGAGCAAGGAAAGCCAGCCAACACTCAGCATCATCATCCCCACCCTCAACGAGGCGGCGACCATCGAGTCACAGCTGTCGTCGCTGCTGGGGCTATGGGTGTGTGGCTGTGAAATCATCGTGGTCGACGGCGGCAGCACCGACGATACGCCTCGGCTCGCCGCGCCCTATGCCAACCAGGTGATCGCCAGCCGGCCCGGGCGAGCCACGCAGATGAATGCCGGCGCCCGCGCCAGCCGCAGTGAGCGGTTGCTATTTCTGCATGCCGATACACGTCTGCCCCGGCGTGCCGACAAACTGGTCCTGGCAGCCCTGCGCAATGGCCAGCGCTGGGGACGCTTCGACATTCGTCTGGAGGGCCACTCGTCCTGGCTACCGGTAGTGTCACTCGCCATGAACCTACGCTCACGATTGACCGGCATCGCCACCGGCGATCAAGCGCTGTTCATGACGCGTGACGCTTTCGAGGCGGTCGGCGGCTTTCCGGAGCAACCCCTGATGGAAGATATCGAACTCTGTCGACGCCTGAAGCAGCTTTCGCCGCCCGCCTGCCTGCGCGAGCGAGTTTGCAGTTCGGGGCGGCGTTGGGACTGCCAGGGAGGGTGGCGAACGATCGTTCAGATGTGGCGATTGCGCTATCGCTACTGGCGAGGCACCGACAGCCAAACCCTCGCGAAGGAATATCATGACGTCCGCTGATACCACATTTCCCCTGGCGATACTCGCCAAGGCGCCTATCCCCGGCCAGGCCAAGACACGCCTGATACCGCAACTGGGTGCCGAGGGGGCGGCCGCGCTACACCGCCGGCTGGTCTGGCAAACGCTGGAAACCGCCGTGGTAGCCACCAAGCCGGAAGCCATCACGCTATGGACCTCCCTGGCCCACCCCGGCTCACCGGACTACGCCTTTTTCGCGACCTGCCGCGAGCGCTTTGGCATCCAGCTCCGCGAGCAGCCAGTCGGCGATCTGGGCTGGCGCATGCATACCGCACTCGCCACCATGCCGGGGCCCGGCATGGTGATTGGCTGCGACTGCCCGATGCTGACGCCCGACCTGCTGAAGCGCTGCTACGCCGCATTGCAGTCGGCGGACTGTGTCTTCCTGCCTGCCGAGGATGGTGGCTATGCCCTGGTCGGCGTGTGCCGTGCCGAGCCTTTTCTGTTCGACGACATCGACTGGGGCAGCGACCGGGTCATGCGACAGAGCCAGGAGCGCATCGAGGCCCTCGGCTGGCGCAGTGCCTGCCCTGCCATGGTCTGGGATATCGACCGTCCCGAGGACCTGATACGCTGGCAGTCTTGGCAGCAAGTTCCCACCTGAGCGGTCACTTGCCCGCCGCCTCGCGCGCCACCTCACCCAACATGCCGGCCATCTCGTCGAGCGGCAAGTCACAGTCCCGCAGGCCATGGCGTTCGGCCAGGTAAGCCGGTGAATTCCACTCGATGCGCGTCCCGTCATTGACCTTGCGAACCACCATCTTCTGGGGCAGATCGAGAGCCACACTTCCCTGGCACTGCATCATCGCCGTGCCGACATTGGGATTGCCGAAGATCACGGTCAACGTAGGCGGTAGTTCTTGCCCGGCATCGACAGCCCCTTGGGTATGATCGATGACCGTGAACAGCTTCAGATCACGCGCCTCAAGCGCCTTGCGCAGCTTGGCCTCGACCTCGTTGACCGACTCCTGACTGGTAACATGCTTGATCCCCGGAAAGGGATCTTCAGCCGTTGCTGACTGGGCAAGGCCCAGCGTGAGGATCAACAGCAGGATGCTGAACGTTGTGCAGCGACGGGCTGGGATACGTAGTGTCATGACAGGCTCTCCCTGCTTGGGCGGTCGCTGTATCAGCCGGCATCGCCATTGAAGTAACGGTAAGTCCCACGCTGTGCCATTGCCTCGGCAATGCGCCCCAGACCCTGCCGATAGGCGGCAGTACGCAGCGAGACCCGCTTGTCTTCGGCCAGGTCGAAGCAGCGAGTGGCCTCACGGTCCATCCGCTCGACCAACCTGGCCTCGACCTCATCGGCGGACCAGTAATCGCCGGTACGATTCTGGACCCATTCGAAGTAACTGACGACCACCCCGCCGGCATTGGCCAGCACATCCGGCAGCACGGTGACGCCGCGCTCCTCGAGACGAGCATCGGCTGCCGACGTCACCGGGCCATTGGCGATTTCCAGAAGGCTGTCGGCGCGCACCCGGTCGACATTGTTCTCGTCGATCTGGTTTTCCATCGCTGCCAGCACCAGCACATCGACATCGAGCGCCAGCAGATCCTCGTTGCTCATATGCTCAACGCCGGATTCCTCGCATAGCGAGGACTCGCAGTACACCATGCCCTTGAGTTCGCGGGTGGCATGCTT
This sequence comes from Modicisalibacter xianhensis, assembly GCF_900113605.1. Lineage (GTDB taxonomy): Bacteria > Pseudomonadota > Gammaproteobacteria > Pseudomonadales > Halomonadaceae > Modicisalibacter > Modicisalibacter xianhensis. The sequence goes on from NZ_FOPY01000001.1 coordinate 148,466, forward strand.
GTGTTCATGGATAGGATCGGGGTCTAGTCCATCACGCGACAGGATGGCGCCTTTCGAGTCCGACAGCGCCACGATACGGTAGCCGTCCTGCCGGGCCAGGCGGGCAAAATGGTAGGCGGCATTGCCGAAGCCCTGCACGGCGACGGTCATATCCTGGGGTGTCTTGCCCTGACGCTCGGCCCACAGGTTCAGCACTTGCAGCGCTCCACGCCCGGTCGCCGCCACGCGCCCTTCGGACCCGCCCAGGCCAAGCGGCTTGCCGGTAATCACCGCCGGCACCTGTCGGCGGGCGATCTGGTCGTATTCGTCGGTCATCCAGCCCATCACGGTGGGGTTGGTATTCACATCAGGCGCGGGGATGTCGCGGTCAGGGCCGATGATGTCGTGAATGGCGCGAATGTAGCCACGAGACAACCGTTCCAGCTCGAGGCGCGACAACTGCTTGGGATCGACGCATACACCGCCCTTGGCCCCGCCGAAGGGCAGGCCGAGCACGCTGCACTTGATCGCCATCCAGAAGCTCAGCGCCGTGACGTCGTCTTCATCGACGTCGGAGTGAAAGCGAATGCCGCCCTTGGTCGGCCCACGGGTATCGTCGTATTGCACCCGCCAGCCCTGAAAGACGCGTAGCGAGCCGTCATCCATGCGTACGGGGATGCTGACACGAATGCTCAACCGGGGCTGGGCTAGACGCTGGCGCACGTCCTCGTCAGCATCGAGATCGTCATAGATGGTTTTCAGGCGCGACTGGGCATCGCCCAGGGTGGTTTCCATATCGGTCATGAACTCGCTCCTTCGAGTCGATGGTCGAACGTCCTGTCATGCCGGTCAGGGCGCGCTGCAACTGGCTCCGAAACGGTAGCAACTGAAACAGCGGTGATGGCGTAGCATGACACGGGTGTCGAGACTGTCACGCAGGCTATCCGCCGCATAATCGGGATCGTCATCCACTAACGTACAAGCGTAGACTTTTATGCGCCCCTGCTGCTTGACCAGCATGCGGCTGTAGCTGCACATGAAGTGCGCCCGGCTCGCCTCGGTCGGATATTTTTCCATGCACTGCTCGGTGATTTCCGGCGAGTCGCCGTCGCTGCCGGGCGTGCCAAAGTCGGGAAACGCGGTGAAGGCCAGATCCTCGGGCAGGCCTGCTCGCTTGAATATTCGTCGGAATGCCGCTTCGACCGCCTCGGCGTCTTCCTCCGGAGACTGCTGACGGGCCACCGACACGTCGAAGCCTTGCTCGTGGAGCCAACGAATGCCCTGCAACGCCTTGGCGAAACTGCCTTCTCCCCGGTCCCGGTCGTGGCGTGAGGGGTCGGGATAATCGAGACTGACCCGAAAGCGAATCGGGAACGGTTGCGAGACCAGAGGCAACAGCTGATGCGCACGCCGTAACAACGGGTCTGTGGCGTTGGTCAATACGAAGCAGGGACGCCGCTCGCTGGCATAGCGCAGGATGTCGATGAAGCCCTTGATCACGAAGGGTTCGCCACCGGTGAAGGAGAACTGCTTCACGCCCAGGTCGACGGCTTCGTCCAAAAAGGGCTGGACCTCGGCAAGGTGCAGGGCATTGAGCCGGTCGTCGCCCGGGCGGGAGCCTTCCAGACAGAAGGGGCAGGAAAGATTGCAGGCCGTGCCGGTATGCAGCCACAACTCGTCGAGGCGCTGAAAATCGATATAGCCACGGGGCGCATCGTTGCGGGTATGTGTCCATGCGCCACGTAGCGGTCCGGAAGTCGTTGCATCGACAGCAGGTATTCTGCCTTGCTCTGACGCCGAATCTGTTAATGTCATGAAAGACTCCCTCGGGTATCGGAAAACGACGATGGCCCGCACGCGGTCGCCAGGAAAGGGCGAACGCGTATAACCACTGACCAACGGCAAGGATGGCCGTTCCATTTTCACGGATGATAAAAGGGTGGTTGTTTCTTGAAACGTAACAAGCTTTTCCTGCTGCTTCTCGTTGGGCTGGGTCTCGGTGCGTTCTTCGCCCTTGATGGCGACGACCTGCTCGAGCTCGAGTTCCTGCGCGCCCAACTCGATAACTTCCACAGCTGGTTCGACGACTCTCCATGGCTGATGGCGGGCGGCTTTTTCCTGATCTACGTGACCGCTGCAGGCTTATCGCTGCCTGGCGCCGCCCTGCTGACGCTGCTCGCCGGAGCGTTGTTCGGCCTGGGCAAGGGATTGCTGATCGCCTCCTTTGCCAGCTCGATCGGGGCCACCCTGGCTTTCCTGATGTCACGCACGCTGTTGCGCGACACCATTGAAAAGCGTTTCAAGGGCGCGTTGCGAAGCGTCAATCGTGGCCTGGAGCGTGACGGGTCTTTCTACCTGTTCAGCCTGCGCCTGGTGCCGATTTTCCCGTTCTTCGTCGTCAACCTGGCCATGGGCGTAACGCGCCTGAAGACCCTCACCTTCTATTGGGTCAGCCAACTGGGCATGTTGCCCGGTACTGCGGTGTACGCGAATGCCGGGAAGCAATTGAGTACCCTGGAATCGCTCGAAGGGATCCTGTCCCCCGAGTTGCTGTTCTCGCTGATTCTGCTGGGCCTGTTTCCGCTGGTAGGAAAAAAAATCGTCGATGGCGTGAATCGACGCCGTCAGCGTCGCCATTTTTCGCGTCCCCGCCACTTCGACTACGATATCGTGGTGATCGGCGCCGGCTCGGCCGGCCTGGTGGCCAGCTATATCGCCAGTGCAATCAAGGCCAGGGTAGCGCTGGTCGAACAGCATCGCATGGGCGGCGATTGCCTGAATACCGGCTGTGTACCTTCCAAGGCGCTGATTCGCGCAGCACGTGCCGCTCACGAGGTACGCACGGCCTCGCGCTTCGGCGTCCATGCCGGCGAGCCCCGCATCGACTTTGCCGACGTCATGGCTCATGTGCATGATGCCATCGCCAAGGTCGCCCCGCATGATAGCGCTGAACGCTACACCCAACTCGGCGTCGACGTGATCGAGGCTCAGGCGACCCTCGAGTCACCCTGGGTAGTGAGCGCGGGCGAGCGCCGGCTGACCGCGCGACATGTGGTCATTGCCACCGGCGCCCGCCCACGGCTTCCCGACTTGCCTGGGCTCGAGAATGTCGAAGTACTGACTTCGGAGAACCTGTGGGCGCTGGACACCCTGCCCGAACGGCTGGCCATCCTGGGGGGAGGCGCCATCGGCTGTGAACTCGGTCAAAGCTTTGCGCGCCTGGGCAGTCAGGTCACCCTGGTCGAGGGCGGGCCTCGATTGCTGGCCAAGGAGGATGACGATGTCAGTGACCTCGTCCGGCAACGCCTGTCTGCGGAAGGCGTGACCGTGCATACCGACACCCGCCCCGTGATTGTGGAAACCGATGAGAAAGGCCAGCACGCCTTGATCGTTGAGCGCGACGGCACGCATCACGAGATACCCTTCGATCGGCTACTCGTCTGTGTCGGTCGCCAGGCCAATGTCGAAGGACTCGGCCTCGAGTCACTGGGCGTCCTCACCACCGATCAGGGGACACTGGAGATCAACGACTACCTGCAGACCCGCTGGCCCAATGTCTGGGCGTGTGGCGATGTCTGCGGTCCGTTTCAACTGACCCATGCCGGCGCACATCAGGCATGGCATGCCACGGTCAATGCGTTGTTCGGGGACCTGAAGCGGTTTGCGGTCGACTATCGCGTCATCCCTGTCGTGACCTACACGCAACCCGAAGTTGCACGCGTCGGCCTCAACGAGCGACAGGCTCGCAGCGAAGGCATCAAGTACGAGGTGACGCACTACGCCCTGCACGATAACGACCGGGCCATCGCCGAAGGCGCCACGGAGGGCTTCGTCAAGGTGCTGACCGAGCCCGGCAAGGATCGCATCCTGGGCGCGACACTGGTCGGGGAGAATGCCGGCGAATGGCTGGCCGAAATTACCCTGGCCATGAAACGACGCACCGGCCTGAACAAGTTGCTGGGCACCGTCCACCCCTACCCAACCCTGTCCGAAGCCAGCAAGTCCGCTGCCGGGCAATGGAAGAACGCCCACAAGCCCGAACAACTGTTACGCTGGCTGGAACGTTACTTCGCCTGGCGCCGTCACTCGCGGCGGCAATGATAAGCGGAGTAAGCTTCTTGTATACTGCGCGACGCGGCCGATTCGGCCGCGTCCGCTTTCCATCGTTTACCCAAGAAGGAAAATGTCGATGTTCAAGGACACGCTGCGCAAGCTGACGCTCGCTTTGACCCTGATCGCACCGGTGGCCGCCGCCGAGCCGCTGGTGTTCACTGCCATTCCCGATCAGGACGAGACCAAGCTGCGAGAGCGTTTCCAGAAGGTGGCCGATTACCTGGCCGAGGAGCTCGATACCGAGGTCCGCTTCGTGCCGGTGAAATCCTATGCGGCAGCCGTGACCGCCTTTCGCAACAATCAGGTCCAACTGGCCTGGTTCGGGGGGCTTTCCGGCGTTCAGGCGCGCCAGCTCGTGCCCGGCTCAGAGGCGTTGGCCCAAGGGGTCGAGGATGCCCAGTTCCGCACCTATTTCATCGCCCACGAGAGCACCGGGCTCGAACCGTCGGATCATTTGCCGGAAGCCATGAAGGGCATGACCTTCACCTTTGGTTCCAAGGGCTCCACTTCCGGACGCCTGATGCCGGAGTACTACATTCGCCAGCAGTTCGACGCCGCCCCCGAAGACGTATTCAGCCGGGTCGGCTTCAGCGGCAACCATTCGCGCACCATCGACCTGGTGGAATCGGGCACCTATCAGACCGGCGCACTCAACTTCGCCGTGTGGGAGAGCGAAGTCGCGGCAGGCAATGTGGATACCGATGCCGTCCAGGTGATCTGGGAAACGCCAAGCTACGCCGACTACCAGTGGACTATCCGCGGCGACGTCGACGAGCGTTTCGGTGAAGGCTTCAAGGAGCGGGTCCGCGAGGCGCTGGTCGGCATGGACGATCCGGAACTGCTCGCCAGTTTCCCCCGTGAAGGCTTCATTCCGGCCAGCAATGACGATTATCAGGGAATCCTTGAGACGGCACGGGCGCTGGACCTGATCGACTGATGAGCGCCCTGGCCCTCGAGCGGATCAGCGCCGCGTACGGTGAACGTCGTGTCCTTGGCCCGCTGACGCTGCACATTGCCCGTGGCGAGAAAGTCGCCTTGGTAGGGCATAGCGGTGCCGGCAAGTCCACGCTGCTTGACTTGATGTTCGACAAGCAGCGCCGGGATATCGCCCTGCTGCCCCAGAACCTAGGCCTGGTGCAGACCCTGAGCGTGTTCCACAATGTCTACATGGGCCGCCTGGCGGCTCATTCCACGTTGTACAACCTGGCCAACCTGATCCGCCCGTTGCCCAAGGAAGTCCGCCGCGTACGCCAGGTCCTCGAATCGCTGGACATGGCTGACAAGCTGTGGGCACCGGCCGGTGAGCTGTCGGGTGGCCAACGCCAGCGTACCGCCATCGCCCGGGCACTCTACCAGCCGGCCAGCGTGCTGCTCGCCGATGAGCCGGTGTCCGCGCTGGATGGGCCGCGCGCCATATCGGTCATGCAGGCGTTGAACCGGCATTTCGAGACCAGCGTGATCGCGCTGCACGACGTGGAACTCGCCCTGCGCCACAGTACGCGCATTGTCGGCATTCGTGATGGCGGCATTGCACTGGACAGGCCAAGCGAGCATATCAGTGCCGGCGATCTGCACTTTCTCTACGACGTTGCCGCACCGGCCGCCTGATGCTTCGTTCTCCGACAGACAATTCTGCCATGCGCCGATCCGCCACGGTGCGCACCAGCGTCGGCTTCGTGGTCGTGGCACTGCTGTGCCTGGTCATCGCCGATATCCAGGTCACTACCGTGGCGCCCTGGCGCGAGCTGGGACGGCTGCTCACCGGCCTGGTCACACCGGACTTCAGCAACCCGGCAGCAATCGGCACGGCCCTGCTGCGCACGGTTGCCTTTGCCTTCGTTGGGGTCGCCCTGGGCGCATCGGCCGGCTTCCTGCTGGCGCTGATCTTTCACCTCCGGGTGGTACGCACGCTCTGCGCCTTCGTGCGTGCCATCCATGAGCTGTTCTGGGCGCTGATCTTCCTGCAGTTCTTTGGGCTTCACCCGTTGACCGGCGTGCTGGCGATCGCCCTGCCCTACGCTGGCGTATTCGCCAAGGTCTATTCGGAGATTCTCGATGAGGCCGACCCGTTGCCCATGCAGGTGCTGCCAGCAGGCACCGGGTTGATCTCCGGCTTCCTGTTCGCCCGGGTGCCGGACGCCTGGCCGCATCTGGTCAGCTACACCGCCTACCGCCTGGAATGCGGCCTGCGCTCCAGTGCGGTGCTCGGCTTCGTCGGCATGCCGACGCTGGGCTTTGCGCTGCAATCCTCCTTCGCGCAGGGCTACTACTCCGAGGTCGGCGCCCTGCTGCTGGTGTTCTTCGTGCTGATCGCCACGTTGCGCCTGTGGGTACGCCCCTGGCTGGTGCCGCTTTATGTCGCCGTATCGCCGTTCCTGCTCGGCACGGGCCTGCCGATCATGTGGGGCAACGTGGCGCGTTTCTTCACTGAAGACATCGTGCCGGCCCCACTACGCCACGGTGAAGGCTGGGCAGCGCTCTGGCAGTGGTTCAGCGACCTGTTGCTTCACGAGGCCCTGCCTGGCGTGTGGACCACCGTGGTGCTGACCCAGATTGCCCTGGTCGGTACCGGCCTCATAGCGCTGCTGGCCTTTCCACTGATCTCGCGCCATTTCACCTCACGCCCCGGCAGCGTGCTTGGTCACGTCGCGCTGGTCGTGGCCCGCTCGACACCGGAATATCTGCTGGCCTATGTCCTGCTGCAACTCTGGGGACCTTCGATGCTGCCAGCCATTGTCGCGCTGGCATTGCACAATGGCGGGATCATCGGTCACTTGATCGGCCGCCGCAGCAACGAGATCACCCTGCGCCCCGACGCCGCTCACGGGCTCGACCGCTATGCCTACGAAATGGTGCCGAGACTCTACGGGCCGTTTCTCGCCTTCCTGTTCTACCGCTGGGAAATCATCATGCGCGAGACGGCGATCCTCGGCATCCTGGGCATCGCTACCCTGGGCTTCTATGTGGACAGTGCCATTCAGGAGTTGCGCTTCGACCGCGCCCTGGTGCTGATCGTGATCACCGCCCTGCTCAACATCGGCGTCGACAGCCTGGCTCGCACCTTGCGCCGCCGCCTGCGGCTACGCCACATGGTCAATTGCGAGCCGTGACTGCCCGGCCAGCTCAACCGAGCCGGTCGAGCAGTTCGTCTAGATCGCTCACCGTCAGGTCCGGCTCGTCGCCCCACGGGTCGAATGGCGCTTCGGCGCTACGCCGCACCCAGGCGGCATGCAGCCCGGCATGCTTGGCGCCGATGATGTCGAACGGATTGCTGGAAACCAGCCAGGTATCGTTGGCTGCCGCTTCGACACGGTTGCGTAGATAGGCATAGACCGCCGGGTCCGGCTTGAAGCGCCGCACTTCCTCGACACTGACGATGTCATCGAAGTACTGCAGGATGCCTGCGCCTTCGAGAAGTTTGGACACGGCCTGTCGGCTGCCATTGGAAAACGCCACACAGCGCACCTGGCGACTTTCGGCGATGCGCGCCAGGGCATCGGCGGCATCGGGAAAGGCCGGTAGCGAGGTGTAGGTGGCCATCAGGCGATCCTTGGCGTGCTCGGAGAGTCGCGTTCCCATGGCCCGGTCAACGTACTCCAGCGCCTCGCGGGTGCACTGAGCGAAGTCGACGTAAGCCCCCATCAGGCCACGGCGAAAGGCATACTCGAGTTGCCGGTCGCGCCAGCGTTGGGAAAACGCCATCGCCTGATCGCCGACATGCTTGCCGAGTTCATCGATCACACCGTGCGTATCGATCAGCGTGCCATAGACGTCGAAGGCCAGCACTTTCTTCATGTCAGGGCTCTCCATCGGTAAAATGCACTAACAAACTGGACAGTTTTTCCGGCCCCGGCAAGCTTTCACTGTGACAAACCCAGTCTATCTCCGCACACTACACGTTTGCGTACACTCATTCTCAGCATGACCCGGCATCGGGGATTGATTCGAGGCACCAAGATGGCATTCAAGATCTACGTGGACGGACAGGAAGGCACGACCGGCCTGCGCCTGTTCGATTATCTCAATGGCCGCGACGATATCGAGCTGCTGCGCATCGATAGCGACAAGCGCAAGGACACCCGCGAACGCGCCCGGCTGCTCAATGCCGCCGATGTCGCTTTTCTCTGCCTGCCCGACGACGCTTCTCGCGAGGCCGTCGCGCTGCTGGAAAATCCCGACACCTGCCTGATCGATGCCAGTACCGCATTTCGTACCGCAGACGATTGGGTCTACGGTTTGCCGGAGTTGGCTCCCGGCCAGCGCGAACGCATCCAGACCAGCAAGCGCATCGCCAACCCGGGCTGCCATGCCAGCGCCTTCGTGCTGTTGACCCGCCCCCTGGTGGACGCCGGCCTGCTGCCTGCAGACTATCCGGTCTCGGCCTTTTCACTGACCGGCTACAGCGGTGGCGGCAAGAAACTGATCGCCGACTATGAAAGCGATGCCGACAACCGTTTGGCGGCACCGCGTCCTTATGCCCTGCCACTGGGCCACAAGCACCTGCCGGAAATGCGCCTGCATGGCGGCCTGTCGTCGGCCCCGGTGTTCAATCCCATCGTCGGCCCGTTCCTTAAGGGCTTGGCCGTGACCGTACCGCTGCATGTCTCGCATCTCGCCCCGGGTGCCAATGCCGAGGCGATCCGCGAGGCCTACCTCAAGCATTATCAGGGCGAACGCTTCATCCAGGTCATGCCACTGGACGATGCGGCCAACCTGGACAATGGCTTCTTCGACGTTCAGGGCGCCAACGACACCAACCGGGTCGACATTTTCGTGTTCGGCGGTGCGGAGCGCCTGGCACTGGTTGCCCGACTGGACAACCTGGGCAAGGGCGCAGCCGGTGCCGCCGTGCAGTCCATGAACATTCATCTTGGCGTGGACGAGGATACCGGCCTGTAAGTTGTCCTGAGTGAGAGCCTTCGTTACTTTGAAGACGAGGGTGCGCCACGGAAGGCGCGTTCAGTGAACAACAAGGCAAGGATTGCCCATGGCCGATTCCAGGGATAAAGAACGTCTTCACGTCGTGGACGCCATCAGGGCCTTGGCCCTGTTCGGCGTGCTGGTCATGAACCTGCGGGACATGTCGGGGCTGAACTTCCTGACGGCGGAAGCGCTGGCTTCACTGCAAGGGCCGGTCGACCAGGCCGTCGACTTTCTATTGCATGTGGTGTTCGACGAGAAGTTCCTGTCCTCGTTTTCGTTTCTCTTTGGCCTGAGCTTCTACTTGCTGCTCGAACGCAAGTCCGACCAGTCGGGTTTCATGGCGATGTACTTTCGTCGCCTGCTGGTCCTGGCCGGCTTCGGCCTGATCAACATCGCTTTTCTGTACTGGGCCGATATTCTGCTGGTCTATGCCGTGTTCGGCACCACGCTGGTGCTGATGGTACGCCTGCCACAATGGGTGTTGCTGGCCATTTCGACGCTATTTTTGTTCAGTGCGCCGGTGGCACTGGCCCTGGCTGGTGCCGTACGCGGCGACACACTGCAGACGCCGGAAGAGCTGGAGGCATTGCGAACATTTGGCAGCTCTGCCTACTGGCCCAACGTCGTCGAGAGCCTGAGCCTGTATTTCGGGCTCGGCAGCTCCGGCCGCCTGGTCGAGCTATGGGACCATACCAACGTTTACGGCATGTTGCTGTTGGGATTATGGGCCGGACGCGCGCGGATTCCTCACCGTGTCGATGAGCACCGGTTGCTGTTACGCAGCGTAGCCTCCCTCTGCCTCCCGGTAGGCCTGCTGCTGACGCTGCTGTGGGAAGTGATGCCCGACACCGACCCGCTCACTACCGTCATGCGTATCGGCGCGCCGATCCTGGCGATCGGTTACATGTCGCTGGGCGCCCTGCTGCTCAGCCGCCCCGGCGCAAAGCGCATTCGGGCCTGGCTGGCGTTTCCGGGCCGGCTGGCATTGACCAACTACCTGGCGTACGGCCTGATCGGACAGGTGCTGCTGTATGGCTGGGGACTTGGCTGGATCGGCACTCTCGGCTCTGCCGAGATTCTGTTGCTGGCCGTCGGGATTTATGCCGTGGCGCTCGTGCTGAGCCGGCTGTGGCTGATACCGTTCAGGATGGGGCCGATGGAGTGGATGTGGCGGTGTTTGACTTACCTCCGCCCCTCTCCTTTGCGCCGTTAGGCCCGATCTGCTGCGCGTCGGCCATACGTCGTTGAAATCCGTCTCGCCGTGCTCATTTACTCCAGTAAACTGCGCAGGCTCGACAGATTTCTCCTTGTCTGACCTAGCTCGCTAGATCGTAGGTGTAAGTGCCAAGACCACTCTTTCATGCTCTCGGCAGCGGTGCTGGCGAGCAGATCTCCTCGACGGCCTGTTCGCTGCCGCCCGGTAGCACGCGAGCGAAGAAGCGGCACACGTTGAGACCAGCGATGTTGCGGATGGTACGTTCGTCGAAGGGGTGGGCACGCTGACGCATCACCGCGGTCAGGATGTCGAGGTCGCTGACATCGAAGAACGGTGTGACCGAGCCGTCGTAATCCGAGCCGAAGGCGACATGGCGACCCGGTTCCAGCCCCATTCGCTCGGCGATCTGCATGACGTGCTGCATGGCATCGGCGATATTCCAGACGCTGGGCCCTACGGCGTAGGGCCAGTAGCCGATGCCGATCACCCCGCGATGCTCGAGTACGGACTCGACCTGCTGATCGCTGAGGTTGCGTGCCGGCCGGCACGGGTCCTCGCAGCTGCCCTTGACGCCAGTATGCGAGACCATGAACGGCTCGCTGAGGATCCGTGCGGCATCGTCCATGCCCTGTTGCGAAATGTGCGCGACATCCACGGCAATACCGAGACGCTCTGCCGTCTTGAGAGCCCGTTCGCCCATCGGGGTCAGGCCATAACGCTCACAGCCCTCACCCGAGCCGGCGAGTGCGTTGTCAAACCGATGGTTGGGCGCAAATTGGCGCACCCCAAGGTCGAAAAGTTGCTGCATGTCCTCGTCGACCGCCTGCAGGTCGTCGGGGGTATTCCCGACCCAGTGGCCGCCCTCGATGCCCAGCACGGCCCCCACGACTTGCTGGCCGGCGCGGCGATCGGCCATCAGTTGTCGCAGGTCATCGACATGGCGGATCAGGCGAAGCTCGGGTCCTTCGCGCTGCCTGGAGCGCTTGATGGCAGCCTTGAGACGCTCGATCTGGTAGATGGCCCGCTCGCGGGTACTGAAGGCCGGGCGACCCTGCGATGCTGCCAGCAGGGCAGCCATGTCGACACTACCGCCGCTGACGCATTCCTCACCGTTGCGGTAGCGATCGCTGCTGCCATACGGCAACGGACTTTGGGTGACGATAGTAAAGGACTGTAGTGCAACGTTCCCTTCCACCAGTCGTGGCAGATCGACATGCCCCCACTCGCTGCGTACCAGCAGGTCGCGATCCCACTTGAGCGTATCGACATGCAGGTCGGCGATGAACAGCGACTCGTGCAGTGACTTGTCCTCGGCTGTGGGAACAGGCGCGTCGGGATCGGCCGCAATCCGGTTCATCAAACGGTCGTAGGTTTCCGCGCCGAAGAGGCGCACGCCGCCCAGCAGTACCAGCAGGAACACCACAATGATGCCGCAGCTGATCAATATCCCTCTCAGCATGTCTCATCCTTGAGCACGTGTGACGGTTCATTGGGAATACACCTGAACGGCTTCAGGAGCAATCGCTATCAACAGCGCAGGGCTATAGTCCCAGACGACTCAGTGCATAGTTGGCAATGGCCGTATCCTGCACACCGGTCCCGGTGAGATCGCAGACGGTGATGCTGGACGGCGAGACACGCAGGCGCTGCTCATCGGCAATCACGCGGCCCAGTTCGTAGACCTTGAACGGCGGCTCGCCACCGGCATAGGCCTTGAGTTCCCCGTTGTGTTCGCTCTGGGCCCGGGTATCGCAGACGAAAGCATCGGCGCGGGTCATTACCGACTCGTCGAGCTCACGCTTCTCGGGGCTGTCCGAGCCCATCGCCGTGACATGCACCCCCTCCGGTAGATCCTGCGCGGTCAGGATCGGCTGACGGGCCGGAGTGGTAGTCACCACGATATCCGCCTCGGCGCAGGCTGCCTTGACGCTGTCATGGACACGGACCGTGAAGCCCTGGTCCTGCATGCGCTCGGCATACGCTTCGGCCTGCTCACGGCGACGCGCCCAAACGTCGAGCGTATCGACGTCCCGAATGAGTTGCAGCGCTCGCACCTGCAGTTCGGCCTGTTCACCGGCACCGAGTACCGCCACGCGGCGGCTGTCTTCGCGAGACAGGTGCTTGGCAGCAATGGCACCGGCCAGGGCGGTACGCACCGCCGTCAGGTAGCCTTCGTCAAACAATACCGCGTCGACCAGCCCGGTCTTGGCCGAGAACACCATCATCAGACCATTGAGGCTCGGCAAGCCAAGCTTGGGGTTGTCGAAGAAGCCGGGGCTGACCTTGATCGCGAAGCGCTCGAAGCCACGGATGTGCGCCGTCTTGACGTCGACCTCGCCGTTGGACTCCTCGATGGCCATCGACAGAATGGGCGGCTGCACCACCTCGCCACGCCCCAATGCCGCAAAGCCGGCTTCGACGGTGGTCAGGGCATCGCGGTCGAGCTTGACCGCCGCTTCGATGGCATCGCGCTGATATAGCTGCATGACACTCTCCAATTCCGATTTGCGTGTTGAGCGAACGGCTGCCTACCGTCCTGCGAGCGAGCGCGCCCTGTCAAACGTAGCCAGGTCGATGCCATTGCCCGAAACGACCAATGCCACCTTCTGGCCGCGGATGTCCAGTCCGTGCTCATCGAGGGCCGCCAGGCCGACAGCGGCCGCGCCTTCGACCAGCATTTTCTCATGTGCCAGCAGGTCGACCATGGCCCGTGCAATGGCGGGCTCCGAGACCTGGACGTGATCGTCCATGACCTCGCGCACCAGCGCAAACGTGCAGGCATTGTCGAGTCCGATGCCGCCTCCCAGCGAATCGCCCAGGCTTTCGACTTCCTCGACATCCACCGGCTGGCCGGCCTGCAGGCTTTCCCACATCGCCGCGCCGCGGGACAGGCTCACCCCGGTAACCTGCACCGCCGGCCGGATGGCCTTGACGGCGGCACCGATGCCACCGAGCAAACCACCACCTGACAACCCGACGATGACCCGGTCGAGGCTCGGCTGATCCTCGAGCAGTTCAACGCCGATCGTACCCTGCCCGCTGGCGATCAGTGGATGATCGAACGGCGGAATCAGGGTCATGCCCTGCTCGTCGACCAGCCGTGCCACCTCCCCGAAGGCCTCGTCCTGGCTGCGCCCCACCCGACGTACCTCGGCACCCAGCGCCTCGATGGCCCGCACCTTGTTGGCCGGCACCAGTTCCGACAGGCAGACGATTGCCGGGACGCCCAGGCGCGCCGCCGCAAAGGCCACCGCCCGGCCATGATTGCCGGTGGACGCCGTGGTCACGCCGCGTTGCAGCGACTCGGCACCCTGCCGCTCCATCAGTGCCGCGATCATGTTGGTGGCGCCACGCAATTTGAACGCCCCGCTGGGCTGCTGATTCTCGAGCTTGAGGTAGACCTCGGCGTCGAAGCGCTCGGAGAGTGCCAGCGAACGCACCAGCGGCGTGCGCGCCACTTGTCCCTGGATTCGCGCTCGTGCCTCGTAGATCGATGCCAGCGTCACGCCGTGGGTGGGTTGGACCATGGAGCCTCCAAGGCAAATAAACCTGACTCACATAAACAGTAGCGCTGCGAAAGCAGAACTTCCGCAGCGTTGTATTGCCAGTGATTTAGGGGTTGAACGCAAGCGAGCGCAGTCAGTTCAAGCCTTGAAGTCACCCGAGCGGACCAACTCATCGGTCACCCTATCCACTGCCCGCTTGGCACGCGCCACGATATCGTCCACCTCATCGCGGCTAACCACCAGCGGCGGCGCGAAGCCGAGGATGTCGCCGTGCGGCATGGCCCGGGCGATCAGGTTCTCTTCCAGCGCTGCGGCACTGATGCGCGGGCCGACCTTGAGTGCCGGATCGAAATGCTCGCGCCGGCGCTTGTCGGCCGAGAATTCCAGCGAGGCCAGCAAGCCGACGCCACGTACATCGCCGACTAGCGGATGCTCGGCAAAGGTAGCCTGCATCTGCTGCTGGAGGTAGGCGCCGGTTTCCGCGGCATTCTGGGTCAGGCCCTCGCGCTCGATGATGGCCAGGTTGGCCAGCGCAGCCGCAGCCCCCAGCGGATGGCCGGAGTAGGTCCAGCCATGGCCGATCGGGCCGTATTCACCGGTACCCTGCTCCAGGACACGCCATACCTTGTCACCGACAATCACGCCGGACAGTGGCTGATAAGCGCTGGTCAACCCCTTGGCCACGGTGATCAGGTCAGGCTTCATGCCGTAGAAGTGTGAGCCAAAATCGGTACCAATACGTCCGAAGCCGCAGACCACTTCATCGGCGATAAGCAGCACATCGTACTTGGCCAGTACTTGCTGGATCGCTTCCCAGTAGCCCTCCGGCGGCGGCACGATGCCGCCGGTGCCGAGCACCGGCTCGCCGATGAAGGCAGCCACGGTGTCCGGCCCTTCGGCGAGGATCATTTCCTCGAGCTTGCGTGCACAGTCCTGGGCGAACTCACGCTCGCTCATGTTGGCCTGATCGTCACTGCGACGGTAATAGTACGGTGCCTCGGTATGGCGGATCGTCTCGATCGGCAGATCGAAATGGTCATGGAATGCCGCCAGGCCGGTCAGCGAGCCGGATGCGATGCCAGAGCCGTGATAGCCGCGGTTGCGCGAGATGACCTTCTTCTTCTGCGGCCGCCCGAGCACGTTGTTGTAATAGCGCACGATCTTGAGCTGGGTCTCGTTGGCATCGGACCCGGACATGCCGTAGTAGACCTTGGACATGCCCATGCCGGCGAGTTTGATGATCTTCTCGGAGAGTTCAACCAGCGGCTCGTTGGTGGTACCGACATAGGTATGGTAGTAGGACAGCTCCAGCGCCTGCTTGTAGATCGCCTCGGCCATCTCGGTGCGCCCGTAGCCGATATTCACGCAATACAGCCCGGCGAAGCCATCGATGAACTCGCGGCCTTCCTTGTCGACGATACGAATGCCCTGGCCGCCGCTGATTACCCGGCCCGGCGCATCGCCATGGGCGAAGTCACGCAGGTGAGTAGACGCATGAAACGTGACCTTGCGGTCGCGATCGATCAAATCCTGATGGGCGCTCACAGCAGCCTCCTTGATGTTTTATTGCGATATAGCTTTTGATTTTTGAGTACAGATCACTGCAGGAGCTCTGCGAGCGAAGGCCAGGCAAGGCGGACTTCGACGAAAACAGCGGAGTTTACTGTTGTAAATGAGCATGTTTAAGTCGAAGTCCAACACAGCATGGCCGAGCGCAGCTAGCTCCAAGCGATCAACTTCCAGAGACGGAGCCAAGCCCACCAAGGCAGTAGTACTTCGTATCCAGATACTCCTCGATCCCTGCCGTGCCGCCTTCGCGCCCCAGCCCGGACTGCTTCACACCCCCGAACGGAATGGGTGGACCGGTCATCTTGACGGTGTTGATCGACACCATGCCGTTCTGCAGCGCACGCAGCATCATCCAGATACGCCGGATGTCATGCGTGAAGACATAGGCCGCCAGGCCGTACTCGGTATCGTTGGCCATCTCGATGGCTTCTTCATCGGTCGAGTACTGGGTGATGCCCGCCACCGGTGCGAAGTTTTCCTCACGCCAGATCTTCATGTCGCGTGTCACGTCGGTGACCAGGGTGGGCATGAAGAAATTGGAGCCTGGCGCCATGGACTGGTCGCCGTGCACCAGGGTGGCCCCGCGCGACAGGGCGTCGTCGACGATGCTCGAGGCCTTGTCCACGGCGCGGCGATGGATCAGCGGGCCGATATCGATCTCGCTGACCAGGCCGTTGCCGACCTTGAGTGCCTTCATGCGCTCGGCGAAGTGCTCGACGAACTCGTCGTGAACGTCTTCGTGTACCAAGATCCGGTTAGCCGCCAGGCAGTCCTGCCCTGCGGTCTGGAACTTGGCAGCCACGGCAGCGTAGGCAGCCTCCTTGGGATTGACGT
Organism: Modicisalibacter xianhensis; assembly: GCF_900113605.1. Taxonomy (GTDB): domain Bacteria; phylum Pseudomonadota; class Gammaproteobacteria; order Pseudomonadales; family Halomonadaceae; genus Modicisalibacter; species Modicisalibacter xianhensis. The sequence goes on from NZ_FOPY01000001.1 coordinate 164,606, forward strand.
CGGGGCCAACGATGAACGGCGCATTGCCACCGAGTTCCAGCGACACCCGCTTGACGGTGCTGGCGGACTGCTCGAGCAGCAGGCGGCCGATCGGCGTGGAGCCGGTGAACGACAAGGCCTTGACGCGCTCCTCGTGGCACAGCACGTCGGAAACCTGCGCGGCATCGCCCAGCACCACGTTGAACACGCCAGCCGGGATTCCCGCCCGCTCGGCCAGTTCGGCCAGGGCCAGCGCGGAGAACGGCGTCTCGCTGGCCGGCTTGACCACCACGGTACAACCGGCAGCCATCGCCGCGGCGGCCTTGCGGGTGATCATCGCCAGCGGAAAGTTCCATGGCGTGATCAGCGCAGCCACACCTACCGGCTCCTTGATGGTGCCTAGCGCCGCGTTGGGAATGTGGCTGGGAATGGTCTGGCCGAAGGTGCGCTTGCCTTCCTCGGCGAACCAGCGCACGAAGCTGGCACCGTACTCGACCTCGCCACGCGCATCGGGCAACGGCTTGCCCTGCTCCAGTGTCATGATGGTCGCCAGGTCTTCGCGATTGGCCTGCAACAGGTCATACCAAGCCAGGAGCCGCTCGCAGCGCTCGTCGGCCCGCAGCGAACGCCAATGCACGAATGCCTGGTCGGCGGCCTCCACGGCCTCGCGGATCTGGTTCGGCTCGAGCAGCGGGATGTGCCCCAGCGTTTCCTCGGTCGCCGGATCGATCACGGCCTCTTCGCGGCCGCCATCACCATGGGTCCACTTGCCGCCGATGTAGGCGTACTGGCGAAATAGACGCGGATCGTTGAGCTTCATGCTGCACCTCCTGAAACGAAAAGACGCCGGTAACGGCTTGTCTTGACGCACAGGTTAGCGGCTCAACGCGGTCGGGTGTTTTTGTCCCGGCGCAGCACGGATACGGTTTTTTTCGGAGTTTTGCGTTTCGGGCAGGATTTTTTCTGCGGACCGGCCAGGCCCGCTCAGGCAGGAGACGACAGGGCGCCACTCAGCAGTTCGAGACGCCTGCCGCGATGACAACAGATTAGGTTGAGGTCACAGGCGCGGGCGACTTCCACTGCCATGGCCGAGGGGAGCGACAAGGTGGCCAACGTAGTGATGCCGGCACGCACGGTCTTCTGTACCAGTTCCAGGCTACAGCGACTAGAGATCAGCACAGCTTGCGGCCAATGCCCGCTGCGCAGGCTGTCGCCGATGACACGGTCGAGGGCATTATGGCGGCCGATATCCATGCCGGCCGTGATGACCTGACCGGTGGCATCCAGCCCCAGAGCGCAATGCTGCCCGCGCCGGGAGTGAGCCTGAAGAGCCGTCAGGCCCTGCTGCAAGGCTTCAGCGGCCAGGGGCGGCGTGGCACCCAGACGAACCAGCCCGGCCATTACCTGCGCCTCCTCGACGGCGCCGCAGGCGCCACAACTGGATACCGAGGCTTCACGCGGTGCCGTCTCGAGCGCTCTGGCCGCCAATCGCTCCGGTACGTTCAGGCGCACGGCCAGGCCATGACGTAGACGCGAGCGCTGGATGGATTCCACCTGGTCGATACGTTCGATCCAACCCGCGGTATAGGCGTGGCCAATGGCCAGCGCCTCCAGCGACTCCGGCGTGGCCAGCAGGGTGGCCATGGCAATGTCGTTGAGCGCCAGGGTGATAGGCAGTTCACTGGGGCCATCGAACTCGCGCAGCGGGCGATGGCGCTGGTCCTCGTAGCCAGCAGAAGCCGGGGGGGCGTCCTGCACAGCAGGGTGACGCGCCTCCGGCGGGATGACCACGCTCGGGATCGGGGAATCGGGCATGTGACGGCTCATGGAAAAACGATCATGAACACAGCTTAAGCCCCGGCAGGCAGTGTCGCCAACCGGGTTCATGCCTCATCGAGGGAGAGCGGCGGATCCTGGCGTTTCACCTGCTTGGTGACGATGTAGGTAAAATAGCGTTCGATACCCACGTCGGACACCAACCACTCGTCGATCAAGCGCTGATAGGCGTCGATGGAACTCGCCTCGACCTTGACCAGGTAATCGACCCCGCCGCCCACCGCCACGCATTCGGTGACTTCGGGCGTGTCGCGCACGAATTGCTCGAACCGCGAGAAGCTCTCGACATTGTGCTGCTTGAGTTCGATCTGCATCCAGACCGGCGTCCGTTGGACGATTGCCCGGGGATTGATGCGCGCCGAGTAGCCCTCTATGATGCCGGCCTTTTCCAGGCGCCGCACGCGTTCCCAGCACGGGCTGACCGACAAGTTGATCGCCTCGGCCAAACGCGATTTGGTGATCCGGCCATCCTTGGCCAGAATCTCCAGAATCCTGAAATCGTAGCGATCGAGCTTCATTGATTCGTTATCGTTAGTCTAGCGAGTCGACGACTTCGGCGATCACCGCAATGGTATCGCCCATGTTGACCAGCGACGGGAAGCGCCGTGCCACCAGCACCCCGCTACGCTGGGCATGGTATTCCACGGGCATCGCGCCGGTGCGGGTCATGTCGTAGACACGGGCAAGCACCTCGCCCTTCTCGACCATCTCGCCAAGCGTCACGGTCAGTTCAAGCAGCCCGGTATGTTCGCTCTGCACATAGCAGGAGGCATCGGGCATGTCGACATAGACTTGCGGCTGGCTGGGGCCTGCCAGTTCACCATCGACCAACCCATAGTGGATCAGGAAATTGCGCACGCCACGCTCGGCAATTTCCATGCGCTCGGGCGTGGTGGTCCCGCCGCCGCCCAATTCGGTAGCCACGAAAATCTTGCCCTGGCTTTCCACGGCAGTGTCGAATAGCCGCGCGGCATCTAGTTCGAACATCATCATTGCCGTCGGCGCACCGAACGCCTTGGCGCCTTCCAGCGCCTGGCGCTGCTGATCCTTGTTGTCGAGCAGGTGTGAGGCGGCGAACGGAATGATGTCCAGTGTTCGCCCACCGGAATGCAGATCGAGCACCACGTCGACCAACGGCACCATATAGCGCGTGAAATAGTCGGCAATCTGCTCGGTAACGGTGCCGTCGGGATTGCCGGGAAAGCTGCGATTGAGGTTGCCGCCGTCCATCGGCGAGGTGCGCCGCCCCACTTTGGCGGCCGGCACGTTCATCATCGGCACGATGATCACCCGGCCATGCACGTCCTCGGCCTTGAGGGTATTGGCCAGCTTGAGCAGTGCCGTGATGCCCTCGTACTCGTCGCCATGATTGCCCCCGGTCAGCAGGGCACTGGGGCCGTCGCCATTCTTGACCACGGTGACCGGGATCATCACCGCGCCCCAGGCAGACTCATCGTTGGAGATCGGCAGCTTGAGGAAGCCATGCTGCACGCCGTCGGCATCGAAATCGACGGTAGCGGAAATCGGGCTGGGTCGCTTGCTCATGGTGCGGCTCCTATCGTTCGGCAAACAGCCGGCTCATTTGACGAATAACTGACGCGGAAAGTTGGTCAATGTCTCGACACCGGTCTCGGTGATCAAAATGCTCTCGGTGATCTCGAGCCCCCAATCGTCCATCCACATGCCTGGCATGAAATGGAATGTCATGCCAGGCTCGAGAATCGTCTCGTCGGAGGGGCGCAGGCTCATGGTGCGCTCGCCCCAGTCCGGCGGGTAACTGATGCCGATGGGGTAGCCGCAGCGCGCCCCGCCACGGTCGAAGCCGTACTTGTCCATCGCTGCGCCCAGCGCCATGGCGATATCCGCACAGCGGTTGCCGGGCTTGGCCACGGCCAGGCCGTTCTCGATCCCTTCGAGCAGTGCCGACTCGCCACGCACGAACTCCTTGGGCGGGCGCCCCAGGAACACGGTACGCGACAATGGCGCATGGTAGCGCTTGAAGCAGCCGGCGATCTCGAAGAAGGTGCCCTCGCCTTCGCGAAACGGCGTGTCGTCCCAGGTCAGGTGCGGTGCGGCGGCGTCGGAGCCAGTCGGCAGCAGCGGCACGATGGCGGGGTAGTCGCCGCCCAGGGCAACGCCGGCCTCGTCGATACATCCCTCGATGCCCACACGGTAGATTTCCGACACCAGCCGGCTCTTGGGCAGGCCGGGTTCGATCATTTCGAGAATGCGCGAATGCATGCCCTCGACAATGCGGGCAGCGACCCGCATGTAGGCGATTTCCTGGGGAGACTTGATCGCGCGGCACCAGTTGACCAAGGAGTTGGCATCCTGAAAGCGGGCATGCGGCAACTCCTTTACCAGGCTCTGGTAGGCCTTGGCGGAGAAGTAATAGTTGTCCATCTCCAGACCCACGACCCCGGTATGCCAGCCACGATCGGGCATGATCGACTGGGCCAGATACTCCATGGGGTGCATGTCGGGATTCTGAACGTAATAGTCCGGGTAATAGGTGATGTTGTCCGGATCGATCCAGCAGGTACGCAAGGCACCGTTGCTGTCCTGTCGGCGCCCATACCACACCGGCTCGCCTTCCAGCCCCAGCAGCACGCATTGATGAACATAGAACGACCAGCCATCGTAGCCGGTCAGCCACGCCATGTTGGAGGGGTCACTGACGACCAGTACGTCGATGCCGCGACTGGCCATTGCCGTGCGCACCTTCATCAGACGTTGGGCATACTCTTCACGCGTGAACGGCAGGGAAACCTGGATCATTCGGCCTCGCCCCAGAACGAAATCGCAAAAACCGACCTCCTGCACGCCTGCAGGGGAGTCGACCGCCATGTTGGGAACCTGATGGTTAATGGACACCAGCTTTGTCATGATGCAAAAACATTGAAACCATGACAATTGGCTGCCAATGTCCTGAGTTGATACTAGCACCAACGCAGAGCCAGCCGTCAAAGGCTTTATTGGATCATGACAATTGACCTAACGCCCTACCTTCCTGCACAGGGTCCCAAGTATCTCGCTATTGCGCGCGCCCTGTCCGAGGCAGTCCGTCAAGGCGAACTGACACCGGGGACACGCTTGCCGACGCACCGGCAACTGGCCGAATCACTGGGCGTCAGCGTACAGACGGTATCCCGAGCCTATGCCCAGGCAGAAAAGATGGGGCTCGTGCAGGCCAGGGTGGGCAGCGGTACGTGGATCAACACGCTCGACGACGCTCGCGAATCCGAATACCTGCGCGGCGGCGAGCCACGTCCGGAGGCACCACTGATCGATCTCTCCATCGCCCATCCCGTCTGCCTGCCCACCCATCACCTGCGCTTTCGCGAGGCCTTGGCCGATCTCGCCGAGCAAGCCTCACCGGCCGTGATCGATGCCTGCCGGCCCATTGCCGGCCTCCCCTACCAGCGCGAATGCGCCAACGGGTGGCTGCAGGACACGCTGGGTGTACCCGGCGACGTCGAGAACCGTATCCTGGTCAATGGGGCCGCCCATGGCCTGATGGTAGCCATTGCCACAGTGGTCCAGCACGGCGACGTGGTGTTGACCGAGGCATTGACCGACCATGGGCTGATTGCCCTGTCGCGTACCCTGGGCTTCCAGCTCCGAGGCGTGACCATCGATGCCGAGGGTATCGTGCCGGAAGCACTGGATGCCGCCTGCCGACGCTTCCAGCCGCGCGCCGTGTGCCTGACCCCGACGCACCTGAATCCAACTGGGGCGACCATGAGCCAGGCGCGTCGCGACGCCGTGGCCGAGGTCATCGCCCGCCATGGTGTATGGTTGATCGAGGATGACGTACAGGCCTTGCTCGAGCCCCCCGGCCTGACACCCCTGACCGCCCGCCTGCCTCGCCAGAGCTTTCATGTCACCAGTCTGACCAAGATCACGGTTCCCGGCCTGCGCGCCGGTTACCTGAGTGTGCCGCACAGTCAGTTGCACCACACTCTGCCGCGCCTGCGCGCCACCAGTTGGATGGCAACACCGCTGATCTTCGAGCTTGCCAATATATGGTTGAATGACGGCACCGTCATCGCCATGGCCAGCGAGCAGCGCGGCCTGCTCGCCGAGCGCCAGCGGCTCGCGGCACATTGCCTTCAGGGGCATGACTTGAGCGCCCGGGAGACCGGCTTGCATGTCTGGCTGTCGCTGCCCTCGGCCTGGCGCGCCGAGGAACTTCAGCAACAGGCCGAACGCGAGGGCCTGTCGATCACCACTGCCCAGCCATTCATGGTCGACCAATCGCCCCCGCCACGCCGGGTCCGCCTCAGCCTGGGCGCTGAGACCGACATGGCCCGGCTCAAGTGTGGCCTGGAGACGCTGGCGCGCTTGCTCAACGAAGCACCGCCCCCCATGCTGCAGATCGTTTACTGATCCGATCCCACGGATACCTCAGGAGGAAAAATGCGCGTACTGGTCCATATCGACGAGGCCGATACCTGGCGAGAGGCCTTGGCGCAACGCCTGCCCGGCGCAGAGATCGTCACCAGCGACGACGACAGCGACACGCCGGCGGATTACCTGGCGGTCTGGAAACCGCCCGAAACCCTGCTCAGGAACCAGCCCCGAGTGAAGGGCATCGTCAATCTAGGTGCCGGTGTCGATGCGCTGCTCAACAATCCCGGCCTGCCCCGCGACGTTCCGATCGTCAAGCTGCGAGACGCGGGCATGGGACCGCTGATGGCCGACTATGTGCGCTATGGCGTGCTGCATTTCCAGCGCGATTTCGACCGCTATCGGGCTCAGCAGAACGGCAAGCAATGGCGCGAACAGCCATTGACCGACAAGGCCGATTGGCCCGTCGGCATCCTGGGCCTGGGCGCAATCGGTGCGCATGTCGCCAGCACGCTGGCTGACGATGGCTTTCCCGTCCACGGCTGGAGTCGCTCGCCCAAGACACTGGACGGTGTGACCTGCCATCATGGCAACGAAGGGCTGACAACCCTGATGGGCAAGGTGAAAACCCTTGTTACCCTGTTGCCGGATACATCCAGCACCCGCCATATCATCAACACCGATACCTTGGCGCAATTGCCGGCCGGAGCCAGCCTGGTCAACCCCGGCCGCGGTACGCTGATCGACGAAGCGGCCCTGCTCGCCGCGCTGGGCGACGGCGCCGAGGAAGGCCGGCTGCGTGGCGCCCTGCTCGATGCTTTCCCCGAGGAGCCCCTGCCGGCCGATAACCCCCTGTGGACGCACCCGCGCGTGCTGATCACGCCGCATATGGCCGCACCCACGCCCGTGCGCGACGCCGCCGACCAGGTCGCCGCACTGATCCGTGCCATGGAAAACGGCGAGTCTGTCGAGACCATCGACCCACAGGCAGGATACTGAGCGCGTCATGCCGATACTGCACAGCATCGTCCATCTCATCGACAAGCAGCCCGACGGTCAGCCCGCGACCCTGCACGGCAGGGACAGCGAGCTGGCCATCACGCCGGCACTGGAAGACCTGTTGGAATCCCTGAACGACAGCTACAACGGCAAGCCCAAGAGCTGGGGCTTCTTCAATGCCGATTCGGCGACCTACCCCTTCAGCACGTGGCTGGCCCGCTATCTCGATGGCGAGATGGATTTCGTCGCTTTCAGCCATCAGGCCGCGGAGCACCTGAAAACGCTGATGGAAGGCAATAATCTCTCTGTGGGCGGACATGTGTTGTTCGTGCATTACCGTCACGCCGAAAGCGACTATCTGGCCATTGCCCTGCTCCATCACAGCGAAGGGGTCAGCGTCACCGAGTCGCTGGACGTCGCCCCGGCGCGCCAGTTGGACATGGGCCAGTTGCACCTGGCTGCGCGCATCGACCTGTCGGACTGGCAGGGTGACGAGCCTTCACGGCAATACATTTCGTTCATCAAGGGCAAGGGCGGCAAGCGCATCGCCGATTATTTCCGGGATTTCATCGGGCACGAAGAGGGTATCGATGCCTCCGGCGAGACCCGGACCCTGCTCAAGGCATTCAGCGATTATGTCGAGAGCGAGGACTTCGCCGAGGAGCAGGCCCGTGAGAAGACCGAGACTCTGATCGACTATGCCAGCAACCAGGCACGCAGCGGCCAGCCGATTACCCTGGATGAGCTTTCGGAGCTGGTCGATGAGTCTCAGCCCAAGGCGTTCCATGACTACATTCGCAACAAGGATTATGGCCTGTCGCCGGAAATCCCCCCCGACAAGCGCACCCTGCACCAGTTTCGTCGCTTTGCCGGGCGTGCCGGCGGTTTGTCGGTGAGCTTCGACACACATCTGCTGGGCTCGCAGGTCGAATACGACGAAGCCAGCGACAAGCTGATCATCCACACGGTGCCGGCATCGCTGCGCGACCAGATCAAGCGCCGCAGGGAATGACGGGTAGAAAGCCTGGCAGAAGGATATTTCAGCCATTTGCCAGCGACCGATACATCTACGCTGGCACCATCAGGCACTGGAGTGTCGCTACAGGAAACCCACCCACACCAGAGTGTCTCCTCCTGCATACACAGCAAGTTATTGATTTTAAAGCATTACAAAAGAAACAGCGTTCTAATGTCGCAAATCAGGAACATGACGAGGGGCCTGGCACTACCCTCTGTACCTCCAATCCCAGACATGCCAAGTTTTATTTTTTATAACTTACTGAAAAATATATATTTTTAAAAAATTGGCATTGGATTCGCTATAACTAGATCAGACAGGCAACAACGTTCCCTTTCGTTGCCTGGGGCTTCGGCCCAGCAGTACCCTTCAGTTCCCTGCGTACCTTGGGCCGCTCTGCGGTCCAATTTTTTATGCGCGCTATTCAGCGCAACGCTGTCCGATCCTCCCAGACTCCCTTATATGGCCCGAGCCTGACGGCCCGGACCATTCGATACCCTGAGCTAGCCAGGCCTTATGTCAGCAAGGCGTGAAACTGTCGGAGCCACTCAGGATGTGCCGGCCAGGCAGGTGCGGTAACCAGCTTGCCGCAGGTCACCGCTTGGGTCACCTCGAGGTCGACGAAGTTGGCGCCAGCCAGACGCACCTCGGGAGCGCAAGCGGGGTAGGCCGAGACACGCCGCCCTTCGAGCGACACCGCGGCGGCAAGCAGTTGAGCGCCATGGCAGATTGCCGCGACTGGCTTGTCGGCGGTCATGAAATGGCGAACGATATCCAGCACGCGTTCATCGAGGCGGAGATACTCCGGAGCCCGACCACCGGGCACGACCAGCGCATCGTACGCGGCAGGGTCGGTATCGGCGAAGGTGGCATTGAGCGCGAAGTTGTGTCCCGGTTTCTCGCTGTAGGTCTGATCACCCTCGAAGTCATGAATGGCCGTCTTGACGCTGTCCCCCTCGCGCTTGTCGGGACAGATGGCATGCACGTCATGCCCCATGGCCTGCAGGGCCTGGAACGGCACCATGATCTCGTAATCTTCGACGAAATCGCCGGCTATCAGCAGTATCTTGGCCATGACACGTATCTCCGTAATAGGAAGGGAAAGGACAAGCGCAACGGCTCGCTCATGCAGCGTAGAGTGTTGTCGACAGGCGCGCACGGAACGTTGTCAACGTACCGGCGTCCTAGCCAGGGTACCGTGATTCACTTGTCAGGAGTGCCTGGCCATGGCCCCCTTACCCCGCGTTCTTTCCTTGCAGCCAGTGTGCCGTCCCGTTGTCGCATGGCTGCTGCTGACGTGCCTGGCCTTGCTACCCAGCCTGTCCCATGCCAGCGCAACACCTTTCCAGGCCAATTATGCGCTGAGTATCGACGGCTGGCCGGATGCCAGCATCCAGCACACGCTTTCTCGTCACGGTTCGACTTGGGAAAGTGAGATGCGAGCGGCCATTGCCATTGCCGAAGGCAACGAGCGCAGCCGCTTTCGCCTTTACAACGAAAAGGTGGAGTCGTTGCAGTTCGTCAGTGGGTATCGCCTGCTTGGACTTGGCAAACGCTACAGTTTATCGGCAGAAGACCTGCGCGCCCTGCCCGATCGCCAGACGGCGCTATTCGCCCTGTCCCGTCAGGTACGCACGGCGCGCTGCACACATCCTCAGGTGTCGCCATGCACGATTCGCTATCTCGACCACAAGGGCGATGAGGAGATCCTGGACTATCGGATCGTTGCCCACCCCGACGTCACGCTGCCCATCGGCACCCTACCCGGCATACGCATCGATGCCTGGGATCCCGGTAAACGGGATCGCCACCTGATCATGACGTTTCATGCCGACATTCCCGGCCTGCTGCTGAGCATGGAGTACCGGCGCGAAGGTGAAATCGCCAGCCGTCTCACCCTGACGGACCTATCCCTGCCCACGACCGATCAGTTCCCGTGATGGGCTATCAGCAGAACTTTCTGACATCCGTACCCGGCAAGCGCTAGAGTAACGCTCTTTTGCGCCCAAGGAGTGCGGATGTTCTCCGGCCTGCTACTGATTCTGCTGCCCCTGATACTCGGCTACCTGGTGCCGGTACGCCAGCCGCGCCTGCAGGAAACCATCAATCGCGGCGTCAACGCCTCGGTCTATGCCATCCTTGGTCTGATGGGCATCAGCCTGACAGGCCTGGACAACCTCAGCGAGGAGCTGGCGCGCATGGGCGGCCAGGCGGCGCTGCTGTTTCTGATCATCACCCCGGTCAACCTGCTCGCCCTGTGGTGGCTTTCTCAGCGCAGCCGCTTGCATGCCGGCCAGTCGAAGGCGGTCGCCAACGCCCCGACCAGCAAGCTGGCCGCCCTGCAGGGCTCGCTGCAATTGGCCGGCGTGGTCGTACTGGGCGTATTGCTCGGCGTCGTCGTTTCCAGGCTCGGCTGGGAGGCAGCGCCCGCCCACGCCGAACGACTCGCCGAATGGGTGCTGTATGCCCTGCTCGCGCTGATTGGCTGCCAACTGCGCAATTCGGGAATGCCGCTCCGGCAGATTCTGCTCAATCGTCATGGCCTGGCCATCGCCTCGACGGTGGCGGCCAGCTCGTTGGCGGCCGGACTGCTGGCTGCCCCATTGCTCGACCTGCGCTGGAACGAAGGGCTGGCCATGGCCGCCGGCTTCGGCTGGTATTCGCTGTCAGGTATCCTGATCGGCGATCAGCTCGGCCCAGTGCTGGGCGGCGTCGCCTTCTTCAATGACCTGGCGCGCGAACTGCTGGCCTTCCTGCTGATCCCACTGGTCATCCATCGCGCCACGCCGCTGGCCATCGGTTATGGCGGTGCGACATCGATGGACTTCACGTTGCCGGTCATCCAGCAACATGGCGGCGTTGCCTGCGTGCCTATCGCCGTGGTCAGCGGCTTCATTCTCTCGCTGCTGTCGCCGCCACTGATCCTGTTGCTGCTTTCGGTCTAGGGCAGCGCAGGACTGAGTTTCGAGAATTACACGTTTCTTGCACGTTTCGTGAGCAATCCCTGCATGGCGATGTCCGATAGTGGCCTGACTCATCGGAACAACGAGCCCATGCATGCCTTCACGTCTCTCTTATCGCTCTCCTGTCTCGGTGCACCGACAGGCAGGCCGTAGCCATTGGGGCACATTGGCCGCACTGCTGGCCATCGCCTTGGGTCTCAGCATCGGTTATTGGCTGCTCAGCCAGCCGCCTCGTGTCGAACGTCGTGCCGCGCCGCCATCCCCGGCCCCGCGTGTCGAGGTCGTCCGCCCCGACACCGGTGCCGTTGCGCCTGTCATCCAAGGTTATGGCCGTGTCGTGGCAGCTCGCCAGACTGACGTTGCCGCACGCGTGGGGGGACGCCTCATGACCTTCAGCGAGATAGCCGAGCCGGGGCGTGTGGTCGAGGACGACGCAGCACTGGCGACCCTGGACGCCAGCGACTACCGGCTGGCAGTGCGCAGCGCCGAGGCCGCGCTAGCCCAGGCCGAAGCCGAGCTGGCCGTCGAGCGTGGCGAACAGATCCGGGCCCGTAGCGATTACGAGTCCTTCGGTCGCCAGCTTTCCGCTGAGCGGCGAGCACTGGTGTTGCGCGAGCCCCAGCTGAAATCCGCTCAGGCCGCCGTGACCAGTGCCGAAGTCGCCCTCGAAACGGCCCAGCTTGACCTGGCCCGTACCGAGATCAAGGCGCCCTACCGGGCCATGATCCAGGAGCGCCTGGTTGGACCGGGCAGTGAGATTTCCGCCAACACCGCCGTACTCAGCCTGGTCGACGTGGGACACTTCTGGATCCGCGTCTCGCTGCCCAGCGAGGAACTGACCTGGCTGAACACCGGCGAAGGCAGCACCCCGGGAGCCAGCGTTCGCCTGACCAGCCGTGGCTGGCCCGCTGGCGTCTACCGTGAGGGCCGGGTGTTCTCCGTGCTGCCCGATCTCGAAGAGAGTGGCCTGCTGGCTCAGGTACTGGTGCGTGTCGATGATCCCCTGGCCCTGGAGAATGACGCCCCGGCGCTGCGACTGGGCGATCTGGTCAACGCCACCTTCGAGGCCACGCCCCGCGATGGCTTGATTGCACTGCCCACCCTGGCCCTGCGCGACGGCAATCGGGTATGGGTCGCCAGCGAGGATGACCAGTTGCAGATACGCAAGGTCAACGTGGTCTACCGTGGCGAGGAGCGCGTCTTGCTCGATGCCGACGACTCGGCGTTGAATGCCGACCAGCGTGTCATCGTCAGCAACCTCGGCCAGGCACGTGAAGGGATGGCTCTGCGTATCGCCGGCGACACCCAGGATAGCGATGCCATAGCGGCCGACACTCGCGAGCCCAGGCAAGGTGCCGCAAGCGACGATACAGCGCCGCGCGCCGAGGAGGCTAGCTCATGATGCGCCAGGGCCCGATCGCCTGGATGACCCGCCATGGCGTGGCACCCAACCTGTTGATGCTGGCGCTGCTGATCGGTGGGCTACTGGCCAGCCTGCACATCAAGAAGGAAGTGTTTCCCGATTTCACGCTGGAATCGATAGCGATCAGTGTCAGTTATTCCGGCGCAACACCGGAAGAGGTCGAGCAGAGCCTACTGCTGGCCATCGAGGCCGAGCTGGCCGACATCGAAGGGATCGACGAGATCACCTCCACCGCCAGCGAAGGCAGTGGCAGCGTGGAAGTCGACCTGCTGGACGGTGTCGACACCATGCGCGTCTATCAGGAAATCCAGCAGGCCGTGGATTCCATCACCACGTTCCCGGATGCCGCCGATCCACCTCGCTTCAGCCTGGCAGGGCGTTCGCGCGGCGTTCTCGAACTGCAGTTGCACGGCGACGTGGATGCCCTGACGCTCAGCGAACTGGGCGAACAGGTACGTACCGAACTGATGTCGGGTACCGACATCACCAAGGTGGAGTTATCCGGCAACCGCGAGCGCGAAATCCAGGTGCTGCTCGATGAAGAAGCCATTCGCCGCTATGGTCTCAGCCACTTCGCCCTGGCCTCGTTGATTGCCGACGAAGCCCTGGATCTTGCTGGCGGCAGCCTCGACACCCGAGACAGCGAATGGTTGATTCGCTACCAGGGACGCCGGGAGAGCGCCCAGGCGTTTGCCGACCTGCCGGTGCGCACCACCACCAATGGCGGCGTGATTCGGCTCGGCGACATCGCCGAGGTACGGGAAGGCCTGGCGGAAAGCGACCGCGAGGTGCTGTTCAACGGCGAGCCCGGCCTGACGCTGGACGTCTATCAGGTCGGTAACCAGACGCCGCTGGGCATATCGGAGACCGTACGCGGCGAGCTCGATCGCTTGCGTGCCGATTTGCCCCAAGACGTGTCATTGACGCTGGGCTGGGATAGCTCGGAGATCTACCGGGAACGTCTCGACCTGCTGCTCAAGAATGCCTGGATGGGCCTGGCTCTGGTACTGGTGCTGATGGCGCTATTCCTCGAGGCGCGCCTGGCCTTCTGGGTCACGCTGGGTATTCCCACCGCGTTTCTCGGCGCCCTGCTGTTCCTGCCGTGGATGGGCGTGTCGATCAACATGATGTCGATGTTCGCGTTCATCATCGCCCTGGGCATCGTGGTCGACGACGCCATCATGGTCGGCGAGAACATCTATGCCTACCGCGAGCAGGGCCACTCGGTACGCGAGGCTGCGGTCCGCGGTGCCCGCGAGATCGCCGTGCCGATCAGCTTTGCCGTGCTCTCGAACATCGTCGCCTTCCTGCCACTGCTCTACCTGCCGGGATTTCTGGGCATGATCATGGGCGTCGTGCCGCTGGTGGTGGTGACGGTGTTCCTGGTGTCCTGGCTGGAAGCGCTGTTCATCCTGCCTGCCCACCTGGCGCATAGCCGCAAACACGATACCCTGCCGGCATGGCAACAGCCGCTGGAGCGCCTGCGCCTGTTCATGCAGGGCGGCCTGCACCGTTTCACGCACCACTTCTTTGCCCCATTCCTGCAACGGACGCTGGATCAGCGTGCACTCACCGTAGCCATTGGCGTGGCGATTCTTTGCGTGGCACTGGCCTATGCCATGAGTGGTCGACTGGGCTTTTCGCTGATGCCACGCGCAGAGTCCGATCGTGTTCAGGCCAGCGTGACCCTGCCGGCAGGTAGCCCGATCGCCGCGGACCAGGCAGTCCGCGATGCCTTGCTGGCCAGTGCCTTGCGCCTGGCTGAACGTGATGGTGGGCCAATTATCGAAAGCACTCGCACGCACCTGAGCGGTGACAGCCTGGAGGTGCGCCTCGACCTGGCGACGGAGAGCCTGCACGACTGGCCACCTTCGCGGGTGGCACGCGAATGGCGACAGCTCGCCGGTGAACTCTCCGGCGTCCAGTCGGTGCGCTTCGAGGCCGATGTCGGCGGACCGGGCAGCGGTGCTGCCCTTACCGTGCGCCTGTCGCATTCGCAAAGTGCCATGCTTGAGCAAGCCGCAACTGCGCTGGCAGACGCTCTCAATGGCTTCGACGGGGTTACCGAGATCAACAGCGGTATCGCCAATGGCAAGCCGCAGCTGTCGATCCAACTGTCGCCCGAAGGGCGCGCCCTGGGCCTGACCGGCGCCGACCTGGCCGCCCAACTGCGCGGGCCGTTGCAGGGCGCCACCGCCCTTGAGCAGCAACGTGGCTCGACGACAGTCAGTGTCGAAGTGCGTCTGCCCCCCGAGGACCGGGACAGTCTCAGCGAACTGGGCCGCCTGCCAATCGTAACGCCGGACGGTGTCGAAGTGCCGCTGTCGCGGGTCGCGAAAATCAGTACCGGGCGCGCATCCGCCGAGCTGACACGCGTCGATGGCCGCCGGGTGATCAGTGTCACGGCCGACGTTACCGACGGGCCGCAGATCAACCGCATACTCAATACCTTGCAAGCGGAGGTCTATCCCGACCTGCGCCAGCGCTATCCCGGCCTGGCAATCGGCGCCGGCGGCCGCCAGGAGGAAACCGCGGATAATCTCGCCGCATTGAAAACCGCCATGTGGCTGACCCTGGCAGCGCTGTATGCGCTGCTGGCTATCCCCTTCCGCAGCTATCTTCAACCACTGCTGGTGATGTCGGCGATCCCGTTCGGCATCATCGGGGCGGTGGTCGGCCACATGCTGATGGGCTTCGGGCTGTCGGTCATCAGCCTGCTGGGCATGCTGGCGCTGTCTGGCGTGGTCATCAACGATGCGCTGGTGCTGATCGACTATGCCAACCGTCGACGTCGCGAGGGCATGGGACCCCGGGAAGCCATCGTCGCCGCCGCGACCCGCCGCCTGCGGCCGATCATGATGACGACCCTGACCACGTTCCTGGGGCTGGCGCCGATGATCTTCGAAACCTCGCGCCAGGCGCGCTTCATCATTCCCATGGCGATCTCGCTTGGCTTCGGTATCCTGTTCGCCACGGTGATTCTGCTGATTCTGGTGCCTTGCCTGTACCTGATGCTCGAGAACCTGAGGGCTCGCCTCGGGCTGTCGTCCGCTACCGTCACGGAGGCCTCATGAGGCGCTTTCCCAAACTGGCCGTGTCGCGCCTTGGCCTCAAGCTGTTCGCGACGATCCTGATTGTCAACGTCCTGACCAGCGCGCTTATCTTCCTGTTCGTGTCGCGCAGTCTGGACCAAGGCTTCATCGACTACCTGGAGCGCGTCCAGACCCAGCGCGCCGAAACCTTGGCCACCGCGCTGGGAGAAGAATGGACGGTACGTGGCGATTGGCAGTGGCTGCAGGACAATGAACGCGCCTGGTTCCGACTGGTCCACCGGCAACTCTGGCCAGACCGCGAGCGTCCACCCCCGGGGATCCAGGGACAGCTGAGCGACCCGCGAGAATTTCAAGTCCGTGATGCCCAAGGCAACGTGGTCATTGGTCCACCGCCGCCTCGCGACGGCGACGACGAGCGACGCAAGCACAGGCGCCATGAAGCTCCCCGGGTTCTGCCGATTGTCAGCCAGGGTCAACGAGTCGGCGAGCTGGTCTATCGTCCTCCGCGCGAACTCATGGCACGCATGGACCGTATCTTCATCGACCGCCAGCAACGCAATCTATTGATTATCGTCGGCTCACTGGCGTTGGCGTCACTACTTCTGGCCGGGGTATTGAGCTGGTGGCTGGGACGCCGCACGCGAGGCATGGCGCTGGCGACACGCCGCCTGACCGAAGGCGACTACAGCGTGCGCCTTGCTGAGCGCGGACACGACGAACTGTCGCGCCTGGCCCAAGACTTCAACGTGCTGGCGGAAACACTGGAAGCCAATCGCCGGGCACGCCAGCGTTGGGTCGCCGATATTGCCCATGAGCTTCGCACGCCGCTTGCCGTGCTGCATGGCGAGATCGAGGCGATGCAGGATGGGATACGCCCGTTGGACGCCGACAGCCTGGGTTCGCTGTCTCAGGAAGTCGCTCAACTCGAGCGACTGGTTCAGGACCTGCGCCTGCTCGCGCAGAGCGATGCCGGCGCACTGGACGTGCATCTGGAAACCCTGGATATTGCCAAGGCGCTCAATGAACGACTCGAGGATGCACGCGGCTGGCTGGAAAGCGTCGGCATCACACTCGACCTGGCCATTCATGGCCCAGCCCCGATTCGTGGCGACCTGCAGCGTCTGCACCAGTTGTGGAACAATCTGCTCAGCAACACGCGCGCCTATACCGATGCACCGGGTCAGCTACGCGTCAGCCTGGACGTGTTGGACAATCAGGTGCGTATTCGCTGGGAGGATAGTGCACCGGGCGTCAGTGACGAGGAACTTCCCCGCCTGACCGAGCGTCTTTACCGGGTCGAGGCCTCACGCAATCGCCGCCTGGGGGGAAGCGGACTGGGTCTGTCCATCGCGATGGCCCTGGCCCAGGCACATGGAGGCGACATGCAGGTATCGCATTCGACGCTGGGCGGCCTATGCTGGACGCTGAGATTCCCCTTGGCGGGGGAATAGGAGAACCGAAGTGAGTGAGCATATCCTGATCGTCGAGGATGAGCCCAAGATCGCTCGACTGATCGCCGACTACCTGTCAGGCAGTGGTTATACACCACATCATCTTTCCCATGGCGACGATGTCCTGCCATGGCTGCTGGACCGGCCCGAGAGCGGCCAGCCGGTACTGGTCCTGCTGGACTTGATGCTGCCTGGGACCGATGGGTTGACCCTATGTCGGCAAATTCGTCAGCAATGGCCCGGTCTGCCAGTGATCATGTTGACCGCCCGCGTCGAGGAGGTCGATCGCTTGCTCGGCCTGGAACTGGGCGCCGACGACTACATCTGCAAGCCATTCAGCCCGCGCGAGGTGGTCGCCAGGGTCAAAGCCGTGTTGCGCCGGACCCGAGGCCCCGAGCCGGAAGATCCGCCAAGTCTTTCCCACAATCAGTTGGTCCTCGACCACGATGGCTGGCGTGCACTGGCCGACGGACGCGACATCGAACTGACTGCCGTCGAATTCCAGTTGCTCAAGGTGATGATGGCCTCACCGGGACGCATCTTTTCCCGCGACCAACTGATGGATCACATGTATCGCGACCATCGGATCGTCTCCGAGCGAACCGTGGACAGCCATATCAAGAAATTGCGGCGCAAGATTGCTGATGTCTGGCCCGACCGGGAAGTGATTCGTTCGGTCTATGGCGTGGGCTACAAGTACCAACCTGAAGAGTAGCGCCACCAGCGTGCACGGAATGTGCACGCTGATACGCAAAGTCTGTCGATTCGCTTCACCTTTCCTGCACGAGCTCCGCTGACACTGGCAGTGTCCACTTCAAGGAGACACCGTCATGAAACGATCGACTTCTTCTGCCCTGCTGCTGGCTGCCCTGCTCTCCGTCGGTGGCATCAATCTGGCCAGTGCTGCGCCTGGCGAAGCCCCGCCTGCCCCAGAGGTAGAACCCCATATGGCCCAGCCCTTCGGGCCGCATGACCGTGTGGAAGCACTGTTCGATAGCTGGAATCTGGATGACAACCAGAGAGCCGCTTTCGAACAGGCTCAGCAGGCGTATCGCGATCAGCGCCAGGCGCTGCGCGAACAGCATGAGCAACGCCTGGCCGACATTTTCGAGGAGGATCAGTTGAAGGCCCTGCGTGCCGTGCAGCGTCCCGGTCCCGGCTTCGATCACGGCCCAGGCTTTGGCCATGGCAAGCCAAAGCATCACAACCACGGTCCCGTAAAGCAACACAAGCGCATCGGCAATCTCATCGACGCGCTATATACGAGCTGGAGCCTGAGCGACGAACAGCGCGCCGAGCTGAACGACGCCCGCGAGCAATTCATGAGCGAGGCCAAGGCGCTGCGTGATCAATCCTTCGACAGCCGAGAGGCCAAGCGCGATGCCTTCCAGGCCCTGCGCAAGAAACATCATCAGGCCATGAGTGATGTCTTGAACGACGAGCAGATGGCGGTTCTCGAACAATTGAAGCCGGCCCCCCGCCACCAGAATGGGCCAGGCGACGCCTAATGACTTGCCCAGACATGCCGACACCCTTTTGCCCATCTCTGGATGGGCTTTTTTTCGTCCACAGGATAGGGGAATGCCCTTCCTTGCAGCTCGCCGGGTCCGTTGGGAAAGTCCGCCAGTTGAATCTGCACCCTGGATGGCGTATTTTTATTAAACGTTCAATCAAAAATAAATTGACGTTTCGCTCAGCCGTTACCGCCAGGCTCCACACCGAGTGCAGGATGCCGCTCGGCTCTCACTCAGCCAGTTTTTTCTCATGACCGTCCTACGATTCCCAATGGGGCGGTCGTCAGCAAAAGCTGCTAGAGGGTGAGGAGTTGACAGGACGTCACACCGTAACGCTGATGACACCGCCGTGTTCACCAACAAACGGGGACTTCTATGAACTCACAACCCAATGAGGAGGCCCATAACGATCGCCTCAATCCCACCGTGTTCTACGGATCCGTGATCGGGATTGTGGTCTTCGCCTTATGGACCATGTTCTTTACCGAGTCGGCCAGCAACGTAATCTATACCGTGCTCGGCTGGATCTCGAATACTTTCGGCTGGTACTACTTCGTGGCTGTCCTTGCCTATCTGATTTTCGTGATCGGCATCGGGCTGTCACGTTTCGGCAAGATCAAGCTGGGGCCGGAGCACTCCAAGCCTGACTTCAATATGATTTCCTGGGCCGCGATGCTGTTCTCCGCCGGTATCGGAATCGACCTGCTGTTCTTCTGTATCGCCGAGCCGGTGGCCCAGTTCCTGGCGCCACCCGACGGCGATCCGAACACGGTGGCAGCGGCCCGCCATGCCATGGAGCTGACTTTTCTGCACTGGGGCCTGTCGGGCTGGGGAATCTACACCCTGATCGGCATGTCGCTGGCTTTCTTCAGCTATCGGCACAACCTGCCGTTGACCATCCGCTCGGCGCTCTACCCGATCTTCGGCAAGCGTATCGAGGGACCCATCGGGCATACCGTGGATATCGCCGCCGTACTGGGCACCGTGTTCGGTATTGCCACCAGCTTGGGGATTGGGGTCATCCAGCTGAACTTTGGCCTCAACTACATGTTCGATGTTCCCGAGAACACCATGATCCAGGCGGTACTGGTCATCATGATCGTGTTCTTCGCCACCGTCTCGGCGGTGACCGGTGTCGAGAAAGGCATCCGTCGTCTTTCGGAATTCAACATGCTGCTGGCCCTGGTGCTGCTGCTGTTCGTGCTGTTCACCGGCAAGACGCTGTTCCTGCTCAATGCGCTGGTAATGAATATCGGCGACTATTTCTCGAACTTCATCGACCTGTCGATGAATACCTACGCCTTCGATCCGCCTACCGACTGGCTCAACGCCTGGACGATCTTCTTCTGGGCCTGGTGGGTTGCCTGGGGTCCGTTCGTCGGCCTGTTCCTGGCGCGCATCTCGCGCGGCCGCACCATCCGTGAATTCGTCGCCGGCACGCTGATGCTGCCGCTGGCCTTCATGATGGCCTGGATGTCGATCATGGGTAACAGTGCCATCGACATGGTGATGCAGGGGGCCACCGAATTCGGCAACATGGCCATGAATACGCCCGAATCCTCCATCTATCTGTTCCTGGAGAACCTGCCGTGGACCGGCGTGACCACACTGGTGGTGACCATACTGGCGATCGTGTTCTTCGTGACCTCGGGTGACTCAGGCGCGCTGGTCCTGTCGAACTTCACCTCGATCCTCAAGGACGTCAATCGCGACGCCCCGATCTGGATGCGTATCCTGTGGGCTAGCGTTATCGGCGTGCTGACCCTGGCCCTGCTGATGGCGGGAGGGCTGTCTGCCCTGCAGAGTGCCGTAGTCATTACCGGCCTGCCCTTCTCCATTGTGCTGTTCTTCGTCATGGCAGGTTTGATCAAGGCGCTGAAAGTCGAGGGCATCAAGGAAGACAGCCACCGTGCCAGCCTGGCTGCCAGCCTGTCGAGCCGCTCCACCAATGTCGAGCGTGGCCACAGAAGCTGGACCCAGCGCCTGTCGCGGGCGATGAGCTTCCCCAGTCATCGCCAGACGCGCCGGTTCATGAACGAGGTGGCCAAGCCAGCCATGGAGGAAGTTTGCCAGGCCCTCTCGCAGCAAGGCGTGGAGGCCAGTATCCATGAAGGCGAAGGCGACAACGAGCACCTGTCACTCAGCGTGCCACTCGCCGACGAGCAGGACTTTACCTACCAGCTCTGGCCGCGCCGGTTCTCGACACCCTCGTTCGCAATCCGCGCACAACAGTCGAACGCCGATTACTACCGCTTGGAGGTTTACCTGCAGGAAGGTAGCCAGGGTTACGATCTGATGGGTTATAGCAAGGAGCAGGTGATCGAGGACATCCTCGACCAGTACGAGCGTCACCTGAACTTCCTGCACATGAACCGGGAGTCGCCGGGCAATACACAGATGCCGGACGATACCTACCAACCCCCGGCCTGACGCCAATGCCCACCATATACGGTGGGCATTCACGTACACCTCTGACCGGCCGCCCAGAGCCGTCGGCTGGTCAGTCTTTAGCCTGGAACTCCGAGCGCAACAGACCGTACACGGCAGGCGAGTGAAGTCTCTGCCCGACCCGCTCTACGCTGCGCAGCGTGCCCTCAAACTGAAAACCAAGCCGCTCAGGGATGGCCCGGCTTCGCCGGTTTTCCGTAGCACACCGGATTTCCACACGTTGAAGCTGGAGTTCCTGAAACCCCAAGTGGAGCAGATCCGCTACGGCTGCCGTCATCAGGCCACGACGGGTATATGCTTCCCCCAGCCAATAACCTACCCGACCGATACCATTCGTCTTGTCGATCGTGTTGAAGCCAAGCACACCCACGATTTCACCCTGATAAAGCAGTACCTCATGCAACGCAGTGCCTTTAGCGAAGTTATCCAGCGTCAAATCGATGAATCGCCTTGTGGCATCCACCGTCGTCACCGCGCCGAGCCAAGGCAGCCATTCCTTCAGATAAGCTCGGTTCTCATCAGTCAAGGCGAACAGCGCTTCGGCATGTTGTGGCAAGGTCAGGGCAACCTGCAGATCATCACCAATGCGTCGATAGAACATGTCATTTTCCGCTAGCAATTGGCTACTGGGCCCGCTCCCGTTGGGTTTGGTATCCCCGAAGGTGAGAAAGCGAATGGTCTAGTCCACGGCAATACGCCCATACCAAAGTAAGCCTACAGCCTCGCTTCCATAAAAAGTAACGCCCCCTCCTGCTTGACAGTTTGGAAACCTTTGCGAAGATAGAGTTGCACCGCCTCGCTATCGGCAAACACTTTCAGTCGAAGCGCCACACAATTCGCCTCTCTTGCCTTGTATCGTACTTCATCCAATACCTTTGATCCGACACCTTGGCCTCGCCAAGACTCCATGACCTGCAAGTCGATCAGATAAAAAAGTTCTGCCTGGATTTTCACCCTCACCAAGCCTATGGTCTGTTTGCCATTCTTGAGGGCATAGTTAGTGGTTTCTAACCAGCTCTTCGCAAACTGGTTTGAATCCCATTTCATGTCATGGCGCATGTAGTCCGCTTGCATATTGCCAAGTATCAATCGTTCGGCAAACCGGACATCGTCCATTTTCTGAAGGGCGAGTCGCTCCATTCTCTTTCCCTGCTACTCATACACAGTACTGTGATTAGGACGCGTCCAGCCCAGCAATCAGCTTGCCCAGCAGGCGGTCCAGCGTCTCCTGCTCCTCCCGGGAGAGCCCCGCCAGCGCCTGTGTCTCGTTCTCGACATGCAAGGGGACGATCCGGTCGATGGTGTCGAGCCCTTCCTCGGTCAGCGAAACGTGCGTGCCGCGCCTGTCCTCGGGATTGGGAGCACGTTTGATCAGCCCGGCCTTTTCTAGCCGGTCGAGTCGATGGTCATTCCTCCAGAAGTGATCATGAGGGCCTCGTACATGCCGGAGGTGAATTGGCCTAAACAACTCCCCCTGCTTACCGCTTGGCATACGCGAACGAGCCAAAATGAAATATTTCAGTAGACCCAGTTAAAAAATTAAAGAAGCGTGTCATATCGGTAAGCACATGATCATGGCACTATCAAACAAAGCGCAACCAAGATAAATATCATGAACGATTACAAATATTTCTTGCTGGATATTTTCACGGATCGTGCCTTTGCCGGCAATCCGCTCGCGGTATTTCCTCAGGCCGAAGGGATGGATGCCGACACAATGCAGGCCATCGCCAACGAGCTGAACCTCTCAGAGACCGTGTTTGTCGGTCAGACTAGCGATGCCGAGCGTTATCCGATCCGGATCTTTACGCCAACCATGGAACTGCCTTTCGCTGGCCACCCAACAGTAGGCACAGCACATTTGTTGGCGAAGCTGGGCATGGCCAGGCGAGACCATCCCCTCGTACTGGAAGCCGATGTTGGACCACTGGTAGTGAACTTCGAGAAGGATCGTGCCCGCTTCACCGCCGCGCAGCCGGTCGACTTCCGAGCCAGTACCCTGAATCCGCACACCGCCGCTCGGTTATTGGGCCTGGATGATCATCAGATCATCAGCCAACCGGTACTGGCCTCCTGTGGGCTACCTTACCATCTGATCGAGCTTGATTCTCTGGAAGCGCTCGGACGAGCCCGCCCCTCACCGAGTGTCTGGGCAGACTGGGTTACACCCAGTGGCTATGAGCAGATCTACCTCCATGCGGCCGACAAGGCTGCCGGCCCCGAGCGTACGTTGCGCAGCCGAATGTTCTCGACGGAAGGTGGGATACGTGAAGATCCAGCGACCGGCAGTGCAGCTGCGGCGCTAGCAGGTCATCTCGCGACGGAAATGCCAAACCCCGGCCAGTCGCACTGGTTGATTCATCAGGGCGTCGAGATGGGCCGGCCCAGTCAAATTTTTGCCGAGGCGGAACACGACGGTCATGGCATAACGATCCGAATAGCCGGACAGGCTGTGGTCATCGGTAGCGGCATGATCAGTCTGCCCGGATAGTATCTGGGTTCTAACGGGCAATGATCGAGCCGAGCGCTTCTACAAGAAGGCTGGCTTCAGACCGGAGCCTGGCTCTTCGAAGCCGCAGGCTCGGCAGGGACAGCATGGCTATGAAACTCGTTTTACCCTTTATCTATCGTCGGGTGGGCCGTGATGCCCCGTTTCAGAACCGGACGGAGAAGAACGGTGGATTCACTTGAGGCCTCGAAGGCCGAACTGGAGCAGTTCGGTACTTCCATCGATCTGCTCTTTCTCGACTCGGAACGCTCTGAATACCCAGCCTGGTGGAACCAGATACGCCGGGTGCTTCGTCCAGGCGGGCTACTCATCGTGGATAACGTCATTTCCCATCAAGAAGAGGTGGCACCCTTCTCTGCTCTAATCGATTCGGAAAAGGGTTATACCCTCAGCCTCGTTCCGGTCGGCAAAGGCGAGCTTCTCGCCGTAAAGGCTCAAATATAGTGGTAAAGGCCCTACGCAATGGCTATGCCTGTTGCAGGCCAGACCTGCATAGGTAATTGATGTATTCATGGTTTCCCGGGGTCGCAGCAGCGTCCCGTCCTTCAAAGACTGATCCAGAATATTCTCCCACTCAAGCGCACGAAACGTTTAAAATCTGGCGAGAAGGTCAATCGGTAGATAAGTGAGTTGTCAATTCTTTGCAAAGCCGATGAGTTGCTTTTATTACTTTAGCCAGAAAACAGGCTCCGCCGTATTACAAACCCAAAACAAGGGAGTAGAGATATCGCACCACTGGGCTTCGTCCTTTTCATGCTTGGAACATCAATCGCGCTGGGGTCAGCTCTTTTGCTCACGGTGTACTCGGCCTTTCGCCATGGCCGCCTTCTCTGGCAGTGGGCAATCTGCCACGCGGGGCCAACAGTTCATCCGGCACTTTGGCGGTTCATGCATGGCGCCTTCCCGCTTGCCCTGCTGGCCTTGGGAATCGG
This sequence comes from Modicisalibacter xianhensis, assembly GCF_900113605.1. Classification (GTDB taxonomy): domain Bacteria; phylum Pseudomonadota; class Gammaproteobacteria; order Pseudomonadales; family Halomonadaceae; genus Modicisalibacter; species Modicisalibacter xianhensis. Next base: position 189,081 of record NZ_FOPY01000001.1, read on the forward strand.
TATCTGGCTTGGCCTAGCCGCCACGCCAGGCATGGCCAAGCTGGCACCGGGCCCCGTCGAGGATGTGAATCGCCTGGCAGAGTGGCTCACCTTGATCGGTGTGACCGGTTGTGTCATGCGAGCACTCAATTTCGCGGCTTGTCGAACGCTCGAGCATGAGGCGACGGCTCCCCAGCCGAGAAAAACCTCCACACCCAAAAAGAAAACGAACGTGAAAAAGCCGGCCCACACTGCTACCAAGGCCACAGCGCCCTCCAGGGCGAGCCGCAAGACCACGGCAAAAAGCACGCAACGACGCAGGTCGACTTCGCGTGAATCGGGACGAGCCGTAAAAGCGCGCCGAACCTCGCAAGCCTGAAACGCAGCGATATTTGCTTCGTTATGCTAGTTTGGCTGTTCGCTTTGCAGCTGTAATGCACTTTCATTGCAGCGCAAGCTCACCACCACGCTGCGGAACCATAGCAAGAACGAAAAGGAGCTTCGCTTGGATAGCTTGACCTGGCTGGCCTACGTTGGCGTTATCTTTACGCTGATCATCTTCCCGGGGCCGGTAGCCCTGCTCTGTACCAGTCACGGACTCAAGTATGGCCGTTACCGGGCAACCGCGACGGTGCTTGGCGGTGTGCTGGCATCCTTGGTGCTGATGACCGTATCCTCGCTGGGGCTCGGCGCCATTCTTGCCGCCTCGGAATCGGCATTTTATGTCCTGAAAATGCTGGGTGGCGCTTATCTTATTTATCTTGGCGTGAAAGCCTGGAAGGAAGCGTCCGTGGTTTCCCCCCTGGCCAACGAACATGCGAGCCAGGGCGACATGCCGATTGCCAAGCTCTTTCGGCGCGGTTTTACCGTCGGCATCAGCAACCCCAAGGACCTGCTGTTCTTCGCTGCGCTCTTTCCCAATTTCATTGATGTCAATGCGCCGCAGCTGGTCCAGTTCGTCATTCTGGCGCTGACCTGGTTGGTGATCGATGTCGCCCTCATGTCGACCTACGCCCGGATCGGGTCGGGCATCAGTCGTTGGTTCCGAAGCCCACAGAGAGCCAGGCTGTTTCATCGCACGACAGGCGGATTGTTCATGGCTGCCGGTGGCTCCCTGATGGCCTCGCAGCGCTAGCGCCGCAGAAGCAGGTCGGCAAGTTGTCGTTCGGCAATGACCTCGATGCCGTGCCGTCTCAGCAGCGCCGCGGTGACGCCACTGCCAGCTAGCGTCTTGCCACTGAAACAGCCATCGTAGATCTAGGTGCTGCCGCACGATGGGCTGTGTTCCTTGAGTACGACTGCGGTCGCGTTCATGGCCCGCGCCTTTTCCAAGGTGCGGTATGCGCCCTCGATAAATGACGCTGTTACGTCCACGCCGGAGACCGTCACGACCCTGGCCGCCCCATCGAGCACGTCATCACCATTGCCACCGAGGATCTCGGCAGGCTCTCGCGGCGTCGCCAGCCCACCCAGCATTTCCGGGCACACCGTGGCTGCCTGGCCCTCCTCCACCAGCGTGCGGATCGTCTCGTCAAGCTTGTGCGATGCATCATACCTGACACGCAACCCGGCAAGACAGGCGCTGACCAGTAGCATGACTCCCCCTGAATCAGTGTGGTTACAGCAGCATAGCCAGTGCGAATAACGACAGCAGCCCCAACGAAACCAGCGTCCCGCTGGCAATGGTCTGTGCTGACTGGCCAGTCCCGCGATAGTAGGTTTCAAGGACCACGGTATTCGCCGCCGGAGGCAACAGCGGCAAGATGAACAGTACCGCCGCATTGGCGGCAACCAGCTCGATCTCCAGCACCTGACAGAGCCAGACGAACAGGCCGACGATCCCGCCTCCCAATCCCGCCCTCATTAGCGAGATCGGTACGGCAGCTCGCAAACTGGCCGATGTCATCTTCGAGCAATACAACCAGATGCCGAGTGTGCACATTCCGGCAATCGTCATGAGTTGCTTGGCCAATTCATAGACCATTGCCAGCAGGCTGGACTCGGCTAGACCAAATGGCAGCACATGCAGCGACAGGCCTGCGAAGACGGCAAGCACCGGCGGCGAGAACAGGGTGTTGCGAACCATGTCTCGCCCGCTGGCCTTGTCCTGCATGGCCAGTACACAGACGATATTGCCGAAAACCGAGCCGCCGATATAGGCCGCAATGATGATCCGGCTGGCGGCGTCACCGAAGATGGCGATAGCCAGCGGCAACCCCAGCCAGCCAATATTGAGATAGCTGAACGTCAGTGAACGCAGCTTGTCACGCCAGAAGAGCTGTGCGGAGAGAAACAGCACGGCGCAGAACACGAAACAGAAGATGGCAAGCAACGCCGTTCCCGCCTGATACGTCAGCAGGTTGTAGGCAATGACAAAAGGAATGAGCCCCCGGGTGAGGATGGCCGAGAGTCCTTTCCTGGCGCTGGGCAGGTAGCGGCCGACAACTAGACCGCCCAGCATATATAGCAAGGGATAGATAACCGTCATGGCATGTTCTTCTTTAATTCTGTACCAGCTATACCACGTGGGTTACGTCTTGTGTCGGTTGTCAGCGCCAAAACCACCATCGCCCCGCATGAGCGAGGCGATGACGATCAAGCAAGGAAATGGTCGACCAGAAAACTTCAACCACCCACACCGGCGCGCAACACCACGCAGTCCATGCCTTGGCGCGCCAGTTGCTGGCAAGAACGACGTGCCTGACTCTCCCCCAGGTCGATCAGGCGGGCCCGGTACATCTGACGCTCACCGCCGGCCGGCACGACAGATACCCTAGTGTGCCTGAACTCACCCGACAGTGCCGTGGCTGCCTGATGGGCGCGGGCCTGGGCCCCATCACGGTTGCTGAAGGCACCGACCTGAACCATCCAGCCGGCGGTACCCGCTCCCTGATCCATATCGGTCAACAGCAGGCGAATAGGATCTTCCTGAGCGTCGCCTTGGGCAATGACCTCCGCTCTAGCAGGTGCTGATGTCTCCGATGCCTGGGCCGCGGCCACTGTCATGCTTGCCGTGGCTGTCTTTTGCGTCGAGGCCAAGGTCATCGACTCGGCAGTACCGAAGATGTCTGTCTTGGCTATCCAATCACCGCGGGTCAGCAAGGATGCCCTGACAAAGCCGCGGTCGAGAAGATCTGCCATATGGGCATCACGCGATTGAGCGGTAAAGCCTCCCATAACGACCGAGACGATGCGACGCCCATCCTTGATTGCCGAGGTCGCCACGTTGAAGCCTGACGCACGAATATAACCGGTCTTCAAGCCATCGGCACCGGCATAGCTGTTCAACAACCGGTTGTGTCCCTTGTAGGTCTTGCCCAGATAGACAAATTGGGTGCTTGAGAAAAAACCGTAGTATTTCGGAAAGTCATGCATCAGTCGCATGGATAGCGTGGCCATATCACGTGCCGTGGTCACCTGTGCATCATCAGGCAATCCCGAGGCATTGCGAAAGGCGGTCGAGTTCATGCCAAGCGCACGGGCCTTGGCAGTCATGCGTGTGGCAAATGCCGTCTCGGAGCCGGCAAGCCCCTCGGCAACCACCGCAGCGACATCATTCGCCGACTTGACGATCAAGGCCAGGATCGCTTCCTCGACGGCGATCGTCTGCCCGGGACGCACCCACAGCTTGGAGGGCGGCTGCGCAGCGGCATGTGCCGATACCGGCAGACGTGACTCCATCGTCAGACGCCCTTCCTCGATGGCCTCGAACAGCAGATACAGCGTCATCATCTTGGTCAACGACGCTGGATAACGTGCCGCATCGGCATGGTCGGACGACAGCACCTCGCCACTCTGGGCATCGATGACGATGGAGGCATAGCGAGGATTGGCCTGGGCTTGTGTAGCAAAAAGCGATAGACCTGCAACACACATGCAGAAGAGAAACACCACGTGGATACGCGACGTGGCGATAGATTGAGTAGGCGCCATGATCGTTCCCTGCGAATGTCTATTGTATTGGTGATGGAGCAAATTGACCCGGATAAGCCTATCCCAGACCTCCCCCGGTCAAAGGGCCGTTTAAGGCCTCTTTTAGGGTCATTATCGGTAGGCAAGGCACCTACTGTACAGGGTTATCGTCATCAACGCTCTGTTCCACGGCACCCCGCTGCTGCAACCAGCGTGCAACGACCCAGCACAGCGAAGCCCATGCCGCGCCGGCGGTCCATCCGGCAAGCACATCGGTCGGCCAGTGAACGCCCAGATAGACACGACTGATCCCCACCAGCACCGTGATCAAGATGGCCACCAACAGGAGATAGGCCTTCAGCCGCCTCTTGGGCTGCATACGGATCAAGAGCGCCGCCAGGGTCAGGTAGGTGACGGCCGCCATCATCGAGTGCCCACTGGGAAAGCTGGCGGTATAGACGATCGAACCGTGCGAGACCAGGTCGGGTCGTGGACGATCGAAGCCCATCTTCAACAGGGTACTTATCAGCCATCCTCCGCTGATCGACACCAGCATGAACAGTGCAGCATGGTAGTAACGCGAGATCAGCAGGTACCCCAGGGTAAACGTGGAAATGATGACCAGGACGGCCACGCCACCAAGCGCGGTGAAATCACGCCCCATTTCCTCGACCCACCCAGGACCAATGGGATCCGACAGGTCGGCGGCGGCACGAAACGCCAGCAGTAGCTTCTCATCCAGATTCTGCGTCTCGCCCTCCATGACGGTATCGGCCAGTTCGACGAATCCCCATACCCCGCCGGAAATGATCAGAACACAAAGCAATACCGGCAATTCATGCCGGCCCAGCCATGTCAAGAAGTCAAATGGCTTTTGTATGAATTTTCGCTGCCTTTCCCTAGCGTTACCCATGCATGATTTTCCTTACTGCCTGATGCAAGACCGATTAGATAAGAGTTACTGAAGCATAACGTGTTACGAGACTCACTGCTTTAGCGCCTCGACCATGACCGCTAAAACTTTAATAGAGTTTTTCTATGCCCAAGCCGGCCCGAAATAATTATACAAAACTTTATAATGATTTTAAATTGTACAAGTTTTGATTATTCGCCTGGCAATCCGATACATAACGACTAAACGCAAGGGACACACAATGCACTGGAAACCTGCACAGCGAATCAGCTTGAGAGCGCGCCTCATGAGTGGCTTCCTGATCATCATTGCCTTGATGATCCTGTTGACAGCTATCGGCATCGTCAAGGTCAACGACATTGATGACAGCCTGACAATCATCAATGATGTGAACAGCGTCAAGCAGCGCCATGCCATTGATTTTCGTGGCAGCGTTCATGACCGGGCCATAGCCCTGCGCGATGTGACCCTGGTTCGGGATGACACTAAGCTTGAGGCGCTTTTGGCTGACATCGACCGGCTTGCCGCCAATTACCGCTCGGCTGCTACAGACATGCAGACCATTTTTCGGGATCGTGAGGACATTACCGACCAGGAGCGTCGTGCCCTGGAAGAAATCGAGAGCATCGAAAGTCGTACCCTTCCCCTGATCGAAGAAGTGAGTGCGCGTCGTCAGGCTGGAGATTTCGAGGCCGCCCAAGGGGTGCTGCTGACCGAAGCCGCCCCTGCCTTCACGGAGTGGCTTAATGACATCAACGCTTTTATCGATCTTCAAGAGCGCATGAACGAGGCTGAAACAGCCACGGCACGCAACGTGGCAGGTAGCTTCGAAATATTCATGATTACGCTGTGCGGCACTGCAGTCATCATTGGTCTCGCCGTTGCCACTCTACTGACCCGCTGGCTACGCCGCGAGTTGGGTGCCGAGCCGCACGAGGTCAAGGCATTCGCCGAAGCGATCGGCAGCGGCAAACTGACACAACGCGCCAGGCTGCGCAATGGCGATGGCCACAGCATCATGGCAAGCCTTTCTGCTATGGCCCGGCAATTGCAAACGACCGTGTGGCAAGTACGCACCTCAGCGGAGACCGTTGCAGGAAACAGCGAGCAGATTGCCGAAGGCAATAACGAGCTGGCGTCTCGGACGGAACAGCAAGCCAGTGCCCTTACCGAAACAGCATCTTCCATGGAAGAGCTAGGCAGTACCGTCACGCAGAATGCCGACAACGCTCGTCAGGCCAATACAGAAGCGGCCAACGCCTCGCATATTGCCGTCAAGGGTGGTGAGGCCGTCAATCAGGTCGTCGACACCATGCAGGAGCTAAACAAACGATCAGCAGAGATCGCCGAGATCATCTCGATGATCGACGGGATCGCCTTCCAGACCAATATCCTGGCGCTCAATGCGTCCGTGGAGGCGGCACGTGCCGGCGAACATGGTCGAGGCTTTGCGGTGGTGGCAAGCGAGGTACGTCAGTTGGCTCAACGCAGTGCTGATGCCGCTAGCCAGATCAATACATTGATTACCGGCAACCTGAAGCGTGTCGAACAAGGGACACTTTTGGCTACCGACGCGGGTAGAACCATGGAGGAAGTCGTTGCAGCAATTCAGCGCGTTACCGACATCATGGCCGAAATCAGCACCGCAAGCGTGGAACAGAGCGAAGGAGTACAGCAAATCGGTGTCGCCGTGCTGCAGATGGATCAGGTAACCCAGCGTAACGCAGCCCTCGTCGAGGAAAATGCAACCGCTGCCAACAATCTGCGACTTGGCGCTCAGCAATTATTGAAGGTCATGGGCGCTTTCCAGCTTGACCTGACTGAGCCCACCGGCCACGGGCCTAACATTCAAGCAGATCAGCCAGGCTCGACCAGGGGTCACGCCACCCGCACTTCCACACCCCTTCTCGAATGGCGGACTGCCTGACCCTAGGCTGCCAGCATGGCATAGCGCGCAGCAGCGGTTGCTAGTGCGCTATGCCGCTTCTTGTTATTCCGCGCACACCATTACATTTATCAGGACAGCGCTTGCATGACTATGCTCTGCTAGGTTGTTAAATGCCTAAGCGAAACTTCGCGCAGGAGGTCTCATGGATGATGACGCCTTGCTCGACTGCTTGATTGTCGGTGCCGGCCCGGCCGGTTTGACGGCGGGTATCAATTTGAGCCGTTTCTACCGGACGATCCGTATCGTCGATGCGGGAAGCAGCCGCGCTTCGCTCATCCCCTGTACGCACAATTATCCCAGCTACCCGGAAGGCATCGGTGGCAACGAACTGCTCGATCAGTTGCGAAGACAGCTCCACGTCAATGGCGGCAGTGTGGAATCAGGAACGATACAACGACTGAAGCGCACCGAGGATGGCCTGTTTCTCGCACATACCGGGAATGAGGTCATCCGGGCGCGGACCGTATTGCTCGCCACGGGCGTGGTTGATATCGACCCCGAACTGGAAGGTTTTCAAGGGGTCAAGGCGCAGGGGCTGATTCGCTATTGCCCCATTTGCGACGGTTTCGAGTTCAGCAACGAATGCATCGGCATTCTGGCCCGCGACGAACATGGTGTGCATGAGTCCGTATTCATCAAGCGCTTCAGTGCCAACCTGACGATGATCGACATTGCCAATGGCGACTTTCTCGATCAGCGAGCGACGGATCAGCTGGCACGAGAAAATATTACGCTGACGCAGGGCCTCGTCCAGCGTCTCTCGACCGACGACCAGCATCGCATTCATGTGAAAATGGTCGACGGGCGCGAGTATACCTTCGACGTGTTGTATTGCGCACTCGGCACTCGGGTGCGCAGCGATCTCAGCCGCGCTCTTGGTGCTCGTCGTAATGCGGATGATTACCTGATCATCGACGAGCACATGCAAACCGGTATCGAAGGGCTTTATGCTGCTGGCGACATGACCAACCGGCTGAGCCAGATCACGGTCGCCACCGGGCAGGCCGCCATCGCCGCCACGGCGATCCATAACCGCCTTCAGCACCGATAGGCCCCAAGATACCGGACATGGACAAGGGCACACGCCATGGCGTGTGCCCTTGTGTCGTCGAGCCGGCAAATTGCCCGGCAGACTGGCCTTTCACACGTTGGGCAATCAGAAGAACCCGAGCGGATTGGTGTCGTAGCTCACCAGCAGGTTCTTGGTCTGCTGATAATGCTCCAGCGCCATCTTGTGGGTTTCACGACCGACGCCGGACTTCTTGTAGCCGCCGAAGGCAGCATGTGCCGGATACTGGTGGTAGCAGTTGGTCCACACGCGACCCGCCTGGATACCCCGTCCCATACGGAAGGCCAGATTGATGTCGCGGGTCCATACGCCAGCGCCCAGGCCGAATTCGGTGTCGTTGGCAATCGCCAGAGCTTCCGCCTCGTCCTTGAAGGTCGTCACGGCAACCACCGGCCCGAAGATCTCTTCCTGGAAAACGCGCATCTGGTTGTTGCCCTTGAGCAACGTCGGCTGGATATAGAACCCCTTGTCGTAGGCGGGATCGAAGCTCTCCTTGCCCCCCCCGGTGAGGAACTCGGCGCCTTCTTCGCGCGCCACGTCCATGTAGGACATGATCTTGTCGAACTGCTCCTGGGATGCCTGGGCGCCGACCTGTACGTCGGTATCCAGCGGGTTGCCGCGCTTGATCAGCTTGGTACGCTCAAGAACTCGCGACATGAAGGCGTCGTACATGCTCTCCTGAATCAGCGCCCGTGACGGGCAGGTGCAGACTTCACCCTGATTGAAGAAGGCCAGCACCATGCCTTCGGCGGCCTTGTCGATGAATTCCGGCTCGGCATCGAGAATGTCGGCGAAGTAGATGTTGGGTGACTTGCCACCCAGTTCGACAGTCGAGGGAATGATGTTTTCGGCCGCGCACTTGAGGATGTGCGATCCGACCGGCGTGGAGCCGGTAAAGGCGATCTTGGCGATACGCTTGCTGGTGGCCAGTGCCTGTCCGGCCTCGGCGCCATAGCCGTTGACGATGTTGAGTACGCCAGGTGGCAGCAGGTCGCCGATCAGCTCGACCACCTTGAGGATCGACGCGGGGGTCTGTTCGGCGGGCTTGAGTACGACGCAGTTGCCTGCAGCCAGTGCCGGGCCTAGCTTCCAGCATGCCATCAGAATCGGAAAGTTCCAGGGAATGATCTGGCCAACCACACCGAGCGGTTCATGGAAATGGTAGGCCACGGTATTGGCATCGATATCGGCAGCGGTCCCTTCCTGGGCACGGATACAACCGGCGAAATAACGAAAATGATCGACGGCCAGCGGAATGTCGGCATTGAGTGTTTCGCGTACCGCCTTGCCGTTGTCCCAGGTCTCGGCAACAGCGAGCATTTCCAGGTTCTGTTCGATGCGGTCGGCGATCTTGAGCAGGATATTGCTGCGCTCCTGTGCCGAGGTACGTCCCCAGGCCGGGGCGGCCTTGTGCGCGGCATCCAGGGCCAGATCGATATCCTCTGCGGTGGAACGGGGAATCTCGCAGATCACCTCGCCGTTGACCGGGCTGATGTTCTCGAAGTACTGGCCCTTGACCGGCGCGACGAATTCGCCGCCGATATAATTGCCGTAGCGTTTCTCGAAACTGACGACGGCGTCGGCACTGCCGGGGTTGGCATAGATCATGGCATGCTCCTATTGCGGATGTTGTCGTTATGAGTGACTCTGATTCAGTCTTGGCCACGCAGCCGGCGTGAGACATACTTCCGAGGCAGGAGACCGCCTCCTCCGTTGGTAGGAGGCCAAAGGAGCGCAGCCCCATGCACACCCTGCTGATCGCCGACGATCATCCAATGTTCCGCGAAGCAATGGTCGATGCCATCGCCGACGCCCTGCCCGACAGTACCATCCTGCAGACCGACACCCTGGCCGGAGCGCTGCGAAACGCTACGGCGAACGATGACCTCGACCTGCTGCTGCTCGACCTGGGCCTGCCCGACAGCGCCGGCCTTGATGGTCTGGCACGGCTGCGCAATCAGTTACCGTGGCTGCCGATTGCCATCATTTCTGCCGACCAGGCCCGCGAGACGGTGCTGGAGGCGCTCAACCTCGGCGCTGTCGGCTACATTCCCAAATCCACGCCGCGCCGGGAACTACTGGCCGCCCTGCAACAGGTGCTGGAAGGGCGGGTCTACCTGCCGGCCGATCTGTTGCGCCGCCCAGCCCCTGCCGTTACTCACGAACGACCGGAGCCGCTCGACACGGCGTCCTTGACCGCCAAGCAGCGGGAAGTCCTGACGCGTATGGTGCAAGGCAAGTCCAACAAGCTGATCGCCCGCGAACTGGCCATTGCCGAAACCACGGTCAAGACCCATGTCTCGGCCATCCTGCGCAAGCTCGGCGTCAGCAGTCGGGTCCAGGCGATTCTGGTGGCCCGCGAACAGCATCTGGCTCCCAAGCCGGACACAACGGCTCGGCTCACGTCCTCTCGAGCAGGTTGAGTAGCTGCATCTTCAGGCGCAGCGGCTTGACCGGCTTGAGTAGCCAGGCAAATCCCAGCATGCGCGCCCGGCGTTTGAGCGTGGCATCGTGATTGGCCGTGATGATCAATATCGGCAGCGCCGGCCAGCGTTCGTGCAGCCGGCTCGCTACCGCCAGGCCATCGGGCACGCCTTCTTCCAGGTGATAGTCGACGATCAGCACATCCGGCCGCGAGTCGGCGTCCCGCGCCAAAATGTCAGGCCTGGCTGCCGTGATTACCCGACAGCCCCACCCCCCCAGCAATGCCTGCATGCCTTGACGTATGGCCAGGTCGTCGTCGATCACCCAGACCGTACGCCCAGCCAGCGGTTCGCTGCCGGGAATGGTCTCGGCCTTTTCCTGGGCATGTTGCCCGGCGGGTAGATGACCGTAAGGCACCAGCACCGAGAACATCGAGCCTTTGCCGGGGCGAGATGCCAGGTGCACAGGGTAGCCAAGCATCGAGGTGATACGGTCGACGATGGCCAGGCCAAGCCCCAGGCCGCGATCGTTATCGTACCTGCGGCGGTCGGCGCGACGAAACTCCAGAAAGATCGCCTGACGCTGATCATCGGGAATCCCCGGTCCGGTATCACCAACACAGATTTCCAGGCCTTCCTCGCGGCGACGGCAACCCAGCAGGACATGGCCTCGCTCGGTGTAACGGATAGCATTGGTGAGGAAGTTGCGTACGACCCGTGCCAGCAGTTGCAGGTCGGAGTCGATGACCGCTCCGCTGCGCACATAGCGAAGTGTCAGCCCCTGCGAGGCAGCAATCTGGTGATATTCCTGGGCCAGCGTGTCGAGCAGGCTGGCAGCACTGAACGGCGCCACATCGGCCTTCAGCACGCCGGCATCCAGGCGAGAGATGTCCACCAGCGTGCCCAGCAAGGTCTCGACATCTTTGAGCGAACGGCCGATATGCTCGACCAGGCGCCGCGAATCATCGGGAACCTCATGCTCGCCCAAGGCACTGGTAAACAGGCGAGCAGCATTCAGTGGCTGCAACAGATCATGACTGACGGCGGCAAGAAACTTGGTCTTGGACAGGTTGGCCGCCTCGGCCTCCTGCTTGGCCTCTATCAGTCGCTGTTCCGCGGCGGCTCGGCTACGAATCTCCTCGCGCAACTGGGCATTGACCTGACCCAGTTCGTCGAGGGTGCGGTGCAGCGTCTCGGTACGCTCACGCACCTGCTCGGCAAGCAGCACGGCATGCTCGAAGGCGGCATAGGGAGCGCCTTCGGCCACGCCACTCGACTCGACCCGCTCGATCAGCGCCGCGCATACCTTGCGCAGGCGCTGGTTCTCGTCGAGAAGCGTTTGCTCACGCGTCGTGGCCGGCTCGTCCTGCAGCGTCGGGTCGGGCATGTCCAATAGCGACCCCGGTGAAGGTCTGGTTGATGTGCATGCCATGATGCTGCTCCCCATAGGTGTTGAAGCCGATCGTGCGCCAGCGGCGCAGCAGTTCGGAGGCTGCAGGCGCTTCGCCGAGGGTTTCGATGGCCAGGCGACGCAGGAAACAATCGCAGCCGATGATCAGCGACGGCGCCCCCAGCCGGGCTTCGAGCCCGCCCAGTACCTGCTCGAGATCGGCAAGGATCGGCGCCGGGTACATGGCGGTCAGCACGATGCCGTTCTCTACCGCGCAATAGAAGGTCAGGCTACCATCGGGGTTGATGCGCTGGATCGAGCGCACGTAGTAGCTGTCGCCGATACGCACCGCCAACGGGTGACGGGCGAAGTCGGCTTCTCCCAGCCCCGCCACCTCACGTCCGATCAGGCGGGCATATTCCTCGGCGGCCGGCGCGGCATTGAGTTCAAAGACGGTACGCTGGCGCCGGTCCGCCGACGTTACGACCAGCTTCTCGTCACGCGGACGCAAGTGGTGCGTACTGAAGACCTCGAAGGGTAACGCCGTGGTGATCATCACCACGACCGCTGCCTGGCTGTAGAAGTGTCCTTGATGATAGACGTAGGTATGCGCGAGGCGGTTATCGTCGCCAGCCGAGCCGCCGAAACTCGGTATGCTGCCAAGGGCAGCATCCAGGGTCGCCAGCACCTGCTCCTCGCTGCTCGACAGCCCATCGAGCAAGGTCAGCGCAAAGCTATGATCGGAGACGGGCAACGACGACCACCGCCGACACTCGCCGAGCAGCGTATCCACCAGCGCTTGGGCACGTAGCAGATCGAACGAATCCAGGTCGTCGACCAGGGCCGGGACCACGGTGAAGTCGCGTCGATCGAAACCAATGGCAACCACGCAACCGCGCCCGTACCCGCTCGGTGCAATTTCACCCGCTGTAGTACAGCCACTCACCGGAACTCCCGGAAAGGCCTCATCCAATGCCACTCCCAGCGTCTCCAGCGAATATTCGGCGCTGCAGAAGAACAGCACGGCTCCCAGGTGGGCGTGGCGTAGCTCGGCAGCCAGCTCTTGGGCAGCCAGTCGCGGGTTGCGGAACAGGGAACAGGCAGTACGTACCGGACTTGCCGCACCGGACCGCGAACGTGGCATGGTGACGTCTGGAGGGGTATCGAGCATGGCGGCGATCGTGTGGTTGTCGTTTTCTGGCAGTGTATGCCTGGGTCGAGCCCACCACAATGATGCCGCCTTTCAGGTCACGCCGAGGCGTTATGCCCTGCGCTGGTGCATGGTTCGGCGAGGGCGATCCGCCGGAGCATTCAGCCAGGATGACAACAGCCGCGTCGACAGGGGAATGAACAGGAATACCATGACCGGCGTCAGCATCAGCGTGCTGGCCAGCACGCGGGGCACCAGGGACAAGCCGGCCAGTGCGTCGCCAAGCAGCCACTGAAAGCCCAGCGATACCGGGAAGAAGGCCAGCCAGATCGCGATGGCCTGCTTCCAGCGCGGCGGCGTGCGTCCGGGGCCATCGTGGAACCAGCTTCCCAGGCCGATGGCCCGGTGCTCATGCGGCGCCTCGAACAGTCCATGGCCACGCTCCAGCCAGGCCCGGCGCGACGCGGAGTGCTCCCAGGCGGCAAGTGCCGCTTCATCGGCGAAACGAAAGACAATCTGGTACTCGTCATCACCGGGGGGTGGCGCCAGCACGCCGGAGCCAAGGTAACCGCCGAAGTCGGCCGCCAGTTCACGGCCTTCGTCGAGCCAGGTCATGAAATCGCGGTAACGCCCGCGAGCGACGCGGCGCGCCACCATCAGGGTGACGGGTTGGATAGACATCGTGTATCTCCTTGTTCGTTTCGACTACCCGGGTAGGGCCTGCCGAAAGGACACGGGCCCGGGTAAGGGCCCTGCCGTGAAGGATGCAAAAACTACTCCAACTCCGCCGGCAATGCCAGCCTGCGCCACGCCCGGTCCGACGAACCGACAAAGAAAAACGCCACCGGCAAGGCCGGTGGCGTTGAAGGTGCAGGCCAGAATCGATCACGCCTGACTTGCGGCACCCACCGAGACTTCTTCACTGTGTCGTTTGATGGCGGCATAGCCCAGGCCAGTAATCAGCGCGCCGACGACAATCGCCAGCAGGTAAAGCAGCGCTGGCGTGATGGCGTTGGGAATCAGTAGCACGAAGATACCGCCGTGCGGTGCCATCAGCTTGGCGCCGAACAGCATCGACAGTGCTCCGGTCACCGCCCCACCGACCATGCTGACGGGAATCACCCGCAGCGGATCCTTGGCCGCGAACGGGATGGCGCCTTCGCTGATGAAGCACAGCCCCAGCACGAACGACGCCTTGCCCGCCTCGCGCTCCGGCTCGGAAAACTTGCGACGTGCCACGAAGCTGGCGATGCCCATGCCTAGCGCTGGCACCATGCCAGCGGCCATGATGGCTGCCATGGGCGCGTAGGTTTCGGAGGCCAGCAGGCCGACGCCGAAGGTATAAGCCGCCTTGTTGACCGGCCCGCCGAGGTCGAAGCACATCATCGCGCCGAGCAGGATGCCCAGCAGCACGGCGTTGGTCGAGCCCATGTTCTCGAGGAAGGTGGTCAGTGCCGCCAGGATGCCGGCCACCGGCTCGCCGACGATGTAGATCATTACCAGCCCGGTGACCAGACTGGCGATCAGCGGAATGATCAGGATCGGCTTGAGCGACTCGACGCTGGCCGGCAGCTTGAAATACTTGGTCACCGCCCAAGCGGTATAGCCGGCCAGGAAACCCGCAAGAATGCCACCGATAAAACCCGAACCGATATCTGCGGCCAGCCAGCCCCCGATCATCCCCGGAGCGATACCCGGTCGGTCGGCAATCGAATAGGCAATGTAGCCGGCCAGCACCGGTATCATCAGCTTGAAGGCACTGCCACCGCCGATCTGCATCAAGGCAGCGGCCAGCGTGCCCTCCTCCTGGAACGCCTCGATACCGAACACGAACGACAACGCGATCAGCAGGCCACCGGCGACGACCATCGGCAGCATGAACGACACGCCGGTGAGCAAGTGCTTGTAGACACCCTTCTCCTTGACGCTCTTCTTGCGCTCGCCTCCACCGGAGGCTGTGGCGCCCTGGCTCTCGACCTCGGCCTCGGCCAGCGCCGTCTCGATGGTCGGCTTGGGCTTCTTCAGCGCACTGCCGGTGGAGGTTCGCCAGATACGCTTGCCGGCAAAGCGTGTCGGGTCAACTTCGATATCGCAGGCCAGGATGACCACGTCGGCATCGTGAATTTCTTCCTCGGTCAGCTCGTCCTGGGCACCGACGGAGCCCTGGGTCTCGACCCGGATCTTGTGGCCCAGCGAACGTCCGGCCTCTGACAGCGCTTCTGCTGCCATGAAAGTATGCGCCACGCCGGTGGGACACGCCGTGACGGCAACGATACTCTTCTGGCCACTTGAGACAGCCGCGTCGGACAGCCCACCGGTAGGCTCAGTCGCGGGGCTGAACTCGCTCGCTTCGCGGCTGGCCCGGTCGAGGAACCCGGCCGGATCCGGCAATGCCTGGGCAATCGACGCCTGGAACAGGCGCTTGCCGGCAAAGCGCTGCGGCTCGGGGACATGGTCGGCCGCCACGACGATCAGCTCGGCGGCATCGATGTCCGCCTGGCTGACCGGCCTGGGCGGCTCGAGTTCGCCGTGCATCTCCACACTGGGCTGCCAGCCTCGGCGGCGGGCGGCCTGTTCGAGACGGCGGGCGGCGAGAAAGGTCGTGGCCATGCCACTCGGGCAGGCGGTAATCAGGATCACGTTCATGGGTGCTCCCCTGCGGTGTCGTCAAGACGACGCACGCGCGTTCGTTGTTGGAGGTCATGGAAGTCGGCGGCGGTGGGGTCTCCCACGCCGACATGGCGCACGGATTCGGCTGACAGCGCCGTGGCCAGTTGCAGCGTGCGTTCGGGCGCCAAGCCCGCCAGCACGCCGTGCAGCATGCCGGCTACCAAGGTATCGCCGGCGCCGACGGTACTCGTCACCGTCATCTCGGGTGGCGTGGCAAGCCAGGCTCCACGGCGGCTGACCCACAGCACACCCTCGCCCCCGGCAGAAATCACGGCCTCGTCGATGCCCTCGGCATGCAAGCGGCGCGCGGCGCGCAGCCGAGCCGGCTCGCTGTCCAGCGCTTCGCCCGCCCACTGGGCAAGCTCCTGCTCGTTGGGCTTGACGGCCGTGGGCCGGGACGCGATGGCCCGCTGCAAGGCCGGGCCACTGGTGTCGACCCACACCGGCAAGCCATGGCCTTGCAGACACTCGATCAACCCGGCCAGGTCATCCGCGCTGACGCCCGGCGGAAGACTGCCGGCGATGACCACGGCATCGGGACGGTGCTCGGGTTCGCTGGCACGTGTCTCGAGGCTATCGAGCAGTTGCCGGATTTCCTTGGCGCCTACCTGCAGTCCGGGGCCGTTGATATCGGTAACCCGGCCATCATGTTCGGCGACCTTGGCGTTGATGCGGGTCTCGCCGGGGACGCGCAGGAAGGCATCCTCGACATTCATGTCGGCAAAGGCCCGCACGAAAGGGCCATCGTTGGCAGCCCCAAGAAAACCCGACACCGCCACCTCGTGACCCAGTGCGACCAGTACGCGCGCCACGTTGACGCCCTTGCCCGCCGCATCCAGTCGCGTCGACTCGGTGCGATTG
This sequence comes from Modicisalibacter xianhensis, assembly GCF_900113605.1. GTDB lineage: Bacteria > Pseudomonadota > Gammaproteobacteria > Pseudomonadales > Halomonadaceae > Modicisalibacter > Modicisalibacter xianhensis. The sequence continues at coordinate 205,396 of NZ_FOPY01000001.1, forward strand.
ACCGTGCCCAGCGTCAATTGCGGCAGACGGATTCCCAGATCCAGTGCCGGATTGAGACTGATGGTGAGGATGCGGGCCATTACAGTGCCTCCAGGGCTTCGCGTACGGCTTCCGCCGTGGCCTGACCCAGCGCCAATTCGGCCTGATGACGCGCCTCTACCAGGTCGATCTCGCGCAGACGCGCCTTGACCATGGGAACCTGGCGCAGCGACACCGACAGCTCGTCGACGCCCAGCCCGACCAGCACCGGCACCGCTTGGGCGTCGCTGGCCAGTTCGCCGCACACGCCGACCCACTTGCCCTTGGCATGAGCGGCATCGACGGTCATCTGGATCAGGCGCAGCACCGCCGGATGCAGGCCGTCGGATTGCGCGGAAAGCTCGGGGTGGCCGCGGTCGATGGCCAGGGTGTACTGGGTCAGATCGTTGGTGCCGATGGAGAAGAAGTCGACCTCCTCGGCCAGGCTCGGGGCGAGCAGCGCACAGGACGGGACTTCGATCATCACGCCGAGTTGCACGTCCGGCGCCTGGATTTCCTGTTGCAGGCGATCGACGATGATCTTGGCGGCGCGGAACTCGGCGACGTCCTTGACCATCGGCAGCATGATACGCAGCGGCTTGTCACCGGCCGCGGTCAGCAGCGCGCGCAGCTGGGTCTCGAGAATCTCGGGACGGGTCAGCGCCAGGCGAATGCCGCGCAGACCGAGGAACGGGTTGTCCTCCTGGGGCAGCGGCCAGTACGGCAGCGGCTTGTCACCGCCGACGTCGAGGGTGCGCGCCACCAGCGGCCGACCGTCGAGCGCGTCGATGGCCTCGCGGTACTCGGCAATCTGAGTGTCCAGATTGGGCGCGTCGGCATGCGCCATGAACACGAACTCGGTACGCAGCAGGCCGACACCCTCGGCGCCATACTCCACGGCATCGGCCGCATGCGCGGTATTGCCCAGGTTGGCGGCGACCTCGACACGGTGGCCGTCGCGCGTGCGCCCTTCGTCGAAACGTGCGGCGTAAGCGGCCTTCTGGCGCGCCTCGTGCTCCTTGAGACGCAGCTCGGCACGCTCGCGGCGCTCGCGGGACGGAGCGGGAATCACCCGACCGCGCTCGCCATCGAGGATCAGCTCGGTGCCGTTGTCCAGCGTCATGATCCGCTCGCCGGCACCCACCACCGCGGGAATGCCCAGCGCACGGGCCAGGATGGCGCTGTGCGAGGTCGCGCCGCCACGTGCGGTGAGCAGGCCGCGAACCTTGGCGGTATCCAGGCGCGCCACGTCGGACGGTCCGATATCGTCCATCACCAGGATGTAAGGAGACTCGGGCGGGGTCGGCAGTTCCACGCCGCACAGGATGCCCAGTACACGCCGGCCCACGTCGCGCAGGTCGGCGGCACGCTCGGCCAGCAACCGGTCGGCAAGCATTTCCTGGGCCCGGGCGGCGGTATCCACGCCGCGCCACCAGGCCGCTTCGGCAGACAGCCCTTCATCGATGCCCTCGTGGGCAGACTCGCGAAGCTCGGGATCGTCCAGCATCTCTTCATGCATGGAGAGGATCTCCGCCACCTCGCCCCCCTGGGCACGCCGGATCAGGGCCTCGAGCTGTTCGGCCGCTGCCTGAAGCGCATGAGAAAGCCGCGTCTTCTGAACCGGAGCATCGCCGCCGCGCGATCCGTCGAGGTCGCGGGCACGCTCGGGATACTCGAAGCGTGGCGTACGCATGACGAAGACCGAGCCGATGGCCAGGCCCGGGGCCGCCGGCACGGCAGGGTGCGCCGTATCCGCGGCGAGCGGCTCGAGCTCACGCGGCGCCGGTCGGTATTCCTCGGCCTCGCTGCGCTCATCCAGCGGTGAGACTTTCTCGCCCAGCCCACCGCGCACGGCCTCGACCAGGGCTTGCACGGCCGCTGCAGCGCCCTCGCCCTCGGCGGAGAACACCAGCGTTTGGCCGCGCCGTGCACCGAGCCCGATGACCTTGGTCAGGCTAGCGGCTGAGACTGTCTCGGCGCTGCCCTCGAGCAGGCGCACCTTGACCGGCATGCCCTGATTGCGCGCCACCTGGACCAGTTGCTTGGCCGGGCGGGCATGCAGCCCATGCGCGTTGAGCACCCGGACGCGTGCGGTTTCGGCACTGGCGCTCTCCCCGGCCAGGCGCGCCAGCACGGTGGCGGCATCGGCATCCGCCAGCGTCTCGCCATCACCGCTGTCGAGCAGTTCGGCGATACGCTCGAGCAGGCCAAGATGGGCCTCGCCCTGCGCAGCCAGGCAGAACACACCATTGACCTGCCCCTTGGGGCCGGCGAAGGCCGCTTCGGGCGTGGCCAGTGACAGTGCCGGCGTCGCCACGCCCTGGGCGCTGCTGGCCAACCACAGCCCCTGCCCCAGGGCGACCGGCTCCTGTTCGACGATGGCGGCGACGAATTCGGCATTGACGCAACCGGCCTGACGCAGGCGCGCGGCCCCGGCCAGCGCCAGCTCGAAGCGATCCTTGGCGGGGAAGTTGAGACATAGAGTGTCGATGTCGACCTTGGCGACGACCGGCGCCTTGGACAACTCGGCGATGACCTCGGCACGGGTCCCGGCGTTCGCCAGACGCTGTGCCACGCCCTCGCGGTCGAGCACGTGAGTCAGTGCGCGCAGGATATCCAGATGCTCGTCGCTCTGGGCGGCGATGGTTACCAGCACGTGAACGCGGTTACCGTCGTGCCACTCCACCCCGTCGGGAAATTGCAGCACGCGCACGCCCGTCTCGAGCACCTGGTCACGGCTGGCCGGTGTGCCATGCGGAATGGCAATGGCATTGCCCAGGTAGGTCGAGGACTGCGCCTCGCGGTCGTGCAGGCCCTGGCGGTACGCCGGGGTCGCGCGACCGGCCTCGGCCAGCGATGCTGCGGCCTGGTCCAGGGCATCTCGCCAATCGGATGCGTGGCAAGCGAGCAGGACATCGTCCTGATGAAGCGTGAGCATGGAGCCTCCTTTCAGCCTCCCGCGATGATTGAAACGGAACGCTGAATCGTGTCACCTTAGTTAGCTGCAATGCTGAAACGAGACAATCAATTAATCAAGCCTTACAGCCTAAGACCTTAGCAGGGGATGCCGCTCCCCCACGCTGCCGTAGAATTGACTCGATTCATCCAGACCGCTCTACTGCTGACAAGGACATGCCATGACGCTTGCCGAAATCGCCCGCCTCGCCGGGGTCTCGCGCACCACTGCCAGTTACGTGATCAATGGCAAGGCCGAGGAACGCCGCATCAGCCGCGAGACGGTGGAGCGTGTCATGGCAGTCGTCGAACGCCACCACTATCGTGTCGACGCCCAGGCCGCCGCATTGCGCCGTGGCCAGAGCCGTACCCTGGGGCTGATCATTCCCGACCTGGAAAATGCCAGTTATGCCCGCCTGGCCAAACGCCTGGAGCGTGGGGCGCGGGAAAAGGGCTATCAGCTACTGATCGCCGGCTCGGACGACGATCCCGATACCGAGCGCGAGTTGGCCAGGGCCTTGCGTGCGCAGCGCTGCCAGGCATTGATCGTCGCCAGCAGTCTGGCGCCCGACGACCCGTTCTATCTCGACCTGATGGAAGGCGGACTGCCTGTCATTGCCATCGACCGCAAGCTGGATCCCACGCGCTTCGTGTGCATCCTCAGCCAGAATGCGGCCGCTGCCGAGGCGTTGACCCGCTCTGTGCTGACGCCGCAGGTCCGTCAGATTGCCTGGTTCGATGCCGTCGATGAGCTGTCCATCACCCGCGAACGGCGCGAGGGTTTTCATCGGGCATTGGCAGGCACGAACACGACACCGCTCATCCTGACCGCCAGGCGCTACGACCGCAGTGAAGGCGCGGCCTTGATGCGCCAGTTGATCGAGACGCACGGCCTGCCCGATGCCTTGGTCACGGCCTCCTATACCCTGCTCGACGGTGCGTTCGATGTGCTGCTGGAAAACGGGGGCTTGCCTGCAAACCTGCGCCTGGCGACCTTTGGTGACGACCGTCTGCTCGATTTTCTGCCCCAGCCGGTCAACTCGTTGCCGCAGGATCATGCACACATTGCTGATCTGACCCTGGCTCGCGCCCTGGCAGCGGCGCAAGGCGAATATACCCCCGGCAGCGATATCGTCGAGCGTTCCTTGCGCTATCGCCACATGTCAGCGTGATGCCCCTTCGCGGCCGGGTTGGAAAAAAGCCCGCGGCCTGACCACGCTATGGCAATAGCGCATGGTTGACGGCCGGCATGCGTTGCCGTGCCTTCAAGGAGGTTCACGATGTCGGAAGTTCCCTTCGCCAACCGCAAAGTAGCCGGCCAGGCGCTTGCCGAGCGCCTGAGGGCGCGTGCCGGCAAGAACAACGTGCTGGTGCTGGCCCTGCCCCGGGGCGGCGTCCCGGTGGCGGCGGAAGTCGCTCGCGCCCTGAGTGCGCCGCTTGACGTCATGGTGGTACGCAAGCTGGGCATGCCGGGCCATGAGGAATTCGCAATGGGCGCCATCGCCAGTGGTGGCGTCACGGTACTCGATCCGTCACTGCTGCAACGCCTGCGACTCAATGAAAACACCGTACAGGCCGTCGTCGACAAGGAAACTCGTGAGCTTGCGCGTCGTGAGCGGGCCTACCGTGGCGATCGCCCTTATCCTGACTTTCAGGGCAAGGAGGTCATTCTTGTCGATGACGGCATTGCCACGGGCTCCAGCATGCGTGCGGCCATCCAGGCCGTGCGCCAGCTAGGCGCCGAGCATTGCATCCTGGCTGTTCCCGTGGCCCCGAGCGAGACACTGGAAGAGCTGGCCAGCGAAGTCGACGAAATCGTCTGCGTGGCGACGCCGGAGCCCTTCCGCGCCGTCGGTCAGTGGTACGTGGAGTTTGGCCAGACCAGCGATGACGAGGTCAGCGCCTGCCTGAGCGATCCTGCCCTGCGTTCCGGCGGAACTAGCGCTTGAGGTAGCGCTGAGGCCAAGGCAAGCACAGCCGTTTTCCAGGCGGACCGGATGATGCGTCAGGCCCCTTGGTCAACCTTTGCGAGGCGGGTTATGCTGCCTATCCTATGCAAATCGCCTCGCTCAGCGCCAACAATGGCATGGCTTCCTCCGACTCCCTGCCCGACGTTCTTGCCGGCCCGATACTGCGTCGCACCGAACCCGGCCGCCTGGTGTTCTGGCTGGCTGCCAGTCGCCCACTCTCGTTGTGTCTGGCGCTGTATCCCGAAGGCGAACCTGTGCGTCACCTTGCCCTCGACGAGCATCGCGATTGCCTGCCTCTCGGAACGCATGCCTACATTCACCTGATCGATGTCAGGCTGGAAGCGCCGCTGCCGACCGATGTGCTGATCGGCTATGACCTGTTCATTGGCGACCTGCAAGCGGGGCAAGCCGGCATAGCCAACTGGGCGGCGCATGTGCTGTACGAGGACGAGACGCATCCCTCCTTCGTGATCAAGTCACGAATCGATAGCGTGCTGCATGGTTCTTGCCGCAAGCCACATCATGCCTCGAGAGACGGACTGGCACGGGCCGACGCCTGGCTGGACGAGCGTCGTACCCAGGCCGTCACGCGCCCTGCCCTGTTGCTGATGACCGGCGACCAGATCTATGCCGACGATGTTGCCGGCCCCATGCTGACCGCCATCCATGCCTTGATCCGGCGTCTTGGCCTGGTGGGCGAGCACCTGGAAGGTGCCGTGGTGGAGGACAGCGAGGCGCTGTACGTCGCCGAGGCGACCTATTACCGGCGCGAGCAACTGCTCCCGGCGTTCGAGTCCAACGAGGCGCTGCGCGAGCGGTTCTTCGGTGGCGTTGAAAAGCCGATCTTCACCTCGGCCAATGCCGCCAACCACCTGATCACCTTTGCCGAAGTGGCAGCCATGTATCTGCTTGTCTGGTCACCGCTACCCTGGCGCCTGATCGACGGCGATGCTCCACCGCTGGATGCAGCATGTAGCGCGCGCTTTGCCGCCGAGCACGCCATTCTCGAAGACTTCATCGCCGAGCTACCCGCAGCGGCCCGCCTGATGGCTCAGGTGCCGACATTGATGATCTTCGATGACCACGATGTCACCGATGACTGGAACCTGACCGCCGCCTGGGAGGAAACCGCCTATGGTCATCCTTTCTCACGCCGGATCATCGGCAACGCCTTGCTCGCCTATTTGCTGTTCCAGGGCTGGGGCAACGATCCCGATACGCTGGCATCGCCTCTTGCCCGGCTACATGGACTGCTGGACCAGGCGGCCGCTGGCTACCTGCCTGCCACGCATCAGGACAAGCTCATCAGCGAATTGCTGCGTTTCGAAGGCTGGGGGTACGTCCTGCCAACCTCACCCCGACTGATCGTGCTGGACACCCGGACCCGGCGATGGCGCAGCGAGCGCAACCGGCATCGTCCCTCGGGGCTCATGGACTGGGAGGCACTGAGCGAACTGCAGCAGGACCTGCTCGACGAGCGCGCGGTGATCATCGTTTCGCCGGCGCCGATGTTCGGGGTCAAGTTGATCGAGGGGATCCAGCGTCTCTTCAGTTGGGCGGGAAAGCCCCTGCTGGTAGATGCCGAGAACTGGATGGCGCACCGCGGCGCTGCCAGCGTCATGCTCAACATCTTCCGGCACACCCGAACACCGCAGCACTACGTGATCCTCTCGGGCGACGTGCATTACTCCTTCGTCTACGACGTGCGAATTCGTCATCGGGAACGCGGCCCGAAGATCTGGCAGATTACCAGTAGCGGAATCAAGAACGAGTTTCCGGACACGTTGCTGGACTGGTTCGACCGGCTCAACCGCTGGCTCTACGCCCCCTGGTCGCCCCTCAACTGGTTCACGAAGCGACGGCGCATGCTGGTGCAGCCCAGGGTGCCGGACCATGCCAAGGCGGGAGAGCGACTATGGAACGGTGCCGGTATCGGTCTTGTCACGTTCGACAAGGCAGGCCGTCCGCTCGATATCCAGCAGTTGGACGCCGAGGGAGAGACCATCGGCTTTCAGCCCGACCCGACCCAACATCCGGCCACGAGGCTTTCGAAAAGAACCAGCGCGGAATCGGACACGCCACGCGGGTAATCACCCGGGTAACACCGACGAACCACTTTCCAGTTCCACCAGGCTACGCTCGATGAATTCCTTGAGGGTGGCAACATGCCGTTCGCGCTCCGATCGTGACAGGCGCGGGCCCCGCAACTCGAGTTCTTCGGCTAGATCGGCGACTGCCTTGAGCCCCAGGCCGCTTGACTCGCCCTTGAGCAGATGGGCCTGGCGCACCAGCTCATTGCTATCGAACCCGGTCAAGGCCTCGTCGAGAGCAGCCAGACGCTCGGGCATCTGGTCACGATAGAGCGTCAGCAAGTCACGCAACATGGCCAGCCCCAGGGAATACTCGAGTTCGCGCAGCAGGGCATAGTCGATCGTGCCGGTGTCGCTGGTGCGACGTATGGGCGCCCCATCCGGCATCGGCTGCCCCAGGTAGCGAGCCAATACTGCACCCAGGCTGTCCGGCATGATGGGCTTGGTCAGGTAGTCGTTCATGCCAGCGGCCTGTGCCTTGGCCTGCTCGCCGCCGAAGGCGCTGGCGGTCATGGCGATGATGGGGACCTGGGCCAGGCGTTCGTCGGAGGCGCGTATCTGCCGCGTGGCCTCGAAGCCGTCCGTGCCGGGCATCTGCATGTCCATGAAGATCATGGCGTAAGCGTGCTTGCGCGCCATATCGACTGCCTCGGCCCCATTGGCGGCGAGATCGACTCGATGCCCGAAGCGCTCGAGCATGGCAACGGCCACCTGCTGGTTGACCGGGTTGTCTTCAGCGACCAGCAAGCGTTCGCATCTGCGCGTGTCGTCATCCCCCAGTGTGAGAAAGGTGCGCGGCTGGCTAGGCACGGACTCGGGGGGAGCATTCTCCAGCGGCAATTCGAACCAGAACCGGCTGCCTTCGCCTTCATGGCTGACGAAGCCGATCTGGCCTCCCATGGCCTCGACCAGTCGCTTGCAGATCGCCAGCCCTAGCCCCGAACCGCCAAACCGCCGCGCTGTCGAGGCATCGCCCTGACGGAACGGCTCGAACAGGCCATCGCGTTGTTCGAAGGGAATGCCGCAACCGGTGTCGCTGACCTCGAAATGCACACCTCCGTTCGCAGCGCGCCGGATGTCGAGTTCGACCTTGCCTTCCATGGTGAACTTGAAGGCATTCGAAAGCAGGTTGAGCAGCACTTGGCGTAGCCGGCTCGCATCCCCGATCAGGCAGGGTGGCAGCTGCGGGTCGACATGATGGGCCAGCCTCAGCGTACCGCCTTCGAGGCGCGGTGCGAACAGCGCCAGCACGCCATCGACGGTATCGCTCAGGTGAAAGACCGAGCGCTCGATTTCCAGGCGCCCGGCCTCGATCTTGGAAAAGTCGAGGATGTCATTGATCAGGCTGAGCAGGATTTCCGCGCTCTCATGGATGGTACGCGCATAGCGGCGTGATTGCGGATCGTTCTGACGATCCATGAGCAACGCGCTCATCCCGATCACGCCATTCAATGGCGTGCGCACCTCATGACTGACCGTGGCCAGAAAGTCGGATTTTGCCCGGCTGGCCGACTCGGCCTTGCGCGCCGTGATCTCCAATTCACGGCTCAGCGTTTCCATGGCTTGCCGTGACGCCTCGTTGTCACGCGCCTCCTGAAACAGGAACCGGATGATGACCAGAGCCGTCAGGCTCTTGAAAATGATCAGTGCGAGCAACAGGCCATAAAGCTTGAGCAGCGTCTCGCGCTCACGGGTCTTGGATTCGGCAAGATACTCGTTGATGGCAATGACCAGACGCTGCGAGCTATCGCCCAGGGTGGCCAAGCTGGACTGCAGAAGGTCGATATCGGACGCATCCAGTGGTCCCGCACTGTTCAGCCGCCTGTCGATGGATTCGACCTGAGAGAATATCCGGGGCAACACATCGCTGACACTGTCAATGGTCCGGAACAGCTCGGCGATCTGCCCTGTACGCAGCAGGTTAGTACGGCTGTAGAGCAGCTCGAAGCCCAACTGGACATTGGCCAGATCCTCATCCGAGCCAGGCTCGCTACGCAGCAACAGGCTGCGCAACTCGACCGCCTCTCGATCGAGCTTGTAGGCCGCCCAGGCAGCATCGCCGCCGACACTCTGGGCCAGGCTGTTCTGGCGCCAGGCAATGAGGCTGACGACACCGATCGCCGCCGCAAAAAAGAATACGGCAGCGATGACACCCAATTTCAAGCGAAGTGGATAGTGCACACATCAGTTCTCTGTCGAGGCCACCTTCTGGTCGGGCTATTCCACACGGATACTTTTCACCTGCCAGACAGAACGAAACCGATAGGTTTCATTGAGCAGCTTGGGGTTCTGATCGAAAGGATACAGCACGAAGATCGGCCCAAAATCGCGGACGGGCATGCGCTCCCCATCCTTTTCGACAGCCAAGATAACATCATGGTTGCGCAGGTCCTCGACCGGCACATCGGCCACGAACTCGTTGAGAGCCTTGACCTTGAGCAGATTGCCCTGGGCACCCACGGCATCGAGCAGGTCTCGTCCCAGCGGGCCGGTAAAACGTGACTCCCCCTCCGTCCAGGGCGTATGCGTCTCGACATCATGCATGCCTAACGCCGCCAGCATCGTGTAATCGAAATGCGCTTCGTCAGCGACATTGGTATGTGAGATGGCCCCACTCACCTTGAGAATGACTTGCCCTTCGGGCATGGGTAGCGTATCGGCCCACAGCGTACGCAACGGCAGCAGCAGGAAGAGAAGAAACAGCGACAAACGGGAAGTGAACATGCAGACGTCTCGGAGATGATGGGCCGGTGGCCAACGTACGATACCTGCCGGCTCCCTGAACTCTCCTGGGACTTCCTGTGCAACCTGTTTCATACCGGCAGGCGCAAGGGTACCCCAACCGAGACGAAAGTTCAGTGCATCAGCATTCTACGATATAAAAACGGTCGTTCGCCCCGCGCTGCTCTTTGTGCTGGGTCGACGACGTTCCCTCGACATGAATGGACATGACCTGCCAGACCGAACGGAAACGGATCTCTTCTGTAAGCAATTCAGGCTTCTGGTCGAAGGGGTAGACGATGATGATCGGGCCGCGATCGTTCGCCGTTCTTGCTGAGCGCAAGGATCACCTCATGCCGATAGAAGTCGCTGGCAGGCACCTCGGCAATATACCCATCGAGCCCCTTTATCATGAGGCGGCTACCCTGGGCCCCCACCGCGTCGAGAAGATCTTGTGCCAACGGCCCTTCGAAACGGATCAATCCTTCCGTCCACGGCGTATGTGTCGCAATCTCATGCATGCCAAGCGACTCGAGCATGGCATAGTCGAAATGTGCTTCGTCACCGTGGTTGGTCTGCGAGATTTTTCCGGATACCTCGAGAATCACCGGCCCTTGGGGAATCGGTAACTCGGCCTCTGCCCATGCGCCCATGGAGGTCATCGGCAATAAAAACAACGAAAGCAACCCACGCAACGCCAGCATTCATATCACTCTATCGAACAGGACATACCTACCACTATAGTCGTTGCGACCCGGGCAGAAAGAGAATCCTAATCATACTGAGCGAATGAAGCGACTGAATTAGATAGCCAGTTCCGTATTCGGCGTCGCAGCGAACTCCAGTACTTCCACGGTAGCACCCAGATCGAGCCGACCTTCGTTGAGAGCGACCAGATTCTGACCGAAATAGACCTTACCCTTCGCGCCTCGCCGATAGCTCGCCAATGTGCGTAGCGGCTCGCCGCGTGCCTGGAACTGCCCCGTAGTCGGATCGACGGTAATCATGGCACAGCGGGAACACGGCGCATCGACGAGAAACTCCACCTCACCGATGCGTATGCGCTTCCAGCCATCTTCGGCGTAGGGCTGTGTTCCGGTCACGACGAGGTTGGGCCGAAACTGCGCCATGCGCTGTGGGGGATTCATCCGCCGGTTGAGGTCGTCCAGCGAGGCCTGGGAAATCAACAGCAATGGGTAGCCATCGGCAAAGCTGACATGGCGTTCGATTGCTGGACGGTAGCGGGAAGAGCGCTGCCCCAACCACAGCAACCGTACCGGCTCACCCGCAGCCCGGCTGAACCAGTCGTCCAGCGCATCGGTGGTGGTCAGGGCCTCGAAAGCGTCATCCCAGACCCGCGTGGCAAAGCGCCCGGCATCGAATTCCGTTTCGCGCACCTTGATGCTCCCTAGTTCCGGGTGGCTGACATCGAGGCCTCCCGGCACCGGAACGGCGGCCACGCGCTGCAACTGGGGATGGGTGCGCGCCGTCAGGAACGTGCCATCCGGCTTGGCAAGCATGTAACGGCGATCGCCCTCAGGCCCTTCCTCCGTTACCAGCATGCCGTCCAGCGCCTGGCCGGCGATGGACTTGACGGGGTAGCGATAGAGTCCTGACAGAACAGGCGAGGAAGGCATGGTTCGATTCCCGACGATGAGGTGTCTATGGCGCTCGCCGTTACCTGCAGCGCCACGGTAGATAATGGCTTACTGAGACGAAGCGCCGTCCCCTTCGGGCTGGATCTGTATCTCCTGGCTACGCTTCACATCCTGTTCTTCGGCGGCCTTGAACTGCTCTTCGAGTTCTTTTTCCGCCTCCTTGAAGCGCCGCTCGGTCTCTTTCAGCGCTTCGCTGACATCGTCTTCCGTCTCTTCCCAGGACTCATCGGCCAATCGCTCGCCTACACTGGGCGCCACTTCTTCATCAGTGGCCATCCCGGCGCCAGCTTCCTCGCTCTGTTGGCCAGATGCCTCTGCCTCATCCGGATTCGCGCCGGTAGTCGAAGACTCTGAAGCCGCTACCTCGCCAGCAGTTTCCGCCGTGCCGGCATTCTGGGCCGTATCATCGGTTGAGGAATCATCTGCCTGCGGCATCTCGGTATCGGACTGCGCCGGGGTGTTGCGCGCGTCGCGCTCCACGCCATTTGACGTCTCATTGGTGGCCTGGCTCGCCTCGTTGGCCGTTTGCTCGGGCGGGGTCTCCTCCCCTCCATCGCAGGCCGCCAGGCTCAAGGCCAATGTCAGGACGGCTATCGACGTCATCCAGGGCGCTCTGGCCATCGTTCTCTCTCCTTGTTGAAAGACCTGCCTCGTAGGGTGGCGCTATTCCAGCAAACCCCGTCCTCTGGCGCAAGCAAGCGCCACGGTCAGGCAGGCTGTTCCCCGATATCCTCGTTCCAGACGTCGGGATGCCGGGCAATGAAAGTCTCCATCAGTTCCCGGCACTCGGGGCTGTCCAGCACCTCAAGCGTGACGCCATGCTGGCGCAGGTTTTCCTCGTCGCCCATGAAGGTGCGGTTTTCGCCAATCACTACACGCGGTATTCCATAAAGCAGGATGGCTCCACTGCACATGGGACAAGGGGACAAGGTCGTATAGAGCACCGAGTCGCGATAGACGGAGGCCCGCTGACGCCCGGCATTCTCCAGCGCATCCATCTCGCCATGCAACACGACGCTGCCACGCTGTTGTCGCTGGTTATGCCCCCGGCCGATGATCTGCCCACGATGGACCAGTACCGACCCGATCGGGACACCGCCTTCCTCGAGCCCCTGCCGGGCCTCGTCGATTGCGGCCTGCATGAATTCGTCCATGCGCGTCTCCTTACTGTCGGGCATTCGATGAGAGCAACGGGCAATCGGATTGCACCAGCAACTTGAGCGCCCGCGGCTCCAGCTTGACCTCGAACGTCTTCAGTTGCCTGGGCTCGCCATCCAGGTTGAGTGGAAAGGCGCTATCGCCCTCGAAGGACAACTGCGACGTGCGCACCGTGCGCACGAACTCGCCATCTTCCGGAATCCTTTCCAGTTCCGTGAGAAGCTGGCGCATCTCGGCAAGCGACGAAAAATGACGTACGAGCAATACATTCAGCAGACCATCATCGAGCTTGGCGTCGGGCGCCAGCTTCTGGCCGCCGCCCGCCTGGACACCATTGCCGATGGCCAGCAGGAACAGGGGGCCCTCGAACTCGCCCTCGGGCCAGCTCAAATGCCCGCTGTAGGGCTGGTAATGCCAGAGCTTGAGCATTCCCATCAGGGAGTAAGCGCCACCACCCAGCAAGCGCTTGAGTGAAACCGGCGTTGAGGTGGTGATTTCCGCCCCGAAACCACCGGAGGCCATGTTGATGAAATAGTCGGCCCCAAGATGCGCTATATCCACGGCCCGGGAAGACACGGTCAGCGCCGTATGAAGGGCCTGGTGCGGATCCATGGGCAGGCAGACTCCATGGGCGAAGTCGTTGGCGCTTCCCAGCGGCAGGATGCCCAACGCCGGCCGATGCGCTTCGTCCAGGTGCATCAGGCCATTGACGATCTCGTTGACGCTGCCGTCTCCTCCCCCGGCAATGAGACGAGAGACCCCTTCCTGCGCCGCCTCTTCGACAAGACGCAAGGCGTCCCCCTCTTCCCAGGTGATGCGCACCTGTAAATCGCAACCCGCTTCGCGCATGGCGGACACCGCCTCGCGTATTTCGGGCTCCTGCGCGACCTTGCCGTTGAGAATCAGGCGAGCGTTCCTTGCCATCGCATCGGCCATGCATCGTTTCCTTGTCCATCCTGACGTGGTCTGGCTATACCATCGCCTGTTGCCCTGCAATTCGCAAGGTACCGATCAGTCGGTACAGGCCTGAAACCAGGTCACGTTATGGCCAGGCGAAACTCGAGAATCGTCTTCGAGGCACGCAAATGTGCCGCGAGTTTCACCAGGTTGTCCTTGTCATGAGTCTGCAGCACCATGTGATAACGGTATATCGTACCGCGTTCGGCCAACCGGTAGCTCATCGACTTGATAGCGCAGCCATGCGTGGCAATCATCGCCCTGACCTTGCTTTCATCATCGACGGATTCGATAGGGTAGCTGATGACATGGTCGGCATAGAACTCGCTGGGAAGATGGCTCTCGACCCAGCGAAAGAGCGACAGCGTGACCAGGGTAACGACCGTCACGATCACTGCCGGGTAGAGAAAACCGATCCCGAACAGGATACCCAGGGCAGAGGTGACCCAGATCGATGCCGCCGTAGTCAGGCCATGCACGGTCAACCCTTCCTTGAAGATCACGCCGGCCCCCAGAAAACCGATACCGGTCATGATGCCCTGGGCCATGCGGGTAGGGTCCGTGCGGATCGCAGAATCGGGCAGCAGCCCACCTACCCACTCTGCCTGATGAGTGGATACCAGCATCAATAATGCCGATGCGACACACACAAGAGCATGGGTACGGAACCCGGCCGGCCGGCCATGATAGCTGCGTTCCAGACCGATCAGGCTACCCGCCAGCCAGGCGGTGCCCAGGTTGATCAGAATAGTGGTGGCTTCGTCCGGCATGGCGCCCCTCCATGGACTCAACAAAACGAACAGTCATGGCCCTGCCGGCTTGCGCCTCATGGCAGACTTGACCACTTTTAGGCAATGCTTTCTCGAAACTCATGATCTGACGGGAGTTTACCATGCAACTTGACGGTAGCTGTCATTGCGGCGCGGTTCGTTTCAGCGTGGAAGCCGAGGCCCCCTACCCCTTCAACCTCTGCTATTGCAGCATTTGCCGCAAGACCGCCGGCACCGGCGGCTTCGCCATCAACCTCGGGGCCAATGCCGATACGTTGAAGGTCGAGGGGGAAGAACATATCAATACCTACCGTGCGCGCATGGAGGATGGCTCGACCAGCAGCGCCGAACGCCGCTTCTGCCGGGAGTGCGGCACTGCACTGTGGCTATGGTCTCCCGAGTGGCCGGAACTCGTTCACCCCCATGCCGGCGCCATCGATACGCCACTGCCGGTCCCGCCCGAGCATACCCACATGATGCTCGGCTCCAAACCCGATTGGGTCATGTCCCGCCCGGATTCACAGGACCGCTGCTTTCAGGAATACCCTGACGAGTCGCTGGCCCAGTGGCACGAGCGTGTGTCCAGCTCGTGACATCGACAGGCGCCGCTGGCTGGCCTGACTTAAAACAGGAACGGCCGCCCACTGGCAGCCGTTTCCATCCGCAATGGCAAGACCGGCAAGTCAGGCCTGAAGCATCTCCTTGGTCACGGCACCGGTCAGGGTTTGCCCCGCTCCGGCACGGTTGAGTGCCGAAAGCAACGCCTTGAGCGAGGCACTGACGGTATCACCATCCTCAGCCATGCCACTGATGCGAGTGCCGTCCACGTTGAGTTGAACGAAGGCAATCGCCACGGCGTCGCTCCCCTCCCCCAAGGCATGTTCGCCATAGTCGACCACATTGACGCGTTGGCCAGTGTATTGCTGCCAGGCATCCATGAACGCAGAGATCGCACCGTTGCCCTGCCCTTGCAGTGTTACGCTCTCCTGACCATGACGCAGCGTGACCGACAGGCATTCGGCATCGTCCCGATCCAGCCGGTAGCCTTTCAGTGTCACCGGCGCGGCGCACATGAAGGTCTCGAGCAGGATGTCGCGAATGGCCTGGCTGGAAAGCTCGCCCGATACCTGTTCGCTGGCCTTCTGCACATGCGGCGCCAGTTCCAGGGTCATCCAGCGCGGCAGACTGATGCCGAAATCCCGCTCGAGCAGGAATGCCATGCCGCCCTTGCCCGACTGGCTGTTGACGCGAATCACGGCCTGATAGTCGCGGCCGAGATCCTTGGGATCAATGGGCAGATAGGCTACCTGCCAGGCTTCGTCGTCTCGCTGCTTCTGCAGGCACTTGCGGATCGCATCCTGATGGCTCCCCGAGAATGCGGTATAGACCAGTTCGCCGATCCAGGGATGGCGAGGGTGGACCGGCAGGCCAGTGCACTCAGTGCAGACCTGAACGATCTCGTCGGGATTCGACAGGTCGAGTTGCGGATCGATGCCCTGGCTGTAGAGGTTCATCGCCAGGGTCACGATGTCCATGTTGCCGGTGCGCTCGCCGTTGCCCAGCAGCGTCCCTTCGACACGATCTGCCCCGGCCAGCAGGCCCAGCTCGGCGGCGGCGGCCGCACCACCCCGGTCATTGTGGGTATGCAGCGAGATGATCGCGCTGTCACGGTTCTTAAGGTGCGTGATGAAATATTCGATCTGGTCGGCAAAATGATTGACCGGCCCGACCTCGACGGTGGCCGGCAGGTTGAGAATGCAGGGCTTGTCAGGCGTCGGCTGCCAGACCGCCATGACCGCCTCGCAGATCGCCACCGAGAAATCCAGCTCGGTGCTGGTGAAGCTCTCGGGAGAATATTGAAAGGTCCACTGCGTGTCGGGATAGCGCGCTGCATATTCCTGTACCCAGCGGGCACCCTGCTCGGCAATCGCGATGATGCCTTCGCGGTCCTGCTCGAAGACCCGCTCGCGCTGCACCGTGGAAGTGGAGTTGTAGACGTGCACGATGGCACGCTTCACCCCTTCCAGTGCGGCAAACGTCCTTTCGATGAGATGTTCGCGCGCCTGCACGAGCACCTGGATATGCACATCCTCCGGGATCTGGTCTTGCTCGATCAGCCAGCGCACGAAATCGTAGTCATGCTGGCTGGCTGCGGGAAAACCGACTTCGATTTCCTTGAGCCCGACCTTGACCAGCAAGGCCCACAGCCGCTTCTTCTGCTCGACGGACATCGGCTCGAGTAGCGCCTGGTTGCCATCGCGCAGATCCACGCTGGTCCAGATCGGTGCGTGGGTCAGCGTCCGCGTAGGCCATTGACGCTGGGTCAGCGGCACCGGCTCGACCGGGACGTACTTGCGATGATCGAAGGCGCGGAAGGTTGAAGCCATGGTTGACGGTCCTTGCAATAGCCGGCGCCGGAGGATGCGCCGTAAGTGACGAATGTGTCAGGTCGCCTCGTGAGCGACGCCGGGGAACGCCTCTTGTGGAGCCGCTCCCCGGCAACGTGTCGATCGCTGGTGGCGATGATTGTTAGCTTACGCCCCACCCTCGGGTCGAGGATTGCGAATTCGCTGCTTATGGGCGCATACTTTGGCAATTACTTCCAATGACTTCCCAAAAGAAGAAGAAATATTGCGCGACATGACAACTTTGCACATCAGCCCTGCGTTGGACCGCTACGATCGTCATATCCTCGACATCCTGCAGCGCGATGGCAGAATCAGTAATCAGGAACTGGCCGAAAGGATCGGCCTCTCTCCGTCGCCGTGCCTGAGGCGCGTCCGCGCTCTGGAAGAAAGTGGCTTGATCATGGGCTACCGCGCCGTGGTCGACAGCAAGCGCCTGGGTTACAGCCTGATGGCGCTATTGCATATCTCCATGGATCGGCACACTCCGGAGCGCTTCGCCAACTTCGAGAAAAACGTCGCAGCCCTGCCACAAGTGCTGGAGTGCCTGCTGATTACCGGGCAGGAAGCCGATTATCAGCTCAAGGTGGTGGTCCGGGACATGGACGACTATCAGGACCTGCTGCTCAACCGCATCACGCGCATCGAAGGCGTCAGCGGCGCACATTCCAGCTTCGTGCTACGGCGAGTGATCGACAACCCGGCCGTGCCGGTGGGGTGAGACTGATCAGCGAGGAAGCGGCATTGCCCCGAGAGAGCAATGCCACAGGTCCAGGCACTCAGGCGTAAGTGTTGATGCGCGTACCGACAGAGCCGCTCGAGGCCAGCGAATCCTTTGGAGCGGCCGATTCCATGATTTCCGAGACCTGATTGGCCTGGGTCTCCAGTGACTCCTTGAGCAGGCTCATCTGGGCCTGCTGACCGGCATTGTACTGCTGCAGGGTCAGGGCCATGCTCACGGTTGCATTGACTGACGAATCCACTTGGCATACCTCGCTCATGTTGGAAAGCCTTGAACCTACCATTCGCCCCTCATCGCGACGAGTTTGTGGCATCAACGCGTACCGTGACGAAACAAAATCAGCTTATTCGTGAAACCATACATCACGGTCAGCACTATCATGCCGCTTGTTATGTGGCGCTGAGTCAGTCGTTCAATGCCTTGTTCAATGCCGCCTCGACGTGCAGCATCGAGGTATCGTAGAGCGCTATGCGGGTATCGGTGGGCTGAACCAGCATGCCGATCTCCGTGCAGCCAAGAATCACGCCCTGGGCCCCGCGCCGAGCAAGGTGGTCGATGATCGAGAGGAAGCGGTTTCGGGAATCGTCACTGACCGTGCCATGCACGAGTTCATCGAAGATGACATTATGTATGAACTCTTGCTCTTCCTGCTCCGGCGTCACTACCTCGATATCGAAGCGGGACTCGATGCGCTCGCGGTAGAACGCCTGCTGCATGGTGAATCGTGTGCCCAGCAGGCCGACGCGACTCACCCCGTCACGCTGCAGCGCCTGCCCTGCCGCATCGGCGATATGCAGCAAGGGAATGTCGATTGCCGCCTCCACGTCATCCGCCACGCGGTGCATGGTATTGGTGGCAATCAGCAAAAAATCGGCGCCGGCCGCCTGGACCTGGCGCGCCGCAATCGCCAGGTAACGGCCTGCGGCTTCCCAATCGCCGGCACGCTGCAGCGCCTCGATCTCGGCGAAATCGACGCTGACCAGGCAGACCGGAGCCGAATGATAGCCACCAAGCCGGTTGCGAACGCCTTCGTTCAGGCCTCGATAGTAGGTCTGCGTTGACTCCCAACTCATGCCGCCCAGGATTCCGATCGTCTTCATTCGTCCTGCCTCCCTTGTCATTCTCTGACCATCCTCGTGCATTAGCTGCCAACGAAAAACGTCAAATGCTGCGTGCCCTTTAGACGGTCGCGCTTGGATTGCCGACGCACTACTATAGCTTCCCTCAACTCTGCGATGGACACACGGCATGAAATACATCGGCGCCCATGTCAGCGCAGCGGGCGGTGCGGCACAGGCTGTGGCCAGGGCTCACGAGATTGGAGCCAACGCCTTCGCGCTGTTCACCAAGAACCAGCGCCAGTGGCACGCCAAGCCGCTGAGCGACGAGGCCATTACCTCGTTCAAGGCGGCCTGCCAGCGCTACGGGTTCGCCCCCGGGCAGATCCTTCCCCACGACAGCTACCTGATCAACCTGGGGCACCCTGACGATACGGCGCTGGAAAAATCCCGGGCCGCGTTTCTCGATGAATTCCAGCGCTGCGAACAGCTTGGCCTGACACTATTGAACTTTCATCCCGGCAGCCATCTGCGCAAGATCTCCGAGCGCGAGTGCCTTGCGCGGATTGCCGAGTCGATCAACCACGTGTTGTCCCGGACACACCGCGTCACTGACGTCATCGAGAATACTGCCGGACAGGGCACCAACCTGGGCTATCGTTTCGAGCACCTTGCCGAGATCATCGAACAGGTCGACGACAAGTCGCGTGTCGGTGTATGCATCGACACCTGCCATGCCTTTGCGGCAGGCTACGACCTACGCACACCTGAGGCGACGCTGGCCACGCTTGACGAGTTCGGTGCTGTGGTCGGTTTCGAGTACTTGCGCGGCATGCACCTTAACGATGCCAAGAGCGCCTTTGCCAGCCGAGTCGACCGTCATCACTGTCTTGGTGAAGGCAATATCGGCCTCGAGGCGTTTGCCACGCTCATGGGTGATTCACGTCTCGATGGAATTCCCCTGATCCTTGAAACCATCGAGCCGGATCGCTGGTCGGAGGAAATCAGTTGGTTGCGTGCCCAGCAGCGCCAACCGGTCAATCTCGCTCCCAGCCACTAGGGTTCATTCATGCTTGCCAACGGCTTCTTCACCTGGCTCGGCGAAAGCCTCGGCGAGGCCATTCGTTTCATCGTCGATG
Organism: Modicisalibacter xianhensis; assembly: GCF_900113605.1. Lineage (GTDB taxonomy): Bacteria > Pseudomonadota > Gammaproteobacteria > Pseudomonadales > Halomonadaceae > Modicisalibacter > Modicisalibacter xianhensis. The sequence continues at coordinate 225,037 of NZ_FOPY01000001.1, forward strand.
TACTGGGTGGCTTCTTCGCCGGCATCGGCGTTGCCGCTCACGATTTCATCGAAGGGCTGACCGGCTCATTGGGCATGGACACGTCATTGTTCGGCCTGATCGCACTGATCCTTGGCCTGGGGCTACTCTACAAGGGGATACGCGCCCTGCTGCAGCGTTCGTTTCTGACCGGTGCTCTTTGGATGCTGTTCGGCCTGCTGGTGCTGAGCTGGTTGATTGCATAGCTCGGCTCCAGGGCAACCAGACGTTACACATTGTCATGAGCCGGCCGGACTGGTTTCATGACCCTGACCACACGACATCAAGACGACAGGAGATGGATATCATGTTGAAGCGCACCAAACTGCCGCGCCGGGCCCTGGCCTGCCTTGCCGCGTTGGCGATGGCCCCTGCCGCCTTGGCGCAACAACCCACGAACGAGGCCGACGTCACCACCGAGCAGTTCCAGGAATGGGAAGTGCGCTGCCCTCAAGGTGCCGCAGCGCAAGGCGCCTGCACCATGACCCAACTGGTCAACAACCCCGACGGCAGCCGCCCCCTGATGCGGGTGGTCATGGCCTATCCGCCGGAAATCGACACCGCGGCCATGGCCTTCTTCCTGCCGCTGGGCACGCGCCTGGCTCCCGGGCTTCAGCTCAGTGTCGACGGGGGCGAGCCGGTCTCCTTCCCCTTCCAGGTATGCATGGAACAGGGCTGCCGCGCCGACCTGCCCCTGCGCCCCGAACTGATGCAGCAACTGCGCAGCGGCACCTCGGCCACGCTCAGCCTGATCGGTCCACGCGGCAACCGCATGGATCTCGACATCTCGCTGATGGGCTTTACCAACGCCAGCGAACGCATCCAGCGCTAAGCGTTCCTTCACCCCTTGACGTAAAACGGGCCGCTCGAGAGCGGCCCGTTTTACGAAGCTACGATCTCAGTGCTTTTTCAATTGGCTAGCGCCTTCTCGACCACCTCATAGACATTGGGCGATAGCTCTTCGGCACGGATACGCTCGAGCTCCGCCTTCATCAGCGCCTGACGCTGCTCGTCGAAGCGCTGCCAACGCGTCAGCGGTGTGATGATACGCGCTGCAATCTCCGGGTTGAGCCGGTTGAGCTCGATGACCACATCGGCCAGCAGCCGGTACCCCTCGCCATCCAGACGGTGGAAATTGACCCGGTTCTGACCGGCGAATGCCCCGATCAGCGCACGCACCCGATTAGGATTCTTGAGCGAGAACGCGGGATGATCCATCAGGTACTTGACGCGTTCCAGAGCATCCGACTGCGGCCGGGTGACCTGCACGCTGAACCACTGATCCATCACCAGCGGATCGTGCGCCCATTTCTCGCCGAAGGCCCGCAGTGCAGGATCGGCGATGTCGCCGCGCGAACTGTGCACCAGCAGCGTCAGTGCCGCCCGTACATCGGTCATGTTGTGCTGCGCCTCGAACTGCTGACGGGCCAGTTCGACGCCCTCCTCGTCCTCGATACTCATCAGGTAGGACAGCGCCACGTTCTTGAGGCTGCGTTGCGCGATCTGCTCGGCATCCGGCGCATAGGGCGCATCGGACCGGTTGGCCTGGTAGAGCGCCAGGAACTCGTCACGCAAGGCAACAGCTAGCGACTGCTTGACGAAGTTGCGCGCGGCGTGGATGGCATCGACATCGACCATCGGCTGCTGTTCGGCAATGTACGCTTCGGACGGCAGCGTCAGCATCTCTGCCAGCACCGCCTTGTCGTCATTCGGCTCGATCAGCAGGCTGCGGAAGGCCTCGGTGACGCGAGGATCCATGACTTTCTCGACGCCGTTGCGGTGCGCAGCGATCAGGTCGTCCAGCGCCAGCATGGCGAGACGCTGACCGGCATCCCAGCGATTGAAGTCGTCGGAGTCGTTCTGCAGCAGGAAGGCCAGGTCCTCGCGGCCATAGGGGAAGCGCAGCTTGACCGGCGCCGAGAAACCACGCAGCAGCGAAGGTACCGGGGCCTCGGCGACGTCGGTGAAGACGAAGGTCTGCTCCTCTTCGCGCAGGTGCAATACGCCATCTTTGCCCAAGTCTTCCTTTCCGTCAGGCGTGTCGAGGGTCAGGGTCAGGTCCTCACCGGACTTGGTACCCACCAGGCCAACGCGCACGGGAATGTGCAGCGGCAGCTTGTCAGGCTGGCCGGGTGTGGCCGGAGTACGCTGACGCAGCGTCAGGCGGTACTCGGCGCTGGCGTAGTCATACTCGCCGTAGGCGTCGATTTCCGGGGTGCCGGCCTGCGAATACCAGCGCATGAACTGATCGAGATCGAGGCCGGACACTTCGGCCATGCAGCCGACGAAATCCTCGATGGTCACCGCCTGGCCATCGAAGCGCTCGAAGTACAAGTCCGAGCCTTGGCGGAAAGCCTCCCAGCCAAGCAGGTTGCGCAGCATGCGCACGATCTCCGAGCCCTTCTCGTAAATGGTCAGGGTATAGAAGTTGGAAATCTCGATGTAATGGTCCGGACGCACCGGGTGGGCGGTGGGGCCGGCATCCTCGGCAAACTGTGCGGTACGCAGGAAGGACACGTCCTCGATGCGCTTGACTGGGGCCGAGTTCATGTCGGCCGAGAAATTCTGGTCACGGAAGACGGTGAAGCCCTCCTTGAGCGACAGCTGGAACCAGTCGCGGCAGGTCACGCGGTTGCCCGACCAGTTATGGAAGTACTCGTGGGCGACCACCCCCTCGACACGCTGGAAGGCGGCATCGGTCGCCGTCTGCGGATGGGTCAGCACCGCTGCCGAGTTGAAGATGTTGAGCCCCTTGTTTTCCATCGCGCCCATGTTGAAGTCATTGACAGCGACGATCATGAACAGATCGAGGTCATACTCGCGCCCGTATGTCTGCTCGTCCCAGGCCATCGACGCCTTGAGCGATCGCATGGCGTGCTCTGTCTTGTCGAGGTTCTCCGGCTCGACCCAGAGCTGCAGGGTCACGTCTCGGCCACTCATGGTGGTGAAGCGATCCTCGACCTTCTCGAGCTGACCGGCGACCAAGGCAAACAGATAGCTCGGCTTGGGATGCGGGTCCTCCCAGGTCACGAAGTGCTTGCCATCCGGCAGCTCGCCGCGTTCCACCGGGTTGCCGTTGGACAGCAGCACCGGCAACTGCTTCTGGTCACCAATGACCGTGGTGGAAAAGGTCGCCATCACGTCGGGGCGATCCAGGTAATAGGTGATGCGTCGGAACCCTTCGGCCTCGCACTGGGTGCAGAACATGCCGTTGGAAAGATACAGGCCTTCCAGCGCGGTATTGGCCTGGGGATCGATCACGACCTCGGTTTCAAGACGCAGGCGGTCCGGCGCATCGGTGATGGTCAGCGTCTCGTCATCGACCTGATATTCTCCAGGCTGCAGTTCCTGGCCATCAATGGCGATGCGCTCAAGGCTGAGTTTCTCACCGTGCAGCGTCAGGGGAAGACCGGGCTCGCTATCGGGATGGCGCTCCAGATGCAGGGCGGCATGCACATGGGTATCGGTTGGCGACAGGTCGAACTTCAGCTCGGTATGCGTGACGCGGTAGGCCGGGGGGCGGTAGTTCTTGAGATAGACCGGTTGCGGCTGGGCATCGACCGGCTTGATTTCGGCTTCTTCGGAAACGCGCGTATCGGACATGAATCGAGAACTCCTGTACAAGATGACCGACATTGTACGGTGCCCGGGGCAGGAGTCTCAAAACCGCAGGCATGCCACGGCCGAACCCATGTTCGAACCTCTAGCGCCCCAGACGTTGTGCAGACAGTCGTTCCTTGGGTATCGGACGGGATGACATCTCGCCGCACGACACCCCCCGCGCCGGCTCGGGCCTTGTGGCGATCCACAATCCCAGCGACAGCAGGCCAGCAATCAGCCCGCCCCGCAGCAGCATGGAATCGAGCACCATCGCCAGGACCGCGCATGAGGCCAGCAGCATCGTCACGGCCAGGATCTTGGCATGCCGGGGAATGGCATGCTCATGCTCCCAGGCCTCGATCGGTGGGCCAAAGCGTGGGTGTTGGCGAATCCATCGGGCGAAACGGGGGGAACCACGCGAGGCTAGCCAGACAGCTAGCAACATGAAACAGGTCGTGGGCAATAACGGCACGAACAAACCCACTAGCCCTACGGAAAAGCTGAGGCCAGCGAGACAGGCGAAGACGAGCTGTCTTGTCTTTGACATTCGTGTATCTCCTGTCGCGCTTGCGATGTCGGAACGAGGGCCGTCGAACCCATTCTTGGGACGCGCCTGGCTGGGCATGGGCCCGACGACCGCTGTCATTACACAGCATGGCTATCGGTCGACGGAAATCGTTTAACCCTATGACTAGACTAGGCAAGCTTAATCGTCACGTCATCCATGCTTATCCGAGAATACCACCGGTCATCACTGTTCATGAACGGTAAACGGTCTATTGCCCGAATGGTGGCTGGCGTTTCGCTGTGTAACCGCTAGGCTGTGGTCACGATTGGAGACCATCATGCGAAACGTACTGTTCCTGTCACACGGCTCTCCGAGCCTGGTCATCACCGAACACCCCGCCCGGGACTTCTTCGTTGCCCTGGGCAAGCGCCTGCCACGACCGCAGGGCGCGCTAGTCATCTCGGCCCACTACGAAACCTCGACACTGGCGCTGGGCGGCGCGGCGCGGCCCACCACGCTTCACGACTTCTATGGCTTCCCCGACGTCATGTACCAGCAGCGTTACCCTGCCGAGGGCCTGCCTGACATGGCCCGCCAGTTGGCGGCGGAACTCGACGCCAGCGGTTTCGGCGTCGACGTGGAGTCGCGTCGTCCGCTGGATCATGGCGTATGGTCCCCCCTGTCGCTGGTCTGGCCGCAGGCGGATATTCCCCTGCTGCCGGTCAGTGTGCCGATGGCGTTGCCGGACAATGAACGCCTGGCCCTGTCAGCCCACCTCGGCCAATTCGCCGAGCGCCATGGACTGTGGCTGATCGGCTCGGGCGCAGCTACCCACAACCTGGGCGATCGCAAGCCGGCCGATGCCGGGCCGGATCGCTGGGCCCAGGAGTTTCACGACTGGGCACGCAATGTTGCCGAGCAGGGCGATCTGGAGGCTCTCGCGGACTGGCGCCGTCAAGCGCCGCACGCCACCTACGCCCACCCCACCCCGGAGCATTTCCTGCCGCTGCTGATGACAGTCGGCGCCCTCGAAGGTCAGCCGATGAGGGCCCTGCACGAAAGCTTCATGTTCGGCAATCTGAGCATGCTGTGCCTGGCCGATCTCGATACGGCAAGCCGGGTCGCACACGACACCGGCGCTGTAGCCTGAGTCCGGCCACGCACCGGCTCAGTCGCGGAAATTGTCGAACTGCAGCGGCATATCGATGGACTCGTCGCTTTTCAGCAGGGCGATGGCCTGCTGCAGGTCGTCGCGTTTCTTGCCGGTCACACGCACCTTGTCGCCCTGAATCTGGGCCTGAACCTTGAGCTTGGCATCCTTCAGCGTCTTGACGATCTTCTTGGCCAGGGGTTGATCGATGCCTTGGCGCAGTACGACTTCCTGACGGGCACGGACACCGCCCGTGTCGGCATCCTTCTCCTCCAGGCAGCCCACATCAATGCCCCGGGCGATCATGCGGCCCTTGAGGATATCGAGCATCTGACGCAGTTGGAAATCGGCATCGGCCTCCATATGGACGCTGTCGCCTTCCTCACGGAAGCTGGCCGTCACACCGCGAAAATCGAAACGTGTTCCCAGCTCGCGATTGGCCTGGTCCACGGCATTGGTGACTTCATGCTTGTCGAGTTCGGAAACGATATCGAAGGAGGGCATGTCTTGGCTCCGCAATGGCTATCGAGACCGGGCATGCTAGCCCAGGCTAGGCACGGGCGCATCCGCTATTTGGTCAGTCGTCTCGACGACCAGCGGCTTGTCCATCTGCCAGGCGGCGCAGCCGTCGATGTAGTAATCATCCAGCCAGCGCCGCGGCAGAAAGCCCATGCGCCGATACAGCCCCATGGCGACCCGGTTGTCGGCACGCACTTCCAGGCTCAGCTTGAGCATGTCGCGCTCGATGGCCTGCTGTTCGAGCTTTTCCAGTAGCCGCCGGCCCACGCCTCCGCCACGCGCCTCGGGATGCACGCAGAACGAATAGAGCCGAGCCGTACGACTGTTGCGTCGAAACAGCAGCGTGCCGTAGCCACGCAATACCCCCTCCTCGCCCTCGGCCAGCCAGGTGACGGCATTGGCACGGCTGAGCAGGTGTGCCAGTTGGCGACGGCTGAAGCGATCTCCCTCGAAGCAGTCGAGTTCAAGCTGGCACAGGGCGGCGAGATCGCCAGGTGTCGCGGGGCGCAGGGCAAGATGAGACGTCGCTTTCATGACTCGGCTTCCTGGGTGAACGACGGCATTCTGATTCGGTAAATTGCGCGTGTCATTGGCATTGAGCATGAATTTATTTCACGCTGTCTAGTTGTTGAAGCGGGTTTGGGTCAAGGGCATCCTAGGCCCTTGTATCGTCTCCCTCCGGTCTTTTTTCATTTATGGCAGGAAGCTTGCTCATGTCGCCATTGCGCATCGTTGTCGACCGTGTTTCCGACTGGCGCCCCTATTACCCCACCGACGACCTGATCACTGCGGCCGACTACCTGGCCCAGGGTACCAATGGCGAGCAGGACGCCACCACGCATGTCATCAACCTGTGCAGCGGCCTCGACTACCTTGAAACCGGCTATTACGTGTCGCTGCTGGCACAGGCGCGTGGGCAGCGCGTGTTACCCAGCGTCGAGACCCTCAACCAGCTATCACGCAAGGCATTGGTCGACCTGCAGCTCGAATCGTTGGCACCGCTGATGGATGAACTGGCACGCCGAGGCGCCCTGGAGGGCGACGCCTTCACGCTGCGCGTGATGTTCGGCGAATGCCTGGAGGATGGGCTGGGCAAGCTGGCGCGGCGGCTTTTCGAGCGCTTGCCCTGCCCCCTGCTCGAGGCACGCTTCCAGCGTCGCCAGGGCCTGTGGCGCCTGGCACGCCTCAAGCCGCTGGCGTTGACCTCGCTGAACACCGAGGAACAGGACCTGTTCGCGGCGTCATTGAACCGGCATTCACGCAAGGTCTGGCGTACGCCCAAGGCGCGCCGCCGCTACCGTTACGACCTGGCGATGCTGGTCGACCCCAAGGAAGCCCTGCCGCCCAGCAACAAGAGCGCCATCAAGCAGTTCATTCGCGCTGGTCGGCGTCTGGGTATCGATGTCTCGTTAATCACCAAGCGCGATGAAGGCCGCCTGGCCGAATTCGATGCACTATTCATCCGCGAGACCACGAGTCTGGATCATCACACCTATCGCATGGCCAAGCGTGCCGAGCATGAAGGCCTGGTGGTCATCGACGATCCGCGCTCGATATTGTGCTGCACCAACAAGGTCTACCTGCACGAGCTGCTCAACACCAAGGGGGTGCCGGCCCCGGGTGGCCTGCTGCTCTATCGCGACGACCTCAAGCGCCTGCCCCAAAAAGCCGAAGGCCTGCAGTTCCCGATGGTACTCAAGGTGCCGGACGGCGCCTTCTCGCGTGGTGTAGTCAAGATCCAATCTGTGGATCAGCTGGTCCAGGAAGCCGAGCGCCTGTTCCAGTCCTCGGCACTGTTACTGCTGCAGGAGTGGCTGCCCACCGAGTTCGACTGGCGTATCGGCGTGCTCGATGGCGAGGTGCTGTTCGCCAGCCGCTACTACATGGCCCGAGGTCACTGGCAGATCTACGATCACTCGCGCGGCAAGACGCGCAGTGGCGGCTTCACGACCCATGATCCCAAGGACGTGCCCAGGCCGGTCGTCAAGGCAGCACTCAAGGCCACCCGCCTGATCGGCGACGGCCTGTACGGAGTGGACCTCAAGCAGATCGGCGAACGCGTAGTGGTCATCGAGGTCAACGACAACCCCAACCTGGATGCTGGCGTGGAAGATGTGGTGCTGGGGCCGCGACTCTATTCGAAGGTGATGGAAGTGTTCCTGGCACGCATGGAAGAGCATCGTCGTCACACGGGGTGAAGGCGACGCGCCACACCTGGCGCGTCGACTCACGACGAGGCGTCGTGGTTACTGGGCGTTTTCTTCGCCGGTGGCCAGCCATTCCTCGACCAGCGCACGATTCTCGTCGATCCACTGGCGCGCCCCCTCGGCCGGGTCGCCAGTCTCTTCGATCATCGCCATCAGGCTGCCTAGCGCGTCGTCGTCCATGTACCAGGCATTGAGTACCGCCGTCAGCCAGGGATCGTCCTCGGCGAAATCCTTGCGCGAGAACCAGTGAATAGCTTCCTCGTCGCCATAGACGTTCCTGGGGTCGTCGAGGTACTTGAGATCGTATTCGGCAAAGGCCCAATGCGGGCTCCAGAGCGTCACGACCATGGGTTCCTGGCGCCGATAGGCATCGTCCAGCGCTGCCATCATGGCCACCTCGGAGCTACTGAGCTGGCGCATGGGCAAGCCATAACTCTCGATGGCCTCTTCGGTGAGCGAGGAAATCGACGAGCCCGGGTCGATACCGACGATGGTGGGTTCCCCCTGATAGTCGAACGTTTCGCCCTGCTCGGCCAGGTCGGCAATGCTCTCGGCCTCCACGTAGCTCGGAACGACCAAGCCCATCCCGGCACCTTCGTACCAGACATCGTGAATGACGAGTTGGTCCTTATGCGGCTCGATATAGCTGGCATCCGTGGCAGGCAACCAGGTTTCCAGGGAAATATCCATGTCGCCGCTGGCAACGCCACTGAACGCCACGCTCTTGCCCACATTGGAAAGCTCGACCTCGTAGTTGTACGGCGCTTCTTCGAGCAGCAGCTTCCACATGTTGGCCACGGCGATGTTTTCGGCCCAGTTCAGGGTACCGATGGTCAGCGCCTTGTCGTCCTGCGCCTGCGCATTTAGGCTCGCCGCGACCAGACCGGCGGCCAGGATGGCTTGCATTGTCCTTGGCATGATGTCTCCTCGTGTTGTGGTGCTTTCAACATACCACGTACTGCAGAGGCATCACTCCACGGTGACTTCGTAACCGGTGTACTTGCGCAGGTTGATCACCCCGGTGTCGAACATCAGGTATTGGCCCTTGAGCCCCATCAGGGTCCCCCCGACAGCGGGCGTCTTGTCGAGGTTATGCGAGACGACCTTGGTCGGCGATTCAAGGACGGGGTAATCGAGCGTCACCGGCTCGACGTCGAGCACGCGCAGGCTGTCCGCCCCGAAGCGTTCGCGCAAGCCACGCAGGCCATTGTCCAGGGATGCCAGGAGGCGGTCTCGCTCGGCGCACAGGTCGACAGGCTCAACCTCACCCTTGAGCATGGCTCGCCAGTTGGTACGGTCGGCGACCTGTTCCTTGAATAGCATCTCGACAAAACCCGATTGCTGTCGGGTATCGACCTCGAGGATCGGCAGGGCCTGGATCGCCCCCTGATCCAACCAGCGTGTCGGCAACTGGGTCCGGCGCGTAATGCCGACCTTGAGGCCCGATGAGTTGGCCAGATAGACCACGTGCGGCTGAAAACAGTGGCTCTCGCCCCACTCTGGCTCGCGACAGGTCCCCTGGTCGAAGTGACAAGTCTCGGGCTTGACGATGCAGGTGTCGCACTGCGCCAGCCGCTTGAAACAGGGGTAGCAATAACCCTGGCCAAAGCTCTTGCGGGTTGCGCGACCGCAGTGGGTACAGGCAATTGCTCCGGTATGCGTCAGCCGCAGCGTCTTGCCGAGCCGGGCATTGAGGTCGAGACGGTGGTCACCGGCACGCAGCGTATAGCGCACCGGTGCATTCCTCCCTGCAGGCTCGATATGCATCTTGGTCAGGCAACCGCGCAGCGGCGTGATCAATTCACCCACTTGATACTATCCTCCCCGTCCGTCGTGTCCTGGGTGCCGCAGCTCTGGCGCTGCAGATAGCCCACACGCTGATCCTCGGGCACGTTGTGCTCGATCTCGTAGCGCATCACGGCTTCCAGACACAGTTCGGTCTGCTCGGACGTCAGTTGGCGGCCGTCGGGCCACTTGCGCAGTGCCACAGCCTGCTTGAGGCTCTGGTAGATATCCGGCGTCATCTGCTGGATCATGCGGTCGAAGGTCATCTCGCTCATCGTCTTCTCTCCGGGTAGGCTCCCGTCATAATGTCTTGGGTCACGCCTGGTCTGTCACAAGCGATGCCGGTCAGGCACGCCGGGCCCGGCCACTGGCGAGCCATCCCCATACCAGCCCCACCAGCAGGCCACCCAGGTGGGCTTCGTTGGCCACATTGCCGAAACCGATCGGCTCGGCGAAATCGGTCATGGTGAACACCATCCAGCCCAGCATGAACACCACCAGCATCTGCGGCACGAAGAAGCCACTGCGCGGAGCGCGTCGCGACATCAGCCAGACATAGCCGAGCAATGCGTAATCGACGCCGGACATGCCACCGAACAGGACCGTCCCCGTCGCGTACTGGGCCAGATTGGATATCAGGGCACTGACCATCACAATACCCAACAGGCGCCATGCCCCCTGAAGCGCCTCGATCTGGCGACCGAAGTACCACAACCACAGCATGTTGAAGATAAGGTGCATCCAGCCGAAGTGCAGGAAGGCCGGCGATACCAGCCGCCAGATCTGACCGGAGGCCAGCGTATCGCCCAAAGTACCGACGCTCAGGGTATTGCCCACCACGCCGAGCGGCGTAATGGTCATGGCGGCAATCACCAGATCGCCGAGGATGGCCATGATCGCGAACACCGCCAGGCACAGGCCAATCAGCATGACGGCCACGGGGGCCTCGGCCAGCGGGCTCTGCTGCCAGTTACGCCGGGCCCTACGCTGTCCAGTCGGACGCTGAAGCGTCTCGCCGCGCTCCCAGCGCGTGAGCAATTGAAGCAGTTCCTGATGCTGTCGCGGGTCGGCAAGCCACAGGACCTGAACATTGCCTTCCTCGGTGAAGCGATGCCCAATGCGCTCGGCCCAGAGCGCCTTGCGCAGCGCTCGCGTATCGGTATCACGCGGCAGTTCCAGCACCTTATACATGATGACTCCTCATCCCGGCGGAAAGCCGCGCCATGGAAAACGCACGCAAAGAAAAGTCCGGCGGAGGGGGCCGCCGGACAATGAGCAAGGGATCATTCAAGGGAACACCTACTCTGATAGCCAAAACCCGCTCAAGTTTCACGCCGATGGAAAAAATTGCGTAATAAATTGTAAAACTACCAGTTTCTTGCGAGAACCACCCGATACACCAGCAATGGTCTGGCGGTGCTGATTGCAGGTGATTCAATCCAGATCGATTTCCCACGGGCGCGGCCTGGCCTGCTCCTCCCTGGGAACGCGAATCCAGACGAACTTGTCGGCATCGAGTTCACGTTCTCCATCCCAGCGATAGGCCACCAAACGGCCGAACTTCACGGCACTATAGTCCAGGCAGGCAATGTTGGGCGCCGGCAGGGCCGGAATCCCCTCGCACCAGTAATGCCCCACGAACAACGGTGGCTCATCAGGACCATAGTAGGAGAGCCTCGCCAACTCCCGGTCGGATAACTGGCGATCCTCGAGATCGCCGGGCAGGTTATCCGGCTGAAAGATCACATCGCCATAAGTGCGCGGCGCGGCGGCCCAGAAATGTGCACGAAAGGTTCGCCGCGTGAACCCGTCTCCGGATTGGATCTCCACGCCTTTGGGCAGCGGGATGTGCGTGCCCCGGGTCAAGCGCTCAAGCGCCTTGAAGGCGAAACTGTCAGGACGTACCGACTCATGCAGAAAGTCCTCGTCGATTCGTGCCCCGGGATAGCGGGCCAGAAAGCGCTCGATCAGCGGCGCATCCCAGCAGGCATGCACGACCCGCAGCCCGTCGCGCTCGAGCAACAGCGGAATCTCCATGAACCAGGCAAGAGTATCTTCCCATTCCGCTGGATGGTCGCGGTACTGCTCGAAGGTTTCCTGGATGATGCGATTGTGGCGCGGCGTGTGCTCACGCAGCCATTCACAGCCCGAGCCATCGCGACAGCGGCGCGTGTACGTCAGTGCGTTGGCTTCATGATTGCCCATGACGATGAAGGCCTCGCCCGACTCCACCATGCGCCGGGCTATGGTGACCGCCAATCGGATGCGGGGCCCGCGGTCGATCAGGTCGCCAAGGAAAATGACCTTGCGGCGAGGATGCCGATAGATGCCGCCACGCTGGTGATAGCCGAGCTTTTCCAGCAAAGATGCCAAGGTCGCACCACAGCCATGCACGTCGCCGATCAGGTCGTAGCCGTCGATACCGTCGGTCATGCTCATGTCATTCCCCCAGCCGGTTACTCCAGCCCAGTTTGCTGCGGCAAATTTCGAAATAATTGTGTCCGCGCGGATGGATCAGCTTCAATCGCTGGGGTTTGCGGCGCACGTGCAGGATATCGCCCGGCTTGGAGACCACCTGGGTCTGGCCGTCACAACTGACGTGCGGGTAAGCTTCGTTGGTCTCGCCGATATGTACCATGATCTCGCTGGAGGCATCGACGACGATGGGCCGGCTCGACAGGGTATGCGGGAACATCGGCACCAGGGTGATGGCCTCGAGCTTGGGATGCACGATCGGCCCTCCACCGGACAGGGCATAGGCCGTGGAACCGGTAGGCGTGGCAATGATCAGGCCATCCGAGCGCTGGCTATAGACGAACTGGCCGTTGACGAACAGTTCGAACTCGATCATGCGCGCCGCCTTGCCAGGATGGATCACCACATCATTGAGTCCATCGGCAGTGCCCACGAGGCTGCCGTGGCGAAATACCTCGGCATCGAGCAGGAAGCGCTCCTCGACATCGTATTCCCCGGCCAGCACCTCTCCGACCCGGGCCTCGACCTCATCGGGCGAAATGTCCGTCAAAAAGCCCAGCCGCCCGCGATTGATACCCAGCACGGGTGTCCCGGTACGGCACAGTGCGCGGCCAGCACCCAGCATGCTGCCGTCGCCTCCGACCACGATGACCAGATCGCAGATATCACCGAGCAGACGCCGGCTCGCTTCCTGCTGACCGTGATCGAGCAGCACCGTCGCGGTTCGATCCTCGAGTATGACATGGTAGTCATGGGCGTTGAGAAAACGAATCAAGCGCTTGAGTGTGTCGACGACCTTGGCGCTACCGAGACGGCCGATCAATCCGATATTCTTGAAAGATGCCATGGGCGCTCCACTCCCCGTCCAAGCCGGTCATTATGCGGGCTGAGCCGGGCACGGGCAAACCGACTCTGACAGGGCCACCCAGCGACTGGCCATGACAAGCCCGCTCTTCGAGGGAATCGCATGTCCGAACATGACAATGCCGACAGCAGCCGTGAACTGGCTTGGCTGCGACATCCCCAGGTGCGTGATTTGGCCTGGTTGCTGCAGGCGCCGGATCTACTGAGCACGCCGTTTCCCGGCCGCCCCTCCCTGGTGGCGCTGGGACTTGCCGATCCTGACGAGCGTCGTGCCTGGCTGAATGATATGGAATGCCGCCCTCAGGCCCTCGAGGCCATGACCGGCCCGCGACTGACGGGACGCCTGGGACACTACCATGAGGTACTGTGGCATTTTCTGCTGGATAGCGCGCCCGGCACGCGCCTGCTGGCGCATAACCTGCCGGTCCGGGACGACAAGCGCACGTTGGGCGAGATTGACGTGCTCTACAGTGCGCGGAACGACCCGCAACCGATCCATCTCGAGTTGGCAATAAAGTATTACCTGGGCCTGCCCCAAGGGCCTGGAGCGGCCGACAGCCAGGCCCGTTGGATCGGACCAGGATGCGCCGACTCGCTAGCCATCAAGCGCCAACGCACGATCGTCAGCCAACTACCACTCAGTCACACCCATGAGGCCCGCGCCGTACTGAGGCCATACACCGACCAGACTCCTCTTCAGCACCTCGCCATGCCGGGCACCCTGTTTCATCCATGGTCAGCAGACGAGACTGCCGGCTTGCCGCTTCCCAGGGAAGCGACACCAGAGGCATTGATGGGTGATTGGCTGCCCATCGCCGACTGGCCTGCCTATTTGAACGGACGACAGCACTGGCGCGGCGCTTTCTTGAACAAGCCCTACTGGCTGGCCCCGCCACGCGAGGAAACGCTGGAGGACCTGACGACATTGACTCAGGCTCTACGAGCCCACTTCGCGCAATGGCGGGCGCCGCGCCAACTGGCATTGCGAGACCCTGCCGGCCGGTGGCGACGCGTATTCGTGGTCGACGACACCTGGCCGGCTGTGACGACTCTTCCTGTCTAGCAGTCAAGCGACCAGCGTGCTATCCCACTCACGCCATCACGGGGCGACGACGCTTGACGAACCACTCGTTGACCAGAAGCGAGGCGACGATGATCGCACCGCCAATGGCCAGGCGCGACAGGTCGGCATCGCGGTTCCAGATCAGCAGGTTGACCAGCAGCCCGGCCGGAATCAGCGCGTTGTTCATGATGGCCAATGCACCGGCATCGACGAGGGTCGCTCCCTTGTTCCACAGGAAATAGCCGATTCCCGAGGCCGCCAGGCCCAGCCAGGCCAATACGCCCCATTGGACAGCGGTGGTTGGCAGCTTCGCGGTCGAGCCGAAGATCGCGAAGGCAATGATCACCAACGCCAGCGCTCCCAGGTAGAACCAACCGAACACACTGCGCTGCGGCAGGTGACGAGGCAGCCCGTTGGCCAGGTGTCGATAGGCTACCTGCCCGACAGCGAAGCACAGGTTGGCGCCCTGCACGACAAGGAAGCCCAGCCAGAAGTCGCTGCTGATACCTTCGTAGCGGATCACCGCTGCCCCGACCACCGCCAGCGCCGCCGTAAGCAGGTAGAATGGTGAGAAGCGCTTGGCCATGGCATCGTCGATCAGCGTGACATACAGCGGCGTGAAGATGGTGAACAGCAATACCTCCGGCACCGACAGCAGCAGGAACGACTGATAGAAGAAGATGTACATCAGACCGAGCTGGATTGCCCCGATTCCCATCAGCGCCAGCTTCAGACCGTTACTGAGGGCGGAAGGTCGCAGGAACGGCAGGAACAGCAGGCTGGCCAGCGCAATGCGCACCAGCACCGCAAAATAGCTATCGACCTGGCCGGCCAGGTAAGCGCCGATAAGCGAGAAGGAAAAGGCCCACAGGGCCGTGACACCAATCAGGTAGGACATGACAGATCAACCGAGTATTGCTGGAGCGGAGGCGCGCATTTTACATCTCCGCCGCCACTTGTCATCCCTTGTCAGCGTTAGCTTTCGCTCACGCTCGGGAACACGCTCCCAGTGCCATTGGTCCGGCCATGGCCAAGGTCAGGTCGACGTGGAGCACCCCGGGGACGGCAGCCTGCGTATTCACGAGAGCGGCCACTTCCAGCTGGACGCGCCGGCTCCCTCATCAGGTAGCGTTCAGCGGGCATCGACTCCCCGCCCGATTCCCTTTCGCAACGTCTTTCGCTGGCGTTTCTTCGACGATCGTGTCTCGCTCGCCCACGAGCGGCGCGGTGCCGAGGCTGCCGTCTGGCTGTTCGACCTGGGTGTCACGCAGAACGCCAACTCGGTTGACCTGATATCCCTGCAGCCGCATCAGTGCATTGACGACCGCTACCAGGCTCGACTGACTTTTACCCATGACGGCTTCGATCTCGCCTGGACGATTACCGGCCCGCGCAAGGACGAGCATATCCATTACCGATACCGTACTTCATAATAAAACAGCGGCGCTTGAGGCGCCGCTGTCGTCATCATTGCTTGAGGAACGGGGTTAATCGTATTTCAGGATGACCCAGATCGCATGAATGATGCCCGGAATATACCCGAGGATCGTCAAGAGTATATTGAGCCAGAAGTGCATACCGAACCCCACCTGCAGGAAAACACCCACCGGCGGTAGAAGTATGGCGAGAATGATGCGAATGACGTCCATCCAAACCTCCTTGTCGTCACGCTAGAAGTAGCAATGGGACCAACGTTTCACTGCGACTCGTCACCGTCATGACGATGGGCGCGTCGGTCGATTTTCTGGGCTATCCGGCCTGAATCCTCTGCCAGCCGGTCGTGATAACGCTCCCAGTCTTCCCAATCATAGGGCGTGCCACTGCGAGGACGATGGCTTCCCGCCTCCCTCGCTCGAGACCAGGCCAGCTCCTCCAGAGTCTGGGGTCTGTCCTCTTCCTTGTCCAGTTCGATCCCTTGCTTGGCCAGGTAATCCCGCGCGTTCATTCGTCACCTCCGTTCAAGCGAAGCGGCTCACTACAAGAACCTGTATCTTGGATTCACGTCATGCCATGAGGTTCCTGCCAGTTGGCATACCGGGCTGCGCTATGCTGAATGGAAGAAACGCTCTGGCGGCAGCGGTTGCCACCCTGTCGCCGAGCATGGCGATTCTCGAGCAATGCAAGGATGCAGCACGGCAGAATTGAGCCAAGAGCAGCAACCTGGGACGGAGCCATCTTGGCAGAAGGAGCGCGACCATGAACAAGGCACCGGTAACTGTCAGCGAGATCATGTCCAAGGATTGCTACAGGATCACGGGAGACACCTCGGTGGCCTCTCTGGTGGCAGGCCTGGCCCTGCACCGATTGCCCGGCGCACCGGTAGTGGATAAACATGACCATTTGGTGGGCTTCATTTCGGAGCAGGACGTACTTGGCAAGCTTCTAGATAGCAGCTATCACGGGGGCGAGCCGGCACTGGTTCGCGAATTGATGCGCCACGAGGTGCTGACCGTTGCTCCAGACAAGAGCATCGTCGACCTGGCCCAGGAAATGCTGGGCCAGAAACCCAAGATCTATCCCGTGGTCGATCATGAGCGCCTGGTGGGCATCGTCACGCGCCATGACATCTTGGGAGTGCTCTGCTCGATGCGCGGTAGCTGAGCGACGCCTCACCTTACCGAGCACATAAAAAACCGCCGCATCGAGCGATGCGGCGGTAAAGGATCGAATGCAGTAAGCAAGAAACACATTTCAGCGACTGCTGAAAAACTGTGCTTGCAACCTTATGACCGCCCCAAATCCAAAATTCTCCCTGAATCGGAATTTTTTTGTTCAAGGGCCTGGCCATCGTCGCCATGGCTTGCCAGGAGGCCCGGCGATTCATTATGATCGCGCTACCGGGCGGGTATAGCTCAGTTGGTAGAGCATCAGCTTCCCAAGCTGAGGGTCGAGGGTTCGAATCCCTTTGCCCGCTCCATATTTCCCTCTAGTACCGCTCCCGCCCTTGTCCTGCCCCTCTTGGCGTTATCTGCGTTTTATCAGCCGATTGTCACGTTGCCAGTCGACGCTACACTTTTGCATGTTTCACTGCCTTGATGGCATTGCCACAGAGAAAGGGCTGACAAAGATCGGACGTAAAGGAGCGCATCATGGAACTGGATATCGTCGATCCCCCTATCGAACGCGCCAAGACGCTGGTGCCTGGAGACCAGGCCGAGGCCAGGAGCGGCAATCAATCCTTCGATGTAGAAATCGTCGAGAAGCGCGGCGATGGCAGCTTCGATGTCATGGTCAACGAGACGCATGCCGAGCCGGGTGAACGGGTGCAAGACATGATCGGCAAGCGCATCAGGGTCCAGTGGTTCAACTTCATTCGTATTCGCCCTCAGGGCGAAGACTGGGATGACGGATTGTCGTTCCCGGACGAGAAACCCGACCGGCTTTGAATACGTGCACAAGCGACGAGGGTGGCAAAGCCTCAGCCTCGCCACCCTCGTCGTGTCGCCTGCTAAAAAATCGGTAGCCGGTTATTCGGGCCCGGGGTCCGCATCGCTCTTCTTGTTCCAGGTTTCGCGATTGGATTGCTTCATGCTCTCGACTTCGTACTTGGCATCTTCGTAGGAATCGAAGACACCCACCGGCATTCCTGTATCGCTGTCGTAGACTTCGTAGCGGGTCTCACCATCCCCGTCGGGCTCCCGCACTTCGCGAATCTCCAATGCGCTCTCGATCATGGTCAACTCCTTGTCTGATTCCTTGCCATCGGTGGCACCCACTAACTGGGACATCAGCGGCAACAGCCCGTTCCTTCCCCTAATGGGGCAACGGTCAGCTATCCGTTATGCCTGAACAGCATAGGCTCGCACGCCAGTAGCGGAAAATCGACAGGGATAGCGCCAGATCAATGAGGCAAACGGCTGCAGATTTCCCGATTGGCACGTAGCGCCTCGGGATAGGAAGGGTAGCGGTCGATTTCCTTGGCCTCGCCACCGGTCGTCTCGACAAGCGCCCAATAGTCCGGCTGCTTGAGACGGCCGTGGCGGACATCGGCAATCGGGGTGATCTTGAAGCTGCGCTTGGCCATGAAGAATCTCCTTTTCTTTAAAGCCACTTCATCAGCATGGTCAATTCCCCGACGCAACGAAACAAGATTTAACTCATCGAAAACAATTTTATAATGAAAAAAAGCCATGGCCCTATGTCAGACGATGGGAGCGTTAACGTTGAACGAGGAAATTCGGTAGGCTATGCGCCCTGGACACTCAAGCCCCATAACCATAAGGCACACATAGCCATGCAGAAAACGCTTTACTCCCTGGCCCTGGCCAGCCTTCCCTTGATGACACTCTTGTCCGGTTCCGTGCTTGCCATCCCTGAAGGCAAGACGGAATGTATCGCGCCCGCCAAGCCCGGCGGCGGCTGGGATTTCACCTGCCGCAGTGTGGCACGCACCCTGCAGGAACTCGACCTGATTCCTGCCGGCATGCAGACCATCAACATTGCCGGCGCCAGCGGCGGCGTGGCCTTCAGCCATGTGCGTGCCAAGCGTCAGGGTGATGAGGACACGATCGTCGCCGCCTCCACCGCGACCACGACACGCCTCGCCCAGCGCCGTTATGCTCAGGGCAATGCCGATCAAGTCCGTTGGGCAGCCGCTCTGGGCGCCGATTACGGCATCATCGCGGTTGCCAAGGATTCACCCTATGCCACCCTGACCGAGCTACTCGACGCCCTTGAGCAGGACCCCGGCAGCGTCAGCTTTTCCGGCGGCGACGTGGCCGGCGGTTTCGATCATCTGAAAGTTCTCATGTCGGCACGCAAGGCAGGTGTCGAGGAACTCAGGGACATCAAATACCTGGCTTTCGACTCGGGTAGCGTCGCCATTACCCAACTGCTCGGTGGCCATATCGATGCATTCACCGGGGATCTGTCCGAAGCCTTGGGTTTCGTGGAAAGTGGTGACCTGCGCCTGCTGGCCGTATTTTCGGAAGAACGCCTGCCCGGTGAGTTTTCCGGCATCCCCACCGCGCGCGAACAGGGCATCGACGTGATCGCCCCCAACTGGCGCGGCTTCTATCTTCCGGGCGGCATCTCGGACGAAAGTTACCAGTGGTGGGTCGATAACCTCGACACGCTGTATGCCTCCGAGGAGTGGAAGCAGGTCATGCAGGATAACGGCCTGCTGCCTTTCCATAAGTCGGGCGAGGCCATGACCCAGTTCGTCAATCAACAGATCCAGGATATCCGTGAACTGTCGGATACCCTGGGCTTGGTCCAGTAATCGCATGGCGCTGGGCCTATATCTCGTCGTCGTGCTGATCTGCCTGCTGGTGGTCGGCGGCACGGTCGGGTTGCTGATGATGGTGCGTACACCCCGCTACCGCACCGAGTCCAGCCACCTCCTGCAGGTTTTCGACCGGGTCCTGGCCGGGCAAGCAACGGAGTCGGAGTGGCACGCCACCGTCGGCTATCCGATACGCCACGATGCCTACCTCGAGGGTGTGCGACGCAAGGCCCAGCAGATAATGGATGAACACGGTCGTTCCTGGCAGGTTGCCCAGGGCGGCTCGCTGTTGTCCCGCAGTGGTCGTGAGGAACTCCGGGTGCTGCGTGACGAATTGGCATCGCGCATGATCGACAAGGAGGGCAAGCGCGAATTCTAGAGACCGCCCCGCTTTCCGTGCGGGTGGCCAAGTCGTTATAGTAGCGGTATCTGTCGTCACGAGGCTGCGACATGACCAGCGCCATTCGCCTGACACCGCTCGACAATACCATCAAGCATCACGATCATGACTTTCATCAGATCGTGATCGGCCTGGATGGCCATGCCGAATTCGAGATCGAAGGGCTGGGCGGCTGTATTGCCCCGTTGACCGGCTGTATCGTGCCGGCTAACCATGTGCACTATTACGAAGGCATTGGTGCCAACCGGCAATTGATCTTCGACCTTCCCGATAATGCGCCATCCTTGTCGGGCGCCCAACGCGAGTTGGCCCGGCTATTCGATGCACCGCGCTTCTTCGCGCTCGATGAGCCACTGCGGGTCTACCTGAACTTTCTCGTGCAGGAACTTTCCCAGCCTCGGCATGCCCAGGGCGACCTGCTTGCCGCCACGTTTCTCGGCTGTCTTCATTCGCGACTACATGTGACGCCCTGCCCCTCACGGCGTCTCGATCTCGATGCCCTGGACAGCTATATCCAGAACAACCTCGCCAAGCGCTTGAGTGTTGCCGACCTGGCCAGCCAGGCTTGCCTGAGCGAAGCCCATTTCAGTGAATGCTTCCGCGAGCAGACCGGCGTCACGCCCTATCAATACCTGCTACGTCAGCGCCTAGCGACGGCCCGTTACCTGCTTACCACCTCGACAATGCCGCTCAACGAAGTGGCAGAACGCACAGGCTTCGCGAGCCAGAGCGCGTTGTCACATGCCTTCCGGCGCGCCTTCGATCATTCGCCGAGCCAACTACGGCGCAATCCTCAGTTAAGCCTGACCCAGCACATGCCGTTACTCGACGGGGCATAGATAGCAAGACCTAGACCAACGTAGTATTTTTCGTTCACTTGTCATCAAATTCCGGATTTTTGACAAATCCAACCGAGAAATTGGCAAGACGCGACGACCTCTCCCACCCTACATTCACGCCATTCCGTAAATGCCTTGCATCTTGGGAAAGCGCTGTCCAGGCATTCTGGCGCCTTCGCCGAGCCTTCCCGAGACATGACTGATGGGGTCCAAACAATGCTAAACGCCAAGACCATGCTGGATGCCAACACCTGGCAACAGGATCCGGAAGCGCTGCTCAGGCAGCTCAGCGAGCATTACATCGTCGACGAAGATGCCTATGTAGGCGAGCTCGTCAACCTGTTACAGGCCGACGAGGGCGACTTCAAGCGCATCGCCGACAAGACCGCCGAGCTGGTCCGCGAAGTGCGCGAGATGGATACCGCCGTCGATTCCATCGACGAGCTACTCCAGCAGTACAGCCTGGACACCCATGAGGGCCTGATGCTGATGTGCCTGGCGGAGGCCATGCTGCGCATCCCCGACAAGTCCACGGCAGACGCCCTGATCGAGGACAAGCTGGGGCCGGCCGACTGGAAATCCCACCTTGGCCAGAGCGAGTCCTGGTTCGTCAACGCCTCGACCTGGGGCCTTTTGATGACTGGCCGTGTGATCCAGATGGACAAGCCACGCGACGGCAAACCGGCCAATTTCATCAATCGCCTGACCAACCGCATGGGCGAGCCAGTCATCCGTAGCGCCATGTACCAGGCAATGAAGATCATGGGGCGCCAGTTCGTGCTCGGGCGCACCATCGACGAGGCACTCAAGCGCTCCAAGCCCCTGTTCGACAAGGGCTATACCTATTCCTATGACATGCTGGGCGAGGCGGCACGCACCCGCCCCGATGCCAAGCGCTACTTTGAAGACTATGCTCGTGCCATCGAGCGCGTCGGCGCCACCAGCCGCTCGCTGGGCGACAAGACACCCTCTCCCTCGATCTCGATCAAGCTCTCGGCCCTGCACCCCCGCTACGAGTTCGGTCGCCGCAGCCAGGTACTGGAAGAGCTGGTCGAGAGCGTCAAGGAACTGGCGGCGCTGGCTCGCAAGAATGATGTCGCCATTACCATCGATGCGGAAGAAGTCGACCGCCTCGAGCTGTCGCTGGAAGTCTTCCGCGCCGTCTACGAGAGCGATGTCTGCAAGGGCTGGGGACATTTCGGCCTGGTCGTGCAGGCTTACTCCAAGCGCGCCCTGCCGGCATTGCATTACCTCAACCGCCTGGCCGACATGCAGGGTGACGAGATTCCGCTGCGCCTGGTCAAGGGCGCCTACTGGGATACCGAGGTCAAGGAGTCCCAGCAGCTCGGCATCGATGGCTATCCGGTATTCACCCGCAAGGTGAACACCGACGTGGCCTACCTGGTCTGCGCCAACTTCCTGCTGTCAGAGAATACGCGCGGCCGGATCTTTCCGCAGTTCGCCACGCATAACGCCCATACCATCACGGCGATTCTGGAGCTGGCCAACGACGTGGATCGCGCATTCGAATTCCAGCGCCTGCACGGCATGGGCGAGGCACTCTACGACGCGGCCCTCAAGCGCGCGCCCCAAGGCACCTACTGCCGTATCTATGCACCGGTAGGCGCTCACAAGGACTTGCTGCCCTACCTGGTGCGTCGCCTGCTCGAGAACGGCGCGAACTCATCATTCGTTCACCAGCTCGTCGACCCACGTGTCCCCGTCGAGTCGCTGTGCGTTCACCCCGCGGAAACCTTGAGGCAGTACGCCACCTACGCCAACCCGAAGATTCCGCTGCCCAAGGATATCTACGGCCCGAACCGCAAGAACTCGAAGGGAGTGAACTTGAATATTCGCAGCCAGTACCAGCCTCTCATCGACGAGATGGCCAAATTCATGGACAAGGAGCATCACGTCAAGCCGCTGCTGGCCTTCGACGTGCCTGACGCGCCCGCCGAACGCCACGAGGTACGCTGCCCGTACGATACCCGCCAACTGGTAGGCAGCGTACAGTGGACCAGCAAGGAGCAGGCGCAGAAAGCGGTGGATGCCGCCTGGGCAGCCTTTCCACGCTGGCAGTCCACGCCGGTCGAGGAGCGTGCGCAGATTCTCGAGCGCTTCGCTGACAACATGGAGAACCATCTTGCCGAGCTGATGACCCTGTGCTCGCGGGAAGGCGGCAAACTGCTGACCGACGGCGTCGACGAGATCCGCGAGGCCGTGGATTTCTGCCGCTACTACGCCAACCGTGCCCGCAACCTGTTCGGCGAAGCCACGCAATTGCCCGGACCGACCGGCGAGTCCAACGAACTCTACATGACCGGCAAGGGCGTGTTCGCCTGCATCAGCCCATGGAACTTCCCGGTGGCGATCTTCTGCGGACAGATGGTAGCCGCGGCCGTTTCCGGCAACTGTGTGCTGGCCAAGCCCGCCGAGCAGACCTCTCTGGTCGCTCATCGCGTCGTCGAGTTGCTTTATGAAGCCGGCATGCCACGTGATGTGGTACAGCTACTGCCGGGCGACGGCCCGACAGTGGGCAGCGTACTGTCCTCGGATCGTCGCATCACCGGCGTGGCGTTCACTGGCTCCACCGACACCGCTCACATCATCAATCGCGCCCTGGCAGCCCGGGATCAGGCGGCCATCGCCACGCTGATCGCCGAGACCGGCGGCCTCAACGCGATGATCGTCGACTCCACCGCCCTGCCGGAGCAGGTAGTCGCGGACGTGGTGCGCTCCTCCTTCCAGAGCGCCGGCCAGCGCTGTTCGGCCCTGCGCATGCTCTATGTCCAGGAGGACGTCGCCGACCACATCATCGAAGTGCTCAAGGGCGCCATGGCCGAACTCAGCGTCGGTGATCCTCGCGATCTGGGCACCGACGTCGGCCCGGTCATCGACGAAGACGCCCGCAAGGGGCTGCAGGCACACATCGAGCGCATGACAGGCGAAGGCCGCCTGATCGCCGAAACCCGGCTCGATCCTGCCCATACCGGCAATGGCACTTTCGTGGCGCCGACAGCGTTCGAGGTCGAAGGCATTCAGGCACTGGAGACCGAGCAGTTCGGTCCGATCCTGCATATTGCCCGCTACAAGGCCAGCGAACTGGACCAGGTCATCGACACCATCAATGGCAAGGGTTATGGCCTGACATTCGGCGTACACAGCCGCAACGAGTCCTTCGCCAAGGCCATCAGCGAGAAAATTCGTGCGGGCAATGTGTATGTAAACCGTAATATCATCGGCGCCGTTGTCGGCGTGCAGCCTTTCGGCGGCCAGGGCTTATCGGGCACCGGCCCCAAGGCGGGTGGTCCACACTACCTGCTGAGCTTCGCTACCGAAAAGACGCGTACCGTCAACACTGCCGCCCTGGGCGGCAACGCGTCCCTGCTGGCTCTGGGTGACGAGTGAAACTTACTCACTATTAACGATAACAAACTGAAGGAAGCTTCTCATGGTTGAAAACGACGCCACCATAAGCTTTATGTTCGCACTCTCCCTAGACGCGATGCCCGCCACAGGCGTTGTGGCCAGCACGCGTACCAACAACCTGCCGGAGCTACGTCCGGCCTAATAAACTGGAGACGTTTTATGGCTATTGGTGTTTGGATCAGCCTTATTGCTTATTTTGTGCTCATGATTGCCATCGGCTTTTATGCCATGCGCAAGGCAACCTCGACGTCCGAGGATTATATGCTGGGTGGCCGGGCCTTGAGCCCTCAGGTGGCGGCTCTTTCGGCCGGTGCGTCTGACATGAGCGGCTGGTTGCTGCTGGGCTTGCCTGGGGCCATGTTCGTGTCTGGTCTGGGCTCGGCCTGGATTGGTATCGGCCTGCTCGTGGGTGCACTCTTCAACTGGATATTGGTCGCACCACGCCTTCGTGAACAGACGGTTCACTATGGTAATGCGATCACCATTCCGGCATTTCTGGCAAACCGCTTCCCGACCCAGGCTATGTCGCTGAGAACGGTATCCGCGATCGTCATAGTTATTTTCTTTGCGGTCTATACGGCTTCAGGCCTGGTTGCAGGCGGTAAGTTGTTCGAAAGCGCATTTTCCGAAGTCATCAATATTGGCGGCCTGAGCGACTATGCGGTGGGAGTCATCGTTACCTTGGTCGTAGTGCTTGCCTATACCGTGGTTGGCGGCTTTCTAGCTGTGAGCATGACGGACTTCGTGCAAGGCTGCATCATGATGCTGGCACTGGTAATCATGCCGATGGTCGTGATCTTTGGCGAAGGTGGCGGCGGTTTCTCCCAGGCGTCACAGACCCTGAATGAAGTCGATCCCACGCTGCTGTCATGGACGGAGGGACTGACCTTTATCGGTTGGCTGTCTGCGGTGGCCTGGGGGCTAGGCTATTTCGGCCAGCCTCACATCATCGTGCGCTTCATGGCCATCCGGTCACTGAAGGATGTCCCTGTTGCCCGTAACATCGGCATGAGCTGGATGCTCGTATCCTTGGTCGGTGCAGTTGCTCTAGGCCTGTTCGGCCGGGCCTATGCTGTCCGTAATGGCATGGACGTTCAGGATCCCGAGACGATCTTTATTATCCTGGCTAACCTGTTGTTCCACCCGCTGATTACCGGCTTCCTTTATGCCGCACTGCTCGCTGCGATCATGAGCACCATTTCCAGCCAGCTTTTGGTTTCGTCTTCATCACTGACAGAAGACTTCTACCGCTTGTTTCTACACAAAGAGGCTACGGAAAAGGAATCTGTCCGAGTAGGCCGGATTAGTGTCGTACTGGTTGGTCTGGTTGCAGCCATCATCGCATCCGATCCGGACTCACAGGTTCTGGGGCTGGTCAGTAACGCCTGGGCAGGTTTTGGTGCGGCATTCGGTCCAGTAATCATCCTGTCGCTAATGTGGTCACGCACGAACGGCGCTGGCGCTATCGCAGGCATGATTGTCGGTGCCGCAACCGTCATGATCTGGATTTTGCTGGGCTGGAACGGAGAGTTCATGGGAGGACCCGGTGTGTACGAAATCATTCCGGGCTTCATCGCCTCATTTATTGCAATCATGGTGGTGAGTAGCGTTACTGAAGATGCTGGTGAATATCAGCATATCTCTCGCTAATCCAGAGTGTGCCAATCTCGGAATGGCCCAAGGACGCCTGCGGGTGCACCAGGCCTGACCGACCGGCATGAAGCCACTTACCGGCAAGGCCACCTTCGGGTGGCCTTGTCGCATCCATAGAGTGGCTAGCCGCTGCGTATCAGCAGAACCAGAAACAGCAAGGCCATCAGTCCCCAGCATAACGGCGCGCCGAGCAATCGAGCTGACCAGCCCCGTCTGACCAGACCCATGCCATGAAAGAACCCCGCCCCCACGGCCCAGACCCCGAGCAACCAGACCGGAAGACGCCAGCCCAACGGAAGCGCACTGATCATTCGTGGCTCCAGCAATAGCCAGAGCGCCAGCAAGGAAGCCGCCCCCAGCGACACGAGTTGCGCTTTCAACTCCTGCCTGTAATCCGCCTTCTCCATGCTCGTCTCCCGATGTGGCTCCTCCTTAGTAAAGCGCGTGATGGCCAATTGTGCGAAGCATGAATAGTGCATGACCCACGGCAGCAAATTGAGCTTGTTAGCGTGAAAACAAAAATTTACAAGACATGTCGAACAGCGTTTCCTATACTTGCTCTCACAATAAGAAACAGCGTTTTCTTATCTAACATCGATGTCGTGATCGACTGTCCAAGCAGCCGATGCGACATCCAAGGAGGTTGCCATGATTCGGAACAAACTGCTTCTCGCCGCTATCGTTGCTGGTAGCACCGTGACCGTATCCCAGGCCGCACTTGCCTACCAGGCCGGAGACTTCCTGCTGCGTGGCGATATCGCCAAGACCAGCCCGGAAGGCGATGCCTCCGACAATATCGAATCGGAAAACGGCTTCGTCGGCAGCGTGGGTTACATGGTGCACGACAAGCTGGGCGTGACGCTGGGCAGCAGCGAGGAGTTCGAGCATGAGTTCTCCGCCGGTGCCTATGAAGGCTCCTTCGAACAGCAGCCCATCGACCTGATGGTGCAGTACTATCCGCTGGGCGGCCTGGATGCCCGGGTTCAGCCTTATGTGGGCGTCGGTGCAAACTACACGCGCTTCTCCGGTGAGAGCGATGGCCTGAACATCGATAATACTTGGGCCGCCAAGGGTGAACTGGGTGTCGACCTGTTCGTCACCAAGAACTTCGCCTTCAATGGCTTCGCCTCCTACACCGATCTCGATGCGGACTACAGCCTCGCCGGTGTCAGCGATGAAGCCGATGTCGACCCGCTTACCGTTGGCGGTGGCGTTACCTTCCGCTTCTGACCGAAGACAGGACGTTGACCCTGATCAACGCCGGGCCACTTGGCCCGGCGTTGTCGTTTGCGCAATATCTATCCCCTTGTTCTGGATCAATATCGCGGCGCGTCGGCAACACTAGACTCGAGGCTGGTCATTTGAACATCTCAGGTCGAGTCAATAAGGAAGTCCGCCATGCGCAAATCCATTCTGTCTGCCGTCATCGCCACTGGTGCCCTGCTGATCAGTGGCCAGGTCCTGGCCTATGGTGCGGGCGACATCTATACCCGTGTCGGTATCGCCAAGGTAGCGCCCAAGGATGACAATGGAACCCTGGCCGGAACCCTGGATACCGACGTCCAGGACGACAATGGCTTTGCCTTCACGCTGGGTTATCGCTTCCACGACAAGCTGGGCATCGAGCTTCTTGCCGCCGAGCCCTTCGACCACGATATCAAACTCAATGGCAGCAATATCGCCTCCACCGAACACCTTCCACCGACCTTGACCCTGCAGTATTACCCGCTGGGAGGCACTGCAGCTCGTGTACAGCCCTATGTCGGTGCCGGCATCAACTACACGCTCTTCATGGACGAGGAACTGGAGGGTGGCCCCGAGCTCAAGCTGGAGAATTCCTGGGGCGCAGCCGGGCAACTCGGTATCGACCTGTTGATCGACGAGCATTGGGCACTCAATGCCGCCGCCTGGTACCTGGATATCGACACCGATGTCGAGCTGGGCGGCAGCGACATCGGAGAAGTGGAAATTGACCCGCTCGTGGTCATGGCCGGTGTCAGTTTCCGTTTCTGACACCCTGTCTGCCGGGACTGCCTGACTGGGTCAAGCAGTCCTGGTGCTGTTGTCAGCGTGCAGAAAAACGTGACAGCCCCAGCACGGCCAGGGTGGCATCGCACAAACCGCTCACCGCGTCGGTTTCGGCCAGGCGAGCATGATAATCCCGAGACAGGAACGGTTCGCCAGCGAGCAGGTGCTCCAGGTACTCGCGGGCCGGCTTGAGTGCTGGGCGGGTCCGTTCGGGAACCGCAATATACACCCATGCCTCGATTTCCCCTTCTGGCGTATGAATGTTGCGCCGTTGACGAAAATAGTCATGCGGCACGCCTTCGAACGGGTCCATCAGCTCGATCTGCGCCGGTTCTAGCAACTCGAAAAGCACGCCTTCTACCTGCTCACCGGGACGGGAAGTGACGTTGGCATGCGCAATACCGGGAATACGTGATGCCTTGTCGAAGGTCAGCGCATACTCCTTGAGCGTACCGGACATGGCCCGGCGCGTGTCACCGATACGAGCAGCGACACGCTGCACATTCATGTTGCTACCATAAGCGAAATAATACGGCATCAGGCCTCCGTCACGATCCGATCCACCTCGGCGACGGCCTCGACGACCAACCGACGCGTACTGGGCCTAGCATTCTGCAGATAGGCCTCGGCCGCTGGAGCCACGTCGCAAGTGGCGGGCATCGGTCCCTTGGCATCGACCAGAGCCTGCAGCCGCGCAATGAACACATAGCGCAACCACTGGGGCAATTCCATGGTGTCGACACAGAATGGCTCACGGCTATCAAAGGCCTCGGCCTGGGGGTGTGGCGTATTCCACATGTCAACGCTACGCAGCGTGGCCTCAAGCCGCGACAGGGCTTGGTCGAGTTCGGCGTGTGGTGTCATGCTGAAACCTCGGAATTCACGGGACTGTCTTCCATTATCCTTACCCCGCCGGACACTGGCCAGTCGTTCATTCCCACCGCTGGCGTCACACATTGTGTTATCCCCAGCAAGGGCGAGAATGTAGGTATTTCACAGATTGGCTGAAAGAGTCTGTGGATAAGCTCGGGAAAGATGCCTCTCACCCGCACCGGATGCCTGTTGAAGAGAACTGATCAAACTTTGACCGTTCCCGAACGACAGGCTGGAAAGGTCATGGGCGACGCGCTACAGTGCGCGACCGGATCTTGAGGAAGATATGCAACCAATTCTCTCCCTTAGTGAATTCTTCGTACGCACTGGCGCCCAGGCGCAGTTTTACACCATGGGCCGCCAGGTCACCCCCTGCACTGTCGATACCTTGGCGGCATTCGAGCGTGGGGAACTTGCCTGGCCGAGGCCTTGGCTGGGGCGCGCTCAGCTGGCTTGCGTTTTCCGGTTGGGCGACGAGCCGCTGATCTGGTTCCTGTCGCTGCCGCTCGACGAGCAGGGCATGATCGACCCTGCCCCACGCGACGCCTTCCTGCAGCGCTTGCTGGAAACCCTGGGACGCACGGCGCAGCAATTGGATGCCGCCGATACCCAGCGCGTCGACAACCTCATGCAGGATAATCCGCTGGCCTTCACCCCCGACCTGACCCAGCGCGCCATGCTGCATGCACGTGCCAGTGCCGATCTGAACCTGCCTGCCAGCGAACATCTGGAACTGGCCGAATCCTATCTGAGCGGCCAGCTCGAGGCGGAGCAGTGGCAAGCGCTGGGCCTTCAGGGGCTGGCAGATTTCGCTGTCCGCCACGACCAGGATCAGGCGGAATCTCTCGCCAATCACCTGACCAGATTACCGGTGGACGTGCTGCGACCGCTATGCCACTGTCTGGAACATGTGACGCCGTCGGCTACCTTGACCGAGGGCCTCATTGCCCGCGGCGAGGCGGCAGCCTCACAGGGGGACATCGAGACGTTCTGCGCCTGCGTGCGCGCCGTCGGACAGGGTGAGCGGGAGCGTGTCGGGGCCTGGTACGATGCACTGCTGAGCGACGGTGCCGCCTGCGGCCCCGATCTGCTGGCCGCCATCGCAGCACGTGGCTGGGCCCAACTGGAAGACGCCGAGCGCCTGCCGCGCTTCATCGAGGCACTGGCAACCGACGAGCGCACCGGTTTTGCTACCGTGGTCCGCGACCTGGCGCTGATCCCCAGGCTGCGTCTACCGCTGCTGCTGAGTCTGCGCCAGGCATCACCGGATTCCGCCACCGGGCGGCGCTTGGCCGAGCTGGCCACCCCTCATTGATTCACTGAGCCGAGCCCTATTACGATGAAAGCATTGCCTTACCATGCCAAGGCGGTCATCGGCCGCCGTGAAATGGTCACCTTGCCGGAACTCGGCCTGACACTGTGCTGCAAGGCCGACACCGGCGCGCGCACGTCGGCCCTGCATGCCGAGGACATCGAGACCTATGAGGAAGACGGCCATGTCTGGGTCAGCTTCGTCACCCGTGGTGGTGGGCCGGACAGCCCCGCGCACCCCGTCCGACTGCATCTACATGATCGACGGCAGGTGACCAGCTCCAACGGCCAGGCGGAATGGCGTTTCGTGATTCGCACGCACATGCAACTTGGCGAGCTGGACTTCCCGGTGGAGCTGTCGCTCACCGACCGCAGCAACATGCGTCACCCCATGCTGCTAGGGCGCCGCGCCATGCGCCGCCTGCTGGTCGCACCCGGTACAGCCTTTCTTCACGGCGAACCCTGATCTTTCATCGACTCCCGTATCCTCGGGCCGGAGAACGCAATGCACATCGCTCTTCTGTCGCGTAATCGCAACCTGTACTCCACCCGCCGTCTGATCGAGGCGGGGGAAAGTCGGGGTCATAGCGTTCGCGTCGTGGACACCCTGCGCTGTTATATGAACATCGCCTCGCATCGCCCCTCCATCCATTACAAGGGTCAGGAGCTCGAGCATTTCGATGCCGTCATACCGCGTATCGGCGCCTCGGTCACCTTTTATGGCTGCGCCGTGCTGCGCCAGTTCGAGATGATGGGCACCTACGTGCTCAACGATTCGGTGGCCATTACGCGATCTCGGGACAAGCTGCGCTCGCTGCAACTCCTGTCACGCAAGGGACTGGGGTTGCCGATTACGGGCTTTGCCCATTCGCCAGACGACATTCCCGACCTCATTACCATGGTCAAGGGTGCACCGCTGGTCATTAAGCTGCTGGAAGGTACGCAGGGCATCGGCGTCGTCCTGGCGGAGACCAATCAGGCCGCCGAGTCGGTGATCCAGGCCTTCATGGGCATGAAGGCCAATATCATGGTCCAGGAGTATATCAAGGAAGCCAAGGGCGCCGATATTCGCTGCCTGGTGGTTGGGGACAAGGTAGTGGCCTCGATGAAGCGTCAGGCCGCCGAGGGGGAGTTTCGCTCCAACCTGCATCGTGGAGGCAGCGCCAGCGTAATCCGCATTACGCCTGAGGAGCGCTCCACGGCAATTCGCGCCGCCAAGGCCATGGGACTGAGGGTCGCCGGTGTGGATCTGTTGCGCTCCAACCATGGGCCGGTGATCATGGAAGTCAACTCGTCGCCCGGTCTGCAGGGCATCGAAACTGCCACCGGCAAGGATATCGCCGGCCTGATCATCGAACATCTCGAAAAGCAGGCCAGCATACCGCGCAAGGCACCCAACAAGGCGCCACCCAAGCCCAAGGGGTAATCTTGGCAATAGCGTTGGGGCAATACACGAACAACAATAATGGAAACGCACAATTTCTTGGCACCGGGGGTAGAAAAACACTGTTCTCCCCCGCACAATCTGCGTCACCGGAGGAGGTGACCGCTCATGTTTCTCGATAATCGCCAAGTGGCGATGGATAGCGTGCTGGAAGCGCTGGCTGACAGCCTGGATTACTTTCAGGACAATCTCGAACGCCTGCGCCCTTCGCTGCGCGATGCCCTGAAACCGCATTACGAACAGCGCGGCAACGACATGCGCGAACTCCAGGCCTTGGCCAAGCAGCACTTGAACCTGCTTCCCCGGGATGCCGACGTCGAGCGGGACGACTACCTCTGGCTATGGAGTCGCCTGAAGAGCTTCGTCGGTGACGACAGCCAGGTTCTTGTCGGCGAGCTTCTCGAACAGGAGCGTGTGCTGATGCAGGCCCTGGCGACACTGCACACCCACCCCCTGCCAGACCCCATCGAGCCGGTGATCGAGCGCTGTTGGAAAGGCTGCCGCGCCTTGATTCGCGAACTCTATCGCCTGCAGAAACCCAAGCATCGGCGCTGACGCCGATGCCTGCCCGGCTCGTCCAACCTCATGGTTGCCACTCGAGGGCATAAAGCAACACACTGACTGACTGGGCTACCGTGCCGCCGGCACAATGTGCAGCGGCTCCCGAGGGCCCAGGAAGTAGGGTTCGCGCCCCCACAGGTAGAGATCACCCAGAGTCGCCACCCGAGCCAGCCACTCGCGCACATGGAGCTGCCAGACGCCGCTCACTGCCGGCGTCGGAGCGGCACACCCCTTCGCGTCGATGCCTAGGGCATCGGCAATGAACAGCGCTCTTGGCAGGTGCCAGTCCTGGGTTATGAGCAGCGACCGCGAGACGCCGAATATCTCCCGAGCCCGCACCAGCGTGTCGAAGGTGCTGAATCCGGCGTAGTCGAGGGTCATGTCGCTGTCGCGCACATTGTTGGCGCGCAGGTCACGCCACATGGTCACAGGCTCGTTGTAGAAACGCGTACGATTGTCGCCGGAAAGCAGGAGGTGTTGGACTCGTTGGGTCCGCAACAGCTGGGAAGCGGCACTCAAGCGCGCCGAGTACAAGGGATTACGCCCGCCGCCACGCGCCCAGTAGGAGGTACCGAAGACGACCCCCACGGGTTCGGAGGCACAAAGAAGCAGGTCGTTCTCGATGCGATCCTGGGTCCTGGCCAGGACCCAGGCATTGGCCGCCACCACAACGCCAATGGCAAGCAGGACCAGCAGGGTCAGGATCACGATCAGTCTTTTTACAAATAGAGCCACGGCCGGCCGCATCGCAACATTCGCTCCTGCATGCGGCTCTTGTTGGAGGGGGAGCCGGGAATGTCTGGGTTAACGTTTCGTGCCAGCAGGCAAGCGCAGAGGGTCATGATAGTCGCCAGTCACCCTTGCGACTAGAACATGCCCAGTTCGAGACGCGCCTCCTCGGTCATCATTTCGCGACTCCACGGTGGATCGAACACGGTCTCGACATGGACTTTGGAGATCTGTGGCGCTCCCAGGATCTTGCGCCGGGCATCTTCGGCGATGACATCGCCCATACCACACCCTGGGGCCGTCAGTGTCATGCGAATGGTGACGATACGTTCACCGGAAAGCAGGCGTTCGATACGACAACCGTAGACCAGCCCCAGATCGACGATATTAACCGGGATCTCCGGATCGAAGCAGGTCCGCAACTGATCCCAGACGAACTGTTCGATGTCCTCTTCGCTCGCGCTTTCATCGAGGGTCGGCCGGGGCACCGGATCCAGCCCCAGGGCATCGAGGTCGCTGCCCTCGATCAGGAAAAGGCGGCCCTCGAATGCCACGCTGACGGTGCTGCCCTTGGCCTGCATCACCGCAACGACACTGTCTTCGGTCAATGTCACGCTCTTGCCGAAGGGGATCGAAATGGCTTCGATATCACGCTGAAGGGGCATTTCCTGCCCCTTGTAAAGCCCATCAAGTTGCTGCATTGAGTCTCGCCTTGCCATGTTTCACTCAGCGAACCATCGCCACGACGCGCTGAAGCGCCTCGACGAAAGTATCGACTTCTTCTTGCGTATTGTAGGCGGCAAACGATGCCCGGCAGGTCGCCTCGACACCGAAGTGGTGCAGCAACGGCTGCGCGCAGTGATTACCGGTCCGAATCGCCACGCCAAGCTGGTCGATCAAGAGCCCGATGTCCTGCGCATGCGCCCCTTCGACCACGAAGGAAATCACACCTGCCTTGTGCGGCGCCGTGCCCAGAATGCGTAGCCCATCGATGTCCGCCAGGCGCCCGTTGGCGTGAGACAGCAGTTGCTGCTCCCAGGCGCCTATCCGGGCGATACCGACGTCCGTGACCCACTCCAAGGCACGCCCCAGGGCAATGACATTGGCGATCGGTGGCGTGCCGGCTTCGAATTTATGGGGAATATCGGCATAGGTCGTTCCGGCATCGAACGATACCGTCTTGATCATTTCGCCGCCACCCTGCCAGGGCGGCATGGCCTCGAGCAGTGCCGCCTTGCCGTAAAGTACACCCACGCCCGTCGGTCCATAGACCTTGTGACCAGAAAAGGCGTAGAAGTCGGCGTCGATAGACTGGACATCGACCGGCTCGTGGGGAATGGCCTGCGCGCCATCGACCAGAATCAACGCCCCATGCTCATGTGCGATGGCAGCCATTTCCCTGACAGGATTGATGGTGCCGAAGGCATTGGAGATGTGGTTGACCGCCACCAGACGCGTCCGCTCATTGAACAGGTCGCGATAGGCGGCCATGTCCAGCGCGCCCCGCTCGTCGACCGGGATCATGCGGATGCGGAAACCCAGCTGTTCTGCCAGCAACTGCCAGGGCACGATATTGGAGTGATGCTCAAGCTGGGACACCAGCACTTCATCACCGGGCTTGAGGTGGGTACGCCCCCAACTGTTGGCCACCAGATTGATGGCCTCAGTCGTGCCCCGCGTGAAGACGATCTCGCGCCGCTCGGCGGCGCCCATGAAGCCACGCACGACCTCCCGAGCCTGCTCGTAGGCCGCCGTGGCCTCGTCCGCCAGAGTATGCAGCCCACGATGAATGTTGGCGTTGTAGTGCCGGTAATAATGATCCAGCGTCTCGATGACCTGCCGCGGCGTCTGGCTCGTCGCGGCATTGTCGAGATAGACGAGCGGCTTGTCGTGGACCCGGCGCGCCAGGATCGGAAAATCCTTGCGCACTGCTGCCACGTCAAGGGTCGGGTCGGCCAGCACGGTCATGCGTCATTCCTCCCCAAGCCCGGCATCATGCACCTCGTTGAGCGAGGCATCGACCAGCTCCGCCAGATTGAAACGCTCGGGCAGCTTGCCTGCCACGGTACGTTCGACCCGCTCGGCAATCGCATCCACGTCCACCTGCTCCATGACCTCGCCGGCAAAGGCGAGGGTCAGCAGGCCACGCGCCGTCTGCTCATCGATGCCGCGCGTGCGCAGGGCAAAGACCGCCTTTTCGTCGAGCTGGCCGGTCGTGGTGCCATGAGAACATTTGATATCATCGGCATAAATTTCCAGCTCGGGCTTGGCATCGATCTCGGCGCGGTCGGACAGAAGCAGGTTGGCGTTGCTTTGATACGCCTCGATCTTCTGGCTGTCGCGCTTGACGATGACCTTGCCGTTGAAAACGCCACGCGCCCGATCACCCAAAATACCCTTGTAGTTCTCGTTGGAGAACGTCATCGGTGCATTGTGGTTGACCAGCGTATGGTTATCGACGTGCTGACGCCCCTGAGCGAAGAACAGCCCCAAGTAGCTGGCTTCAGCCCCCTGGGCGTTGAGGTCCGCCACTAGATCATTGCGAACCAATGCACCGCCCAAGTTGACGTTGAAGGAAGTGAAACGGCTGTCGCGTCCCTGATCGACATGCAGGCTGGCGATATGCAGGTCTCCCAACGGGGCTTCCTGCAGCTTGTAGTGCTTCAGGATTGCGCCACGATCGAGCAGCACCTCCCCCACCACATTGGTAAAGTTGGCGGCGTCGGTTTCGCCCACGTAATGCTCGACGACCGTAGCCTGGCTACGTGCGCCGGCTTCGATGAGCACCCGCGGATGGCTCATGACTGCGGCTTCGTTGGCACGCGACAGGAATTGCAGCACGATCGGCTGCTCGACGACCGTGCCCGGTGCCAGCCTAATCACCGCCCCTTCTTCGGTGAAGGCGGTGTTCAACGCAGCGAAGGGAGAAAATTCCACGCCGCTCAAGCGGCCCAGCGCGCCCCCGACGGCTTCATGGTTATTTGCCAGGGCCTGCGATAGCGGCTCGACGGTCGCGCCACTCGGCAAGGCGGACAAGTCCGAGAGATCGGCAGAAAACAGGCCATCGACGAACGTCAGACGAATGGCCTCGATCGGCAATGTCAGGGTCGCTGCTGTTGCCTTGGAGAAGGCCGCGTCACGTGCGAGCACGAAGTCACCTTCACCGATACGGCGCACATCGGTGTACTTCCACGCCTCGTCACGGCGAGTCGGAAACCCCAGTGCCTCGAAGCGTGCCGCGGCTGCCTGCCGGCGTGCCGCAATCCAGGTAGGCTCGGGCAAGGAAGCCGCCTGACGTTCGCTGAGGCGCTCCTCGAGACGGTTCAGAAAGGTTTGGGCTGCACTCATGCCGCAGATTCCTCCGTTACCCATTCGTAGCCGCGAGATTCCAGCTCAAGCGCCAGGTCCTTGTCGCCGGACTTGACGATACGGCCATCGACCAGCACATGGACATAGTCGGGCTCGATGTAGTCGAGCAGGCGCTGGTAGTGAGTCACCATGAGAATGGCGCGCTCGGCGCTGCGCAGTGAATTCACGCCCTCGGCCACAACCTTCATGGCGTCGATATCGAGCCCGGAGTCGATCTCGTCGAGCATCGCCAGCTTGGGCTGCAACACCAGCATTTGAAGGATTTCGTTGCGCTTTTTCTCGCCGCCCGAAAAACCTTCGTTGACGGCGCGCTGCAAAAAGCTATTGTCCATCTTCATGAAAGCGAGCTTTTCCCTGACCAGCTTCATGAACTCCGGCGCCGGTATCTCGCCTTCGCCACGCGCCTCGCGCTGGGCATTGAGTGCGGCCTTGAGCAGATAGACGTTCTTCACACCAGGGATCTCGACCGGATACTGGAAGCCCAGCAGCAGGCCAGCCTGAGCGCGCTCCTCGATTTCCATCTCCAGCACGTCCTGCCCTTCGAAGGTGATCGTCCCTGAAGTCACCTCATAGCCTTCGTTGCCGGCGATGACCGCGGACAGGGTCGACTTGCCTGCCCCGTTGGGCCCCATGATCGCATGTACCTCACCGGGATTGATGGTCAGGTTGAGCCCTTTGAGGATTTCCTTGCCTTCCACCGAGACGTGCAGATCTTTGACTTCGAGCATGTGTTGCCACCTTTGAATTCTGGTTTCGCGAGGCCGACAGCGCGCCCTCTCTAGAACTAAAACTGTTCGAAAAACGAGCGAGCAAGGCCTGAACAAGGCGGAAGCTGGAGAGAGAAGCGGAGTTTACATCTCGAACCAGCTTCCAACGCCGTGCAGGCGTTACGCAGCCGTTTTTTAACCTACGGCGCCTTCAAGCGTCACATTAAGCAAGGCCTCCGCCTCCACGGCGAACTCCATCGGCAACTCCTGGAAGACGTCCTTGCAGAAACCGTTGACGATCATGTTCACCGCGTCTTCTTCGGAGATGCCGCGCTGACGGCAGTAGAACAACTGATCCTCGCCGATCTTCGACGTCGTGGCCTCGTGCTCGACGGTGGCACTGCTGTTACCGATTTCCTGATAAGGGAAGGTGTGTGCACCACAGCGGTCGCCGATCAGCAGCGAATCACACTGGGTAAAGTTGCGCGCGCCCTTGGCCCGCGGCCCGATCTTCACCAGGCCACGGTATGCCTGGTCGCTGTTGCCGGCTGCGATGCCCTTGGACACGATGGTCGACTTGGTGCCTTCACCGATATGGATCATCTTGGTGCCGGTATCCGCCTGCTGGCGACCGTTGGTCACCGCCACGGAATAGAACTCACCGACACTGTCCTTGCCGCGCAGTACGCACGATGGATACTTCCAGGTGATGGCGGAGCCGGTCTCGACCTGGGTCCAGGACACCTTGGAACGATCGCCCCGGCAATCCGCACGCTTGGTGACGAAGTTGTAGATCCCACCCCGGCCCTGTTCGTCGCCGGGATACCAGTTCTGTACGGTGGAATACTTGATATAGGCATCTTCCAGCGCTACCAACTCGACCACGGCGGCATGCAACTGGTTCTCGTCACGCATGGGTGCCGTACAGCCTTCCAGGTAGGAAACCTGTGCCTGCTTGTCGCAGATAATCAGGGTGCGCTCGAACTGGCCTGTGTTGGCAGCGTTGATGCGGAAGTAAGTCGATAACTCCATCGGACAGGTCACGCCCTCGGGAACGTAGACGAACGAACCGTCGGTGAAGACTGCCGAGTTGAGCGCGGCGAAGAAGTTGTCACCCTTGGGTACCACCGAGCCGAGGTATTGCTTGACCAACTCCGGGTAATCTCGCATCGCCTCGGAAATCGAGCAGAAGATGACCCCGGCTTCGGCCAGCTTCTCCTTGAAGGTGGTGGTCACCGAGACCGAGTCGAATACGGCATCGACGGCAACCCCGGCCAGCGCAGCGCGCTCATGCAGCGGAATGCCCAGCTTCTCATAGGTCTCGAGCAGCTTGGGGTCGACCTCATCGAGGCTCTGCGGACGGTCTTCGGGCTTTTTCGGCGCGCTATAATAGGAAATCGCCTGATAATCGATAGGCGGATAGTTGAGATGCGCCCAGGACGGCTCCTTCATCTTGAGCCATTGCCGATAGGCATCGAGGCGCCATTCGAGCATCCATTCCGGCTCACCCTTCTTTTGCGAGATGAAGGCGATCACGCTCTCGTCCAGGCCGGGTGGTACGGTGTCGCTTTCGATGTCAGTCACGAACCCTTGGGTATATTCGCGACGGACAAGCTTTTCCATTTCCTCGGTAGCCATGGTCTTTTCCTCCGGGCCTGTATGGATGACCCTTGTTCAAGCCAAATGACGGCGCTCACCCCTCGGCCGAAGCGGCCAGAGAAACGCTCTGTATAGGTAGCTGCACTGGCAACTTGATCGGTGTCGTCTGTGCCAGGTGCGCCAGGGTAACGCTATCGAGCAGCGTGCGAATCGCCAGAGAGACGCGCTGCCAGTTATCGGCGACACCACAACTGCCCGCCAGGTCGCACCCACCGCCTGCATGACTGCAATCAGTCATGGCCACAGGCCCTTCGATGGCAGCGATGATGTCACTCGCCGTGATCTGATTGGCCGGACGCGCCAGACGATAACCACCCTGAACTCCGCGCTGGGAGATCAACAAGCCGGCACGCACCAGCATTTTCAAGGTCTTGCTGACCGTGGGGTGCGGCAGATTGACCGCCTCTGCCAACTCGGTGGCGGCATATGACTGCTCTGGCTGCCTGGCAATCTGCGCCATCACCACGGCGGCGTAATCAGTTAGCTTGGACAGCTTTAGCATTCCTGCGCTCCAGCCAACGAAAGAATGAGGACCATTTTAGTCCTCATTAAAACCATTGTGAAGGCGCCATCTCGATTGAGGTTTTCTAGTTATCAAATAGGCAATAACGATTATCACTCGTGGCTAGCATTTCCTTTCTGTTACATAGCTGCAGCGCAGCAAAGCAGAATTGTATCCATAAAGAGACACTTAGACTGCTTGAAAGTCGTCTAAATAAGACATTTGACGCATGGACCCAAGGTCTCTAGGCTAAGCTACAAAGTTCTGGACAAGCACACGAACGTAAACGCTTTGAAACCAGCTGCAAAAATCTTGTAAGATTCTATATTCCTTGAGTTTTCACCTATCGAGAAAGGATCGCCTCGCCGGTAGACTCAGGTATAGATAGCGAACACTGTTAGAAAACAGTTTCACCTCCCAAATACCAAGGAGTGGTATTCATGAAAATCACCATTTTCGGTTCTGGCTATGTTGGTCTCGTCACAGGCACCTGTCTGGCGGATGTTGGCCATGACGTGATGTGCGTCGATGTCGATGAGGACAAGATCGCCCGGCTCAACAATGGTGAAGTCCCCATTTACGAGCCCGGTCTTGAGCCCATGCTCAAGCAGAACATGGAAGCCGGTCGCCTCCAGTTCACGACCGACGCTGCCAAAGCCGTCAAGTATGGCAAGCTGCAATTCATTGCTGTCGGAACTCCACCCGACGAAGATGGCAGTGCCGATCTGAAATACGTGCTCAAGGTGGCGGAAACCATCGCCACTCACATGGACGAGTACAAGATCATCGTGGACAAGTCGACCGTTCCCGTTGGTACGGCCGACAAGGTCAGCGCTACCGTCCGCGCCACCCTCAAGGAGCGAGGGGCCGATATCGATTTCGACGTTTGCTCGAACCCGGAATTCCTCAAGGAAGGCGCAGCGGTCGAGGACTTCTCCAAGGGAGCGCGCATTATCGTCGGCACTGATGCCGAGCCAGTAAAGAAAGCGATGCGCGAGTGTTATGCTCCCTATAACCGCAATCGCGAAAAGCTGATGTTCATGGACGTACGCAGCGCCGAACTGACCAAGTACGCTGCCAACGCCATGCTTGCCACCAAGATCAGCTTCATGAACGAAGTTGCCAATCTGGCGGAAAACCTGGGTGCCGATATCGAGCAGGTTCGCCACGGTATCGGTAGCGATCCTCGTATCGGCTATCACTTCATCTATCCCGGTTGCGGTTACGGCGGCTCCTGTTTCCCCAAGGACGTCCAGGCATTGGCGCGCACTGCTGGAAATGTCGGCTACGATGCTGAACTGCTGAACGCCGTCGAAGCCGTCAACAAGCGTCAGAAAGGTAAGCTGTTCCAGAAACTGTCCCAGGCCTTCGATGGCGATCTCAAGGGCAAGACCATCGCCCTGTGGGGGCTGGCATTCAAGCCGAACACGGACGACATGCGCGAGGCCCCCAGCCGTACGCTGATGGAAGCCCTGTGGGAAGCAGGTGCCAAGGTTCAGGCTTACGATCCGGAAGCCGCCACCGAGTGTCGCCGTATCTATGGCGAGCGCAACGACCTGGTCATCACCGAGAAACGTGACGATACACTCGAAGGTGCCGATGCCCTGGTCATCTGCACAGAGTGGAAGATGTTCCGCGCCATCGACTTCGATCATCTCAAACAGAAGTTGAGCACGCCTGTCATTGTCGATGGCAGGAACCTGTTCGACCCGGAAACCGTCAAATCAGCAGGTTTCCTCTACTACGCCATGGGACGTGGCGACTCGCTCAAGCGAGACGTCACACGCACGCAGAGCGAGTCATCGCTCAAGCGCACCGCTTGATTGCAAGGCTGACCTAGCTACCTCCGGGTAGGGCCTGCCATGGTGACGATACGCAAGCCGGACCGATTCGATATGGAACCTCCCAGTCGGGTAGTATGCGGCTTGCGTATTTCTTGTTGCCAGAGCGACCCTCGCTGTCAGGAGTCAGGTAACTAACTGCCTTGACATACTGTTATTTGATTAATGGCTTGGGATAAGAAGCCCTTAAATCAATTAACTGTAATGCAGATGTTTGGAACTTCATCTGCCAACACCTCAACGATGTCGATATCGGCGCGTGGAAAACCGAGTTTTCCCTCTGTCGCGATCAAGGATGGTTCGACATGCAGAACTTTCAATCCGATGCCACCCGGGCCAGCTGGGTCACGGAGTTGACGACCTTTCTGTTTGGTGCAGCGCTGTTGATCGTACTGGTCTTCGAGCTGCCCCCAGAGGTCTTCTCGCCGGAATCCAAGAGCTTCATTCTCGCCATTGGTATTATCGGTGCCTGGCGATATTCCTGGTGGTTTGTCCAGGCAATACGCTCCGTCTGGTACAACCGCAAGGTCTTTCCCGAACTGCGCGCTCAGGCCGACGCTGTTGGCGCAGTGGAAAAGCCCGATCATCTTTACGTCCTGTGCACCTCCTTTCGCATCGAGCCGGAAGTGAGCTTTGCCGTCTACGATGCCCTGATAAGGGATGCGCATGCCTACGGGGTACCTACGACTATCTTTGCCGCGATCTCCGATCGCAGCGATGTCGACGTCATCGAGCACGTCATGGCCGAGAACGGCTGGCCGACCAACATCGAGATCAGCTACATGTTCCAGAAAGGCGACGGCAAGCGTTCGGCCATGGCCGAAGTGCTGCGTGCCATTTCACGCCGCCTGCCGTCTCACCGCTCGCTGCTGGTCTCGATGGATGGCGACATCCAGATCGAGCCAGGCACCCTGGAGCATTCCCTTTCCTTCTTTCTCGCCAACGATGAGCTGGGCGCACTGACCACCAACAATCGGGCCATCGTCAATGGCGGCGATGTCACAAAAGAGTGGTACGACCTGCGCTACGCCCAGCGTCACCTGGTGATGAGCTCGATGTCGATCTCCGAGCGTCTGCTGGTCCTCACCGGCCGCTACAGCGCTTTCCGCGCCGAACTGGCGACCGACCCCGAATTCATCGAACTGGTCGAAAACGATCATGTAGAGCACTGGCGCTTCGGCAACTTCAAGTTCCTGTCCGGTGATGACAAGTCGACCTGGTACTGGTTGATGAAGAATCACTGGAAGATGCTCTACATCCCGGATGTCTATGTATCCGGCTTCGAGGAACTGCCCGATCGTGATCGCTTCTTCAAATCCACTATCGATCTGATGCGCCGCTGGTTCGGCAACATGCTACGCACCAGCGGTCGGGCCATTTCTCTTGGCCCCCGCTCCATGGGCATGTTCACATGGTGGAGTCTGGTCGATCAGCGACTATCCATGTGGACGACCCTGATCGGCCCGACCGTGGCGATTCTGCTGACGCTGTTCGTGCGCCCGTCGTTCATCTTTGCCTATGCCCTGTGGATCATCTTCACCCGCAGCATCGCATCGACCGTACTGGCCATGCAGCGTGGTCGCTTCAGCCTGCTCTGGGTGCCCCTGCTCTACTACAACCAGATCGGTGGCGCCTTGCTGAAGACTTACGTCAGCTTTCGCTTCAATCGACAGAAATGGTCCCGTCAAGGCATCTCCGCCGGGGAGCCCAGCGATCCCAAGGCCGCACGCCGCCAGCGGCGCATGGGCCACCTCATCCATGGCGTCTATGCCGGCACCATGCTGCTGATACTGGCCATCGCTGTCGGTGTCCTGGCACCACCCGACCGAACGGCTCTCGCCGTGCTCAAGGACGAAAGCGGCCTGCTGTCCAGCGGGGAAGACCTGGATGGCGACAGTTACTGGATCGCACTGACGTTGGCCGATGTGCCCATGGATGGCCACGTTCAGCTACCTGCAGGGAAGATGTTTCTGGATGCCACCCTGCCGAAAGAGTTGGCCAAGCTAGAGGCGATACGTGCCGCCAGCATGTCGGGTTATGACGGCAACCGGACCACGACGCTGCTGGTCGACCCGGCGATTGCCGAGCGACTCCGTGACTCACGCGACCGTCCACTGAGTGACATCGGCAGCATGACGTGTGGACAAGATGATAGCTGCACCCTGGTTACCCAGGAGCGCCCCATAACGCTGACCAACATGGAAGTGAGGCTTCGTTCCGCCGAGGCGTGACGACCCCGGGTCAGTCGATACGTAAATGGAGAATGACACTATGGCCGACGAGCATATCCCCAACGTTGACAATCGTAACGAGCCCACGTTGGGCAACTCACGCAATACGCGCAGTCAACCCGGCACCGGGTCGAACAGTGGCGTGGGCGGTCAACTGAATCATGAGCGTCGTGACGAGCGCCGTCACGTCCGCATCGATGCCCCTTTCCAGGTCAAGCTGGAAGATGGGCGCAGTCTGCCGGGCCACGACCTGTCGCTGGGTGGATTCTCGATTCACAGCGACAAGCCCTTCGAAGAAGGCCGTGTCGCGTCCATGTCGTTGCTGCTGATGGCGGGCGCTGCCGAATTGATCGTGCCTGTCACGGCCCGCGCACTGCGCAACCAGTCCGAGCGCAAGGGCAACAGCCACGAAATCGCCTTCGAAATCGTCAAGATCGACCAGCGCCATCGCGAGTTGCTGCGCCGGGTCATTCGCTCTCATCTCAGTGGCCGCTATGCGGCCATCGAGGACCTGGTCGAGAAGGAAGACCCCCAGACTCCGCGCAAGCGAAACACCCGCGCCGCTGCCGCCCAGACGACCAAGCCCAAGAAACCTTGGGGACGCTACTCGCTGCTGATCCTAGCCGGCCTGACTCTCGTCGCCGTCGCCGCTGCCACTGCCTATCGCAACTTCATGCTCATCGAGCCCAGCTTTGCGGCGGTGACCGCTCCGCGTGTCGACATTCGCGCCCCCGGGCCCGGCATTCTTGCCGAGCATGACCTGCAGGCCGGTGACAAGGTCACGCGCGACCAGAAGCTGACCGAAGTCAACAACAGCGACCTGCAGACCCAGCTGATCTTGGCCAAGGCATCGTATACCTACAACCAGCAGCTGATCGAGAACATGCGCGAGGCGATCGAGGCACCTGGCGACAGCAATGTCACCATGCCCGAGTCGACGAGCCCATCCGGCGGCGAGCCCTCCAGCTATGAAAGCGTGTCGCCGGAAGTCGCTCGGGCCCGTATCGAGCAGTTCGAGACAGCCCGCGACTTCGAAAGTTCGCGTATCGATGCCCTGGAAGCCCGCGTTGCCGCCAACACCATCTACAGCCCCTGCGATTGCCAGGTGGCCTGGGCACTCAGTAGTGCCGGCGGGACCTGGATCAACGAAAGCGAACGCATCATG
Source organism: Modicisalibacter xianhensis (assembly GCF_900113605.1). Lineage (GTDB taxonomy): Bacteria > Pseudomonadota > Gammaproteobacteria > Pseudomonadales > Halomonadaceae > Modicisalibacter > Modicisalibacter xianhensis. Next base: position 269,191 of record NZ_FOPY01000001.1, read on the forward strand.
ACACTGTTGCGCACCGGCCCCAACGATGTCATGGCGGAAGCGCTGGTACACATGAGCGACATCGCCCGGATCGAACCGCACCAGAAGGCCTACATCGCCCTGCCCAACGCCTCCGAGCCCATCGAGGCCACGGTGCGTACCATCGCTCTGGACGTGGAAAGCCAACCGCGTGCCGGTTTCCCCAAATGGGTACGTCAACAGCAGAACGTCGCCAGTGTCCTGCTGGTGCCCGAGGAACCGCTTCCTGCCAGTGCCGTCGGTGTCCCCGTCGATGTGCGCTTCTCCGAAGTTCCCCTGGTCGATGCTACGGCGGAATGGGTTTGGCAGGGTGGTCGCGCCATCTACCAGCAGGCAACGGACCTGATCGAGGCCGTGTTGCCTGGCGATAGTTCCACTTCCGGCACCCAGGTCAGCGAGACCACCGAAACCGCTCAATCCTCCGGCGAGTCAGTCATACCCAGTGATGGTAATGCCCAGGCCGGAAGTGCAACGACCGTTACGGCGCGCAAGGACGAGAGCGTCGAAAACGACACCACGACACTGAGCGAGACCTGAGCGTCGTCGCCAGGACGTCCGTTAGAGACACAGCTAGGAGTTCGACATGTCGACACTGCACGCTGACTACCAACTTATCGACTCGACTCGCCAAGGATCGACGCGTCGGGTTTCCCTCAAGGTACTGGCCGCGAGTCTTCTCGCGGCATCTCCCCTGCTCTCGCAAGCAGACGAAGGCAACAAGGACGACAAGATCCAGCTTTCCACGCCTCAGGTCGCTGCCTGCTCCATGCGCTATGACCTGGTGGCCGATCTTGCGCCACCGTCTTACGCCCGTGATGGCAAGGAGGCCGTGCGCCTCGGCTACGGTACCAATGACGACTGGGGCACCGAAAAGAACGTCGAGGTGATTTCCCCCCAGGAAGCCGGACTGGGAGAAACGGCGCTGCGAGTTCATTACCCTGAAGGCACATCGGCGCCCAGCGACCAGGGAGAAGGAGGCGCCGGGTTCTACGCGACGATCGGCGAGTTGCACCGCGCCGAGCGTGCCTGCCTGCAATACAAGGTGCGCTTCGAACCAGGGTTCGATTTCGTCAAAGGCGGGAAACTGCCCGGCCTGTACGGCGGCAACGCCCCAAGCGGCGGCGACGAGGTCAACGGCGAAAAAGGCTTTTCCATGCGTTTCATGTGGCGTGAGGATGGCAAGGGCGAGCTCTACGAATATGTCGTGAAGGACGAGGAATATGGCCAGTCGGTGGGGCGTGGCCGCTGGACCTTTCCGACCGGCGAATGGGTCACCGTCGAACAGGAAATCATCCTCAATGATCCCGGTCGGGATAACGGTGTCGCCCGGGTCTGGATCGATGGCGAGCCGGTCCTCGAGCAGCACAACATCATCTACCGTCGTGATGACGACATTTATGTCGATGGCCTGATGTTCTCGACCTTCTTCGGTGGTCACGGCAAGGGGTGGCGCACCCCCAAGGATCAGGTGGCCGACTTTGCCGACTTCCGCTTCTACCGGCAGCGAGGCAATACCTGAACGAACATTAGCGCACGCCATACACCTAAAATAAAGAATTCGCCATGACATTACGTACGCAGAACACCGGCCGCGGCCTGGTGATGGGATTGTTGTTTCTCGTCGGCATCACACCGGCCTGGAGCATGACATACGAAGAGCGCCAGCAATTGGATCTTTCTGCCTATACGGTCACGGATCCCGATGCATCGTACTTCGATGTACCACAACGCATGGCGCTGTTGGAGGACACGGAAAACCCGTTACTGATGCAGCACGCTCACGAACTCTCCTATGGCGTCAGTTGCCAGCAGATGCTGGAAATTCCGCCACTCGAGAAGAAAATTCGCATACCGGGCTTTTATCCCAGCCCGGACGAGTGGCGGTTTGCCGTCAAGCCGCTCACTGAGTTCGAGGATGTGGTATCCCGCCTGGCCGGCACCTACGTGGCAACGGGGGATGACTACTATGCACAGTGTCTGGTCAAGTTCCTCGACCACTGGGCCGAGTCCGATGCCCTGATGGATTTCTTCTACACCTGGCAGCAGCCACAGGCCTGGTTCTCGACCGAGTCCATGCTCTTCTCGGCAGCTATGGCCTACTCGGTGGTTCGCCCTTCAGTCGAAGGAATGGACAGCGAAATCCAGCGCATCGACGACTGGCTCAGTCGCCTTGCCTACCAGCACTCGGCCATCCCCGGTCACAACAGCAGCTGTTGCAACAACCACTTTTACCGGCGTGCCCTGTACGCCACGATGGTGGGCGTACTCACCGATGACGATGAACTGTTCCGCTTCGGTGTCAGTGCAATCTATTCGGCACTCAGCGACATGACACCGGAAGGTGCCTTTCCCCTGGAAATGCAGCGCGGACGTCGGGCCAGCCATTACCAGAACTACGCCCTGCTCTACCTGATCCCCAACCTGCAGATCATTGCACGCCAGGGCTATGACGTGTTCGACCTGGAGATCAATGGTCACACCATCCACGATGCGGTCGATTTTGCCCTGGATACGTTCGAGGACCCATCAGCCCTCGGCGACATGGCACCGCACGAGCAGTACAAGGGATTCTTCCAGGACGACCAGTACTTCGCCTGGATGGAAATGTACCAGTCGCGCTTCCACGATCCGAGGATCGCCGAGTTCATCACGCCTTACCGGCCAATCTACAACCGGGGTACTGGGGGCTACGTGACGCTTCATTTCATGGATCCGCAGGCCCAGTGGCACGAAACACTGCAGGACCGCAGGGAAGAACAAAAAGAACGTATCTGGAAGAAAACGGCACATTGACCAGCCGCCAGGACGTAACCAGGGAACTGTCGCCACATGATTTCAATCCACATCTGACTACGGTAGATAGTGATGTCTTTGCCAAATGGACTTAGCAATACACTCAAAGGCATGAGCCGACTGCTCGTGGCATGCCTCGCCCTGGCGGCAACCGAGGCCATGGCCATGTCACTGGAAGAACGCCGGGCGCTCGATCTCTCCGAGTATACGGTGACGGATCCCGACGCTTCCTACTTCGACGTGCACGAGCGCATGGCGTTGCTCAACCAGACGGATAATGCCCTTCTCTTGCAACAGTCAGCGCAATTGGAGAGCGGTCCGAGTTGCCGGGAATTGCTCGCCATTCCCCCTCTGGACGATCAGATCCGCGTACCAGGCTTCTATCCGAACCCCAAGGAGTGGCGAGTCGTTTCACGCCCCATGTTCCAGTTCGAGGATACCGTCGCCAAGCTTGCAGGCTCCTACGTTGCCAGTGAGGACATCTATTATGCCGAATGCCTGGTCAAGTTCCTCGATCATTGGGCCACGTCCGACGCCTTGATGGACTTCTATTTCGAGACCTCCCAGCCTCAGGCCTGGTTCGCGACGGAATCGATGATCTTCGCTGCCGCCATGGCCTACTCCATTGTACGACCGGACATCGAAGGCATGGACGAAGAAATCGCGCATGTCGATGATTGGCTGAATCGCCTGGCCCACCAGCACGCCGATATTCCCGGCTTGCCGGAGAACACGTGCTGCAACAACCACTTCTATCGGCGGGCGCTATACGCAACCTCGGTCGGCATCCTGACCCAGGACAACGAACTCTTTCGCTTCGGCGTGAGCGCCATCTACTCGGCGCTCAGCGACCTGACACCGGAAGGCGCGTTTCGGCTGGAGATGAAACGCGGACGCCGGGCCAGCCACTACCAGAACTACGCCCTGCTCTACCTGATTCCCAACATGCAACTCATTGCCCGTCAGGGCTATGACATCTACGACCTGGAGATCGATGGCCACACCATCCACGATGCAGTCAGCTTCGCGCTGGATATCTTCGAGGACCCCACCCAACTCGGCGACATGGCTCCACAAGAGCAGTACCGGGGGTTTTTCCAGGATGACCAGTATTTTTCCTGGATGGAAATCTACCAGTCACGCTTCGACGAGCCACGTATCGCCAAGTTCCTGAAACCGCTCCGTCCCGTGTTCAACCGTGGCGCTGGTGGCTATGTCACGCTGTATTACATGGACCCCGACGATCAGCAACACCAAGTCATAAAAGAGACTGAAGAGCGCATGGCCGAACTGCAGGACATGTCCGAGTGACAGGCCGGCACAGACTGGCCCGATTGACCCGCATAGGAGGGCGTACTTAATGACTGTCAGTGCTACGTCGAGCCAGTCCCTGCGGCGTGCACGAGCCTGTCAAGGCCTGCTCGCTGCCACCTCGCTGATGTTACTGGGTGGCTGTGCCATGGAGCGCGGCCATTCCTTGGCGCTGGATAGCGCCATCGATCCCGCCTATCAGGACTGGTTCGATGGGGGAGCCCCCGCAGACATGGACTCCATGGACTGGGGGCGTATCGACTTTGCCCGCCAGGCCGCAGAGTCAGGCAATGCCCAACGCGCCAAGGGGTTGCTTGCCTCGCTGATGAATGAAGGTTTTCCGCCGGCCTACTACGAAATGGGCAAGCTGTACGAAGAGGGGCTGGGCATGGCCCCGGACCCGGCCGAGGCAGCCAGATACTATGGGCAGGCGCTACGCCGCCCCTCCCCCATTCTCGGTAATGCCTCCCTGCGTCTTGGTCGCCTCTATCGTGACGGACGCGGCGTCGACCGGAACGAGTCGCTCGCCTACCAGCTCTTTCGTCAGGCGGTTGCCGAGGATACCGGCCCTAATGCCCAGGTCGCGCTCGCCGAGATGCTCGTCGAGGGGCGCGGTACGTCACGCAGTACCCAGCGCGCCTCGGTGCTATATTCCCAGGCAGCGGCTCAGGGCGACGGGCAGGCCCTGCAGGCCTTGGCCGAGGCGCATGCCCCAGGTGGCTGGTTGGCACGCGATGTGTCTCTCGCCAATGACTACGCCGAGCGCTACGCCAGAACACTCGAGAGGCAGGCTCACCAGGGCGATGCGGATGCCATGGCAGCCTTGGCCAGGCTGTATGAGCGGGACGGCTTGCTGGGACCGCAACCAGATCAACACCGACATTGGCTGATGAGAGCGGCACAGGCCGGCCATGTCGGCTCGATGGGCACAGCTGGAGACATCCTGCTCGAGGAAGGCCAAACGGACCAAGGGTTGGCCATGTTGCGTCAGGCCGCCCAGGCAGGCGATATCTATGCCATGCGGGACCTGGGCGAAGCACAACTGCAACGTGACCCCGAACAGGCCAGGTACTGGTTGTCGAACGCAGCCGATCGGGGCTCCGTGAACGCGGCAGCGACGCTGGGCCGGGCCTATCGACACGGCACCGGGCTCGGGATCGACAAGGCTAGCGCTGCCCGCTGGCTGGCTCGGGCCACGCAGGGTGGGCACGCCGGCGCGGCCGCCGAGCTGGGCCGCATGTATCTGGCCGGCGAGGGTGTCGAAAGGAGCCCGTCCCAGGGCGCCGAATATCTCCAGATAGCAGCCGAGCGAGGGCATGAAGGCGCCCGTGCCGACCTTGGCGAACTGCTGCTGACCGGCACGGGACTTCCTGCCGACCCCGACAGGGCCATCCCGCTGCTCAAGGCTGCCGCGCAGTCAGGACACACCGGTGCGGCTCGCCTGCTGGGCAAAGCCTATCTCGAAGGCACCGGTGTCGCCCAGGACCCTCAGCAGGCCAGGCAGTGGCTGTCCCAGGCCGCCGACGGCGGACACATCCCCTCCCGCTATCGACTAGGCTATGCCTATCTGTTCGGGGAGAACGGCTTCACGCAGGACGTGCAGCGTGGCGAGCGTCTTCTTCTTGACGCCGCCAAGCAGGGCCACGCCGGTGCCCAGGTCGCCTTGGGCCGGGAATACCTCAAGGGCGAACTCCTCACCAAGGATCGCCAGCAAGGCGCCGAACTACTCTATCAGGCAGCCCAGCAGGGCCATCCCTCGGCTCGCTTGGCACTGGCCAAGGCCTATCTCTGGGCCAATGGCCTCGAAGATGCCAACCAGCAGCAGGCATTGCTATGGCTGGATACCGTGCTCGACAGCGGTAGCCAGTTTGCACTGGACACCATGCGCCAATTATTGACCAAGGCGAATGACGAGGCAGTGGCAAACGCCATGCTTTGAGTGGACGGGCAAGGAAAGCCAGTCCTCGTATCGCTTTGCACCAGGAGAAGACAGTGATGACAGATCCGACGCTACGGAACGTGACTCGTTCGGCAGGATCCGCAAGATGGCTTGCTACCGCAACTGCCGCACTTTGGCTGGGCGGTTGCGCAACAGGCGGTGGCGGCATGCAGACCAGCGGGCTGCCCGAGCCCGCCGTCGATTCACAGTACAGTGACTGGTTCGACGGCGGTGCACCAGCCGATATGGATTCCATGGACTGGGGGCGTGTCGACATGGCCAGCCAGGCCGTGGAGAGCGGCAACACCAGCGATGGTATCGCTCAGTTGCGGGCCTTGGCACGACAGGGTTATCCACCAGCCTATTACGAGTTGGGCAAGGTCTACGCCCAAGGGCTGGGCGTGGCTCGCGACCCTGCCAAAGCCGCTGAGTACTATGGCGAAGCCATTCGGACCCCTACCTCAATTCAAGGCTATGCCTCGTTGAACCTGGCCCGGCTCTACCTGGCTGGTGACGGTGTCCAGCGCAACGAGACACTTGCCTATCGCCTGGTCAAGCAAGCCGTGGAGGCCGGTACCGGCGGAAGCGCCGAGGACATGATGGGCGATATGCTGGCCCAGGGCCAGGGAGTGCCTGCCGATCCCCGCATGGCGATCAAGTTCTACGAGAGTGCCGCCAAGCAGAATCATGAAGGGGCGCTGCGCGCCCTGGCCGAAGCCTACAGTGAAAATGGCTGGTATCAGCAGAATCTGAGTCAGTCACGTGCCTATGCCCGCCGCTACGCCGATATTCTCGAGAAAAAGGCTAACGCCGGCGATGTCGGCGCCATGGTCAACCTGGCCTCGCTATATTCGCAGAATGGCCTGCTGGAGCCTGATCCCGACAAGCGGCGTCAATGGCTGATGCGGGCCGCCGATTCCGGCAACCCCGAAGCCTTGGCGGAGACCGGCGAAATGCTGCTGGCCTCGGGAGACACCCAGCGCGGCATGGATCTGCTGCGACAGGCCGCGGAGGCAGGCGACGTCGAAGCCATGGAACATCTCGGCAATGCCCTGCTTGGCGAGAACGGGGTCACTCCCAACCCGACGCAGGCTGAGCATTGGCTAAGCATGGCTGCGGACCAAGGGTCCACCTATGCCCAAGTTGTGCTGGGTCGTGCCTATCTCGAAGGCAATGTGCTACCGGCGCAACCCAACCGGGGAATCGACCTGCTCGAACAGGCCGCCCGGGAAAACGATCCTCTGGCATTGGCTGTCCTGGGGGGAGTTTACCTCGACCCCGAAAATGGTCCGACCCAGCCCCAGCGTGCCATCGAGTACTTGCAGCGGGGTCATGAAGCAGGCAGCAGCTATGCCACGGCCCAGCTCGGCGAAGCGTACCTGGAAGGCAACGGAGTTGCGCCGGACGGCGTGCGCGCCGTGCAACTGCTCAAGGAAGCCGCTGCCGAGGGGCAGGTTTTCGCATCTCGCCTGCTCGGCGAAGCGTACCTGGAAGGCGAGGTACTCAACAGCGACCCCGTCAAGGCGGAACAACTCCTGAAGCAGGCCGCCGAGGCCGGTGATACCACTGCCATGACCAAGCTGGGCGTGGCCTACCTCGACGGCCCGCTACAGGAGACCGAGCCCGGCCAGGCCGTGCGCCTGCTCGAAACCGCCGCCGAAGGCGGCGATGCCTATGCGATGGTCGAGCTGGGCCGTGCCTACCGCGAAGGCAATCTGGTCAATCAGGACCTGGCGCAATCCGAGTACTGGCTCAAGCGAGCGCAACAGGCCGGACACGACTCCGCCACCGACGCGCTCTCTCGCACCTACCGTGCCCGCGGCGAGCGCGGCGACATCGATGCACTCAAGCGTGCCGCGGAACTTGGCGACCCCTCGGCAATGGCCGACCTGGGACGCGCCTACCTCAACGGCTCCGGCGTGAGCCCGAACTACCGAGAGGCACGTCTCTGGCTCGAACGCGCCTATGACGAAGGACATGCGGGCGCCGCGGCCAGCTTGGGCAACATGTATCTTGAAGGCAAGGGCGTCAAGCAGAACGCCACGCATGGGATCAATTACCTGAAGAGCGCCGTGGCCCGAGGCAATGCCGGTGCGCGTCGCGATCTCGGGCGCATCCTTCTCGAAGGGAGGCTAGTGCCTGCGGAGCCCCAGCGCGGCCTAGAGCTGCTGCGTCAAGCGGCAACCAGTGGTGACGATGCAGCAAGCCTGACACTCGGCGAAGCCTATCTGGAAGGCCATAACGTCGAGCAGGATATCGACACGGCCGTACGCTACCTGACCCAGGCAGCCGAGCGGGGCAACCCCCATGCGGCACAGGCGCTGGGCGAGGCCTACCTGAAAGGCGATGTCGTCGAGCAGGATGCCGAACTTGCCAAGAAGTGGCTGACTCGCTCTGCCAATGCCGGCGTCGCCTGGTCCCAGTCTATCCTCGGACGCGCACTGCTCTACGGTACGGCCGGTATCGAGAAGGATGTCGAACGCGGTCGACAGTTGATGACCCAAGCGGCCGAATCCGGACACCCCGGTGCCCAGGCCTCGCTGGGCCGTGAGTACCTGGCTGGTGAGGTGCTCGACGTGGACACCAACCGTGGTGCGGAGTGGCTGTACAAGGCAGCCAGCCAGGGCCATTCGACTGCCCGCCTGGCACTGGCCAAGGCTTACCTTTGGGCCAACGGCCTGGAAGGCGCCAACCAGCAGCAGGCCCTTCTCTGGCTGGACAAGGTGATCGATGGTGATAGCCAGATTGCGCTGCAGACCATGCGCGACCTGCTGGAAGACGAAAAAGCTGTCGAGGCCATCCAGCGTGCCGCCGCCGACGAGAGCGAAGTGACGGAAAGCTGACCAGGGTCAGCGTCATTCATTCCACGCAAAAAATAGCCGGCGCCAAAAGCGCCGGCTATTCATTCCAAGCTTCCCTTCAAAGAGAAGTTAGTTATTCAGTAAACGGATTGCGCAGCACGATTGTCTCGTTGCGATCCGGACCGGTGGAAATGATGTCGATCGACGTCCCAGTCTGCTCTTCGAGGAAGCTGATATACGCGCGGGCGTTCTTGGGCAGACCCTCGACGCGCTTGATTCCCAGCGTCGACTCGCTCCATCCCGGCAAATCCTCGTAGATCGGCTCGACGGCCTCGTATCCCTCGGAGTCGACGGGTGTATCCAGCCGTTCACCGTCCTTGCTGCGATAGCCGACACAGACCCGAATGTTCTCCAGGCCATCGAGCACATCGAGCTTGGTCAGGCAGATGCCCGAGACCGAATTGATCTGCACGGCATGGCGCAGGGCCACGGCATCGAACCAGCCACAACGACGGGGGCGTCCGGTAGTGGCACCGAACTCGTGGCCGCGCTCAGCCAGATGACGACCGAATTCATCGAACAGCTCGGTGGGGAACGGTCCAGAGCCGACGCGCGTGGTGTAGGCCTTGGTGATACCGAGCACGTAATCCAGGTACAGCGGTCCCACACCGGAGCCGGTTGCCGTTCCACCTGCCGTAGTGTTGGAACTGGTCACGTAGGGGTAGGTACCGTGATCGATATCCAGCAACGAGCCTTGGGCACCCTCGAACAGGATGTTCTCGCCGCGCTTGCGAATATCGTGAACCAAGGTAACGGCATCGCAGACCATCGGGCGCAGTTCTTCGGCCATTTCCATGGCCTCGTCGAACACCTTCTGGAAGTCGACCGGCTCCTCGCGGTGATATTCCTTCAGTACGAAGTTGTGATACTGCAGCACCTCGCCCAGCTTGGACGCGAAACGCTCGCGATGCAGCAGGTCGCCCAGGCGAAGGCCGCGACGTGCCACCTTATCCTCATAGGCCGGCCCGATGCCGCGTCCGGTGGTGCCGATCTTGGCCACACCCCGTTCCTTTTCGCGCGCCTGATCGAGACGCACATGGTAAGAGAGTATCAGCGGACAGGCCGGCGACAGGCGCAGGCGCTCGCGTACCGGGACGCCCTTGGCCTCGAGCTCGCGAATCTCCTTGATCAAGGCTTCTGGAGACAACACCACGCCGTTGCCGATGATGCAGGTCTTGTCTTCGCGCAGGATACCCGAGGGAATCAGGTGCAGTACCGTTTTCTCGCCGTCGATGACCAGCGTGTGACCGGCGTTGTGCCCGCCCTGAAACCGTACGACTGCCGATGCCGACTCTGTAAGCAGGTCGACGACCTTCCCCTTGCCTTCGTCACCCCACTGGGTGCCCAGTACGACTACGTTCTTGCCCATTACTCTCGTCTCTTGAACTAGAAAACCGCCAATCGGGCCTTGCGGGCGATGCGTCAGTCAACGCCCACCATGTCATGTCAGTGGTGAAACCTGCCAGTCGTCGCCCAGGCGCACGAGCTGGCGATTGCAGCGGTGCTCGGCGGGACCGGTCTGCTGGTCGGGCAGCGCCTGTACCACCCGCTCCCCGGCATTGCGAAGGTGCGCGATGGCCGCGTTGAGCTGCTGCGCCTCGGTTTCCGAGGTTGCCATTGTCGGCGCCCAGATACCATCGGCCTGCGGCGCCTGCTCGACCAGGGTGGCCAGCAGCTTGAGATCCATCGAGAAGCCGGTCGCCGGTCGGGCACGGCCGAAGGCGCGGCCAGTATCGTCATAGCGCCCCCCCTTGGCCAGCGCCTGGCCATACCCCGGCACGTACGCCGCGAACATCATGCCCGTGTGGTACTGGTAGCCCCGCAGGTCGGCGAGGTCGATGTACAGCGTGACGTCGGGATAGTCCCGCTTGACGCCTTGGCACAGGGACTGCAGCTGGTCAAGCGCCTCGACCACTTCTGCCGGAGCATCGACCAATGCACCACGCGCCGCCTCGATAGTTTCCTCGCCACCATGCAGATTCACCAAGGCGGAAAACATCTCGGCCAGCCCCGCGTCGGCGACATGCATTGCCACCAACGTCCTGACCTCGCTGGGTGACTTGCGCTCGATGGCCTCGAACAACGCGCGCCGGGCATCCTCCTGCAGATTAGCAAGCTGGACGAGGGCACGATAGATTCCGATGTGGCCGAGTGCCAGGTGGATCTCCGAGGCGCCGGCCGTGGTCAAGCTGGACAGGGCCAGACGCAGGATTTCCAGATCGGCCTCGAGGCCGGCATGGCCGAATAGCTCGACACCGACCTGGACAGGGCTGCGCCCACCCTGATGCTGGTCGGCCTTGGCCCGCAAGACGTGGCTGCAGTAACAAAGCCGCGCTGGCCCCTGACGCTTCAGGGAATGCGCGTCCATGCGGGCCACTTGCGGCGTCACGTCGGCACTGGCGCCCATCAGGCGTCCGGTCAGTTGGTCGGTGAGCTTGAAGGTCTGGAGATCGAGGTCGGTTCCTGTCCCGGTCAGCAAGGAATCCAGAAACTCCACCGGCGGCGGCATTACCAGGTCGTAACCCCAGCGATAATAGAGATCGAGCAGCGCCCGACGCAGCGTCTCCATTCGGGTCGCCTGCGGAGGAAGCACCTCGTCCATGCCGTCGGGAAGCAGCCAGCGGTCAGCGATGGTCATTTACCCTGTCCTGCCAGAAATGAATGGCGCACAAAAAAACCGGGCCACGCCCGGTTGAAGGATTCTACCACGTTTGCTCTCCGGGTGTACCCCGGAGAGCCTTTCGTCATTGGCCTGAGTTCTGGCCCTGTTCCGGGCGAGCGCTTTCGAGATAGCGGAAGAAGTCGCTGTCCGGCGCCAGGACAAGCATGTCATCTTTTCCATCGAAGCTGTCGCGGTAGGCGTTCAGGCTGCGGTAGAAGCGGAAGAACTCGGCATCCTGTTCATAGGACTGGGAGTAGAGCGCCGCCGCTTCGGCATCGCCCTGACCGCGCAGGGTCTCGGCACGCGCCTGGGCTTCGGCAATCAACACCTGACGACGCCGATCGGCGTTGGCACGAATCTTCTCGGCCTGCTCCTGGCCTTGAGCGCGATACTCGCGGGCCTCGCGCTGGCGCTCGGTACGCATTCGGTCGTAAACCGCCTGGGTCACCTGGTCCGGCAGATCGATGCGCTTGATGCGAATATCAATGATGGCAACACCCAACTCCTCGCGCAGCAGCTCGTTGAGTTGCTCGGTGGGTTCCGCCATCAGCGCGTCACGCTTCTCGGCGATGATTTCCTGTAGTTCGAGGCGACCGAACTGGTTACGCAGGCTCTCATCCACACGAGGCATAATCAGCCGCTCGGCGGTCTGCTCGTTACCCGTGGTTGCCTCGTAGTAACGGGTCGGGTTGACGACCTTCCACATCACGAACGAATCGACAATCACCGCTTTCTGTTCTTCGGTCAGGTAGCGGCTGGTGTCGGTGTCCAGTGTGAGCACACGTGTGTCGAAGGTCCGCACGGTCTGGATGAACGGAATCTTGAAGTGCAGGCCAGGCTGGATGTTCTCCTCGATGATTTCACCGAAGCGCAGCTTCACGGCACGCTCCGTCTCGTCGACGATGTACAGGCTGCTGCTGCCGACCCAGGCGACTACCGCAAGGCCGGCGACGATGACCAGTGAACGATTGTTGATCATTGACGGCCCTCCCTGCGGATACCACTGCTGCTCTGCTGCTGGCTATTGCTGCTGTTACTCAAGCGTTCGAGGATGCGCGGATCCATGCCCGCCTGGCTCTGGGACTGACCGTCGTTGCCGTCATCCGCTTCCGGGCTGCCCTGGCGCAATCCCATCTGCTCCAGTGGCAACACCATCAGCGGGCTATTTGCACCGGTATCGATCAGCACCTTGCTGGTATTGCCATACACGTCGGACAGCGCCTCGATATACATACGATCACGCATGATCTGCGGCGAGTTCTTATACTCGGACAGCAGGGAGTTGAAGCGGTTGGTATTACCCTGTGCCTCGGCAACCACCGATTCACGATAGCCCTGTGACTGTTCGATCATGCGCTGGGCTTCACCTTGAGCGACCGGGATGATGGCATTGGCGTAACCAATGGCTTCGTTGATGGAACGCTGACGATCCTCACGAGCCTTGATGACATCGTCGAACGCTTCCTGAACCGCATCCGGTGCCGAGGTAGACTCGACGTTCACGGCCTGGATCGTCACACCGGCCCCATAGGTATTTAGGTAGGACTGCAGGCGTGTCGACACGGTATCGGCCAGCAATTCACGACCCGATGTCAGGATCTGCTGCATCTCGGTCCCTCCGACCACATGACGCAGCGCCGAGTCCAAGGCATTCTCGATGCTGAGTTCCGGGTTACGCACGTTGAGGACATACTCGCCCGGATCGGTCACCCGGTACTGCACCGACATGTCGACCTCGACGATGTTCTCGTCCTGGGTCAGCATCGACTTGGACTGCTCAATGGAGCGTACGCGCGTGACATTGACCATGCGCACGTCATCGATAAACGGCGGATTCCAGTGCAGACCGGGGCTCACCACGTTCTGCAGCTTGCCAAAGCGCAACACGACGCCACGCTCGGACTGGTCGACCAGGTAGAAACCGGACGCCGCCCAGATTGCCAGAGCGATGATGACCAGCAACGCAGGCAACGTGAAGGTATTGCGCTTGCCGCTACCGCCCCCGGTGCCGCCACTGCCGCCACGCTTGCCGCGACCGCCACCGAGCATATTGTTGAGCTTGTCCTGAAATTTCTTCAGAGCTTCATCGAGATCGGGCGGGCCCTGGTTGTTACCACCGCCACCGCCATTGCCGCCGCCACCGCGACGGCCACCACCACTCCAAGGGTCGTGCTGGTTGCCACCACCACCAGGCTCGTTCCAAGCCATACGTCGTCTCCACTCAGCATTGATTGCGACATGCGTTGATCAGGTGTGCACGGCCCATCGACATCACCGGCATCGATCGGTCACCGCCGGGCCTCGTCGGCCCACACCGGCGACGTATCCATGTCTTCCGGTGATAGATAGTCTTCGGCCTTCTCGCCCAGCCGAGCGAGAAGTTGCATGAAATCTCGCCTCGGCAGGCGTACGCTCAGCAGCGTGTGGCCCTCGTCGTCGAAGGTCTCTTCGCGCACGGCGCCCAACTCATGCAGGCCGGCACGTAGTCTACCCTGCTTTGGAGCCAGCGTCAGACGGGCCTCGATCACGTTCTCGGCAAGACGCTCGGAGAGCGCCTCGGCCAGCAGGTCGAGCCCTAGCCCCTGCTGGGCCGAGAGCCAGACGACCTCGGGAACCCCGCTGCCGTCACGCTCGATGCGTGGCGCGCTGTCGAGCAGGTCGATCTTGTTCATGACCCGCAGACAGGGCACCTCATCGGCACCGATCTCCCCGAGCACGCCCTCGACCTCGCCGATATTCAGCTCACGGTCGGGATCGGCGGCATCGATGACATGGACCAGCAGCGAGGCCTCGGCCGCCTCCTGCAGGGTGGCCTGGAAAGCCTCCACCAGCTTGTGCGGTAGGTGACGAATGAAGCCCACCGTATCGGCCAGCACCACGGGGCCGACATCGGCGATTTCAAGGCGCCGCAACGTGGGGTCGAGTGTCGCGAACAGCTGGTTCGCGGCATATACCTCAGACGACGTCAGGGCGTTGAACAAGGTCGATTTACCGGCGTTGGTATAGCCGACCAGCGAAACACTGGGAATCTCGGCGCGCGATCTTGCCCGGCGATTCTGCTCGCGCTGGCTGCGCACCTTGTCGAGACGCTTGTGAATCGCCTTGATGCGTGCCCGCAGCAGTCGGCGGTCGGTCTCGAGCTGGGTTTCCCCGGGCCCACGCAGACCGATGCCGCCCTTCTGGCGCTCGAGGTGGGTCCAGCCACGTACTAGACGAGTGGACATGTACTCGAGCTGGGCCAATTCGACCTGCAGCTTACCCTCATGGGTACGCGCACGCTGCGCGAAGATATCCAGAATCAGCCCGGTACGGTCCAGGACACGGCACTTGAGCGATCGCTCCAGATTACGTTCCTGCGACGGGCTGAGCGCATGATTGAAAATGACCAGCTCGGCATGATGGACGGCCAGCAGCTCGCGCAGCTCCTCCACCTTGCCGCTACCTATGAAGGTACGCGGGTCGGGCTTGCGCCGGCTTCCCTGCAAGAGGGTCGCCGGCTCAGCCCCTGCGGAGCGCACCAGCTCCAGGAATTCACCCGGATCTTCGCGCTCCTGTTCGTCCTGAAAGTCGACATGGACGAGTACCGCCGTTTCTCCGGCGTCGGGACGTTCAAAAAACAATCAAGGCCTCTTATCAGCTTTCCTGTGAAGCTGCATTGGGGTCCTGTGCCGGCAACCGCACGTTACGTGACGGTACCACAGTCGAAATGGCATGCTTGTACACCATTTGGCTGACGGTGTTGCGCAACAGGATCACGAACTGGTCGAAGGATTCGATCTGTCCCTGCAGCTTGATCCCGTTGACCAGGAAGATGGAAACCGGGATGCGCTCCTTGCGCAGGATGTTCAGATACGGGTCTTGAAGGGACTGCCCTTTGGACATTTTGCTCTCCCTAACTGTCTCTTTGATGTTGATGTATTTTTATCGATTCGCCTGAGGCATGTGCCCTTAGGGTCACGTATGCGCAGCGTATCAGCGTACCGCCACACGAAGCCCTTATCTTACGCTAAGAGCGTCAGGGGCGCACGAGATTCAGGACCTTCTCGAGCGGAGCGCGACCCAGTGAATCAACCCAGTGAAGCGCTGGCCAGCTACGTAACCAAGTCATCTGACGCTTGGCCAGTTGTCTAGTGGCGACGATTCCCTTGAACTTCAAGGCTTGTTCATCAAAAGCGCCATCGAGATACTGCCACACCTGGCGGTAACCCACGCTTTTCATCGATGGCAGTTCCGGGTGCAGGTCGCCCCGCTGCCGGAGTCCGGCGACTTCATCGATAAATCCCGCTTCGATCATGCGTGTGAAACGTTGCGCGATGCGCTCGTGCAGCACATGGCGCTCGGCCGGCGCCAGCCCTATGGACATCGTACGCCAAGGGAAGGTTCCCCTGGCCTGCTCGCGCCACAGTTCACTCATTGGGCGCCCGGTGAGGCGCTGAACCTCCAGGGCACGCATCAACCGCTGCGGGTCATTGGGGTGAATGCGCAAGGCAGACTCGGGATCGACCCGCTGCAACTCGTCGTGCAGCGCCTGCAACCCTTCACTTCCTGCCCAGGCCTCGAGTTCGGCACGGACGATGGCATCGGACTCGGGCAGGTTGGCGATACCGCCCACCAGGCTTTTATAGTAAAGCATGGTGCCGCCGACCAGCAGCGGGGTATTGCCACGGGCAGTGATCCGGCGCATTTCTTCGCGCGCGTCGTCGCGGAACTGGGCCGCCGAATAGGGCTCGACCGGGTCACGGATATCGATCAGGCGATGCGGCGCTTGCGCCAGTTCACTCGGCGACGGCTTGGCCGTACCGATGTCCATGCCTCGATAGACCATGGCCGAGTCGACACTGATCAGCTCGGCACCAAGCCGCTCGTGCAGCGCCATGGCCAGGTCGGTCTTGCCTGAGGCGGTCGGCCCCATGAGAAAGATGGCGAGAGGCCGGTCGTCGGTCTGCATTGTCACTCTGTCGTTCATTGGCCACGCAGGAACAGCTTGTCGAGTTCCTGCATCGACATCTCGGTCCAGGTGGGGCGCCCGTGGTTGCACTGGCCGCTACGCTCGGTACGTTCCATGTCGCGCAACAAGGCATTCATCTCCGCCAGTGTCAGGCGCCGGTTGGCACGTACGCTGCCATGGCAGGCCATGGTGGCCAGCAATTCGTTGATGTGTGCTTCGATGCGATCGGAATGGCCATAGCGTTCCAGGTCAGCCAGCATGTCACGAATCAGCGACTCGGCATCGGCCTGGACCAGCAATAACGGGACCTGGCGCACCAACAGCGTCTCGGGCCCGGCAACATCCAGTTCCACACCCAGACGGGAAAATGCATCGCGGCAACGCTCGGCAGTTTCCACCTCGCCGGGGCTGGCCGCCAGCGACACCGGTACCAGCAACGGTTGGGCCTCCAAATGCCCTTGTCCCGAAGCAATGCCATGCACCTGCTGCTTCATGCCCTCGTAGACGATGCGCTCGTGGGCGGCGTGCATATCGACCACCACCAAGCCTCGCGCCGTCTGGGAAAGAATATAGACGCCATGCAACTGGGCGATGGCATACCCCAGCGGAGGTGCCTGGGTCGGGTCCTCCCCAGGCATGACCTGTGCACTGTGTGCACTGGCAGAGGGCAGCGTGGCAACAGGGGGCTCGTCGACGCGGCGCTCCTGCCAGGCGACAGCGGCTTCCGCTCCACCGGGCGATGGAGGCTGCGGTGTCAGCAGGGCCTCCTCATGGTCGGGATGAAGCGCCCGGTAGCCGGCCATGAATTCACGTACCCGATCGGCACCCGGGCGCGACTCGCCTCCCTTTCCAGAACCATCACGGCCAGGATAGAGCGCCATGGGTTGCTGCTGCCAACGGGACGGGTCGGATGCCTGCTGTTCCGTCGCGACGGTACCCGGCGTGGCAGGCGCATCATCTCCCGACTCGCTGGCTTCACTACCGCGTTGCATCTCGGCCCCGGCACGCGAAGTCTCGTTGGGACGGACCTCCGCCAATGCCCGATGCAGGCTCGAGAACAGGAAGTCGTGGACCAGCCGGCCATCGCGAAAGCGCACTTCATGCTTGGTGGGATGCACGTTGACATCGACCACGGTGGGGTCAAGTTCCAGATACAGCACAAAAGCCGGATGCCGGCCATGAAAGAGCACGTCGCGATAGGCCTGGCGTATGGCATGGGCAACCAGGCGATCCCGCACTACGCGCCCGTTGACAAAGAAATATTGCTGATCGGCCTGGGCACGCGAATGGGTCGGCAGGCCGACCCAGCCCCACAGGCGCAACCCCGACGCCTCGATGTCCAGATGCAGGGCATTGTCGAGAAACTTGCTGCCCAGCAAGGCGCTGATACGTCGCTCTCCCGCTGGGGCATCCATGGCCGGGCGCAACTGGTGCACGGTCTTCTGGTTATGTCTTAGCGTCCAGCCGATGTCATAGCGCGACAGGGCGAGACGCCGGAACGCCTCCTCGACGTGGCCGAACTCGGTCTTCTCGGTACGCAGGAACTTGCGCCGCGCCGGGGTATTGAAGAACAGGTCGCGCACCGCCACCGAGGTGCCGCGCGGATGCGGGGCCGGCGTGACGCGCGGCTCCATCTGGCGACCCTCGGCCACCACGCGCCAGCCGGCGGTGGGATCGTCGTCGATATTCGAGATCAGCTCCAGACGCGATACCGAACTGATCGACGCCAGTGCCTCGCCCCGGAAGCCCAGGCTGGCCACTCCCTCCAGGTCCTCCAGCGACTCGATCTTGCTGGTGGCATGGCGCGACAGGGCCAGGGGCAGGTCCTCCTCGGCGATGCCGCTGCCATCGTCACGAATCTTGATCAGCCGCGCCCCGCCGGCCTCCAACTCGACCTCGATCCGCCGGCTGCCGGCATCGATGGCGTTCTCGATCAGTTCCTTGACGACCGACGATGGCCGTTCGACCACCTCGCCGGCAGCGATCTGGTTGGCCAGGCGCGGATTGAGTACATGTATGCGTCGCGTCTGCGTCATATCTACCATCGTCGTTACCCTTGGGCGGGCTTAACCCCGGGGAATACGCAATACTTGACCGACCCGAATCACATCACCGTTGAGCGCATTGGCCTGCTTGAGCGTCTGCAGCGGCACTTCGTGACGCGAAGCGATCTCCGACAAGGTATCGCCGGGTTGAATGCGGTACTCGTTGGCCTGGCTGCCGCGCTGCTGATCGCGCTGCCAGGCCAGCAGGCTGGCCGGTGGCGGATTGCGTTGGAAGTGGGCGTTGATTCCGGTAAAGATCGCCTTGGCCAGCGAATGCTGATAGCTCGAGTCGCGTAGCCGCTTCTCCTCCTGCGGGTTGGAAATGAACCCCGTCTCGACCAGCAACGAAGGAATGTCCGGTGACTTGAGTACCACGAATCCTGCCTGCTCGACCCGCGACTTGTGCAGATGATTGATCTGCCCGAGCTGATCTAGCACCTGGCCGCCCACGGCCAGCGAATCGTTGAGTGTAGCGGTCATGGTCAGGTCGAGCAGTACACCGCGCAGCACCTCATCCTTGTCCGCCAGGTTGAGACTGCCATCCACACCGCCGATCAGGTCCGAACGATTCTCGCTGGCGGCCAGCCATTTGGCAGTTTCGGACGTGGCGCCGCTCTGTGACAGCGCGAATACCGAACTCCCCTTGGGACGCGGACTCTTGAAGGCATCGGCATGGATCGAGACGAAGAAATCGGCCTTCTGGTCACGCGCCAGCAGGGTGCGCTGACGTAGACCGACGTAGTAGTCGCCGTCGCGGATCATGACCGCCTTGTAACCGGGCGTCCCCTGAATGAGCGATTCCAGCCGCCGGGCGATCTGCAGCACCACATCCTTTTCGCGGATGCCGCTTGGGCCGATGGCCCCCGGGTCTTCGCCACCATGGCCGGCGTCGACGGCGATGATGATGTCCCGCTTGGGATGCGGCTGAGCCTTTTCACGAGCAAGCGTCGCTTGCGCCTGGGCGGTATTGCCGCTCACCTGCGCCTCGGCCAGTGCCCGATCGACCGCCTTTTCTCGCTCGCGGATCTTGGCCTCGATGGGGTCGATGGGATTTTCGACCGCGCTCGCCCCAGGGTACTCGAGATCCACGACCAGGCGGTGGCCATACTGGTCGTTGGGTGCCAGCGTGAAGTGCTTGGGTTCCACATTCCGGCTGAGATCGAGTACGACACGTAGATCGTCGCCATGTCGTACCCCCGTACGTATCTTGCTGACGGCGCTCCCCCCCAGATCCAGCGTCTCCGGGTCCAGGCGCATTCGACTATCAGGCAGGTCGATGACCAGACGATCGGGATTATCCAGGGAGAAGACCTTGGCGTCGGCAGGCGAGGAAAGGTCGAAAACCAGGCGAGCATGGTCAGGGGCCGCCCAGATGCGCAGGTTCTGTACGTCAGTGGCCAGCCCCACGACAGGCAACAGCATCGCTGTCACCCCGAGAAACAGAGTGGCCAGCCGCCGCGGCGACAGTCCAAAGGCATGACGCAGACGACACGCCGGCCGATTCACACACATCATAATGTTGTCAGTCGTCCTTTTCGGCAAGGATGCTATTCAGACGGGAAAGGACACTTTCGCCATGGGGCGTGCCTGCTGCCAGGCTGGCCTCCCGCCCCATACCCACGACGGATAAGGTCACGGTCAGGTCGGCCCGGGGAAGCCATCCCTCGCCGCGACTCGGCCACTCGACCAGACACAGGCTATCCTCGGAAAACAGGTCGCGTGCCCCGATGAACTCGAGCTCCTCCGGGTCTCCCAGGCGATAAAGATCGAAATGGTGCACCTGCGTCTCACCAAGCGCATAGGGCTCCACCAAGGTATAGGTCGGACTCTTGACGGCCCCGTGGTAGCCGTAGGCACGTAGAATGCCGCGCGACAGCGTGGTCTTGCCGGCGCCCAACTCCCCCTGGAGAAAGACGCGTCCGCGCCCTTCCAGGGCATGGCCCAGTGCCTCGCCCAAGGCGACCTGCGAGGCTTCATCACGCAAGGATAACTGCATGCTTTCGTTCAAGAAGAGTGACCGTTATCGGGATTCATCAAGGTTCGCGCATAGGATGCCAGATCGCCCGCCAGCAGGCCACGCTCCCCTTCCTCGTGTGCCGCCTTGTCAGCGGCCAGGGCATGCAGTGTGACACCGGCCCGAGCGGCTTGTTCGATGGTCAAACCCTGAGCAATGAGCGCTCCCAACATGCCCGACAGTACATCCCCGGTTCCGCCGCTGGCCATTCCGGGATTGCCATAGGGACAGATGGCGGTGCCGGTGGGCCCCGCCACGAGCGTGCCCGCCCCCTTGAGCACGACTGTCCCGTGCAGGCGTTGCTGCAATTCGCGAGCCGCAGTCAGCCGGTCGACCTCCACCTCGCCGCCATCGCTCCCCAGCAATCGCCCCGCTTCGCCGGGATGGGGCGTGAGAAGCCAGTCGTCGCGCTGCAAGTCGGGCCAGTACAGGGCCAGCAGGTTCAGGCCATCGGCATCGATGACCAGTGGCTTGCCGGAATCCAGCGCTGCCTGTAGCAACCCTTGGCCCCAGGCGTCCTTGCCAAGTCCCGGTCCGACCACGATGACATCGGCCATGTCGATCAACGATTGGGCGTCAGAAACGCCCCTGACGCCACGCGCCATGATCTCTGGAGTACGAATCAGGCTGGCACCGACATGCTCCGGCGCCGTGGCCAGGCTGACCTTGCCGGCACCCAGCCGTGCCCCCGCCTGGCTGGCCAACAGGGCTGCACCACCAAAACCCGGCGCACCGCCAATCACCAGAAGATGCCCGTAGTTCCCCTTGTGGCTGCTGCGTCGACGCGCAGGCAATGCCTCATGAACCAGTTCGGCATCGAGCAAGTCCGCCTGCGGCTCGATGTCGGCCTGAGCCAACGGGTCGATGTCCAACGGGCAATAAACGACACGTCCAACATGATCGGTCGCCTTGCCGGTGTGCAACCCGACCTTGTCGGCGATGAACGTCACCGTCATGTCGGCCTCGACGGCCGTGCCCAGCACCCCGCCGGTGTCGGCCGACAAACCCGAGGGCACATCCACGGCCAGCACCGGCAAGCCACTGTCATTGATGGCGGCAATGGCCGAGGCAAACGGCTCGCGTACCTCACCGCCGAGCCCGGTGCCCAGCAGCGCATCGACGATCACCTCGCCGGCCAGGGACATACCGGCCTGCCAAGGCTGAGCCTTCAGGGACTCCGCCTGCGCCATGGCATGGGCACGGGCCGCATCCCCCTTGAGCTCCTCCGGTGAACGCACGGCAATCAGCGTGACCTCGAGCCCGTCACGCGCTGCCAGCCCGGCCATCACATAACCGTCGCCGGCATTGTTGCCTGCACCGCACACGACACATAGGTGCCGGGCCTGGGGCCACTGCCGGCGCAACTGCTGGTAGGCGGCCTTCGCCGCCCGCTGCATCAGGCCAAAGCCGTCGCCTCCTTCCTGCGAGGCGATGATGCGCTGATCGATTTCCCGGACCTGAGCGGCGTGATACAGGGGGTGACGATAACGTCGCGGCATGCTCTCCTCCGGTGTGACGTGGGCTGTGATGTAGTGTAATGTGGCGCCTCCGCGCCAGTCGCTTTCCTGCACCGTTTCCTTCGTTTTTCCACGCTCATGATGACACGTCAATCCGTCCACGACGGCGACGCTCTCGACCTCACCGGCCTGGCCGAGCGCATCCGGCAATGGGGACGCGAGCTGGGTTTCCAGCAGATCGGCATCACTGATACCGACCTGGCCACGCACGAGCGCTATCTGGAACGCTGGCTGGCCGCAGGCCACCATGGCGAGATGGCCTTCATGGCCAAGCATGGCAGCAAGCGCACGCGACCGGAGGAACTCGTGCCGGGCACCTTACGTGTGATCAGTGCGCGCATGGACTATCTGCCTCCAGAAATCGAGACCACCAAGGTTCTCGGCCAGGCGGACAAGGCCTACGTGTCACGCTACGCGCTGGGACGCGACTACCACAAGCTGATCCGCAAGCGCCTGGCCACCCTGGCCAAGCACATCGAGAATGAAGTCGGCTCCTTCGGCTATCGCGCTTTCGTCGACTCCGCACCGGTCATGGAGCGGGCCCTGGCCCAGAAGGCCGGCCTGGGCTGGTTCGGCAAGAATTCGATGCTGCTTCACCCCCAGGCAGGCTCGCTGTTCTTTCTTGGCGAACTCTATACTGACCTGCCACTACCCGTCGATGCGCCCTTCGACAGCGAGCACTGCGGCAAGTGCAACCAGTGCCGCACCGCCTGCCCGACGGGGGCAATCATCGACGACAAGGTTGTCGATTCACGGCGCTGCATTTCCTACCTGACCATCGAACTGCACGGCAGCATTCCCGAAGCGTATCGCGAGGCGATGGGCAACCGAATCTACGGTTGCGACGACTGCCAGCTCGTCTGCCCCTTCACGCGGTTTACCCGGGCCAGTCACGAGGAAGACTTCGCGCCTCGCCACGATCTCGACCGCGCTGCCCTGGTACGCCTGTTCGCCTGGAGCGAAGAAGAGTTCCTGTTGCGCACCGAAGGCAGCGCCATTCGACGCATTGGCTATGAACGCTGGCTGCGCAACCTCGCCGTCGGGCTAGGCAACGCCCCATGGAGCGAGACGGTGGAGGCCGCGCTGCGAGCGCGCCTGGCCTATCCCTCCGATTTGGTGCGCGAACACGTCCGCTGGGCCCTCGACAGGCAAAGCGACAAGCGCGGGCGGTTGATCGCTACCATCGACTAGCTCGAGGCCTTGCTGTCATCGAGTCGCAGGAAAGTGCGGCGATAATGCGCCAATTCACTCACGGACTCATGGATATCGTCCAGGGCGCGGTGGGTGTTGCGCTTGTCGAAGCCCTTGAGCGCGCCGGGATTCCAGCGCTTGGCCAGTTCCTTGACGGTCGACACGTCGAGGTTGCGGTAATGGAAGAAGTCGTGCAGTGCCGGCATTTCGCGCTCGAGGAAGCGCCGGTCCTGATGCACGCTGTTGCCGCACACCGGCGAACTCCCCGGCACCACGTAGCGGTTGAGAAACCCCAGCGTCTGGCGCTCGGCCTCGGCGGTGTCGACCGTGCTCGACTTGACCCGGTCGATCAGTCCGGACTCACCGTGGGTCCGGGTATTCCATTCGTCCATGCCGGCCAGCAGGCTGTCGGGTTGCTTGACCGCCAGTACCGGCCCTTCGGCGATCAGATTCAGCTCGCCATCGGTGATCAGCGTCGCTACCTCGATGATACGTTCCTTGTTCGGGTCGAGGCCGGTCATTTCCAGATCGATCCATACCAGCAGGTCCTTGCGTGGCGCATCGGGCTGTTCGGGCATGCGTAACTCCTGCAATGTACTAATAGCTTCGTGAATTGACGGTAAATGCATAAAAAGCCAGCCTCGACCGGTGTCCCGGGCGGACATGACGGAGCGTGCTGGTTACAATGCCCCCATTGTACGCCCAGCCGAGGTTGCATGAGCAAACGCAAGCTGTCGCGCCAACAACGTTGGCGTATCGAAAAGATCCAGGCCGAGCGCGCCGCCCGGGCCGAAAAGCAGGCAGCCCGCGAAGCGGGCTCGCTGGAAGCCGGTGAATATGGCCCCGAAAAGCCTGGGCGGGTGATTGCCCACTTCGGCCGCACGCTCGACGTCCAGGCCCCCGACGACACCATGACCCACCGCTGTCACCTGCGCGCCAATCTCGAGGGGCTGGTGACCGGCGACCGGGTGATCTGGCGCCAGGCCCAGGATGGCAGCGGCGTGGTCGTGGCCCGGGATTCTCGCGATAACGTGCTCGAGCGTCCCGACCCTCGTGGGCAACTGAAGCCGGTCGCCGCCAATATCGACCAGATCCTCATCGTCTTCGCGGCCGAACCCGCCCCCTTTGCCAATCTGATCGACCGCTACCTGGTAGCAGCCGAAGCGACCGGCATCACGCCGGTGCTGGTACTCAACAAGGTCGACCTGTTGCCCGAGGATGGCGGCGAGCTGGGCGCCCTGCTAGAGCGCTACGCAGCGCTGGGCTACGCCGTGGTACGCGCCACGACGCGGACAACGCATGGCCTCGATGCCCTGCATGGCCGCCTACAGGCCAGGACCTCGGTGTTCGTCGGACAAAGCGGGGTCGGCAAGTCCTCACTCATCGATCGTCTGCTGCCGGACGAGGCCTTGCGCATCGGCGCGCTCTCCGAGGACTCGCGCAAAGGCACGCATACCACGACCACGGCGCGCCTGTACCGGCTGCCCGCCGGTGGCGAACTGATCGACTCGCCGGGTATCCGCGAGTTCGGGCTGACCCATCTCGATGAACAGCAGGTGACCGAAGGCTTCGTCGAGTTCCGCGATGTGCTGGGCCACTGCCGCTTTCGCGACTGCCGCCACCGGGACGAGCCTGGCTGCGCCCTGCTCGACGCGGTGGGCCGTGGCGATATCGCCGAAGCGCGCTTTGCCAGCTATCGCCGCATTCTGGACAGCCTGAAATCGTCGTGAGCAGGCTCGCCATTCGCCGGAACCGCGCGGGTTGTGCCATGATCGATGCCAATACCCGAATGTCCGCGCAAGGAGAGTCACTCATGAGTTCGGAATCCAACCTCCTGCCGTTGATCGTCGAGCCGGAACAGCTGGCAGAGTACATCGACGACGCCCAACTGCTGATCATCGATGTGCCACTGAAGGCAGAAAGCTATGCGGCAGGCCACGTTCCCGGCGCGGTGTTTCTCGACCACCGCCGCCTGCTGCACGGTACCGGCGAGGTGCCCAATGACGTACCCGACGAGGCGGCCCTGTCGGCGCTGTTTTCCTCGCTGGGCCTGACCCGGGACACCCACGTGGTGGCCTATGACGACGAGGGCGGCGGCTGGGCAGGCCGGCTGCTGTGGACCCTCGAACTGATCGGTCATACCCGCTATTCCTACCTTAACGGCGGTATTCATGCCTGGCGTGCCGATGGCCTGCCTCTATCGACGGAAGAGCACGTAGCGCAACCCAGCGATTATCAGGCAGAGTATCTTCATTCCCAGGCCTTGATCGAACGCGAGGAACTCCTCGAGCGCTTGGGCGAGAAGACATTAGCCGTCTGGGATGCGCGCGCTCCCGAGGAGTTCCGGGGCGAAAAGGGCAAGAACAAGCACCTGGGCCACATCCCCGGTGCCGTCAACATGGAGTGGACTGATGCCATGGATCGTGACCGTCAGCTGCGCATTCGCGATTATGCCGAGCTGATCACCGAACTGGAGGCTCTGGGGCTCACGCCTGACATGGAAGTAATCACTCACTGCCAGAGTCATCATCGCAGCGGATTCACCTGGCTGGTCGGCAAGGCCCTGGGCTTCGACAGAATGCGCGCCTACGCCGGTTCATGGCAGGAATGGGGCAATCGCGACGATACACCGGTCGAAAGATAGCGTCGACAACCATCGTTTGCCGGAGCTTGGTCGTACCGTTTTCCGCAAACGCATTGGCACCTTGCCTCCCGAGCCCGCTGCGACTATGGTGGCGGGCTGTTTCATCATGGATACCGAGCCGTGGATCGCGATCAGCTGTTTTCTCTCATCCAGTATCCCTTGCCCCATCACCTGATTTCCCGTCTGGTGGGACAACTCGCCGAGTGCCGTACGCCCTGGCTGAAGAACCTGCTGATCGAGCAGTTCATTCGCATTTTCGACGTCGACATGAGTCAGGCGAGCGAGCCCGACCCACGCGCCTATGACTGCTTCAACGCTTTCTTCACCCGCGCCATGCGTGACGACGCTCGCCCCATAGGTGACGGCCTGGTCTCGCCCACCGATGGCGTGCTGTCGCAGTCGGGACGCATTGAGCACGGCACACTGATCCAGGCCAAGGGCCAGGCCTACTCGCTGACCGCCTTGCTGGGTGGTGACTCCCGGCGCGCCGAGCCGTTCCGCAACGGCAGTTTTGCCACCATTTATCTGTCGCCGCGTGACTATCACCGCGTACACATGCCGCTCGGCGGCACGCTACGTGAAATGGCCTATGTCCCGGGGCGCCTGTTCTCGGTCAACCTGGCCACGGCGGCCAACGTTCCCGGCCTGTTCGCCCGCAACGAGCGCCTGGTGTGCATCTTCGATACCGAATTCGGCCCGATGGCCATGGTGCTGGTCGGCGCAATGATCGTGGCGGCCATCGAAACCGTGTGGGCGGGTCAGATCACGCCCAAGTCGGGGCAGGTCCAGACGACCCGCTACGACGAAACCATTGAACTCGCCAAGGGCGCCGAGATGGGACGCTTCAAGCTCGGCTCCACCGTGATCCTGTGTTTTCCCGGAGCGGTCGACTTTCGCGAGGACCTGGCAATCAACGACAGTATGGTCAGCATGGGTCAGCCACTCGGCCAGTTCCACGACAGCTGATTGCTGTCAGGCCCTGGGCGTGGCAAACGCCATCACCTCGGCCACTCTCGACTTGCCTAGCGCCAGCTGGATCAGCCGGTCCATGCCCAGCGCCACGCCACACCCTTCCGGCATACCGGCCTGCAGGGCCGCGACCAGTCGCCGGTCGCTATCCACCATCGGCTTGCCGAGACGCTCACGCTCGCGATTGTCCTCGGCGAAGCGTCTGGCCTGCTCAGCGGCATCGGTCAGCTCATGGTAGCCATTGGCCAGCTCCAGCCCCTCGACATAAGCCTCGAAGCGCGCCGCCACCTCGACGCCGTCCTCGGGGTCGTGGCGCCACCTTGCCAACGCGGCCTGGCTGGCCGGATAGTCGATGACCATATCGATACCGCCACGGCCCAGCCCGGGCTCGATAACCAAGCTCATCAACAGATCCAGACAGCCATCGCGTTCACTCTCACGCATGTCGATCTGACCATGCCGGGTCGCCAACTGGCGCAGCGTGTCGAGCGGCGTCGAAAAGGGGTCGACCTGCAACGTCTCGCGGAACAGGTCGCGATAGCGGCGCTGACGACACGGCCCGACGCCGGGAAGCACTTGACGGATCAGCGCATCGGTCTCGCCAATCAAGCCATCCAGGGTAAAGCCGGGGCGGTACCACTCGAGCATGGTGAACTCGAGGTTATGCCGCCGCCCCACTTCGCCATCGCGAAAGCTGCGCGCCAGCTGGAAAATCGGCCCACTGCCGGCGGCCAGCAGACGCTTCATGTGGAATTCCGGCGAGGTCTGCAGCCACAGCCGCTCACGCCCTGCCGGCGTGGCTGCTTCCAGGCTCAGCGAATCGAGATGAACGTCGGTACTCCCGCCATGCCCCAGCACCGGCGTCTCCACCTCCAGCACCCCGCGCTCGGCAAAGAACGCCCGCACCCTCGCCAGCAAACGCGCCCGCTCGCGCAGGGTCTCGATGCTCGCGGAAGGCTGCCAGTCATCAGCCATGTGTATCACCTCCCCCTGAAACCAGAAGGCCACGCTCTCAGCGTGGCCAATCATGCTAACGCGGACTCACTTTGCCCAAAGCCTCTCCAAGCGAAGCTCAGGCAAGGCGAATCCTGGTGAGGCGGCGGAGTTTAGCAGCGCTAAATGAGCATAGACGAGCCAGGATTCAACACCGCATGAGCGAGCACAGGAAGGCTGTCTTTAGGCTCGCGAGACATATTCGCCAGAGCGCGTATCCACCTTGAGCACCTCGCCCTGGTTGATGAACAGCGGCACACGCACCACCGCTCCGGAGGACAGCGTCGCCGGCTTGGAGCCGCCCTGCGCCGTGTCGCCCTTCAGGCCAGGGTCGGTCTCGACCACTTCAAGCTCGATGAAGTTGGGTGGCGTCACGCTGATGGCATTGTCGTTCCACAGCGTCACGGTGTAGGCCACCTGCTCCTTGAGCCACTTCTCGGTGTCGCCAAGGGCCTTTTTCTCCACTGCATACTGTTCGAAGGAGCCATCGGTCTTCATGAAGTACCACATGTCGCCGTCGTTGTAGAGATATTCCATCTCCAGGTCCATGACGTCGGCGCCTTCCAGCGATTCACCGGACTTGAAGGTGCGCTCCCAGACGCGACCAGTGATCAGGTTGCGCAGCTTGACTCGGTTGAAGGCCTGGCCCTTGCCAGGCTTGACGAATTCGTTCTCGACGATGTTACAAGGATCGCCGTCCAGCATGACTTTCAGACCGCCCTTGAATTCATTGGTAGAATAGTTCGCCATGATTCCTCGCTGAAGATTTCGTCGCCCGGCCTGTCGGTCGGACGTGCATGAACTGACTCGCGAAGCGCCCCCTGCCCCGGCAAGGAGCCTGCGACCTTCGCATTGATATAGTGTGGCGCATGATAACCCGAAGCCCCGACCTTTTGCAGAGCGTTATACCCACAGTGGCGAACGACGCTCGGGACTGGCAGACACAGCTCGCCCAGGCCATCCGCGACCCGCGCGAGCTGGTTGCCCGCTTGGGTCTGGACAATCATTGGCTACCAGGCGCCAACCAGGGTCACGCGCTGTTCGAGGTACGCGTTCCCGAGGCGTATCTGGCACGGATGCGTCCGAATGATCCCCAGGATCCACTCCTGCGCCAGGTCCTGCCCGTTACCGCCGAGACCGACAGCGTCGTAGGCTTCGTCAGTGATCCGCTGGAAGAGGCCGTGCACACCCCCAGGCGCGGCCTGATCCACAAGTATCATGGCCGGGTGCTGCTGATTGCCAGCCCGACCTGCGCCATCAACTGCCGCTACTGCTTTCGGCGCCACTTCCCGTATGCCGAGAACTCGCCATCCCGCGCCCAATGGGAGGAGACGCTGACGTACCTGCGCCGTGACCCCAGCATCCAGGAGGCCATTCTGTCCGGTGGTGACCCTCTGGCGTCCAGCGACAAGCGCCTGGCCTGGCTGGTCGAGCGTCTCGGCGAGATTCCGCATCTGCGTCGGCTGCGCATCCATACCCGGCTGCCAGTGGTGATCCCCGACCGGGTGGATGACGCCCTGCTCGCCTGGCTTCAAGCCACCCGGCTGCAGACCGTCATGGTACTGCACATCAATCATCCCAACGAGATCGACGCTGCCGTCGTCGATGCCTGCACGCGCCTGCGTGGCGCGGGGGTGACGTTGCTTAACCAGAGCGTACTGCTGCGTGGCGTCAACGACGATGTCGAGACGTTGGCGGCACTCTCCGAACGGCTGTTTTCCGCCGGGGTGCTGCCCTACTACCTGCATGTCCTCGATCCGGTAGCCGGCGCGGCGCACTTCGATGTGCCTGACAGCGAGGCGCTCACACTGGTCGATGAACTACGCACACGCCTGGCCGGCTTCCTGCTGCCGCGCCTGGTTCGCGAAGTACCGGGCGAGGCCAGCAAGACTCCCCTATGAACGAGGATTGTGGCCCCGCTCAGGCATGCCGAATGATCGGGGCAAAGACGATCACCGACAGCATGGCCACGATCAGCATCGCCAGCGCCGTGGACAGGTTCGTCCACTGTGCCACGAAGCCGATCAGGGGCGGCCCGGTGAGCAACCCGGCATAGCCCAGCGTGGCCACGGCAGCGATTGCCGGGCCACGACGCATGGTTCGGGAGTTGCCCGCGGCACTGAACAGGATGGGAATCATGTTGGCCAGCCCCAGGCCAATGATGCCGAAGCCGACCAGCGCCACCCAGAACGCCGGCGCCAGCAAGGTCAGCGCCATGCCGCTCGCTGCCAGCGTCGCACTCAGCCGGGCTGCCGGAACGCGACCGAGACGTGCCACCACGCGGTCGCCCGTTAGCCGACCCAGAGTCATGGTCAGCGAGAAGCTGGCATAGCCCATCGCCGCCAGCCCCGGCCCCAGCGAGAAGGCATCGCGCAGGTAGACGGCACTCCAGTCATTCATCGCGCCTTCACAGAACAGCGTGAACAGCGCCAACGCGCCGACGCCCAGCAAGGCGCCACGCGGCAGCACGAAATGCGGGCCGCTCGCTTCGCCCTGGCCGCGCAGCGATACACGCAGCGCCGGGACGCAGGCCAGCAGCAGTACCACAGCTAGCGAGGTGACGTGGGTCCACGGCGCCACGCCCATCTCCAGCAGCAGCCCGCCCCCCCCGGCCCCGATCAGCCCGCCCAGGCTGAAGAAGCCGTGGAACGACGACATGATCGGCCGGCCGTAGCGTTTTTCGATATCCACCGCCTGGGCGTTCATGGCGACGTCCATGCTGCCGTTGCCCAGGCCAAACAGGACCAGCGCTGCAAACAGCGTGGGCAAGGACGGCGCGACGATCGGCCCGATCAGCGCCAGGCAGTAAATCGGCGTGGCCACCGTGACGACGGTACGGCTGGTATAGCGCTCGATGAACTGTGCGGTAAGCGGCATGCTGACGATGGCACCGATGGCCACTCCCAGCAGGGCAATGCCCAGCCAGCCGGGACTGAGGTCGAGCCGGGACTGGAACAGCGGAATGTGTGGCACCAGGCTGGCCGTGACCAGCCCGTTGATCAGGAACAGACCGAGCACGCCGCGGCGCGCCAGGCGCGCATCGCGGTCGTCGGCAACAGCTAGCTCAGACAAGGTTCGGCATCCTTTCCGAAAAGATACGCCTCCCGGCATCGATTACTTGAGCGTTTCGGCCGTGACGTTGGGCGCCGCTTCCTTGTGCGTGGCCAGGTGACGATTGAGCGCCCCCATGACGGCTTTCATCGAGGCACTGGTGATGCTCTCGTCGATGCCGACACCGAACACCGCCTTGTCGTCGATGCGCACCTCGACGTAGGCGATGGCTTCCGCCTCGGCGCCCTGCCCTCGCGAGTGCTCATGGTAGTCGATGATCTCGATACTCACGCCATGTGCGCCAAGCGCCTTGATGAATGCGGCCAGCGGGCCATTGGCGGTGCCATGGATCGTTTCGCGGCTGCCACGTTCCTCGATGACCGCCTCGAGATGCACACGCGGGCTGTCCGGTTCGGAGGACAGACGATGATTGACCAGGGCATACGGCGACGTATTGTCCAGGTACTCGTCGGCGAAGGCTTGGTAGATCATTTGGGAGGTGATTTCCTTGCCGGTACGCTCGGCGACTTCCTGCACCACCTGGCTGAACTCGATGGACAGCCGGCGCGGCAGCTCGATGCCGTGCTCCTCTTCGAGCAGGTAGGCAACCCCGCCCTTGCCGGACTGGCTGTTGACACGAATGACCGCCTCGTAGCTGCGCCCCACATCGAGCGGATCGATCGGCAGGTACGGCACCTCCCACATGGCGTCGGGATGCTGGCGCCGCTCGGCCATGCCCTTCTTGATGGCGTCCTGGTGCGAACCCGAGAACGCCGTGAATACCAGGTCGCCCACGTAGGGGTGACGCGGGTGCACCGGCAACTGGTTGCAGTGCTCCACCTCGCGCATGATCGGCGTGATATTCGAGAAATCGAGCTGCGGGTGCACGCCCTGGGTGTAGAGGTTCATAGCCAGGGTAACGATGTCGACGTTGCCGGTACGCTCGCCGTTGCCGAACAAGGTACCCTCGACACGGTCGGCGCCGGCCATCACCGCCAGCTCGGCAGCCGCCACCCCGGTGCCGCGATCGTTGTGCGGGTGCACACTGACGATCAGACTGTCGCGTTTGGCGACATGGCGACAGAACCATTCGATCTGGTCGGCATAGTGATTGGGCGTGGCTATCTCCACCGTGGCCGGCAGATTGACGATCATCGGCTTGTCGGAGGTCGGCCCGTAGGTGGCCGCCACAGCGTCGACGATCTCGACGGCGAATTCGAGTTCGGTGGAGGTGAACAGCTCCGGCGAGTACTGGAAGGTCCAGTCGGTCTCGGGACACTCCGCCATGCGCTGCTTGATCAGCGCGGTGGCGTCGGTGGCGATCTTGATGCACTGCGGCTTGTCGACATTGAACACCACACGGCGGAATACCGGGTCAGTGGCATTGTAGACGTGAACGATGGCCTTCTTGGCGCCCTTGAGGGCCTCGAAGGTGCGTTCGATGAGGTGCGGGCGGGCCTGGGTCAGCACCTGGATACTCACGCCGTCCGGCACCAGATCGTTGTCGATCAGCTCGCGCACGTAATCGAAATCGATCTGCGAGGCCGAAGGAAAGCCCACTTCGATCTCCTTGAAGCCGATCTTCACCAGCATCTCGAAGAAGCGACGCTTACGCTCGAGATCCATGGGATCGATCAGCGCCTGATTACCATCGCGCATGTCGACACTGCACCATATCGGCGGCTGCGTGAGTCGCTGGTTCGGCCACTGGCGATCGGGCAGGTCGACGGCGACGAAGGGACGATACTTGACGGACGGATCAGGCAACATCATGGCGGAGTCTCCTCGGCTGGCGGGGGTCACTGAATTCGGGACGGAAAACGAAATGCCCCGCTGAACCGGAGCTCAGCGGGGCATTTGGGAAATTCATGGTGAAGGCATCACGAGAGGCTGCCACCCAGCGCACCACGAGAATCCCTCGCGGACAAGTGGCAACCAACGACGATGGCGAAACATCTTGAAAGCGGGTGACCGACATAGGTTCTCTCTCATGTGACTTGGCGGAAAATCATTGCCCAGAGGCACGCTACGGCTCGTTCAAAGGCCGCCTAGTAGTCGTAGCGATAGTGAGAGAGTGGCAATGTCGGTAATCATGACTCCAAGAAAATCAACTTAGCAAGGTCTTGTCAACTCGACATGATGCCCGGCTTCAGGTCTCGATGGTCTCCGTGGTCAATATCGTCAGCAGGCTCTGGGCATGCTCGGCGGCGTCGCGGCCCAGGCCGGTCAGATACCCCCCGTCCTGCTGCGTGACCAACCCTCGCGCAAACAGGCGTTGCGTGGCGGCAATCTTTTCCGGTGCTGCCGAGGAGTGCACCTTGATGCCCTCCTGGGTCGTCGCCAGATTGAACAGGCAGAGTACGTTGAGCTCTTCCAGCATTTCAGCGGTATAGACCATGGCGTGCCTCATAGTGTTGTTATGCCGTCATTCACTGTAGGCCAAGGCCGGCCAGGACCGCCATACCTTGCACCGTTTAAACTTGCCACTCCCCATGACGCCAGAGCGCGACCAGCCCTTCGGGAGCCTGAGCTTCATCAAGCGACAGCGACCAGACCGGCAATGTACCGGTTGCCGACTCTCCTTCCTCGATCTCGATGAACAGGCGCCGCCGGTCGGCACCACCCTCCGTATCCGGACATTGCGCGGCGCGTTCGAGCAGATCCTGCAGCCACTGCCGCTGGGCATCGGAGCATTGCCCACAATGGATGCGACGTGGCGAGGCCAATCCAGGGAAGTGCGCCACGCCACCCTCGCGCCGGATGCACAGCACGCTATGCGTTTCCAACCGCGGCATAGTCCGGCTCATGATGTGACACCCACGGCTCGCCACGCCTCGCGGATAGCGACCACTTCCCGGCTCTGCCTGCCGAAACGGCGATCGGCATTGTCTTCGGTCAACCAGGCAAAGGTCGCGAAATCACAGTCGGCAGCCAGCCGTGGATCGCGCAGCGTGTCGTACCAGATATGCCCCGGTGCTCGCCAGGCATAGCCTCCCAAGGCCATCGCCACGAGATAGAAGGCGTGATTGGGAATGCCCGAATTGATGTGTACACCGCCATTGTCGGCCTGGGTTTCGACATAGTCGTGCATGTGCCCAGGCTGCGGATCGCGCCCGAGCACAGGATCGTCATAGGCTGTCCCGGGATCGGCCAGCGAGCGCATGGCCCGGCCATTGACCTGATCGGTCAGTAGCTCGGCACCGATCAGCCAGTCGGCCTGCATCGCCGTCCTGTTCAGGTAGTGCTGACGCACCAGGCTGCCGAACACATCGGAGAACGACTCGTTGAGCGCGCCGGACTGATAGGCATAGACCAGGCCAGCTTCGCGTTCGGTCACGCCGTGGGCGAGCTCGTGGGCGACGACATCGAGCGAGGCGGTGAAGCGGTTGAACAACTCGCCGTCGCCATCACCGAAGACCATCTGTGCACCGTTCCAGAAGGCATTATCGTAATCCTGGCCATAGTGCACCGTGCCGATCAACGGCATGCCCCGCCCATCGATGGCATCCCGCTCGAAGACCTCCCAGAAGAAGCGATACGTCGCGCCCAGCCAGCGGTAGGCCTCATCCACCGCTGGGTCGTTGCTGGCCTCCTCACCCTCCTTGCGTATCAGCCGGCCAGGCAACTCCTGCCGGTGCTCGGCGCTATGGATGTAGCGGGCGGGCTGGCCCGGCGTGGCTCGCGGCAGCGGAGCCGTCAACGGCTCGACAACTTGTTGCGGCCCGCGCTGGGTTCGAAATGTCTGATCGGTGGTCAGGGTGTGCCGCGCCACATTCCGTAGCCGCTCTGACCCTTGCACGGCGACCCGCTCCAGCACATAGGGCGGCATGAAACCGTAACGGCATGAACGACAATGCAATGACCCCATTCCAACCCTCCACTGACAAAGCCTGTACCTTGCAGTGTGGCTCAAGATCGGTCGTTCGTGTCATGTCCTGCCATGTCCCAAGGCGTCAGGAACTCAATGGCCTGGCGTGCGGCTGGCCACATGACACTGCCATGGTGCGTTCCGGGGTAGACTTCAAGGCGTGTTTCCCATTGGGGGCGAAGCCGTTGCAGTAACTTGGCGGCCTGGCGCGCGTTGTCTACCATGGCATGCGCCCGTTTGCGCTGTCCGCGTGGCGTATTGGCCTCACTAGCCGACGGTGCCTGCTCGAACTCTCCCACACCGATCAGGACATGACGCGCCGGGGCATGACCTGGCAAATCGCGCTGTGTCGTCAGTGCCTCCATGACTTGACCGTGCTGCCACCAGAGTGATGGACTGATGGCAATGTAGCGCTCGAAGCTGTGGGGTGCCGTTTGCAGCACGTGCATCACGAACAGTCCGCCGTAGGAGTGTCCCATCAGCGCTTCACGCGATGTATCGATCGGAAAGCGCTCGGCCATGGCCGGCTTCAGGGTCTGCTCGATGAATGCCAGGAAGCGCTCGGCCCCACCCTGTTCACGACCATCCTCGTTCGGCCCCGAGATCGGTGGCGTATAGTCAAGCGTCCGACGTGGAACGTCGAAGCGTTCGGTGTCCGGGTATCCGATCCCAACGATCAACAACGGGCTTCCACCGCCGTAAGGGCCTTGCCGCGTCAGGGTGTCCCGCGCCAAATGCAAGAGCGGAAAGCGTGCGTTGCCGTCCAGCACGTAGAGTACGGCATAGCCCCGCTCGGGGGCAGGCGTGTCGGGCACCGACACCTGAATGCGATAATCGCCCCCTGTCTGGGGCGAATGCAGCGTGAACGCCTGCGTTCCCGGCAGGGTAACGGCAGGCGTGTCCTGACTGTGAGCCATGGCCGATACCAGTAGCAGGCAGTAGAGAAAGCGCGAAAGAAAACGGGAGCGCGATAGGCGCTCCCGAGACGGCTTAGAAGTCATAACGCAGCGAGGCGACGACGTTGGAGGGAGCCCCTACCATATTGAACGTATTCGTACCTCCCACCCGGTTGTAATATTCACGATCGAAAACGTTGTTGAAATTCAACTGGCCGCTGACGTGTGATGTGAAATCGTATCCGAGCATAGCATCGACTACCGCGTACCCTGGCGCTTCGATGTCGTTGCTGGAACTGAAATCGCTCATCGCCGTGATACCGCCACCCACATGCAGCCCTTGCAGGGCGCTACCCGCGAAACTGTACTGAGTCCACAAATTGACGATGTTGTTGGGCATCAGCAGGAAAACACCGTCGTCGCGAGCCGTCGAAGCTTCCTGAACCTCGGTATCGAGATAGGTGTAGCCGGCGATCACGTCCCACTGAGCGGTGAGGCTGCCCACCAACTCAACTTCGGCACCTTGGATACGCATCTCGCCGACCGGCACGACGTAATCGGCCCCCGTGTCGTCCGGCGACGCTGCGCGATTTTCGTCATACAGACGGAAGGCACTGAGACGTGCATTGAGATCGCCGCCGAAATAGCTGCCCTTGATGCCCACTTCGTACTGCTCGCCATCGCGCGGCTCGAGCAGGTCGCCATCGGCAGCGTAATTGGTTTGCGGCTTGAACACCTGCGAGTAGCTGGCATAGAGCGAGTGATTCACGCCGATGTCGTAGACCAGACCGGCATAGGGCGTAAACTCGCTATCGCTGCGGCTGTCTTCGTCACCGTCCGCCCGTTCGGTGTATTCGACATCGT
The DNA here is from genome assembly GCF_900113605.1 of Modicisalibacter xianhensis. Lineage (GTDB taxonomy): Bacteria > Pseudomonadota > Gammaproteobacteria > Pseudomonadales > Halomonadaceae > Modicisalibacter > Modicisalibacter xianhensis. The sequence goes on from NZ_FOPY01000001.1 coordinate 305,775, forward strand.
AGCGGCTCAACCGGCCGCCGGCGATCAGTGCCAACGACTGCACGGGACGCAGGGTCAGTTTGGAATACAACCCCGTTTCCTCGAGCGTGGTATCGGCATAACTATAGCCTCGCCCAGTGCTACGCGCGGCGCCCAGGATATCCACGTAATCGAGTTCGTTGAGTTCATCAAGGGTCACTAGACCATTGGCCAGGCTCCGCGAGCGGCCCGATTCGATCTCCGTCTCGTAGCGCTTGTAATCACTGCCAATGACGAATTCGCTGACATTTCCCCAAGTCGCGAACGGCTGGCTGTAGCTGGCATCCAGCGATAGCGCCTGCTGGTCGACTCGGCTGCCGATCCCCGCCACGCTCAGTGTTCCTTCGTCGTCCAGAGCACTGCCGCCAAACGCGTAGTTATAAGTAGCATTACGATCGGAGTAACGCGCCGCGATGCGCCCATATCCTCCGTTAGCAAAGCGGTGAGTCAATTCGGCAATCCAGTCGTTGGCTTGACTCTGGAAATCGTTCCACTCGGCACCATAGAACGCCGAGCGACGGCTATAGAGCAGATCGCCGTCGCTGTCGACCGGCTGCCCATTGTTGACGACGATATCCTTGGCGTTGCGGATAAAGCCCAGCCCCAGCGTCGTGGCTTCGTCGAGATCGATATCCACCGCCGCATAAAAGTCGTTTTGTTCGTTATCGTTATGATCGACGAATTGGGGATGTTCAGTATGATCAATCACGAGCCGGCCGCGAATGCGGCCCTCGGCGTCGATCGGTCCCGACAGGTCGGTTTCCACCGAACCCTGCTCGTAGGTGCCGAGACTGCCGCTGATGTGCCCCTGGAACGCGTCGGTAGGCCGCTTGCGCACCAGGTTGACAATACCGCCCATTTCGCTGGTGCTGTTGAACAGGCCGGACGGGCCGCGCATGATCTCGACGCGGTCGAAGGCCACCAATGACGGCACCGATCCGTTGATGCTGGTCATCGGGGCTGGCAGACCGTCGATATTGTATTCGTCATACTCGTAGCCACGCGCATAGATCGACGAGCGCCCATTATCGTTGCTGAGTACGCGCATGCCCGGCGTGCGACGTCCCAGCTCGTCGAGAGTCGTGAAATTCTGGTCCTCGATGGCATCGCGCGTCACGACCGTGATCGACTGGGGAATGTCGCGCAACGCTGCGGGAATCTTGGTACCTACCGTCGCGGCATCCACGTCGTAACCTTCGGTTTCCTCGGACGGCAACATTTCGTAAAGCCGGTTACCTTCGACGGTAATCGTGGCGAGACGATCATTGGCACTTGCCGACCCCAACTCCTGTGCCCAGCCATAGGAGGATGCATTCATCAACAAGGCGCCGCCAATCGCCAGGGACAACGGCGTTCTTTTCATGTCGCTCAACTTGTTCGTTCCCATTTGTACCTGCCTGATCAAGTAGCAATGATAATCTATTGCAACAACTGCCAATGCCGAGCATTATTCCAGCTACAGGATCACTTCGCCTTTGCGAAACCGGCGAATTGCTTTGCGAGACAGGCGAATACCCATCCCGCCGGGAACCTTTTCCAGTGTCTCTGTGCTACGAGAACTTCGTCATGCCCGCTACCGCCCCGCCGATGATCGACCAGCAACGGCTCCGCGCCCTGGCTTCCCCTCTCGTGACGCATCATCGGTTGCATGCACCGGACTGGGACCGACATACCCCCCTGCTCGAGGGCAGCATGCGCATGATCCAGCCCCAACCGGGCATGCACGTCAGGTTGGCGGATGTGCGGGATCGCTATGACCTGATCAGTGAGGCCGAGTTGACGCCCGGTGTCCGGCTGGCTCTTGTCCTGTCCGGACAGGCACAGGTCAGGTTCGGCCATCATCAGCTTACGCTCGGACCGGAAACCAACGGCAGGACTACGGCGCAGGCCATGCTGGTCTCGCTGCAGAAAGCGACAGCGTTCCAACGTCTTGGCCAGTCCAACGGTCATGAGCGGACCCTGACGATCACACTGACCCCGGAGTGGCTACGCCACTATCTAGCAACGCCTACGACCGAATGGGATTGCCAAGGCGTGCTGGGCCAACACCTTGCCCTGATGACCTGGACACCTTCGTCAGCCGTACTGGCATTGGCACAGCGTCTCTTTACGCCTGCCACCGAACCGGAGGCGGGCCTTGAACTGAGTGAACACCTGATGGCCGAAGGATGTGCGCTGATGCTGATTGGAGAAGCGCTGTCGGCAGGATGCGCTTCGGCGCGAAAGGCACTTGGCTCCTCCTGTCTTCGGGAGGATCGCCGGCTATATCGCCTACGCGAGATGATCGACAGTGGAGAAGCTGATGAATTGACGCAAGATGCCTTGGCCTCGCGGCTGGGTATGAGCAGCAGTAGCCTGCAACGCCAGTTCCGGGCAAGTTTCGGCATCAGCCTGGGACGTTACTTGCGTGAACGCCGCCTGCAGATGTCGCATCAGGCATTGACTGAAAGAGGGATCAGTATCGAACAGGCAGCGGCACTGGCCGGTTACACCAGTGCTGCCAATTTCGCGACTGCGTTCAAGCGCCAGTTCGGTATCAGTCCCAACGCATGTCGCCGATAAGCCGAGGCTGCCTCACTGCCTCGGCAGCAACTCGGGCGACGGTGCGCGGAGAATTTCCTCGACCACGCCTAGCGAGGCCACTTCACCTTCCAGCCGCAATTGCCGGGTCGGACTGATCACGGCGACCTGACGGAGCTGGCCCTTGCTGTCCAGACGCTGGATCCAGCCCTGGGCGCCGCTGGAAAAACGCACCAGGCTGCCAATCGGGTAACGCCCGAAATGGCGGATATAGCGCTGCACCCATTCACGGTCGAACATTGCCGGCTGTCCCAGCAAATACCGATAGGCATCTTCCAGTGACCAGGCCGCACGATCCGGTCGGTGACGCGTCATGGCATCCACAACATCCACTACGGTAGCCATGCGGCTCAGCTCCGACAGGTCCGCCCCCTGCAAGCCGTTGGGGTAACCGCTTCCATCGAGTCGCTCGTTGACTTCACTCACAAGGCTTCGAATCACCTGAGGGGCCAGCCAACGACACCCTGCCAGCCTGTCGCGGAGCAGGACGACATGCTCGCTCAACTGTTCGCGCTGTGCCGCATCAAATGCCGGGCTTTCTCGTAGCGACTCGTCCAGCAGGGACTTGCCCAGGTCATGCACCATGGCAGTCGCCACGATGGCCTTGAGCAGTTCCCGCGGCGCCTTGCGCGCCCTGGCCAGATCGGCCAGGCGAATTGCCACGGCCAGGCCGTGTTGGACCAGAGGTGGCTCATGGTGGAGGCATACGCTGGCGAATACCAAGGCCTCACGATCCTCTTCGAGTAGCCCCAGCAGCATGTCGCTGTAGCGTGACAGCAGGGTGCTGTCCACGATGGCACCCTGCTGCAATTGCAGTATCTGTGCGTTGAGGAAGTCGGCGACCTTGGCGAGTCGACGTGCCATCGGCGTGGCATAGTCGGCACGCAGTCGGCGACCCGGTGGCTCCTGCGCCGCGGTCGGCGACGCCTGGAACAGCGATGAGGGGCCCAGCGGCTTCTCGCCCTGGGTCGCCTTGCGAATCGCCTCGCGCTCAATTTCCTTGACCAGATACCAGATCCAGCGCTCCAGCTTGGGCGATGGCGTATTGAACTCGCAGCCCACCAACGCCCGCTGCCATTTGTCGTCGATACGCACATGGCGTACCACGCCTTGCGCCGTCAAGCGTTGGCCACTGGGAAACACCGCTTCCAGCCGCGACAACGGCTGACCCGATTTCAGCGCGGCCGCCTTGTTCAATGGCAGTTGCACGAGACAGCCACCCAGCGAGAGGTTGACCAGTTCGCCGTGAACTGCCTCGCGCCCGGTCTCGATATCCAGCTCCACGGTTACGGACATGCCGGGGCCGAGCTCGGCCCGGAAGGCATTGCGCCGATGCCACACGTCGAGACGCTCCGGATAGGCGCAACTGAAGCGCAGGCGACCCGGCGTGTCTTTCAGTGGCAGCGCCGTGAGCGGTTGCGTCGTGACCATGGCCCCATGGGCCTGCCCGGTCAGGCGAAACGGGCGCTCTTCCGTCAAGGCTGAGGCGATTTCCGGCGTGCTAGTGATATCCAGGACAAGCTGACGATCCTCGATCACGTCCACCAGCAGGATGGAGAGGGGCGGCATGTCATGCCCTTCGAAGCTCAACGACACGCCACCGGGTTGGCTCATCGCCTCCACCAGCTTGGCGATTTCACCCGCATGCTCAACAGTCGAAGGCGACTCGTTCATTTCGATTCCTACACTACGCGTTCGCTGAGGCCGGAAGGCCATGCCTCCCGGCCCGTTATTCTTTTGTCATTACCGCGATCACCGCATCACTTCGACGACGGCTCCAAGGCTTCCAGATCACCCTGGCGATAACCAATCAGGTACAACACGGCATCCAGCCCCAATGTGGAGATGGACTGACGCGCCCGGCTACGCACCAAGGGCTTGGCCCGATAGGCGATGCCCAGTCCGGCCGTGGCCAGCATCTTGAGGTCATTGGCTCCATCGCCCACGGCGATGGTCTGCTCCAGGCACAGCCCTTCGCGCTCGGCGATCTCCTGAAGCAGCGCCGCCTTACGGTCGGCGTCGACGATCGGCTCGCGCACGTCACCGGTCACCTTGCCATTCTCGATCACCAACTCGTTGGCATGTATTTCGTCAAACCCCAGGTGTTTCTGAAGGTGTCGCGCGAAATACGTGAACCCACCCGAAAGAATCACCGTACGATAGCCCAGTCGCTTGAGGTGCTTCATCAAGCGCTCGACCCCATCCATCAACGGTAGCGACTCGGCTATCTCGTTGAGCACGCTCTCGTCGAGCCCCTTGAGCTTGCTCATGCGTTCGCGAAAGCTCTGCTGGAAGTCCAGTTCGCCGCGCATGGCCCGCTCGGTGACCGCCGCCACCTCGTCGTAAACGCCATGACGCCGTGCCAGCTCATCGATCACCTCGGCCTGGATCAGGGTCGAGTCCATGTCGAAGCACACCAGGCGGCGATGACGACGCCAGATGGAATCCTCCTGGATGGCGATATCCACGCCATGCATGGCGCCCAACGCGAGCGCCTTCTCGCGCAGCGCTTCGAGATCGACCTCTTCACCACGCAGCCAGCACTCGACACAGGCGCCGTACTCGGGCGCCTCGCCGTCCAGCGGCTCGCGTCCGGACAGGCGGTGGATCAACTCGACGGTCAGACCATGCTCGGCGGTCAGCGCCCCCACTTCGGCAAGGATGCCTGCCGGCAAGCGCGGCGCCAGCAAAGTGAGGATGAGGCGCGGCTGCCCTGCCTGGACAGTCCAGTGCTGGTAATCGTCGGCACTGACCTGAACCGCCTGGACATCGAGGCCCAATTCATCGCCAGCTTCGTTCAGGGTCGCTTCCAGTGCGGCATCTTCATCGAGTCCGACCAGGGCTTCCAGCGATACGATACCGAACGTCACGCTCTGGTTGATATCGAGCAGGCGCGCGCCGCAGCGCGCCAGAGCACGCCCCAGACCGGCCAGTTGACCGGGGCGTGCCGTGCCGGTGGCACGAATCAGAATGCGTCGAGTCATGTGTCTCTCGAATCAGGATGAATGGCAGCGGGCCATGGCAACACGGCATGGCCCACCCGACAGGCACCAAGCGAATGCCCGGGATCAGGATTCTACCTCAAGCCGCTCGACTTTCTGGAAGCCACGCGGCAACTTGCTGCCGCGTCGTCCACGCTCTCCCACGTAGTACGCCAGATCGGCCGGCTTGAGCGTCAGCTTGCGCTTGCCGGCATGCACCACCAGCGATGCTCCCTCGGGAAGGATCTGCAAGTCGCGAACGAACTCCTCGCGACGCGCGGCGCGCGCACCGGGAATATCGATCATCTTGTTGCCCTTGCCCTTGGCCATCTCGGGCAATTGCTCGACATCGAACAGCAACAGGCGACCCTCGTTGGATACTACCGCCACGCGCGAGCCTTCGACGCGGGTCACCGCCTGCGGCGGCAGCACGTTGCATCCTTTGGGCACTGACAATACGGACTTGCCCGACTTGTTCTTGCCGGTCAGTTCCTCGAGACGGGCAATGAATCCATAGCCGCCATCGGAAGCCAGCAGGTACCGGGAATCCGGCGGCGCCAGCATCAGACCGACCATGTGCGCCCCGGCAGCGGGGTTGATGCGTCCGGTCACCGGCTCACCCTGGCTGCGCGCACTGGGCAGGTTGTGTGCGGCCAGCGTATAGGTACGACCACTGTCGTCGAGCAACACCAGTGGCTGGTTGGTCTTGCCTCGCGCTGCCAGGTGATAGCGGTCGCCGGCCTTGAAGGCCAGCCCCGTCGGGTCGATCTCATGCCCCTTGGCACTGCGGATCCAGCCTTTTTCCGAGAGCACCACGGTCACCGGATCGGCGCCCATCAGCTCGACTTCGGACAGCGCCCTGGCCTCCTCGCGCTCGACGATCGGCGAGCGCCGCGCATCGCCATGCTCGCGGGCAGCCTCACGCAGTTCTTCCTCGATCAGGTCGGTCAGCGCCGCGTCGTTGCCAAGCAGTTCCTTGAGGCGCTTGCGCTCGGCCAGCAGTTCATCCTGCTCGCCACGGATCTTGAACTCCTCGAGCTTGGCCAGGTGGCGCAGGCGCAGCTCGAGAATCGCCTCGGCCTGTCGCTCGGTAAGCCCGAAGGCCTGCATCAATGCGGACTTGGGCTCGTCCTCCTCGCGGATGATGCGAATCACCTCGTCGATGTTGAGGTAGGCGGCCAGCAACCCCTCGAGGATATGCAGGCGATCCTCGACCTTGCCCAGGCGATGCTCGAGACGCCGGCGCACCGTGGCGCGGCGGTAGGTCAGCCATTCGCCGAGCATGTCGTTGAGCGGCATGACCCGCGGCCGACCGTCGAGGCCGATGATGTTGAGGTTGACGCGAATGTTCTTCTCGAGGTCGGTGGTGGCGAACAGGTGCGCCATCAATGCCTCGATGTCGACGCGGTTGGAACGCGGTTCGATCACCAGCCGGGTCGGCGTCTCGTGGGTCGACTCGTCGCGCAGGTCCGACACCATCGGTAGCTTCTTGGCCTGCATCTGCGCAGCGATCTGCTCGAGTACCTTGGAGCCGCTCACCTGATACGGCAACGCCGTAATCACCACGCTGCCGTCTTCCAGGGTATAGCGCGCGCGCAGCTTGACCGAGCCGCGGCCGCCCTCGTAGAGCTTGCGCAGATCGGCCCGCGAGGAAATGATCTCGGCCTCGGTGGGAAAGTCCGGCGCCGGCACGTACTTGACCAGGTCGGTGACCGTGGCCTCGGGATGGCGCAGCAGATGGCAGGTCGCCTCGACCACCTCGTTCACGTTATGCGGCGGAATGTCGGTGGCCATGCCCACGGCGATACCCGTGGCACCATTGAGCAGCACGTGCGGCAGGCGTGCCGGGAGTACCGCCGGCTCGTTCATGGTGCCGTCGAAGTTGGGCATCCAGTCGACGGTGCCCTGCCCCAGTTCGGCGAGCAGGATCTCGGAAAACTTCGACAGGCGCGCCTCGGTATAGCGCATCGCCGCGAACGACTTGGGATCGTCGGGGCTGCCCCAGTTGCCCTGGCCGTCGATCAGCGGGTAACGGTAGCTGAACGACTGGGCCATCAGCACCATGGCCTCGTAGCAGGCACTGTCGCCATGGGGATGGAACTTGCCCAGTACGTCACCGACGGTACGCGCCGACTTCTTGTACTTGGCGTTGGCAGTCAACGACAGCTCGCGCATCGCATAGACGATACGCCGCTGCACGGGCTTCATGCCGTCGCCGATATGCGGCAAGGCACGATCCAGTATCACGTACATCGAATAATCGAGGTACGCTTTTTCGGTGTATTCGCGGAGCGACAGGCGTTCGACGTCGCCTTCCTCCACGTGGATATCCATGGTCATGGCGTGGCTATACCTCTATGTCCGCCAGATTGCCGTAATCTTCCAGCCAGCTTTTTCTGTCCGAGGCACGCTTCTTGGCCAGCAACATGTCCAGCATCTCGCTGGTGCCGTCGCCCTCCTCACGCGTCAACTGCACCAGACGCCGGGTATCGGTCGCCATGGTGGTCTCGCGCAACTGCAGCGGGCTCATCTCGCCGAGGCCCTTGAAGCGCTGGACGTTGGGCGTGCCGCGCTTGCCTTCCAGGCGCTTGAGGATCGCCGCCTTCTCGCTCTCGTCGAGGGCATAGTGCACCTCCTTGCCAAGATCGATGCGATACAGCGGCGGCATGGCCACGTAGACATGGCCGGCATCGACCAGGGCGGGAAAGTGACGTACGAACAGCGCACACAGCAGCGTGGCGATGTGCAGGCCGTCGGAATCGGCATCGGCGAGGATGCAGATCTTGTGGTAGCGCAGCTTGGACAGGTCGTCGCTGGCCGGGTCGATGCCGATGGCCACGGCAATGTCGTGCACTTCCTGGGAGCCGTAGATATCGTGGGAATCGACCTCCCAGGTGTTGAGGATCTTGCCGCGCAGCGGCAGGATCGCCTGGGTCTCGCGGTCGCGAGCCTGCTTGGCGCTGCCTCCCGCGGAATCCCCCTCGACCAGAAACAGTTCGCTCGACAGCGGGTCCTGTCCCGAGCAGTCGGCCAGCTTGCCGGGCAGCGCCGGGCCCGAGGTGACCTTCTTGCGCGCGACCTTCTTGGCACTCTTCTGGCGACGCTGGGCCGCGCTGATCACCATCTCGGCCAGCGCCTCGGCCTGATCGACATGATGGTTGAGCCACAGCGAGAAGGCGTCCTTGACCACACCGGACACGAAGCCCGCCACGGTGCGCGACGACAGGCGCTCCTTGGTCTGGCCGGCGAACTGCGGATCGAGCATCTTCACCGAGAGCACGAAGGAGACACGCTCCCACAGGTCATCGGGGGTCAGCTTGACGCCCCGTGGCAGCAGGCTGCGGTAGTCGCAGAATTCGCGCAGCGCCTCGAGCAGGCCGGAACGCAGGCCATTGACGTGCGTACCGCCGAGCGGCGTGGGAATCAGGTTGACGTAGCTTTCCATCAGCGGCTCGCCGCCTTCCGGCAGCCACTGGATCGCCCAGTCGACGGCCTGTTCGTCATCCGCGAAGTGGCCGATGAATGGCGAGGCCGGCAGCACCTCGTAGCCGTCGGTGGCCTGAGCCAGGTAATCGCGCAGGCCATCCTCGTACTGCCAGGTGCTCTGGGTGCCATCGGCCTCGGTCAGTACCACCTTGAGCCCGGGACACAGCACCGCCTTGGCGCGCAACAGGTGCTTCAGCCGCGGCAGCGACAGTTTAGGCGAATCGAAGTACTCGACTTCGGGCCAGAAGCGCACCACGGTGCCGGTGGCCCGCTTGGGGCAGGTGCCGATCACCGAGAGTTCCTCAACCTTCTCGCCCTTCTCGAAGGCAATGGCGTGACGCTGGCCGTCGCGGCAGACCTCTACCTCCAGCCGCTGCGACAACGCATTGACGACCGAGACGCCCACCCCGTGCAGGCCGCCGGAAAACCGGTAGCTGGACTGCGAGAACTTGCCGCCCGCATGCAGCTTGGTGAGGATCAGCTCGACACCCGACAGGCCGTGCTCGGGATGCAGATCGATGGGCATGCCGCGCCCGTCGTCGATCACCTCGATGCCGCCGTCATCGAGCAGGCGTACCTGGATCTCGCGCGCATGCCCGGCCAGGGCTTCGTCGACGCTGTTGTCGATGACTTCCTGGGCCAGGTGGTTGGGACGGGTCGTGTCGGTGTACATGCCGGGGCGCTTGCGCACCGGCTCGAGGCCGGAGAGGACCTCGATCGAAGTGGCGCTGTATTGCGTCATGCGTTGTCCATGAGGCTGTCTATTGTCTGTCACAGGGAACGGGTGACGGCCGCCTCGTCGACGGCGGACGGCACATTGTCCAGCCGATGCCCGCCATGCGCCAGCACGGCGGGCAGAAAGTCGCGCAGCCAACTGAAACCGTGGTCGCCACCGGGCAGGATCAGCGTGCGACACCCTGCGTAGGCCTGGAAGGCGTCACGGCAATCCAGCGTCTCGTCGGCCGTGCCGAGCAACAGCAGGTAGCGCTGTGGTGTCAGCCTGCCCGGCGTCAGGGCCTTCAACTCGTCCCGGTGTGAGGCCTCGATCACGAAGCGCTCACCGGTATAGTCATTGACGAAGGCCATGCCCTGCCATTGGTCGACCAACCTTGCCGGCTCCACGGCCGGATTGATCACGACCGCCGGCAACGCAAAGCGCTCCGCCAGGCAGGTGACCAGGAACCCGCCCATCGAGCTGCCCACCAGCAAGGTATTTTCTCCCAGGCTGTGTAATAACCTTTCGGCCATTTCGTAGGCCGCTTGAGGGTGGTGCGGCAACTGTGGCGTAAGGCAGGCCAGTGGCCTGCCGAAATGATTGATGCGCGCACAGGCGGCGCGCATCAATCTGGCCTTGGGCGACTCGCTACCGCTATTGAAGCCATGCAGGTAGAGCACGCCATCGACGGGTGAGGTTGCCGACGGTTGGCTCAGCATACCTCAAACCCTGGACATATAAACAGCATCAATACTCACTTTCTCTCCATACCGTTTCGATCAGGCCACGACTCGAGTCATCCAGCGACTCGACCCCCTCGTGGGTCGTCAGGATTTGCTCGGTCTGGGTGGCTATCTTCTTGCCCAGTTCGACGCCCCACTGGTCGAAGGGGTTGATGTCCCAGATCGTGGCTTGCACGAACACCTTGTGTTCGTAGAGCGCGACCAGCGCGCCCAGGGTTTCCGGGGTCAGGCGGTCGAGCAACAGCGTGGTCGACGGCTGATTGCCACGATAGCGCTTGTGACTGGGCCGCGGGCCGTCGTCCTCGATGGCGTCGTCGCCGAGCATCAATACCCGCGACTGGGCGAAGCAGTTGGCCAGGGTCAGGCGATGCTGGGCCTTGAGATGCTTGCGGGTCGCTTCGTCCTCGACACGGTCGTAGCGCCGAATGGGAGCAATGAAGTCGCACTCGACGGGCTGTGTGCCCTGGTGCAGCAACTGGTAGAAAGCGTGCTGGGCGTTGGGCCCTAACTGGCCCCACAGCACCGGACAGGTGGAATAGTCGATGCTGCGCCCGTCGTTGGTGACCGACTTGCCATTGGATTCCATTTCCAACTGCTCGAGGTAGCTGGCGAAGTATTCCAGCCGCCCATCGTAGGGCAGGATCGAGTGAGCTCGAATGTCGAGGAAGTTGACGTTCCAGATCCCCGCCAGGGCCAGCAGCACCGGCAAGTTGTCGGCTAGTTCGGCGGTGGCGAAATGACGGTCCATGGCATGCGCGCCGGCCAGCAGGGCCTGGAAATTCTCCATGCCTACCGCCAGCGCGATAGGCAGGCCGATCGCGCCCCACAATGAGTAGCGCCCACCGACCCACTCCCAGAATTCCAGCTGATTATTATCGGCGATGCCCCACTCGCTCATCTTCTCGGGACTGGCGGAAACCCCGATGAAGTGCTGGCGCATCACCAGGCCATCGACGTCGTCGCCGTCGGCCAGATGGGAGAACAGCCAGTCGCGGGCGGTCCGGGCGTTGGACAGGGTGTCAATGGTGGTAAAGGACTTCGACGAGATTACGAACAGCGTGGTCTCGGGGTTGAGTCGTGTCAGGTAATCGGCAAGCTGCGAGCCGTCCATGGTCGAGGCAAAGTGCACCTCCACGGGATGCATGTCGCGCGGACGATAGTCGGCTAGCGCGTGGGTGACCATCAATGGACCAAGGTCCGACCCCCCAACGCCCAGGTTGACCACGTCGGTGATGGCCCGACCGGTCGCCCCCCGCCACTGCCCGGCATGGAACTTGGCCACCATGGTCGCCATGTGGTCGAGCGTGCGATGCACACCGGGCACCACGTCCTCGCCGTCCACCTCGAGCCGGGCATCTGCCGGCAGGCGCAGGGCCGTATGCAGCGCGGGACGATCCTCGGAACGATTGACGCGCTCCCCCGAGAGCAACCGACCGATTGCCGCCGGCACATCGGCAGCGCGTGCCAGATCGAGCAGCATGTCCAGCGTCTCTTCACGCCAACGCTGCTTGGACAGGTCGAGCATCATGCCGGCGGCGCGCCGGGTATAGCGCTCATGCCGCCCGTCCCGTTCCTGAAACAGGTCCTTGAGATGGACCTCGCGCATGGCGTCGGCATGCTGGCTCAGCGCTCGCCAGGCCTGCTGCTTGTCGATCGGTTCACGTGCTGTCATCGGTTATCTCTCCTTGAACGCGAGTCGGTCCATCCTGACCTGCAGGTGCAAGCCCGGCTGCGGGCACGTAAAATGACCATTTTGCGCCATGATCGCGCCCCATAGACCGTTTACGAATATCCATGAGTGATTCATCTTACCGTGACGCGATCTTTACGACACCCCTGGATCGTGTCGCGTCGTTTTCCTTCGACGAACAGGTCGTGGCCTGCTTTCCCGACATGATACGTCGCTCGGTGCCCGGCTATGGCCAGATACTGGGCATGCTCGGTGTGCTTGCCGAACGTCACCTGCGCCATGGCGGCCATGTTTACGATCTGGGCTGTTCGCTGGGGGCCGTGGGCCTGGCACTTGCCGGCCGGCTGCCGCCGGACGCCTTCAGCCTGACCGGTATCGACCTGTCGCCAGCCATGGTGAGCCGGGCGCGAGCCATCCTGGCCGAGGAGTGTCCCGAGCATCGCATCGAGATCGTCGAGGGCGATATCCGCCAGGTCGAGTATCGGCCGGCCAGCATGATCGTGCTCAACTTCACCCTGCAGTTCCTGTCGCCGGGAGACCGCGACGAGGTGATTGCCCGTCTTTACGCAGCGCTGGAACCGGGTGGCGTGCTGGTGTTGTCAGAGAAGATTGTCGCCGCGGATGAACAGGAGAACGCCTGGCTGGTTGCGCGCTATCACGACTTCAAGCGAGCCAATGGCTACAGTGACCTGGAAATCAGCCAGAAGCGCACGGCACTGGAGAATGTACTGGTCCCCGATACCCTGGAAGCGCACCATGCGCGCCTGTCCGGCGCCGGCTTCAGTCGGGTGACGACCTGGTTCCAGTATCTCAATTTCGCCTCGATGATTGCCTTCAAGGAGGCCTGACGTGCCGACGCCCGATGCCGCCCAGCAAGCGCTCTACCATGCCTTCGTGGATCATGGCCTGACCCGCTGGCTGGCCCACCTGCCCGAGCAGTTGGCCAGCGGCCTCGACCGCAAGCGCTACGGTGACTTGCCAGCCTGGGAAAAGGCCGTGGCCAAGCTACCTGCCCTGCCCAAGGTGCGGGACGTCGCTCTCGACCGAGACCGGGTCAGCGTCGATGTGGCACTCAGCGACGCCCAGCGACGGCAATCGGAAAACCTGTTGCGCAAGCTGATGCCCTGGCGCAAGGGCCCGTTCTCCCTCGGCGGGATCGAGATCGATACCGAATGGCGCTCGGACTGGAAGTGGCAGCGTGTCGCGCCGCACCTCGCCCCCCTGGCCGGACGCAAGGTGCTCGACGTGGGCGGGGGCAGCGGCTATCACGCCTGGCGCATGGCCGGCGCCGGCGCAGCCTTCGTGCTGGTGATCGATCCTTCGCCGCGTTTCTACTACCAGTTCCAGGCGGTCCGGCATTTCGTCGGCGACGCCGATGATGGGCGCACCCACTTTTTGCCGGTGGGCATTGAAGCCGTGCCCGATGCCCTGGAAGCGTTCGACACGGTATTCTCGATGGGCGTGCTCTATCACCGCCCGTCGCCGCTCGACCATCTATTGCAACTCAAGGGCGCCTTGCGCTCCGGCGGCGAACTGGTGCTGGAAACGCTGGTCGTCGAAGGCGATGCCAGTACGGTATTCATGCCCGGCGAGCGCTATGCCGCCATGCCCAACGTCTACTTCCTGCCTTCTTCGGCGGCCCTGACGCACTGGCTCGAACGCTGCGGCTTTTGTAACGTACGTGTCGTGGACGACGCCGTGACCACGCTCGACGAGCAGCGCTCGACCGACTGGATGACCTTCCAGTCACTGGCCGACTTCCTCGACCCCGAGGACCGCACGCGGACCATCGAGGGCTATCCGGCGCCGCGCCGTGCCGTGATTATCGCCGACAAGCCCTGAAACGCCTCGACCCGCCTACCGGCGGGTCGAGGTGGGTGAAGCGGAAGCGGCAAATTATTCCACGCCGGCCGTGTCGGCCTCACGCATCAGGGCATCGAAGGATTTTCCCGCCTTGGTCATCACATCGACCGACTGCACGTCACCGCCCGTGTCGTGATCGCGGGTGGCCGCGTACTCGACCGCTTCCACTGCGCTCTTGCCGTGGTCGATGGCAGCCAATGCCCACTTCCAGCCAGTGCCATAGGCGACCGGCCCCGTCACCGGCATTCTCACCAGGCGATCGAACATCTCGAACACGCCATTGGGCCCCGCAATGATCATCTCGATGCGCGTGACGTGCGGCTTGGCGTTTCTGGGTGCGCCAGCATTCAGCCATTCCATGACTTCCCACCATCCCTGTTGCTCGCCAGCGAAGGCGACCCATTCGCCATTGTCGAGCTTGAAGAGCTTCTGCGCATGGTTGTACGTCGAGCCATTGACGCTGATCAGCGAATCCGTCGCCAGTGTCGTTCCGTCCCATACGATGGTCGTCATCTGCGTACCTCTAGTTATAGGAATGGCTGCCGGTAGCGTTTCCGACTGGCCGCGCCCGGCATGCGTTACGATATAGACAAAAAAAGGAGGAAATCGTCACCAATCATGCCGCTCCTGCATTTTCTACAATCGCTGAAACAACGCTCGCGGCCATGGCCTAATCCAGCCATCACCCCATAACGAAAGGCCCCGTCGATGAATCGACAGGGCCTTCAGACTAACGATTTCGCCGAATATTACTTGCGCAGCAGCTCGCGCACGTCCTTGGCTTCCCAATGCGGGAAATACTTGCGCACCAGCGCGTTGAGCTCGACCTCGAAGGCCTGCCAGTCGACGCCCCCGCTTGCCGCGCCCGGCCCGTCGGCCACGCCGCGGATCATTCCGGCGCCCACGGTGACGTTGGTCAGCCGGTCGATGACGATGAAGCTCCCCGTGCCGGGGCTCTTGCGGTAGTCGTCGATGGGTACCGGCGCGGTCAACTCGACCCGGCAGCGGCCGATGGCATTCAGGCCCAGTTGCTCGGCGTCATGATGTTCCAGCGTGTTGACATCGATCTGGTAGTCGATGGCACTGACCTGCCCCGCCAGGTCGCGGGTGGCGAGCTTGAGGTCATACAGCTTGCCGGGTTGCAGCGCGTCCTCGTGCATCCACACGATGTCGGCGCTGAAGGCATTCGACAGCGGCACCTCGGCATCCGCCGCGACCAGCCAGTCGCCGCGCGAGATGTCGATCTCGTCGTTCAGGGTCACGGTGATCGCCTGGCCCGGGTAGGCGGCGTCGAGGTCGCCGTCGAAGGTGACGATGCGCTCGACCGTAGAGGTCTTGCCCGAGGGCAGCGCCTTGACCGCCTGGCCGGGACGCAGGATACCGGCGGCCAGCGTGCCGCAGTAGCCGCGGAAGTCGAGGTTCGGGCGGTTGACGTACTGCACCGGCAGGCGCAGGTCGCTGAGGTTCTGGTCGCGGCTGATCTCGACGCCTTCGAGCAGCTCGAGCAGCGGCGGACCGGCGTACCACGGCGTGTGTTCGCTCGGGTTGACGACGTTGTCGCCCTCCAGCGCCGACAGCGGCACGAAGCGGATGTCGCGGGCGTCGAGCTTCTCGGCGAAGGCGCGGTACTCGGCGACGATCTCGTCGAAGCGTGCCTGCGAGTAGTCGACCAGGTCCATCTTGTTGACCGCAATCACCAGATGCTGGATGCCCAGCAGGTCGGCAATGAAGCTATGGCGGCGGGTCTGGGTCTGCACGCCGTGGCGGGCGTCGATCAGGATCACCGCCAGGCTCGCCGTGGAGGCGCCGGTGGCCATGTTGCGGGTGTACTGCTCGTGGCCCGGGGTGTCGGCGATGATGAACTTGCGCTTGTCGGTGGAGAAGAAGCGGTACGCCACGTCGATGGTGATGCCCTGCTCGCGCTCGGACTGCAGGCCATCGACCAGCAGCGCCAGGTCGACCTTGTCGCCGGTGGTACCGCTCTTCTTGGAATCCCGGGTGAGCGCGGCGAGCTGGTCCTCGTAAATCATCTTCGAGTCGTGCAACAGGCGCCCGATCAGGGTCGACTTGCCATCATCGACGCTGCCGCAGGTGATGAAGCGCAGCAGGTCCTTGTTCTCGTGCTCGTGCAGGTACTGCTCGATGTTCTCGGCGATCAGGTTGGATTGGTGTGCCATTAGAAGTACCCCTCGCGCTTCTTGCGCTCCATGCTACCTGCCTGGTCATGATCGATGGCCCGGCCCGAGCGCTCGCTGGTGCGGGTCAGCAGCATTTCCTGAATGATCTCGGGCAGCGTGGCGGCAGTCGACTCCACCGCCCCGGTCAGCGGATAGCAGCCCAGCGTGCGGAAACGCACCCACTTTTCCTGCGGGACTTCGCCGTCTTCCAGCGGCAGGCGCTCGTCGTCGACCATGATCTGCATGCCGTCGCGCTCGACCACCGGGCGCGGCGCGGCGTAGTACAGCGGTACGATGGGAATCGACTCGAGATAGATGTACTGCCAGATATCCAGCTCGGTCCAGTTGGAGAGCGGGAATACGCGGATCGACTCGCCCTTGTTGACCTTGGCGTTGTAGACGTTCCACAGCTCGGGGCGCTGATTCTTGGGGTCCCAGCGGTGGTAGCGGTCACGGAACGAGTAGACGCGCTCCTTGGCGCGCGAGGCCTCCTCATCGCGACGCGCGCCGCCGAAGGCGGCGTCGAAGCCGTACTTGTCCAGCGCCTGCTTGAGCGACTGGGTCTTCATGATGTCGGTGTACTTGGCGCTGCCGTGCTCGAACGGGTTGATGTTCGCGGCGCGCCCTTCCTCGTTGATGTGCTCAATCAGCTCCATCCCGGCTTCCGCGGCCATGCGATCGCGAAACTCGATCATCTCGCGGAACTTCCAGGTGGTATTGACGTGCATCAGCGGGAACGGCGGCGTGCCCGGGTAGAAGGCCTTGCGCGCCAGGTGCAGCATCACCGAGGAGTCCTTGCCGATAGAGTACAGCATCACCGGGTTGCGGAACTCGGCGGCGACTTCGCGGATGATGTGGATCGACTCCGCCTCGAGCTGCTTGAGGTGGGTCTGGCGTTCGGGAGAAAGCATTGCGCGTGCAACCTCTCAATGACAACGGCGCCTTGGCATGGCAAGGCGCCTCGGAAACGTGGTCAGCATGGTCGCCGGGACGCGACGCTGGTCATGGAGAGTACGTTACCGACCCCACAATGATAACGTCAAAGAATTAAGAACTATCCTTTAAGCATTACAAGCTATAAGTCGCACCGAACCCAGCTTCAAAGATCGACACGCTCGACCCAGGTGGCAAGGCTCTCACCGTCTATGTCAACGACTCGCAAGCCTGGGCGCGATGCCTCGTCGATGGCGAAGTCCGGCGAGCCGCCCAGAAATTGATCCGAAGTAGACGGACAGCCGTAGACGGCTATCTCGCCGAACGACGATGCGTGGCGTGCTGCAAAAGCCTGGTGGATATGTCCAAATAGAATGCCCTTCACCTGACCGTAGGCGGCCAGGGTCTGCCACAAGGCGTCACGGTCGGCGAGGCCAATCGCATCCATCCACGCCGAGCCGACGTCCACCGGTGGGTGATGCATGGCCAGCAACGTCGGCCGATCATCCTCTTCCAGACGCCAGGCCAGCTCCTGCAGTTGTGTCTGACCGAGCTCGCCATGAACCTGCCCCGGCACCTGCGTATCGAGGACCAGCAGCCGCCAGCGATCAAGATCGACCTCGTCATGAATCTCGCGCAGCTCGGACATCAGCTGCGGGCGGTCATGGTTGCCGGGAAACCAGAACCACGGACAATCGAACCCCGAAAAGGCATCGAAGGCATGGCGATACGAGGCCGGCGTCTCGTCCTGGCTGATATCGCCCGTCACCAAGACCACATCGGGGCGTAACGCCCGCGCCCGTTCAAGTACGGACTGCAGCTGTCGCAACGGGAACCCCTTGCGGGATTCTGCGTCTGGATCGGCGAAGAGGTGACAATCGGTGATCTGAACCAACCGCATCAAGCCATGGCTCCGGAAAAATGCAACGCCATGACTCAACGCAGTTCCTGTAGAGCGGCATGGCCGTGGGCGAGACCATGCTCCAGCCATTCGCCGAGGAAGCGGTTGAGCTGCAGCTTCTCGTCAGGCTGATGCATGCGTGGGTTAGGGTAGCGGTAACGCCCGCTGAAATGGCGCTGGCGCTGGAAGTCGGTGACTTCTGCCATGCGTACGTCGTGATAGAGGTGCACGAGCATGCGCGGCGTATCGACGATACCGTCGAGCACACCGGTCTGGCAGACACGAACGATGGTAGTGTAAGGCGCCCGCTCGACGACCTCCAGCCACAACGTACCGAAACGTCCGGAATTGCCGGAGAGTGGCACTTCGCGCACATCGCCCGCCTCCAACGAGCTCAGCAGGCGGGACATGCGCACGTAGTTGGCCGTGCACTCCGCCTGAAGGCTCTTGAGATCGGTTACATAAGCGGTTCTTGCCACAGACTTATCTCCTTGCTCGCAATGATGCCCGCTCGCGTGCCAACCAGTAGAACGCGATCAGACACATGGCGTTGTCGAGTCGTCCGGCATCGAGAAGTTCCCAGGCACGTGCAAAAGGTACCACATGGACAAGGATATCCTCATTTTCCTCTTCCAGCCCGTGCACACCGCCAAGACCGCGGGAATCCACCAATCCCAGGAACAGCGTCACCTGCTCGTCACAGGCCCCGGGGCTCGGGTAGTAGGTGTGCAGCTCGATCAGCTCCTGAATGTCGCACCCGGCCTCTTCGATGGCTTCGCGACGTGCCACCTTGGCCGGGTCCTCGCCGTGCTCGACGAGTCCCGCCACCGGCTCGAGCTTCCAGGGGCTTTTGGCATCGTCCAGCGCACCGGCACGCACCTGCTCGACCAACACCACGCAGTCGCGCTCCACATCGTAGAGCAGGACCCCAACGGCATCGCGACGCACATGGACCTCGCGCGTTATCACACCGCTCCAGCCACCCTTGAACAATCGATGCCGCAAGCGACGCTCCTCGAGACGAAAAAACCCCTGCTGAAGCGTCTGCGTTTCCACCCGCTCGACATCGTCGCGACCAAACTGCGGTGAATTCTGCGGACTCTCCTCTGCCATGGCGGCCTCCCTGGCGGTCATCGATCAGCGTACCGGTAGCGTACGCACAATGCGGCACATTATCCCGGCCCGCCTTGCGGATTCCAACCATGGTAGAGAACAGTTACCACGCTCTGCCGCCGAAGCGATCTATCCCAGCTTAGCAACCAATGCCTTCGCTTCTTCCCGAAGCTCTTCGTCGGACGCTTCGCGCCCTTGGCGCGGCGTACCGTCGATGGCACGCCGGGCATGCGTCAAGGCCTCTGCCTCGCGCCCTTCGTCGGCCAGAAAGACGGCATAGTAGTAGTTGACGTCGATGCCTTCCGGACGCACCGACAGCGCTTGGCGGAACATGGATTCTGCCTTGTCGCTATCGCCGAAACCGATCGGCCAGCCTGGCACCTTGTCGTAGAGCGCACCCAGCGTGACGTAAGCCGACGCGTTGCTGCCTCGGGGGTCGAGCTCGATGGCACGCTCCAGCGACGCGCGCGCCTGCTTGACCAGGCTCAGTGCTCCCATGCCTCCCTCGGCCCGGGCCGCAGACGCCTGCACAATGCCCAGCCAGGTAAAGACCTCGGCACTGTCGGGATAGCGTGCGGCCAGGGTTTCCAGCTCCCCGGCCAGGGATTTCATTGCCTTGGCCTGCGCATCCTCGCGCATGGTCGTCGTGATGTTTTCCCAGCGGTTCTTGATGGCAAAGAGTTCGCTGTCCTGCGCAAGCGCGTGGGGTACGCTCAGCGACAGGGTCAGGCTCAACAGACAGGACGGCAACAGACGGTGAGGTAACATGGCAACTCCTTGAGGTACGTTATGCTTGTTAGTCGGCTGCCGGTGATCTCTCACGGCGTCGGCAGTCTGGACAAAATGTAACGAACGTTTGAATTATTCGCTAGCCAAGAGACGCAGTCGACGATGAAAGGCCGCAACATGACGCGTTGGCGAGACCCGGCCAAGGATCCTCGCCAGGAAAAGAAGAGCAACCTGATCACCCCGCAAGGCTTTGCCCGGCTCAAGGGCATACACGACCATTTGTCGCGGGTGCGTCGACCGGAGATCTCCGCCAAGGTCGGCGAGGCCGCTGCATTGGGCGATCGCAGCGAAAACGCCGATTACACTTATAACAAGAAAGAACTCAACCGGGTCATCGCGCGCATCCGTTACTTGGGCAAACGGCTCGATGAACTGCAAGTGGTCGACCGGCTGCCGGCCGATACCGGCCGGGTCTATTTCGGTGCCTTTGTCACCCTAGAAGACGATGAGGGAGAAGAAATGCAGATCCGCATCGTCGGCCACGACGAGACCGACACCGCCAAGCGCTGGATCAGCGTCGATGCGCCGCTGGCCCGCGCCCTGCTCGGCAAGGCACTTGACGATGATGTGACCGTCGCGGCGCCGGGTGGCGAAACCACATACATCATCACCGGCATCGACTATCGCGAGCCTTGATGACCAGGCCATTCACCGCTTGACGGCATGATAGACCCGAAAACGCCGATTGTCGGCCAGTACCGTGAACGTCCCGAAAGCAGCCTCGAGCAGGTCGGGATAGGGCAGGAAGGCATTGGCCACCAGCGTCAGGCTGCCTCCGGCCATCAGCCGCCCGGGGGCTTCGCGAATCAGTCGCGCAGCCGGGCCGTAATCGATGTCGCGCTCCTGATGGAACGGCGGGTTGCTGACAATGGCCGTGAAGCGTTCGCCGTCGGGCAGCCCCGAATAGACATCCCCTTGCACTACCCTGCCCTCAAGCCCGTTGGCCTGCAGCGTGCGTCGCGTGGCCTCTACGGCGAAGGCATTGATATCCGTGGCAGTGACCTTCGCCCCATGCCTGGCCAACCAGGCGGCGATGACGCCGTCCCCGCACCCCACGTCGAGCATCCCCGTGTCGCCCGCTCCCGGCAGGCTCGGTAGATTCTCGAGCAACAGCCGCGTTCCCTCATCGAGCTTGCCGTGCCCGAACACGCCGGGATGACTGACCAGTGTCAGATCGAGCGCCTCGAACCTCGACCACACCTCGTCCGGTGCGATAGGCACCGGTGCGATCAGGGTTTCCAGCAGCAGGCACCGCCTGGCACTGTCGACCTTGCGGCACCCCAACCCCAGCGCAGCCAGTACCTTCAGGGCTCGCTTGATGCCACCCTGGTTTTCACCGACCACCTGCAGCCGGGTACCCACCGGCAACTGAGTACATAGCACCAGCAGCCACCACTCGCCCAAGGCATGCGCCTTGGGCCAGAACAGTACAGCTCCCGGCACGCTAGCGATATTCGGTGACAGGGTATCGAACACCTCGCGGCCGCGCTCACGCCATGCCTGACATGTCCCTAGGTCGGTGCTCCACAGCCGCCCCTGGCCGCTTTCCAGCCAGGGATCACGCGGCGGCGCTACCCATAACCAGCCCCGGTAATCCATATCCTGACGCTCCAACAACTGGCATGGCGGGGTAATGGCGGTCATTCCCGGTTCTCCAACGTCGAGGGTTTGTAAATGCTGTACAGCAGATAGCGTCCGAGCCGCCAGTGCGGGTCGACATCGCAGTAGCGACGCTCGAGCTCGAACAGGCGCTCAAGTGTCGCGTCATCCGGATCGCGTTCACGCAGATAATCGTGAAAGATGCGAATCCCCGCAACATGCCGGATCGCCAGGCCATGCTCACGCAGCCAGCCACTGACCTGTTCGTGGGTCACTGGCGAGATGGGCGTCAGGCGCTGGCGCTTGCCGGTCCCTTCCAGGCGATCCTCGAGCGCCTTGCTCAGATTACCCTTGATCACGTTGGAAAAGCGCAGCGCATCACGGTTGAACACCATCAGCGACAGATGCCCGCCCGGCGCCAGCAGCGATGCCAGCGTGGCGATCGCCGCTCGCGGGTCGACCAGCCACTCCAGCACGGCATGACAGACGATCAATCGCCAAGGGCCTGGAGCCCGCTCGGGCAGGGCCTGCAAGGGTGCTTGCAGAAGATGCACATCGAGCCCGGCAAGCGATTCGCGTGCCCGGGTGAGCATGTCTGCAGATGGCTCGGCAAGGGTGACGGCATGACCGCGACGGGCCAGCCAGGCGCTCATCTGCCCCAGGCCACCACCGACATCCAGGGCAGGCTGGGCCTGAAGCGGCAACGTACGCGGCAGCAATGTATCCAGCAGTGCCAGGCGCAACCTGCCACGAGACGCTCCATACAGGCTGTTGGCAAACTTGTCGGCCAGGCCATCGAAGACCCGATCATTGAGGCTCACGTCGCCCTCCACCGAAAAGCGCCCAGTCTAGCGTTGGCGAGCGTAGCGCTCCAGCCGGAGCCGCCACGACAGGATTAAAGTTTTCGGCACGCTGGCCGATACTATCTCGTTCGCCAGGTTCCACCTTAGAACAACAGGAGTGCCCAAGTGCACCATTTGCCGCCCCTGCTCCATTCGGTTGCCAAAGCGCTGGATATTTCCAGCCTTTCGTTCACTATCGCGGACGTCGAGGCGCCGGGTATGCCTCTGGTTTTCGTCAACCAGGGCTTTGAGCAGTTGACTGGCTACTCCCGGCACGAGGTACTCGGGCGCTCATGCCGTTTCCTGCAGTCCCAGCGCACCGAAAGCGATGTCGTCGAGCGTCTGCGCGAGGCGTTGGCCCGGCAGGAGCCGACCACGGAAACCCTGGAAAATCAGCGCAAGGACGGTTCGTCGTTCTGGAACCGGCTGATGCTTTCGCCTTATACCGCACCTGATGGGCATCGCTACATGCTGGGTTTCCAGCATGACGTGACCGATTACCGACGCCTGAAACTGGCCAAGGCGGTATTCGACAGCACCCACGACGGTATTCTCGTCACGGACGCCAACAAGATCATCATCGACACCAACCCGGCGTTCACCAGCCTGACCGGCTACGAGCGTGAGGAAGCCATCGGCCACAAGCCGCACCTGCTTTCCTCGGGAAAGCACGATGCGGTGTTCTACCAGACCCTGTTTGCCGCCGTGGCCAGACATGGATTCTGGACCGGAGACATCTGGAATACCCGCAAGGATGGCAGCCAGCTCATCGAACACACCACGATCTCGGCCATCCACGACGAGACCGGCCAGGTCATCAATTATGTCGGCGTCTTCCGCGATATCACCCAACTGCGCCTGAACCAGGCCCGGCTGGAGCGCCTGGCCATCTACGACCCGCTGACCGGGCTCTACAACCGCGAGCATTTCAACACATTGCTCGAGAGCCAGTTGGCCGGGCTGCAGTTCAACGAAAGCGGGCTGGCCGTACTGTTCATTGATCTTGATGACTTCAAGCCGGTCAATGACCGCTTCGGCCATGCGGCAGGCGACAAATTGTTGATCGAGATGAGCCGGCGCCTCAAGCGCCTGATTCGCAGCACCGACCTCGTATCGCGCTTCGGTGGTGATGAGTTCGTCATTGCGCTGACGGGCGTGGGTAACGGGGAATGTGCCGTCGAGACGGCCAGGAAGCTGATCGACGACCTTATCCAACCTTTCCTGCTCGACAGCGGCGAGCAGGTGAGGATCTCAGTCTCGATCGGCGTGGCCTTCACCAGCGATTATCGCTTGGGGAGCAATGCGTTGATCGACAGTGCCGATCACGCCATGTACGAAGCCAAGCTGAGCGGCAAGAACCGTATCGCCCGGGCTCGCCACTTCGTCGAGTCCGGCCGCCACGATGCCTATCAGCGCATTCGCGAGGCCTTCGAAGAGGGAGAGCTGGAACTTTACTACCAGCCCATCGTCGATCTGACGACTCAAGAGACGCTGAGTTTCGAAGCCCTGACACGCTGGCAACACCCACAGAAAGGCCTACTCGGGCCTCAGCACTTCATTGATATCCTCATGAACTCCTCGCTGAGCCTGCCCTTCTGCCACTGGCTGATCCGCGAGGCCGGCCGCATGGCCAAGCTCCTGGCCAACCAGGGCTACGCTACCCCCATCAGCATCAATCTTGCCCAGGACCAGATCGAGACAGGCAGCTTCCTGCGCGCCATCACCGAAACGCGCGATGCATTGCAGTTGAGCCAGCCGTTCCTGACCATCGAAGTGCTGGAGTCGACTCACTTCCATGACCTCGACCTGGCCTGCAGTCAGCTTCTGGAAGCCAAGCAACTGGGTACCACTATCGCTCTCGACGACTTCGGCTCGGGCATCTCCTCGATCACCTATGCCAGCCATCTCCCCATCGACACGATCAAGATCGACCGCAGCGCGATCATCAATATCGATACCCGTGAAGATCAACGGCAGTTCGTCGGTGGCATTATCGGCATGGGCCATGCCATGCAGCGTCGCGTACTTGCTGAGGGGGTGGAACGCGAGAGTCAACTGGTCGAGTTACGCAAGCTGGGCTGCGATCTGGCCCAAGGTTTCCTGTTCGGCAAACCAATGCCGTCGGCCAGCGTGCTGGAGCGCTATATCGGGCCGACGGCTCCCGGCGATTACCCCATGCGGCGCCTGACTGGCTGACCTGCCAGCCCCTGCCTGTCGCGGGCCGTTCCGCCGCCATGGGTTTATCTCGTCCGGTCAACGGCTTATAATGCGCTCCGTCCTGCGCATGGCCCCCATAGCTCAGCTGGATAGAGCGTCCCCCTCCTAAGGGGAAGGTCTCAGGTTCGAATCCTGATGGGGGCACCATCTAAACCAATAGCTTAAAGGTAGCCATCAAGCTTCGAGTTATTGTAAATTCCGATTCGCTCTCATAACCGCCCCCACACTCGACGCAGCTCAGGCCAGGCATGAACCCCGCGCATTGAAAGCCGAGCCCGAGGCACTTTTCCGCTACTGCTGGTATCGCACTTGAAGGTTGGATGTGCGGTCGGGGAAAATTGCCAGACCGTGAAAGCCATCGCACACTCTTACTCGTTCCCTTGTCGCGTATGGTCGCCCTGTGAGTGTCGAGACACTTGTCATCATTGCCTGTGCCTATTTCGTGGCTGCCTTTGTCAAAGGGGCGACCGGCTTGGGGTTCTCGACTTCCGCGCTGCCCATCCTCGCGCTGGGCTTGGGGCTGAAAGCCGCTATGCCGCTCGTCATCATTCCCTCGCTGGTCAGCAATGCCATCGTAATGAAGCAGGCAGGACACTTCAGCGAGACGATTCGGCGCTTCTGGCCCATGTTTCTCGCCACCATTCCCGGCTTGTTGCTGGGTCTCGCCATACTTGATGTTATCGACAGCCTCATTGCCGGGGCGACACTTGGGGTCGTCCTGATCGGCTACGGGGCATTCACGCTGCTTCGCCCAGGTCAACCTATGTCGGATGCCCTGGGCCGGAGGCTTGCGCCGGTCTCAGGCTTTCTTACGGGGCTGATCAATGGCATGACCGGATCGCAAGTGATGCCGGTACTGCCATTCCTGCTCGCGCTCCGACTCGATCCCCAGCGGTTCATTCAGGCGATCAATATCTCTTTCAGCCTGTCGAGCGTCATCATGGCGCTGGGCCTGGCAAAGCTCGGCCTCATGACGGCCGAGTCGGTCTGGATCTCGTTGCTGGGGTTGGTACCGGTTTATGCCGGCACAAGAGTCGGCGGCATCGTACGCCAAAGGATGAATGCCGCCACATTCCGCCAAGTGGTCCTGTTGGTGCTGATCGCCTTCGGCATGGTCCTGGTCAGCAAGACCGCTCTGGCCTAGTGCGTGGCGGTTGTCGGGGCAGCATTGTCTGGAAGCGCCTTGCTCAAGCATGGCAATACGAAAGCCGATAGGGAGAGAAAGGCTCCCGAATCGACCCGGGGAAGCCGGAAGGCCCCAAGGAAGGCACAGTAGATGCAGCATGGCTGTTCAAAGCCAGGCGAACGCTTCACCAAGCGCAGCCTGCCCCGTGCCTCAGATATCAGTCCCCGATATCGTCGTCGTACGTTTTCTGATCATAGGCATGCACTGTCGCGTCCTCACTGCACTCGGGATCGCGTGTGAACGTCTCGGTGACATCCACAGGGCCCAGGTCCTGGATCGTACGACGTCCAAGCAGCACGGGATAAAGCATGTCGTCACGATCTTCCAGGCTGAACTGCTCTTCGTAGATGGTCTGGCCGATACAGAGCTTCATGAGCACGACAGGACGGTCTTCCTTGCCGCCTGCTCCACGCACGGTGAGGTCCCGATACAATGGCCTTTCGAAGCGCTGCTCCACGACATCGCCACTGGCCTCGTCCTCGACCTCTACCGTGAACCGGACCCACGTTTCACCATCATTTTCGTACTGTTCGATGTTCTCGGCATGCATGGACGAGGTCAGAGCCCCAGTATCCAGCTTGGCTTTCACCTCGGTGCCCCACGGTTCGATCGTGGCCTTCTCGATCCATCCTAGAGCGTGCGGCGCCCCGTCGGCCTGGGCACCAAAACTGACCAGCCCCAGGCTGGCAAACGCAGGAAGTAGAGCCGCTTTGATTCGTTTATGCATAACGTCCTTATCGAGCTGGTTCGCTTGTCCACAAAGAGAAGGCAAGGCCTAGCGACGGCCCTGCCTTGTCGAAAAGCAGCATTCACTCACTTGTCTGGCGAGGAGACGCTTTTTCTTCTCGCTTCAGACGTTTCAGCCAGCGCTGCTTGGCATAACGCCTCAGATTCTGAACATTGTCAGTCTCGTCGACAATGTCCTGCCCAAGGATGGTCTCGATCACATCCTCCAGCGTGATCAAGCCAACCCAGGTACCGTGGTCGTCGTAGACCACCCGAATGTGGCCACGATCCCTGAGCATGGCGGTAAACACGTGCTCGACGCTGTCCGTGTCCCTGACCGACGCGATGGGATGCATCAGCGCCTTCATGGTCTTGTCGTCGTCGGCATGATAAGTGTCTGCCTTGTGAACGTACCCGAAGGCTTGCTCGCCAGCATCCATGACCGGGAAGCGTGTATGTGGCGATCGTCCATACTGCGCGTCGAACTCCGCCACGGTCATGGACGGCTCAACGGTATTGCAGACGGTACGTGGCGTCATCGCGTTTCTGACGTGAATCTCATGCAGGTTGAGGATATTGGTGATCGTTCGCGCCTCGTCGCTGTCCAGGGCTTTCTCTTCCAGGCCGATCTGCGCCAGTGCCTTGATTTCACCACGCATGTCCACATCGTGTTCCGACTTGCCGATGCGGTTGGTGATCAGTTCCGACAGCCAGATGAAAGGCAGCAGCGCCCCGATCATGAAGCGCAACACCGACGGCAGTAGCGGCGCCAGGCTTCGCCAGTAGGTTGCGCCGATGGTCTTGGGGATGATCTCTGACATCACCAGAATCAGCAGCGTCATGACGGCGGACGCCACCGCTATGTACGTTTCTCCAAACAGCACCGAGACCTGGGCACCGACACCGGTAGCGCCGACCGTATGGGCAATGGTGTTCAGGGTCAGTATCGCGGCCAGAGGCCGATCGATGTTGGACTTCAAGTTGGCAAGCGCCTCATGCAGCTTGGGGCGGTTGTCCTTGAGCTGGGCGATATAGCTGGGAGTCAAGGAAAGCAAGGCCGCTTCGAGGACCGAGCACAAGAAGGAGAAACCAATAGACAGGATAACGAAGGCCGCTAAAAGGACCATGGGGACTCACGGTTGGGATTGAAGCGCTATTTATCCAAGCCCGCCCCACCATGTCAATAGGTCAAGCATTGCTGAGACGCTTTCTATCCATGCCACAAGGCGCTTGCATCTGGCTCCGCTGATTCCGCCTCGCACCGTGAATAGCCACCATGTTTGGTAAGCGAGCCGTCGTTACTTGGCAGTCGGGGGTACGATGCCCTACGTTGGAGGAGCGGGACGCTACGGATGTGCGTCCAGGTTCTGACATGGAGAGTATCGATGACTGAAAAACTGACCATTGATGAGGCTGCACGTATCGCTGAGGAGGCTTTCGCCCCCTACGAATGCAAAACGAAGGAAGTCGACGATGGAGACCTGCTCAAGGTCGCAGTTGATGTCAATGGTCACCTCGTGGATGTGAATGACCTGCACAAGGACATCTTTACGGACAAGGAAGTATTCCTGTCCAAGCTGGAACTTGCCCGACAGCGTATGAGTGACATTGGCGCCGACTTCGGCGAGTGGCGTACAGGCTAGGCCTCGTTGCCAGTGGCCCGGTCGCAGACCGGGCTCATCGTGCCGGTAACGGTGTCACTTGCCAGCCAGCCCAAGGGAGAGGCTTGCCCTTGTAAAATACTGTGTGCATAAGATACATTTATGAAACATAAATAAACATTGCACGCAGGGATCGCCGATGCATAAATCGTTTGCGCTCGTCACCACGTGCGGCATCGCCATTGCCGCCAGCACCACGGCGCTTACCTTCCCCGAGAAACAGCCGCTGCCCGTCAACCCTGACCAGTTGACTCCCCAGCAGCAACAGTACTGCAGGGATGTGGCACTGTGGTACAGGGAAGAGATGTTGGATATCCAGGTTCGGCAACGCCAGGGCAGGCCCGATACTCACGGCACCTACATGCAGTGGTGCACGAGCCGTTAGGCACGTTCTTCTCGCAATCCTTCATGAAAAAGCCCTGCACAGAGCAGGGCATAATCACGTGACGCGGCTAATCAGACGAAACCCAAAGACAGGCACGAGTCATTCGAGGCGTCACTCACCGGTACGGCAAGGCAGGTAACGTTCATGGAGAAATAATCCGTTACTTCTCGTTGCGTGCCCTCGCTCCGGCAAACCAAAAAAACAGCCCGACCACAAGGGTCGAGCTGCATAGCGCTGCGTATCCTTGCTTCCTTCACAGGCATCCTGCCCGTGCATCCTTGGCGCATGAGCCATCCATGTGCTCGTCTTCCTTGCTAGGGCTTCCTGCCCAATGACACTAAGGATGGCAGCTCATAGCATTCATTGCAGTAATCCATGTATATGGCGTTTGTAGGAGATCGCTGACGTCTTTTGTGAGACATCACGGTGGGCCTCGTCGAAGCCAGTCATCCTGAACACATCGGGCTATTGCAACGAGCGTTGAGCCAGAAAGACCTTCTGCCATTACACTGTGTTGTCTGACCTTGGCAACGACGGGAGATCAGCATGAGCGATTTCGACAGATTGATCAGGAATCTGGCCCGGGCCGGTGCACTGGCTGCCCGAGCAAGACAAGGCGACAAGCAAGTCATCGATGAACTTATCGACTCCCTGCAGGCCTATGTGGGGGCCAGCGCCGAAACCTACGAAGGCGAAGCCTCTACCAGGCAGGAGCAGGAGCCGGCACAGCCCGAGGAAAGGCCGAATGCCGGCATCGACAAGACCATTGACGGCTACCGGGCCACCAAGGAGGCCATGGCAGCGATTATCGACAAGCATATGCTGGCGGCATTCGAAGAGATCGAATCCCTGTACGGCGCGACACCAACCGATGTGACGCTCCGGATCGATGCGCAACAACCACTTGAGAGTAACTACCCGAATGGCAGGTATGCCGGAAGCGACGTGCGACTAGGCGGCGATTAAGCGCTGACAACACGCCGGCGGCGCAGGGACGCTTGTCGCCGGGACTACGGTGGGCAAGGCCCGGCATTGCGTTTCGTAACCAAATCCACCATTGACTCGCTGTGTACCAGCCTCCATAACTGAATGGATGACGCTGTGTCTGATCCCAGACAGGGAGGTAACATGAGGAAGTTCATAGGAATGGCAGTCGCCAACTGGCTGCGCAAGCCGGAGAATCAGGACAAGGTCAAGCGTACGGCAAAGCGCTTGTGGCACAAGCACCAGAGTCGCAAGCAGACCACGAGTCGCCACGATCACACCCCGCCCCGGTGATTCCCCTGCCCCGGTCAATGACCGGGGCATTCATGTCGAGACAAAAAATTTCTTGCTCCCTCTTGAACCGGTTGTAATCGACCCTATTTTATGTTTTGCCAACCGG
Organism: Modicisalibacter xianhensis; assembly: GCF_900113605.1. GTDB lineage: Bacteria > Pseudomonadota > Gammaproteobacteria > Pseudomonadales > Halomonadaceae > Modicisalibacter > Modicisalibacter xianhensis. Next base: position 335,764 of record NZ_FOPY01000001.1, read on the forward strand.
CAAGACTCTAGCCAGGGATGCTGCCAAGCGGGTCCCGCTGCGCAAGAGTCCGACTTCGCTAGACATTAGGGAGTACTTGTCATGACTACCGCATCATTCTCTCTGGCACCGCTGTTTCGTCATTCCATCGGATTCGATCGGTTCAACGACTTGTTCGAGCGGGCTTTCGAGGGGGACGCCACCACCAGTTATCCTCCGTACAACATCGAAAAGCATGGCGAAAACGAATATCGCATTGTCCTGGCCGTGGCCGGCTTCACCGAGCAGGATCTGAGTATCAGCGTAGAAGGCGGCGTGCTCAGCGTCTCCGGTGCCAAGCCAAACACTACCGAGGAAGGCAAGACGATCGGCTACATGCACCAAGGTATCGCCCAGCGTTCCTTCAAGCTTTCCTACCGCCTGGAGGATCATATCGAGGTGCATGGCGCCAGGCTCGAGAATGGCCTGTTGACCATCCACTTGCTGCGCGTCATCCCGGAGGCGGCCAAGCCCCGCCAGATTCCGATCGGCTCCGACGCTAGCGCTTCGACACAAGTACATCAGTTGGAAGCCAGCAAGGACGACACCAAGGTCGAGTCCGCATAAACGGTAGCGCTTGATCTGGGATGTCAGTCTGCAAGAGCCCCGCTTCGGCGGGGCTCTTGCGTGTTAGCCAGGGATGCTCGACCACCATTGCAGCAGCCAGAATTAAAGTAACTTAACGTAACATAATGAGAAGAATAGCCTCGCAGCCCTGCGGCGGCCGGCTAAACTCATAGGAACTGCTACGCTTACCTATTCATGGAATGACGAGGTGTACCATGGCACAGGGACATGTATCTTGTGGACACAGCTTCGAGAAGCTGATGGCGTCCTTGGGTGGCGCCAGGAACGAACCGGAAGCAGCGCTGAAGCCGACTGATCCAGCGACAAGCACGCTGGATATACGCACTCCCATTGAGCGCATGCAGGAAGCTAACCGACGTCTTCAGGAAGCCACCGCACGCCTGAAGCAATCCAGTGCCCGGCTCGAGTATAGCGTGTCCAGCCTGCAGACCGCAGTGGCCCAACTGCTGGAAAAATACCCCGAACTGCGCCGGGAGCTGCCGCCCGAGGCAAAGACCAGAAAGTCCTAAGCTCTATCTGAAAAATCGACGAGCGATAGCCAGACAAGGCAAAAATTGACGAAAAAGCGGAGTTTACGTGGGTAAATGAGCATCTTGAGTCGATTTTTAACGCCGTATGGTTGAGCGCAGACATTTTTCAGACAGAGCGTAGCTCTCTGGCACGACTCGCCCAGCCTCGACAACAACGGCCGAGGCTGGGATTGCCAGCCACCAACCGACCGGAGAACCATGATGCCGCTAGCCCAGCAACAGCCTCCGCCGGAAGACCCTCCCCTTCACGACCCGCCTTCACCGGAACCTCCCGATGAGGAGCCACAGCAACCCCCTAGACCGGAAGACCAGCCCGGGGACACGCCACCGGAAGAAGCCCCACCGTATCCCGAGCCACCATTGCCACCCGGTTGAAACAATCAGCGACACCTGACGAACGAGGCCGCTCTGTGAGCGGCCTCGTTGACGATCAGGCGGACCCTCCCCCCGTCGAGTCCTGGAATGATTCCTCGTCCGGGGTGGGATTGACAGGCTCATCCTCGCCACAAGCCGAGAGTGTCAGTGCGCCGAGAATGGCCAGTGAGATCAAAAGAAACTTGCTGCGCTTAGTGGTCTGCATTGCTTCTCTCCATGAAGTCGTTAATGCGGTCGAGCCGACTCAGGCATCTGTCATTCGGCCCCACGGCCGGTCGAACTCTTAGTTATAGAAGCCATACCCGCAGAAGCCAATCGACACATGCCGCAACGCCTCAGTCGGCAGTCACACGATTGCGCCCGGCGGCCTTGGCCCGATAGCTGGCCTGATCGGCGCGCTGCATGAGCGTGTCAATATCCTGGTCGCCAGGCCGGAAGGACGTCACGCCGAGGCTCAACGTCACTCGATAGGCCTTGCCCTGATGCTCGACACTGACCGCCTCGACGGCCTTGCGCAGGGCTTCCGCCGTCGTCATGGCCTGTTCCCTGTCGCAACCGGGCATCAATAGCGCGAACTCGTCACCACCATAGCGAGCAAGGTTGTCACTCTTGCGTACTCGGGCGGCGGCTGCCTGTGCCACACGCTGGAGCATGTCATCGCCCAGGGCATGGCCACCCTCGTCGTTGATCGGCTTGAACCGATCCAGGTCGAAGAACACCAGCGCCGAGGGCTTGCCGCTTTTTACCCAGTCGGCCAGTGCCTCTTCCATGCGGCGCTCGAAGCCACGCCGATTGAGCAGGCCGGTCAATGGGTCGTGCTCTGCCTCCCAGCGCTGCAGGGCTTCCACCTCGCGCGTGTGGGTGATGTCCTTCATCGTGCCCACGAAACCGAGCGGGCGGCCATCGGTCAGGCGTACCAGACTGGCATGCGCCTCGACCCAGATCGTCTCTCCCCGGGCGGTAAGGTAACGATACTGGCGCTGGAAATCGCGCCCGGTAGTCAGCGTATCCTGCCAATGATCCCTGACGTCCTGCCTGTCGCTGGCATGGACATGCGCGCCGAAACTGCGCTGACGATATGCCTTGAGATCATAGCCGGTCAGTTGCGTCATGGCCGGGTTGATGTAACGCAACTGACCTTCGAGGTCGTAGATGAACATGCACACCGGCGAAGACGCCAGTACGGCATCCAGGAAGGCCTGACGGTCGAGCAGTTCGCCTTCGGTCAGGCGCTGTTTCTCGACGACACGGTTGAATGTCTCCATGACCTGATTCAGTTCGGTAGCACCAGTGCGCAACTCGACACGTTCGCGCAAGCCTTGCCCCACGGCATGAATCTGGCGCTCCAGGCGCGTCAACGGCCACAGGGCCAGGCGCAGGAGCCACCATAACAATGCCAGCATGACCACGACGGTAACAGTACCCACCAGCCACATGTGGCGGACGAACCACTCCAGCGGCGCAAACGCCTGCTCGCGAGGCACCATCACGCTGACGACCCAGTTGGCCGGCCAGACCTGGCGGTAGGCCTGCAAGGCCATCTGTCCATCGGCGAGCGGGCCAACGGCATTGCCCTGCCACCCGGCCAGCGCCAGGTCCAGCCAAGGGTTCTGCTCAGCCGGAGGGGCATCCTCCAGGATCCAGCGCAGGTCCGGGTGCACCAGGATCTTGCCGGAGGCAGTCGTCAAGGCGGCAAAGCCCTGGTCGCCGATACGAATACGACGCAGCTTTTCGAAGAAGCTGCCCTGCCGGATGTTGACGACACCGCCGACGAGTCCCTCGAACGCTCCATCAGGACCCGTCAATGGCACGCTGAGCATGAGCAGGGGCACTCGGCTGGCCCGGCCGAAGAAGGGCTCGCTGACATAAGGACCACCGACCTGGCGCTGGAAAGCAAAATATCCCTTGTCGGATACATCCAGCCCCTGGCGACCGGCAACCCGGGGCCAGTCAGCCAGAACACGGCCATCCCTGCCAACCACCACCAGGCCATCGAACAGGGCCAGCAGCGCATCGTTGTGACGGAGTGCGGTACGCAGCAGTGTGGCACTGGCGCTGCCTGTCGCCGGTAACTGGCTCGCCAGTCGATCGAGCGAATCGAAGCGCAACAGAATCTCTCGCTCGATCATCTCAGCGATGATTCTCGCCTCGTATTCGAGGTGCTCATCGCTGACTTCCCGGATCAGGCGCTGCCCCGAATCCCAGGTCGACAGCAGAATGGCGGCAATCACCACGATCCAGCCGATGGCCAGCCCTAGCAATAAACGCTTGTGCAGCGAGCGGACACCCAGCGTCAGGACCCGGCCGACACGCTGGAGCCCTGCGGCAAGCCTCCCTTTCAAGGATTTTCCTCAGGCAAAAAAGCGAAAGGCCTAGGATATAAGCCTGAGGATAGGCCTGGCTATTGTACGATCAGTTAAAGTCGCGCTTACGTTCAACGCTGTCTGCCCGACTCTCGCCAGACTAGACCCCTTTGGGCTTCAGTTCGCGACGTCTCTTCAGCTCGTAGACGACGGCAATCAGGATCGTGATGACAATCAGCACCAGCCCCAGCGCATTGACGGCAGGCGTCAATCCGGTGCGCACCTTGGAAGCGATGTAAACGGTCAGGGTGGTGTCGTAGCCGACCACGAACAGCGAGGTGTTGTAATTCTCGAAGGACTGCAGGAAGGCAATGACGGCTGCCGACAGGATGGCCGGCTTGAGAAACGGCAGCAGTACCCGCCGAAACGCCTGCCAGGGCGTGGCTCCCAAGTCCAGCGCCGCTCGCTCCAGGGTACGGTCGAAGCGCTGCAAGCGCGCCATGACCATCAACATCACATAGGCCGAGATGAACGTGGCCTGCCCCAGGACGGTGAGGAAAGTGCCGCCGCTGACCCCGAACTCGCGCCAGAAGATCAGTGTGGATATGCCGATGATGACGCCGGGTGTCAGCAATGGCGACAGGATGAGGCCGTAGACGAAGGGCTTGGCCCGGCTCTCGACAGTCGTCAGGAACAGCGCACTGGCCACGCCGATAGGCACGGCCAGGCACAGCACCCCGCCGGCGACCAGCAGGCTGTTGCCCAGCGCTGCCCACATCCTGCCATCGGCCCACAGCTCCGCAAACCACTTGAGCGTGGTCCCGTTCCACGGCGTGATGGTCGGAAAGCGACTGTCATTGAAGGTAGCCACCGCCATGATCGCCAGCGGCAGGAACAGGTAGACGAAGAACAGGCCGATATACAGCCGCAGACCCCAGTCGAAAAAGCGCTGCGCACTCATGTGTGCTTCCTTATTTTGCAATGTCCGCCAGGCCCACCTTGAACAGGCGCATGACCAGTGCCATGAAACCGATGCACAGGATCAGCAGCAGGAAGGCGTAAGCAGCCCCCTGGTTCCAATCCCCGCCTTCGAAGAACCAGTTGTAGATGATCTGCGTGAACCAGCGACTGCCCGGCGAGCCCAGCAAGGCCGGCACGGCATAGCTGCCCGCCGCCAGCATGAAGGTCATGATGCAGCCCGTGGCAATGCCGGGCTTGGCATGCGGAATCACGATGCGCCAATGGGTACGCAGGCTGCCCGCGCCCAGGTCGCGCGCGGCGCGAATCTGGTTGCCGTCCAGGCTCTCGATGGCGTTGTAGAGCGGAAACACCATGAACAGGATGTAGGCATAGACCATGCCGACCAGCACCCCGGTGTCGCCATTGAGAAAGCGGATGGGCCGCTCGATCAGCCCCAGGGTCAGGAGGATCTCGTTGAGGGGCCCGCGGAATGCCAGCAGAATGAACCATGAGAAGGTGCGCAGTATCTCGTTGATCCAGAACGGGATGATCAGCAGCAGCAGGCACAGCGCCGCCTGCCCGGGGGTGGCAGTCTTGGCCAGGTAATAGGCCAGCGGATAACTGACCAGCAACGTCAGGGACGTGACCAGTACGCTCGACCATAGCGTCTTGAAGAAGATCGATAGGTGGATGTCATTGTTGAACAGGGTGACGTAGTTGATCAGGGTCCAGCCATCCTTGGGCCCGCCGATTTCCGCTGGCAGCAAGCTGGGCCGCAGCGAGTAGTCGATCATCTGCAACTGGGGTAACGTCACCATCAGGATCAGCCAGATACCCAGGATGCCGGCGATGGCCATGGCCACCGGGGCACCGAATCGCGCCTTAAGCTGACGAAACATGCGGGCTCTCCCTGTCGGGGCGTGTGGCGGCTTCCTGTATCTCGCCCGTCTCGGCATCGAGCATGGGCGAGCCGTCATCGGCCATCACGATGGCCTTGTCCGGGGCATAACCGAAGCTTGCGGTCTGGCCCGGTTGCAGGGCGCTGCCCTCGCCTTGCCCGGCCAGGATGCGCAGCGTGTCGCCTGTCGCCACGAGGCGGGCCTCGAGCATGCGCCAGGCCCCTTCGAAACTGACCGTCTCGATGCGAACCTCCAGCCGTGGCGCTTCCGTTTCCTCCTCGGCACTGCTTGGGGAAAGATGCTCGGGGCGCACGAACAGGGCTGCCGGCTGGCCAGGGCTGAGTTCGCTTTCGCAACGCCCGGTGAGCCGTCCTAGCCCGGGGACCTCGAGCACCGCCAGCCCCGCATGACATTCCACCACTCGCCCGGGCAGACGATTGTTCTCACCGACGAACGTCGCCACGAACGGTGTCTTGGGCCGGTGATAGAGCGTTTCGGGGTCGGCCACCTGCTGGATGCGCCCCGCCGACATCACGGCGACCCGGTCCGACATGGCCAAGGCCTCGCCCTGGTCATGGGTGATGTAAATGAAGGTGATGCCGGTCTTGCGCTGGATGGCCTTGAGTTCGTTGCGCATGTGCTGGCGCAGCTTGAGATCCAGCGCCGAGAGCGGTTCGTCCAACAGCAGCACACGCGGCTCCACGGCCAGGGCCCGGGCGATGGCCACCCGCTGCTTCTGGCCACCCGAAAGCGCCGACACAGGCTTGTCACCGCTTCCACCCAAGGCAACCAGGTCAAGCAATTCGTCCGCCTTGCGCCGCCGGGTAGTGCGATCCACACCACGCACTTCCAAGCCGAACTCGATGTTCTGATAGACGCTCATCAACGGGAACAGCGCCAGGTTCTGGAAGATCATCGCCGTAGGGCGATGGTTCACCGCCACGCCACGCATCGAGGCATCGCCGATGCGCACATCGCCTTCGCTCGGCGTCAGAAAACCGCTGATGATGTTCAGCAGTGTAGTCTTCCCGCACCCCGACGGGCCGAGGAAGCTGAAAAACTCGCCCGAGCGAATCTCCAATGAAGTCGGCTCGATAGCCGTGAAATCGCCAAAGCGCATGACGACCCTATCCAGGGTAACGCTGCTATCCATCCAGGTTCCTGTTGTTATTGGTCACGAAAAGTCAGGGCAACAGTATCGCGAGATGCCGAGACAAGGCGGATAGCGATGCGAAGACGGCGTTGTCCGCCAACGTCCGCATCGCTATGCCATTTTCAGGGCAAGCGTTGTCGGTCCTAGGCGGACAGGTAGCGGTCCTGATACTCGTTGCGCAGCGCCACGTACCAAGGCTCCTGGATCGGCCACCACCACAGGTTGGCCAGGTCCTCCTGGGTATAGGATTGCTCGAAGAAACGCCGCGTCGCCTCGGGCAGCAGCTTCTCTGCGCCCACCGAGGTGGAGTTGTAGCCGGTGGACTTGACGAACATGGCACCCGCCTCGGGCGTGTAGTACCAGTTGATCAGTTCGTAGACAGCATCGACGTTCTGGGCATTGCGCGGAATCACGAAGCCCTCCATCCATGCCAGCGCGCCCTCCTTGGGTGCGGCATAGCCGATATCCATGCCCTCGCTCTGCAGGCGGAACGCGGTACTGTCCCACGTCTGGCCTATCACGGCCCCATTGGTGCGGAACGCGGCCTGGGCTTCGTTCTCGGTATTCCAGTACTGGGCAATGAGCCCCTTGTGCTTGACCGCTTCCTCGAGAATCACATCGAAGTTGGCGCGCATCGCCACTTCGGATTGATAGGATTCCAGCAGCGGACGCGGCAGCTTGCCTTGCGCCTGCAGCCAGAGCCCAATGCCGACCAGGGCGGAGTGGCCACGCACGGTCACGCCCTGCCCATTCTCGGGGTTCCAAAGGTCGCCATAACTCAGATTGGCAGGATCGATAGCGGCATACTGGCGATCAAACGCGATTGCCTCGGTGCCCCAGTCGCTGGGTGCGAAGTAACGCTTGCCATCGACTACGCCGCCGACCCGCGAGCCTTCGATCGCGCTTTCCAGGCACCCGGCCCACTTGATGCGCGACTCGTCGAGCGGCTGGACCAGTTCGTGGTCGAGATAGCCCGGTACACGGTCCACCGTGGGCATGATCACGTCGAAGCCGCTGCCGTCGCTGGCACGCAGCGAGTTCATCAATTCGTCGTTGGTGCCATACGGCGTGAAGGTCGCGTTGATCCCGGTCTTGTCGCGAAAATCGGCCAGCATTTCGTCAGTGAAGTACCCCGCCCAGGCATAGATACGCAGGTTCTGCTCCTGCGCCAGCGCCTTGTTGATATAAAAACTTGGCAGGCTGGCGGCAGCCCCTGCAGCCAAGGTGCCCTGCAGGAAACGACGACGCGAGATCGACGACATGGAAGTGTTCCTCGTTCTTCTGGTTATGTTCGGGTGGGGCTAACAGCCCAACGCCGCTAATGATGGCTGGCGTAACACGACAGTCCGATGACAATTGAATGACAGTTCAATTATGACCGGGTTGGAGGCGATTGCCGCTCAAGGTGGGCCAGAATGTTCAACGCTGGGTAAGCGGAAGAAGGCAGAAGGCAGAAGGCAGAAGGCAGAAGGCAGAAGGCAGGTAGCTTTGTAGGAAACTTTCAGGCAATAGAAAGCCGGCCCCAAAGGGCCGGCTTCAGTATCACGAGAAAGTCGTGAAAGGGTGTTCTGTCCGCTTAGAACGCGTAGACAGCACCAACGGAGATACCGTCGTCTTCATCTTCATCACGATCGTACCAGGCAGCTTCAACGTAGGTGTACATGGCAGAAGAGAGGTTGTAGGTGGCACCCAGCACGACTTCGTTGTATGACTCGTCGCTGGTATCGGTCGGCAGGTCCGCATCGTTCACGGCATCGCTGAAGGTATCGCCGAAATCGGAGCCACCTACGTCAACATATTGGTAGGCACCATAAACATCACCGAAGCCGTAACCATAACGAGCTCCGAGGGCGTAGCGATTCTGATCGGCGAACAGATCAGAGTCCCCTGACTCGTAACGCTCATATTTGGCAGCTACAAGAAGGGCGTCGATGGAGTATTGGAAGGTCACACCAAACTGGTCGCCAGCATCGAACTCTGTCTCACCTGCAACGAGTTCACCGTCTACGCCTTCTTCCAAGTAGGTAGCACCAGACACGTCGCCATCGTAGATAGCAAGGTTGTCGTAAACAGCGGCAACGGAGAAGGCACCGACTTCATACTTCACACCACCGAAGAAGGAAGCGCTACCGGAGCTATCGACGTTTTCGCCCTCAGCGTCGCCCTTGTACTGGGTACCGACGGCGAACTGGAAACCACTGAAGGACGGTGACAGATACTGGAGCTTGTCGCCTTCACGATCACTGTCTGAGTTCTGAGTATTAACACCATCATCGCCAGTGACGAGGCTATTGCTGTCAGTGACGTCAAAATATTCGTTGTTGGAGATCGGATCCTGGACCCAGTCATCGATCAGCGCATCCCAGGAACCCAGGCGAACGTCACCAAAGTTACCTTTCAAACCCATGTAAGCCTGATCGCTGCGTGACAGGCCGTCTTCAGCGTCATCACCTTTCGACTCGTCAGCATTGAATTCCCACTCAGCCTTGAAGTAACCGGTTAGGCCTGGGTTGATGATATGCTGACCAGTCACACCGAAGGTAGAACCATTGTCGAAGATATCATCTTCAGACTCTACAGATCCGTCATCTTGTGCAGTTTCGATGCTGCGGTAAGCGATCTGGAGGTTACCGTAGATGTCGAGCTGAGTACCGTCCTGGTTGTAGACAGTCGCGGCCTGAGCAGCGGCGGAGGCACCCAGGGCACCGGCAATAGCAGTCGCTAAGAGCGTCTTTTTCATCGCGATAGTTCCTTAACTAGCTTACTGTTCGATCGTTGTCTGCGTTATGCAGCCGGCTTGCCAGGCGCCCTCGACAGAAGTTAGGAAGGACTGCCTTAGCGAAGCCTTGTTATTGTCCAATGCTCGCAGGAGAAACCTTATACCGGGTCCATTCGGAACGCAACAAGAAAAAAACACTGTTTTTAATCCTTGTGCACGAAAGTCGAATAGTGCCCTATCGCTAGTGTTGCCCTGCGTGCCAGGCCATGGTCATCGTGATGCAACCACGCCTTGCTCGCACCGTAATCCGCCTTCATGACAGCAAGATGACGAATGCGAACGCCGTTCATGATGAGCAGCCACCGGCTGAGTTGCAAGGGCTCGCCAAGCGCTAATAGACACTTGCTGACCAACGCCCAGCCAACGCAGCCCCAGCGGGCAAAATAAAGCGCATGGCTATCAGCTACTTAACACAAAAAAACCGGCAAAATTGCCGGTTTTTCATGCCAAACTGAACGCACCGATTACTGTCGGCCACCATGCTTGGCCAACAATTCGCTCAATTTTTCATCAAGCCGTGCGTGACGCTTGGCTTCTGTCTTGTCCTTGCGACCCTTGTCGCGCTCACGCTGGCGGGCCTGAAGACCGTCGAGCTTCTTGCGGGCGTGCTGGGCCTCTTCATCATTCACCGTCCCCGCCGGCTGGCCATCCAGATCGACACGCTCGATACCGGGCCTCACGGCCTTGAGGTAACGCGGCAGGTGGACATAACAGGCCAGCGCCCGGCGCACCAATTTCTCTGGCCAGGGCTCACGCGCCAGCAGGTCCTCGTGGATACCGACCTTGAGTGGCCGCGTATGCCCCTTGAAGAAGGTGTTCGTGTAACGACGGTACCATTCGTTGAGCAGCGCCTGGGGAGACGGCAGCTCTTCCTCGGCCTGGGGCGCTGCATCGGCCGGTGGCTCGGGCTTGGAGGTGTCCGACACCGGCGGTTCAGGCGCTTCGGTTTCGGCTTGGGCTTGGGCTTGGGCTTGGGCCTCGACAACGTTAGCGTCATCGCTGCTGCCTGTAGCTACCGCTGCCCCTCGCTGGGGTGACGGATAGTCACGCACTGCGGGCGTTGGCGGTTCTTCGACCGATGAGACCAAGGCCTGCTGGGATTCCAGAGCCTCGCGCAGGCGCCGGTTTTCCGCTTCCAACGTGGCGACACGCTGACGTAACGAGGCAATTTCGCTCAGGCCCAGGCGGGCCTGCGCCTCCAGCAAATCGAATAGCGCGGTGGTGCGTTCGTTGATCAAAGCTCGGTCTCCCCCTGAAACCCGCCCGGATGAACTTATGACTGGCGTCGCTCATAAGCCACGAAGGCATACTCGGGACGGCATCTGCCCTGTGAATCGCCGGTACCGCTCTCCTCGCCCACGACACGCTGGACCTCCTGCCACGCTTGCGAATCGAACGCCGGAAAGTAGGCATCACCTGCGATATCCACCTCGACTTCGGTCAGGTAGAGGCGTGAGGCACTCGGCAGTGCCTGACGAAAGATCTCTCCTCCACCGATTACGGCAATTTCCTCGGCGCCATCGATCGTCGCCTGTTGGTCGGCCAGCGCCAATGCACTTGCCAGATCATGACAGACACGCACGCCCTCGTGGTGGAATTCGCGGCTGCGGGTAACGACGATATTCAAACGCCCCGGCAAGGGCCGCCCAATCGACTCGAAGGTCTTGCGCCCCATGACCAGCGGCTTGCCCAATGTGATGCGCTTGAAGAACTTGAGATCCTCGGGCAGATACCAGGGTAACTGGTTGTCCACGCCGATCACGCGATTGCGCGACATGGCCGCGACCATGGCCACCGGCACCAGGGTATCGATCGTCTGTCGTTCGCTCATACGGCGACCTCGGCCTTGATGTGGGGATGCGGATCGTAATCCTCGATGGATATGTCCTCGAAGCGGAAGGCAAACAGATCCTTGACCTCGGGATTCAGGCGCAATTGGGGCTGCGACTGCGGGGTGCGCGACAGTTGCAGCTCGGCCTGCTCGAGATGATTGAGGTACAGGTGGGCATCGCCCAGGGTGTGCACGAACTCGCCCGGCGCCAGCCCGCAGACTTGGGCGATCATGCGGGTCAGCAAAGCATAGCTGGCAATATTGAACGGCACGCCCAGGAAAATGTCCGCGCTGCGCTGATAGAGCTGGCAGGACAGCCGCCCCTCGGCAACATAGAATTGGAATAGCGCATGACAGGGTGGCAGGGCCATGTCCTCGATCAGCGCCGGATTCCAGGCCGAGACGATCAGCCGCCGCGAGTCGGGATTGTGGCGAATCTGTTCGACGACGTTGGCGATCTGGTCAACATGCCCGCCGTCCGGTCGCGGCCAGCTACGCCACTGGTAACCGTAGACCGGCCCCAGCTCGCCGTCTTCGTCCGCCCACTCGTCCCAGATGCGCACCCCGTTTTCCTTGAGGTAGGCAATGTTGGTCTCGCCACGCAGGAACCACAGCAACTCGTGAATGATCGAGCGCAGGTGCAGTTTCTTGGTAGTGACCAGAGGAAACCCGCGCGCCAGGTCGAAGCGCATCTGATGGCCGAATACGCTACGGGTGCCTACCCCGGTACGGTCATGCTTGGTCACGCCATGCTCGAGCACATGGCGCATCAGGTCGAGGTAGGGCTGTTCCAGCGCGGGTCGAGAAGTCGCCGTTGCGGAAGCCGTCGGTGCGGAGGAAATCAAGGACACGGTTTCGTCGGACATCGATCAAGTGGACCCACAGTGTAGCGACCCCTTCCACCAGCGACTAGGCTTGCGGCCCTGTCTTTTGCGCCGCTGCCTCGGGCTCGGCACGAGCACCGTCCACCGGCTGGCTGCGCGACCAGGCCATCAGTGCCAGGCCCGCTGCGATCATCGGCAGGGTGAGCAACATGCCCATGGTCAGCCAGTCGAAGGCAATGAACCCCAGTTGCGGATCGGGCATTCTCACGAACTCGATGGCGAAGCGGAAGACCCCATAGAGCACCAGGAACAGGCCCGAGATCAAACCACGGTGACGGGGGCGACGCGACACGAACCAGAGAATTGCGAACAGCACGACGCCTTCGAGCAGGAATTCATAGAGCGACGAAGGATGACGCGGCTCGGGCCCCATGCCCGGAAACGGCATGGCCCATGGCACCTCGGCAACGCGCCCGGGCAGCTCGGCATTGATGAAATTGCCGATGCGACCGGCCCCCAGGCCAATCGGGACCAGCGGCGCAATGAAGTCAGTAAGCTGGAAAAAGGCCAGCCGATGCTTGCGGGCAAACAGCCAGGCAGCGATCAGCACGCCGATCAGACCGCCATGGAAACTCATCCCGCCATCCCAGACCTGGAAAATCCATAGCGGCTCGGCCAGCAGGCGGTCGAACCCGTAAAATAGCGCGTAGCCAATTCGCCCGCCCAGCACGACGCCCAATGCGCCATAGAACAGCATGTCGCCGATATCGTCCTTGGTCAGGCCCAGGCGATGCGCCCGCTTGCGTCCCAGCCACCAGGCGCCGATGAACCCTATCACGTACATCAGGCCGTACCAGTGCACCTTGAACGGCCCCAGGGCTATGGCGACCGGGTCGATTTGCGGGTAATCAAGCATGGCTCTCTCACTACATCGGGAAACGGAAAAACGCCGATCAGGTCGGCCTGGGCAAGGTTCCGGGCAACCAGCGCTGGATCATATCGATCAGCGCCTGGGGGCGATAGGGCTTGGCCAGATAATCGTCCATGCCGGCGGTGAAGAACTGTTCACGATAGGCATCACTGACGTTGGCAGTCAGGGCAATCAGCACACTGCGCCGCCCATCGCCACGGGATTCGCGCTCGCGCCAGCGCCGGCTGGTCTCGATACCGTCGGGCGCCGGCATGAAGATATCCATGAACACCAGGTCATAGAAATGCTCCCCCGCCAATGCCAGCGCCTCCTCGCCGCTGGCCGCCGTATCCACGTTCAGGCCATGGCGCGAGAGGACATTGTGGGCCAGCGCCGTGTTGACGGGACCATCGTCGACGATCAGCACCCGGGGCGGCACAGCCTTGACCGACGTTTCGCTGCGCTGCCCCCCTGCCTTGAGCAACTCGGCCTGCGGCGAGTCGCTGAGGCTATCGAGCATTTCCATGAGCCCCCAGAAGCGCTCACGGGTCGGGTTACCGACATCGACACCACCCTGCCGTACCTGCGTGGCCAACGCCTCGAGTTCGCTGCGCAGCAGCTTCAGGTAACGCGTCTTCAACTGCGATTCCTGGCGCGCCCGGTCGCGGGCCATGGTCATCTGTTGCAGCCGATGAAGTGCATCGGAATCATCCAGCAGCAATAGCAACTCGTGCCCCTGCCCATCCCTACTGCGCAGCAGACGCAATCGGCGCCAATGCCCACTGCCATCGCGCACCCGTACCTGCTGGCCACTCTCGGCGTCGCCTTCAGGCAGAATGACCAGCTCACTGGCCATGCCCTGCAACTCTCCGCGTGGCCGGCCATTGAGTCGTTCGAAGGCAGCATTCACCGCCACCAGCACTCCCTCGTGGCTTAATACGACGGGCACCTCGAGGCCATCGATCAGCGCTTGCAACCGGGGGCGCACCGCGAGGCGCTGGGAGGCCCGCTCCAGGGAGTCCAGCGAGTGTTCAAGTCGCGCCAACGACGAATGGCCCAATAGGGCGCCTGGCGATGTGGCCTCTTGGGCCGAAGGCAGCCAGGCGGGCATTTCAGCCTCGAGTCGCTGTCGGATATGCGCCATTCGCGCCATGGGAACGCGCATCTCGCCCTCCCAGCGCTGCATGCGGTAGTGCGACTGCATCTGAACCAGAGCCAGCACGATCAGGCTGCCGGCAGCCCAGAACAGCACGACCCAACCCAGAGAAGACATTGGCCAGGAAGGTGGCAAGGCCGGCAACCGGCCGACCATTCGCCAGCCGGTGGTAGACAGCGTGACCCAGGCCAACAGCCCCTCGCCCTGCTGGGCATCGTCGAGCGGACGGATACCCCGCGGCCCCGCACCGTCAGGCAGTTCGGCAGTGGCGTTGCCTGTCAGCGGCATGCCACGGGTATCGACCAGCCAGACGTCACGACTGGCCCTGACATAGGCCTGCATCAGCCGCAGCAGACGATCGCTGTCCAGCGTGACGCCCAGCAATGCCTGCCGATCGGTACCGAAGATATTGAAATTCAACTCGATGGCAGGCCGGGAAACTTCCTCGCTGGCTGCCTGCCACGGCAGTTGCATGCCCGGTGGGACTTCGCCGGTACCCAGCCAATGCGTCTCCAGGTTGGGCACGGCAGAAACACCATTTCCCTGCGATCCCGGCAGAACCGCGGCCACACCTTGAGGCAGCACGACATAGAGACGCTGGATGAGCGCATCGCTCTGGTAAAGGTCGCTCATCAACGGCTCGAGGCGGTGAATCTGCCGGGCAAGTGCATTGGCTTCACGCTCACTTCCGGTGTCCGACGGGCTGAAGACGTCATTCGCCTCGGGTTGTGATGGTGAGTGCGTGCCAGGAAAGGGGAATGCGAAGGCAACCGCCGCGGGTGGCCCCTCTCTGTGGAAAAGGCGGCGCGTGGCATACCCCAGCTGCCTAAGGTACTGTTGTTGATCAGCCAGGCGCTGGTCGAGCAGCCGTGCCTGAAGCTGGAACGTGTCGAACTGCGCCTGGCGGTATGCCTCGACGCGGTGCTCGTGGTCATTGTGCCAGACCCAGCTACCCACGCCGAGACAAAGCAGGGTAAAGGCGACCTCGGCCAGCAGCACCGGCAAGACACTGCGCCTGGCCAGGCGCCGCCGAGGCTTGTCTCCCTTCACTTTTTTCCCCGACATGTCTTGCATCGGCATCCCTGGCATCGAGAATAACGAAAGTTTACGCCCTTGCTTATCATGATGTCATGACAGGCCAGCCAAAACGAGGACCCTCGGAATAAAGTGCTATGTGTCTTATCGTCCTAGACTGGCAACCCGGCAGCCTGAGGCCCCTGCGCCTGGCCGCCAACCGGGATGAGTTCTACGATCGGCCGACAGCCCCCCTTGCCCGGTGGCAGGAGGCCCCGGATGTCCTGGGCGGACGCGACCTGCGCGCCGGCGGGACCTGGCTCGCCGTGCATCGCAAAGGCCGCATGGCCGCCGTAACCAATGTCCGCGACCCGCAGCACAAGGCGCCAGCCGATGGCCCCAGCCGCGGCGAACTGGTGCGCAACGCGCTGGAATGCGACTCGCTGACGACATGGCTGGAAGACCTGGCCAGGAGAGGAGCGTCAAGCTATGCCGGCTTCAACCTGCTGGCCAGCGATGGTCATACGCTCTGGCACCTGCATCATGGCCGCACCGGAACCCGGCTGCAGCAGGTTGCACCGGGGCTACATGGGCTCTCCAATGCGACGCTGGATACGCCGTGGCCCAAGCTGCTGCGCAGCCGGCGGGCCCTGGAAGACATAGCGGCATTGCCGACGTCCGCCTTTGCCAAGCAGGCCTGGTCGCTGCTGGCCGATGAGTGGCGTCCTGACGATACGGCGCTGCCGAACACAGGTGTAGGGCTGGAACTTGAGCGCTTGCTATCCGCGCCATTCATTACCAGCCGCGATTACGGCACGCGCGCCAGCACCTGGCTATCGTGGCATGCCGAAGGCCAGCTCGACATGGGCGAGCGCAGTTTCGGCCCCCATGGCCAGCCCCTGGATGAGAGGGAGCAGTCACTGGCGCTTTCCCCGCTACTGACATGAGCGTGTCAATGCTCGTCCTTGGGCGGCAATAAATGATCCAGTTGCCAGTCCGAAAAGCATTTTCCCAGGTAAGAACGCACCTCCCTTGAGGTGGGCATCGCCAGGGTCTGGTCTACCAGATCGCGCGCCGACGCCAACGAGACACGCCGAATCGCCGCTCTCACGCGCGGCAGACTGGGCGCATTCATCGACAGTGCATCAAAGCCCATGCCCATCAGCAGCAACGCCCCTGCCGGATCGCCAGCCAACTCGCCACACACCGACGTAGGAACGCGCAACCGCGTCACCTCCTGCGCCAGGTACGCCAAGGCCGCCAGCACAGCCGGATGGCAGGAGTCGTAGAGCTCGGCGACGCGCGGATTGTTGCGATCCACGGCCAGCAGGTACTGGGTCAGGTCGTTACTGCCCACCGAGAAGAAATCGACACGTGCCGCCAAGGCCTCGAGCTGATACAGCGTGGCCGGCACCTCGATCATCACCCCGACCCGAGGCCGGGCGAGATGAATGCCCTCCTCGGCAAGTTCGATGAGCGCCCTGTCGAGCAGCCGCAAGGCAGCATCGACCTCATCGATGTTGGTGACCATGGGCAGCAGTATCTGCAGGTTGCCGAGCCCGTCCGAGGCACGCAGCATGGCCCGTAGCTGCACCATCAGCACTTCGGGATGATCCAGGGTGACACGGATACCGCGCCAGCCCAGGAACGGGTTGGCCTCGTTGATCGGGAAATACGGCAGATCCTTGTCACCCCCGATATCCAAGGTACGCATGACCACCGGCAGCGGCGCGAATCCTTCGAGCTGCTCGCGGTAGAGTCGCGCCTGCTCCTGCTCGCCGGGAAAGCGCTCGGTGATCATGAACGGCACTTCGGTCCGGTATAGGCCGACACCGCTGATGCGCGGCTTGAGTACGCCCACGGCATCCACCGCCAGCCCGGTATTGACCATCAGCGGCATGACATGGCCATCGGGCGTGCAGCTGGGCAGGTCCTGCTCGTGCTCCAGTACCTTGGCCAGCGCCTGCTCCTCGGCGATCAGGTGCTGGTAGCGCTTGATCAGTTCTTCGCCGGGCCGCACGAACAGGCGGCCACGGTAGCCGTCGAGTATCACCTGGGCACTGTTCAGCCGAGGCAGCGGCAGATCGACCATCCCCAGCACGGTGGGAATGCCCATCGCCCGAGCCAGGATCGCCACATGCGAGGTACTCGACCCGCGAATCGACACCAGGCCGGCCAGCTTCTCGCGCGGGACCTCGCCGAGCATGGTCACGCTGATCTCGTCGCCGACGAGAATGCAGCGCTCGGGGTAGGTATCGGGTGTGCGCGGGTTCTCTTCCTGCAGATGGGCCAGCACACGCCGCCCAAGGTCGCGAATGTCCGCGGCCCGCTCGCGCAGGTAGTCGTCATCGACACGCTCGAGATACTTGACGTGACGGCGCACTACGTCTGCCAGGGCCCCGGGTGCCCATTGCCCTTCGCGAATCCGCTTCTCCACTTCCTGGCCGAGCGACGCATCCGCCAGCATCTGCTCGTAGACGTCGAACAGCGCCAACTCCTGGGTCGTGATGCGACTGGCCAAGCGTTCGCTGGCGCCTCGAATCTCATTGCGCACCTGGGCGATGGCCTCGCTCAGGCGGCGCACTTCGTAGTCGACATCGGTGGGAATCAGGTCCGGCACGCTGTCCAGGTCCGCCGGCGGGGCAATCACCACGGCCTCGCCAATGACGATCCCGGGCGAGGCGGCCACTCCCTTGAAGGTCGCCATGCCATCGGCACGGGTCGGCCGGTTGAGCGTGCCCGTGGCCAGGGCATGCGCCAGCACGCCTGCGAGCTGTGCCGCCATGGTCACCAGGAAGGCTTCGTCACCCTCGTCGTAGCGGCGATTGTCCTTTTGCTGAACGACCAGGACACCGAGCATCCGCCGTTGATGGATGATGGGTACACCCAGGAAGCTGGAAAAACGCTCTTCGCCGGTTTCCTTGAAGTAGCGGAACAGCGGGTGGGCGGGGGCATCCTCGAGGTTGAGCGGCTCCTCGCGCTGCCCGACCAGCCCGACCAGCCCCTCGCCCAGGCGCAATGTGACATGCCCCACCGCCTGGGTGTGCAGGCCGATGGTATCCATGAGCACCAGGCGATCCTGAGCGGGATCGAACAGGTAGACCGAGCAGACGTCGGTCTGCATCGCCTTGCGAATGCGGCGGACCATGGTAGCCAACGCCGCCTCGAGACTTCGAGCTCCGTTGACCTCCTGAACGATGCGGCGTAGAACGTCGAGCATGGGCTTTCTTCTTTGTAATGATCGTCATGCCGTCGCGAGACTTCCCGCGATCAGCCGCCTCCCTGAGCCAGGCGCTGGACGCGTGGCGCCAGTTCCCGCAAGGCGCGGCGATAGACCTCGCGCTTGAAAGGAACTACCTGCCCCAACGGGTACCAGTAACTGACCCAGCGCCAGCCGTCGAATTCCGGCTTGGGCGTCGTGTCCATGCAGATTCGGCTATCCTGGCAACGAATGCGCAGCAGGAACCATTTCTGCTTCTGGCCGATACAAACCGGCCTCGATTGGGTGCGTATCATGCGCCGCGGCAGACGGTAGCGCAGCCATCCCCGGGTACAGGCCAGCATCTCGACATCGTCCGGAGTCAGGCCGATCTCTTCCTCGAGTTCGCGATAGAGTGCCTGTTGCGGAGTCTCGTGCGCCTTGATGCCTCCCTGGGGAAATTGCCATGCATTCTGTCCCACCCGACGCGCCCACAGCAGTTGCCCTTCATGGTTGGTAATGATGATACCAACGTTGGGGCGGAAGCCGTCAGCGTCTATCACGGGCTTCACCTTATGAAAAACCAGTATTGAAGCCATTCTTCCACAAAGCTGGAAAGCGCATCAATACAGGGGATGCCAAGCGGTGTGCATGGATTCGCGGTTCTGCAATAATCGGCGCCGGTGCCGCCAACCGCCATCGTTCACGCAACGGGAGAATCCCCTTGAGTCTGGCCATTTTCGATCTCGACAACACCCTCATCTCCATCGACAGCGATCACGCCTGGGGGCAGTTCCTTGTCGAGCAGGGCGCCGTCGACCCCGTCCGCTATCACGAAGCCAACGAACGCTTCCTCGAGGATTACAAGAACGGCACCCTCGATATACACGCCTATCTGGAACTGGCGCTGAAACCCCTGGCCGAGTACAGCCGCGAGCAACTCAACGCTTGGCACCAGCAGTTCATGGCGAGCAAGATCGAACCGCACATCCTGCCCAAGGGCGAGGAACTGCTGGCGCGTCACCGTGAGCGCGGCGACACCCTGCTGATCATCACCGCAACCAACCGATTCGTGACCGGCCCCATCGCCGAGCGCCTGGGCGTCGACGACCTGATTGCCGTCGAGCCGGAGTGCGTCGATGGTCGCTATACCGGCCGGGTACACGGCACGCCCAGCTTTCGGGAAGGCAAGGTCGAGCGGCTGGAGACCTGGCTATCAAGGAACGCGACCTCGCTGCACGATGCCTGGTTCTACAGCGACTCCCTCAACGACCTGCCGCTACTGGAAAAAGTCGATCATCCGGTCGCCGTCGACCCCGACGACACCCTGCGCCGGGAAGCCGAACGTCGCGATTGGCGAATCATCAGCCTGCGATAGATAAGTTTCATCAGCATTTTCATACTGCACCGCACCATCGACAAGCGTCAGCAAAAGCAACTTAACCTGTTGGTTTCGTTGCTTTTTTACTCCGCCTTCAACGCTAAGCTTTTGCTTATAGCCAGCCGAGTAACCATAAAGTACACCTTTGGCATAGGTCGTTTTTCCTATCAAAGCGTCTATAATGAGCGCCAATTGCTCTTTACGGGTCACCGCGTATCGAAAAGACGCACCGGACCCAGACGACTCCCTGATGATTACCGCCAATGGTTGATAACGTTATGGATGAGACAGTCGATGTCTTGCTGGTAGGCGCGGGGGTGATGAGCGCAACGCTTGCCACCCTTCTCCATGAACTGGAACCGGAAGCACGCATCGAGGTTCTTGAGCGGCTCGATTCCACGGCCAGTGAAAGCTCGTTCGCCTGGAACAACGCTGGCACCGGCCATGCCGGCCTGTGCGAGCTCAACTACACCCCGCAGACCAGTGATGGCTCGGTCGACATCCAGAAAGCCGTCAAGATCAACACCATGTTCGAGGAGTCCAAGCAGCTATGGACCTACCTGGTGGAACATGGCGATCTCGGCGATCCCTCGCGTTTCGTATACCCGGTTCCGCACATGAGCTTCGTACGTGGGAAGCAGGATGTCCGTTTCCTGCGTGCACGCCATGAAGTCATGCAGGCGCACCCCTGCTTCGAGGCGATGAAATACACCGAGTCGCCCGAGGCCATCGAGCAGTGGGCTCCGCTGCTGATGAATGGCCGCCAGGCAAACGAGCCACTGGCAGCGACCCGGGTGGAATCCGGTACCGACGTCGACTTCGGCGCGCTGACCCGCCAGCTTCTGGCACGTCTCGAGACCGAGCCCGACGAGCAGGTTCGCATCAGTACCGGTCAGAAAGTCAGCGACCTGGAACGCAATCGTGACGGCAGCTGGACCGTCAAGGTCGACACCAACGGTGGCGAACGACGGGTCATTCGTGCCCGTTTCGTGTTCCTGGGGGCCGGGGGCGCCTCCCTGCACCTGCTGCAGAAGAGCGGTATTCCCGAAGCCAAGGGATACGCCGGCTTTCCGGTCAGTGGCCAGTGGCTGCGCTGCGACAAGCCCGAGATCGTTTCCCAGCACAATGCCAAGGTCTACAGCAAGGCGCCTATCGGTGCGCCGCCGATGTCGGTTCCGCACCTGGATACCCGCAACGTCGACGGCACGCCATCGCTGCTGTTCGGCCCGTTTGCCGGTTTCACGACCAAGTTCCTGAAGACGGGGTCCGTGTTCGATCTGGCCAGGTCGGTACGCTCATCGAACCTGAGCCCGATGCTGGCCGTGGCGCGTGACAATTTCAGCTTGGTCAAGTACCTGCTCGATCAGGTACGCCTCTCGCATGGCGAACGCGTCGAGGAACTCCAGGACTTCTATCCGGCGGCATCGGTCGACGATTGGCGGCTCGAGGTCGCGGGTCAGCGCGTCCAGGTCATCAAGAAGGACCCCAGGAAAGGCGGCGTCCTGCAGTTCGGTACCGAAGTGGTGGCCTCGAGCGATGGCACCATCGCTGCCCTGCTCGGCGCCTCGCCGGGGGCATCGACGGCCACGTCGATCATGCTCGGGTTGATCGAACGCTGCTTCCCCGAGAAGTATGCCTCCACCGCCTGGCAGGAGCGCTTGAAGCAGCTCGTGCCCGCCCGTGCCGACACGCTCGCCGACCATGGCTCGCTGCTACGTGACATTCGTGCGCACACGCATCGCACCCTGAAGCTGAGCGACCCGGCCACCTGAGATATGAACGTCCTTGCAGCCCGGCCTCTCCTGGCGGATTGGTCGGGTTCAGCATTCTCTCCTATACTGGCAAGCATGTTGCGCTGCAACATTGCCAGACCCAACCAACCCACCAAAACTAACCGATTAGTCTAAATTACCGATACGAGTAGCGTCCTATACTCGTATCGAGTGTCTGCGATTCGCCTGACCGTCACGCGGCGCTCGGCAGGCCCGGACTCGTCTTCGCGAGGAAGCCGAGATCGAACGACTGCACCAACCAGAGCGTATAGCCATGTCCGAAGCGACTTACGACGTCCTCATCATCGGCGGAGGCGTGTCCGGTACCGCCCTGCTCTACGAATTGGCCCGATATACCGACCTCAAGTCGATCGGACTGGTGGAAAAGTACGATCACGTCGCGATCGTCAACTCCCACGGTCGCAACAACAGCCAGACCATTCACTACGGCGATATCGAGACCAACTATACCCTCGACAAGGCCCGCGTCACCAAGCGCACGGCCGGCATGGTGGTCAACTTCGCGACCAAGCTGCCTCCCGAGGAGCGCGATCGCGTCGTGTTCAGGTACTCCAAGATGGTGCTGGGTGTAGGCGACAAGGAGTGCGAGTTCCTGCGTACCCGGCATGACCGGTTCAAGGAACTGTTTCCCAACCTCAAGCTGCTGGAGCGTGCAGAGATCGCAGAGCTCGAGCCCAACCTGGTCGAGGGGCGCCGGAAAGAGGAACCGATCGTCGCGTTGGGCGCGCTCGATGAATACTCTGCGGTCAACTACACCACCCTATCCGAGGCGTTTGTCGACCAGGCGCAAAAGAGCGCCGCTGCCAAGCACATGCGGTGCGATGTCTTTCTCTCAACCGCCGTGGAACGAATCGTCGAGGAAGACGGCTGTTTCAAGGTCAGGACACCCAACCAGGGCACATTGACGGCACGCTATGTCGTGGTCAGTGCCGGTGGGCATTCGCTGCTATTCGCGCACCAGATGGGCTACGGCCTGGACAAGTCCTGCCTGCCCATGGCCGGTTCCTTCTATTTCACGCCCAAGGTGCTCAATGGCAAGGTCTATACCGTGCAGAACGAGAACCTGCCATTCGCTGCCGTGCATGGCGACCCCGACGTACTCGTCGGAGACAAGACTCGCTTCGGCCCGACCGCACTCATGCTGCCGCTGCTGGAACGCTACAACGGCAAGACGTTCTTCGACTTTCTGAAAGTGCTGCGCCTCGATCAGAACGTGGTCAAGGCCCTGTGGGAGTTGCTCAAGGTTCGCGATATCCGCCACTACATCTTCAAGAACTTCCTCTACGAGGTGCCCATCCTGCGCGAGCGGCTGTTTCTCAAGGACATCCAGAAGATCGTACCCAGCCTGACGGCCAAAGAAGTGTCCTTCGCCAAGGGGTTCGGCGGCGTGCGCCCCCAACTGATCGACAAGACCCGGCACAAGCTGGTCATGGGCGAAGCGAAGATCAACCCGGGTACCGGCATCGTGTTCAACATGACGCCCTCGCCGGGCGGCACCAGTTGCCTGGGCAATGCCGAGAAGGACATGTACCTGGCCAGGGATTTCCTGGGCTTCGCCATCGATACCGAGGCCTTCGAACGCGACCTGCTGAGTGGCGAGATGCCGCTCACCGAACTCGAGCGGCCGGAAGCCTCCTCATTGATGTAAGCTGTCCGTTGGCCTGGAACGCAGCCCCGGCCCCGCGCCGGGGCGCTACGTTGACAGTGCCTCGCTGTGCATCGACTATCACGGTCGAGCGACTTCATCAGCGCTTCCTTATTTCCTCGACCTGGATGCAAGATGCGCCACAAACTTACCCTTTCGCCTGCCCTGTTCGCCCTGGCTCTCGGCATTGCCCTGCTCGCCTGGCTGGCCTTCGGCAACATGCAGGAGTTTCGCGATAACGCGCCCCCGAGCGATGAACAGGCCGGCCAGGATCTGCCTCGTGTCGAAGTCAGGCTGTCACGTGCCGAAGCGTATTCGCCGCACCTCACCCTACAGGGGCAGCTAGAGCCGCGCCGCGATGTCACCTTGCGTCCGAGCCTGTCGGGGACCGTCGCTCGACTGCCCCAGGCCCAGGGCACACGCGTCGCGCAAGGCGACGTGCTGCTCGAACTGGAGCTGGAAGATCTGGACGCCCAACTGGCGCGCGCCAAGGCAGACCTCGAACTGCGTCAGGCCGAGCTCGAGGCCGGCCAGCGCCTGCGCAGCCGTGAGCTGGTCGCCGGCAACGAGTTGCTGCGCCTGCAGAGTGCCCTGGCCACGGCCAAGGCCGAATTGGCCAGCCTTCGCCAGCAGCAGGCCAACCTGCGTATCGTCGCACCGTTTGCCGGCACGCTCGATCGCCTGGACATCGATGAGGGCGATTACGTCCAGGCCGGCGAAGACATCGGACGTCTGATCGAGATCGACCAGCTGACGGCGGAAGCCTGGGCGCCCCAGCGACGCGCCTTGGCCCTCGAGGAAGGCCTACCGGTAACGGCGATTTTGCTCGATGGCAGCACCCTGCAGGGAGAGCTCAGCTACATCGCCAGCGGCGCCGACGAAGCCACACGCAGCTATGCCCTGGAAGCGAACATCGCCAACCCCGAGCGCCGCCGTATCGCTGGTGCCAGCGCCACGCTGGAAATCGCCCTGCCCGAACGGCAGGCCCATCGTCTTTCGCCGGCCCGGCTGGTACTCGATGAGCAGGGGCAACTGGGCGTCAAGCATCTGGCGCCAGACGACACGGTCGAGTTCACGCCGGTCAGCCTGATCAGTGCCGATGCCACCCAGGCCTGGGTGGCCGGGCTCCCCGAGGAGATCCGCCTGATCACCCTGGGCGGAGGCTTCGTCGACAACGGTGACGCTGTCGTGCCCGTGCCGGCCGATACCGAGGAAGAGCGGAGCTGATGCGCACCCTGATCCATGCCGCCCTGAACCGTACCCGTACCACCCTGCTGCTGCTGGTCTTCCTGCTGATTGCCGGGCTGGTGGCCTACCAGGCGATCCCCAAGGAATCCAACCCCGACGTGGCGATTCCGATGATCTACGTGTCGCTGGCCCTCGAAGGCGTCAGCCCCGAGGATGCCGAGCGCCTGCTGGTTCGACCGATGGAACAGGAGCTACGCGCCATCGAGGGATTGGAGAAGATGACCTCCCAGTCCAGCGAGGGACATGCCTCGATCACCCTGGAATTCGATGCCGGCTTCGATGCGCGCCAGGCGCTGGCCGACGTGCGCGAAAAGGTGGACATTGCCCGTAGCTCACTGCCCGACGAGGCCGAAGAGCCCCGCGTCATGGAAGTCAATGTATCGCTTTTTCCGGTGATGTCGGTGGGTCTGTCGGGGCCGCTGTCGGCCGCCGAACTGATGACCGTCGCTCGTGAGCTCAAGCAGGCCATCGAGGGTATCCCCCAGGTATTGGAAGTGGATATCGCCGGCGAGCGCGAGGATCTGCTGGAAATCGTCGTCGATCCGCTGGTCCTCGACAGCTACGGCGTCGATTTCGATACCCTGTTCAATCTCGTGTCACGCAACAACCGACTGGTCGCGGCCGGCAGCATCGACAATGGCGCCGGCCGCCTGACCATCAAGGTCCCCGGGGTGATCGAGAATCTGGAGGACATCCTGGCCACCCCGGTCAAGGTCGACGGCGACCGTGTCGTCACCTTCGGTGACGTGGCGATGGTTCAGCGCACACTGAAAGATCCCGCCGGCTATGCACGCATCGATGGTCAGCCGGCACTCGTACTGGAAATCTCCAAGCGCACCGGGGCCAACATCATCGCCACCGTGGACGCGGTCAAGGCGCTGCTTACCCAGGCCGAGTCGCGCCTGCCCGAGACGCTGGACGTCAGCGTCATCATGGACCAGTCGACCGACGTCGAGAACATGCTCGACGAATTGCTCAACAATGTGCTGACCGCCGTGGTACTGGTCCTGATCGTGATTCTTGCCACCATGGGGCCGCGCTCCGCCCTGCTGGTCGGCACGACCATTCCCGGCGCTTTCCTTGCCGGTATCCTGCTGATCTGGGCGATTGGCTACACGCTAAACATCGTGGTGCTGTTCGCCCTGATCCTGGTCGCGGGCATGCTGGTCGATGGTGCCATCGTGGTCGGTGAACAGGCCGACCGCTTTCTCGCCGAGGGACTGACGCCCCACGATGCCTGGGCGGGCGCAGCCAGCCGCATGGCCTGGCCGGTCATCTCCTCGACTGCCACCACCCTGGCGGTATTCTTGCCACTGCTGTTCTGGCCCGGCGTGGTCGGTGAATTCATGAAGTACCTGCCGGCGACAGTCATCCTGTGCCTGCTGGCCTCGCTGGCCATGGCCCTGGTCTTCCTGCCTACGCTCGGCAATCTGTTCAGCCGTCGCCGAGCCACTCACAGCGACACCGTGAGTGCCGGTGGACGGCTCTACCGCCGCACCCTGGGCAGTCTGCTGCGTCATCCCGGCTTTACCCTGGTGGGGGCGCTGCTGGTCATGGCAGTGATCTACATGGGTTACGCCCGATTCAACCATGGCGTGGAATTCTTCCCTTCGGTGGAACCGGACAGCGCCCAGGTGCTGGTACACGCCCGCGGCGACCTGTCGGTAGAAGAGAAGGATACCATCGTGCAACGTGTGGAAAGCCGCCTGGATGACATGAGCGAGGTCGAAGCGCTTTATGCCCGCTCCTTCGCGGTGCCCAACGAGCAGCTTGGGGTCGACGTCATCGGCCAGCTCACCTTCCAGTTGATCGACTGGGACAGACGGCGTCCGGCGGGCAGGATTCTTGCCGACATGGCCGAGCGCACCGAGGACATTCCCGGCATCCAGTTGGAGTTCCGCGAGCAGGAACAAGGGCCAACCAGCGGCAAGCCGATCCAGATCGAGCTGAGCGCCGACGACCCGGCCGCCATCGAGCGCGCCGTGGAACAACTGCGTGCCGCCATGCAGCGACTGGGCGGATTCCGAGATATCGAGGACAACCGCAGCCTGCCCGGCGTGGAATGGCGACTGCAGGTCGACCGCGAAGCCGCAGCCCGCTTCGGCGCGGATGTGACGACCATCGGCAGCGCCGTGCAACTGGTCACCAATGGCCTGCAGATCGCCACCTACCGGCCTCAGGATGCCACCGACGAAGTCGATATCCGGGTACGCCTGCCCGGTGCCCGGCGCAGTCTCGACCAACTACAGCGCATGACGATCAATACGGCGCGCGGCCAGGTACCGATCAGCCATTTCGTGACGCTGGAACCGGCCCCCAAGGTCGGCACGCTGCACCGGGTCGATGGTCAGCGTACCCTGACCCTGGAAGCCGATGTCACCCCGGGCCAGCAGGTCGATGAACGCATCCAGGCATTGAGCGGCGAGCTGGACTCACTGCCCGATGGCGTGCGCGTCGGATTTGCCGGCGAGCAGGAGGATCAGGCCGAGACCAGTCGCTTCCTGGGCATGGCCTTCGGCATCGCCATTTTCCTGATGGCGATCATACTGGTCACGCAGTTCAATAGTCTCTACCAGGCAGGCCTGGTGCTGTCGGCCATCGTGTTCTCCACGGCCGGGGTATTGCTCGGCCTGCTGCTCAACGCCCAACCCTTCGGCATCGTCATGGTCGGCATGGGCATCATCGCCCTCGCCGGTATCGTGGTGAACAACAACATCGTATTGATCGACACCTACAATCAATTGCGTAGCGAGGGCCTGAGCGCCGACGAGGCAGCGCTGGAAGCCGGTGGCCGTCGCCTGCGCCCCGTACTGCTCACGGCTGTCACTACCATCCTCGGGTTAATGCCGATGGTACTGGGGGTCAACGTGGACCTGCTAGGACCGAGCCTGGGCTGGGGTGCCCCCTCGACGCAGTGGTGGACCCAGCTATCCAGTGCCATTGCCGGCGGCCTGGGGTTCGCCACCGGCCTGACCCTGCTGCTTACGCCCTGCATGCTGCTGCTGGGCGCTCGCCTGGGTGAGCGCCTGTCACGCCGACGTCGCATGAGCCAGCCCGATTCTGGCTAGACGGGGAAATAGAACGCGAAAAGGCCCGTCGACAATGTAGTCGACGGGCCTTCTTGCGTTTGATGTTGCGTTTGGCGTGCCCCGACGAGCATCAGCCAGCGCGTCTCTCGATCAGAGAGTCGCTTGCGGTGCCGCCTCGGACGCCGGCGGCGGCGAATGCGACGCATGCAGGCGTTCGATGAACTCGTCTTCCAGGGCAAAGCGCTCGGTCATGCCCTTCTGCAGCCGCGTCAGCCAGGCCGGTAGCCGGGACGCGAAGTGCTGACAGCGTACCGGGGTGGAAAATTCGTTCTCGAACTCCAGCGCCATCTCGGTGGACCTCTCCAACCGCGACAGCAGCTTTTCCGCCACGGCCAAGGCCTCGCGATCGTCGAAGGCCTTGGCCTCTTCCCGCAGTTGCGGGTAGATCTCGAAATGCCCGGCACTGATGTAATCCATCAGCAGCTCGTTGAAGCGATCGATCCGTTCCTTGGGCACCGCTTCGCAATCGATCTCACAGGCTTCGTAAAGATCCATGAAAGCCACCAGCATCTCGTGGCGCTCTTCGAGCCAGTGATCGATGAGGCGATGCACACCACCCCAACGCTCCTGAGCCGTCTTGCAATCCTCCAGCATGGGCAGCCTCCCTTCGTCCTTGTCCCAGCGGGACACCCAGCGTCGCCCCAAGCCGCGTCGGTGTCAATCCTCTATCGTCTAAAGTCGTGCCGGACAAGCGTCACGTTGCAAAACGCTACGAAACACCATGCCCAAGGGAACCACGGCCAGGACCACGAAGCCGATCAGCGTCCATTGCGGCAGGGTCAGCCCCAGCCAGACGCCATCGATCTCGGCGCACTCGCCGGAGCCGGAGAGCACGCGTGAGAGTACGTCCCACACGGGCAGCACCTCCATCATGTAATCGAGTCCCGGGCCGCAGCTTGGCACCTTGTCGGGCGGCAGTGACTGCAGCCATACATGGCGCCCGGCGACGGCAATGCCAGCGCCTACCGCGGCCAGGCCCAGCACACCGTAGACACTGCCGCCCCAGCCGCGCGGATTATGGATCGCCGCAACCAGGAACACGGCCGCCGCCGACAGCACCGCGACACGCTGGAAAATGCACAAGGGGCAGGGTTCGAGGCCCACACCATATTGCAGCCACAGCGCAACGCCCATCATCAGGGCACAGAAGGCCAGTCCCACCATACTCCACTGGCGAATGCTCGCCCTGGACAGGACATTCCACATCGGGTCGATCTCCCTTGCAAAGAAACGGCCCACAGAGGTGGGCCGCCGGTTCGGTAGGTCAGACTGCGGCCTTTCGCCGGGGTTCACGCGCCCGGGCGAAATAGGCATCCAGAAAGTCGTTGAAGCCGTCTGCGTCGGCTGCCTCGATGTCCTCCTGCTGCTGATGGGACGTCTCGGTCAGTTGAGTGAACAGCGTGTCGCGCGCGCGATCCATGGGCTGGCCGCGGAAGAATGCCGCCTGCTCTTGCGCCTGCGCAAGGGTGTACTCGACGAATTCGCTGCCGGTCTCCTCGAGCGCGGCAAGCAGGCGACCGGAAGGCGTCTGTTCAGGATGGCCAAGCAGCGGGCGCAATGCATCCAGCGCCTCGACGTGATGCGTGGCGTTGCCTTCGATGGTGTCGAGCAGGGCCGCGACCTCGCGCATCTCATCGAAGATATGCCCGGCACGCTCGGCGAGTCGCTGCTCCCGGCCATCGACGGCCAGCGTCAAGGCCGGATCGCGCCCGGCATCGACTACCGCACGGCGGTTGTCGTCGAGCCGGTCGCATTCCTCGTCGGGTATCCACGGGCTCTCGGAAAGCAGGCACCACATCAGGAACGTATCGATGAAGCGCATCTGGGGCTCATCGATACCCAACGGCAGGAAGGGGTTGAGGTCCAGGCAGCGCACCTCGATATATTCGACCCCACGCGCTTCCAGGGCCTGGGTCGGCGTCTCGTCGTGGCGCGCAACGCGCTTGGGCCGGATGTCGCTGTAGTACTCGTTCTCGATCTGCAGGATATTGGCGTTGAGTTGTTGCCAGTCACCATTCTGGTTGACACCCAGGCGCTCATAGGCCGGCCATGGCGTGGTAATGGCGTGGCGCAGCGTGCCAACGTAGTTGGAGAGCGAGTTGAAACAGATCTTCAGTTGCGCCTGGACCTTGTTCTGGTAACCCAGATCGGACATGCGCAGGCTGGTGGCATAGGGCGAGACCAGCGTATCGCGGGCATGGGCGCGCAGCTTGTCGGGCACCGCCCCGGTCAGGAAACTGCGATCCAGCGCCGGCGAGGCACCGAACAGATACAGCAGCAACCAGCTGTTACGCCGGAAATTGCGAATCAGATCGAAATAGCGTCCGGAGCGATAGGCGTCGAGCGGCTTGTCCTCGGCCCCTTCCAGTTCACGTAGCAAGGGCCACATGTCTTCCGGCAACGAGATGTTGTAGTGCACCCCGGCAATGGCCTGCATGATACGCCCGTAACGGACATCCAGGCCCTTGCGATAGACATGCTTCATGGTACCGACATTGGAGTGGCCGTAGTCGGCGATCGGCACGCTGTCATTGCCCTGCAGGCGCGCCGGCATGCTCGCCGGCCAGATCAGTTCGTCGTCCAGATGGCGGTAGCTGAAGCGATGCAGGTCGGTCAGGAAGTCCAGGGCATCCTTGGGCCGACAGTACACCGGCGTGATGTACTCGAGCAGCGCTTCGGAATAGTCGGTGGTGATATGGGGGTGGGTCAGCTTCGACCCCAGCGCATGCGGATGCGGTGTCCGGGCGATGTTGCCCCGGGCATCCACGCGCAGCCCTTCCTTTTCGATACCGCGCCGCAACCGGCCCAGTAGGCCCTGGCGTGCCGGCCCCTTGAGCCGCGCAATGGCGTTGTCTAGTTGCTCGGACAAGATCACTACCCCTCGTTGAAGGCGGGTACGCCGGCGCGCGGCACGGCGATGCTGAAAATCAGATTATGGTGCCGCGCCGGGCCCTTTCAAGGCGCACTTCATTCACAGGCTAACAAAAGTGGCACTCATCGCTTTTTCCTGGCCTTGAGCAGCGCTTCTCCCAGCGCGCCCATCTGACCACCGCCGTTGCCAGCGCCCTGGCCTTGACCACTGCGTCGCGCCGGCTTGCCGCCTGGCGCCTTGGGGTTGCCTCCGGCCCCCTTGCGGGCCGTGGCCTCGCCCGGCTGGTCGTGCATGCGCATCGACAGGCCGATGCGTGCGCGCTCGATATCCACCTCCATGACCTTGACCTTGACGATGTCGCCGGCCTTGACCACCTGGCGTGGATCCTCGACGAAGCTGTCGGAGAGCGCCGAGATATGTACCAGGCCGTCCTGGTGCACACCGATATCGACGAAGGCACCGAAGTGGGTGACGTTGGTCACCGTGCCTTCGAGGATCATGCCCGGCTCGAGGTCCTTGAGCGTTTCCACGCCTTCGCGGAACTCGGCGGCCTTGAATTCAGGACGCGGGTCGCGCCCCGGCTTGTCGAGCTCCTTGAGGATGTCGGTCACCGTGGGCACACCGAAGGTATCATCGACGTAATCGGCGGGCTTGAGCGACTTTAGGAAGGTGCTGTCACCGACCAGGCTGGCCAATTCGCGCCCGCCCTTCTCGGCGATGCGGTTTACCACCGGGTAGGCTTCAGGGTGCACGGCGCTGGCATCCAGCGGATTGTCGCCGTTCATGATGCGCAGGAAGCCGGCACACTGCTCGAAGGTACGCGGCCCTAGGCGGCTGACCTCGAGCAGTTCGCGACGGTTGCGGAACGGCCCCTCGCTGTTGCGACGCAGGACGATGTTCTCGGCCAGGTTGGGGTTGAGCCCGGACACACGCGAGAGCAAGGCGCTCGAGGCCATGTTGAGATCGACCCCCACCGCGTTGACGCAATCCTCGATGACCGCCTCCAGGCTGCGCGAGAGCTGCACCTGCGAGACATCGTGCTGGTACTGGCCGACCCCGATCGACTTGGGCTCGATCTTGACCAGTTCGGCCAGCGGATCCTGCAGGCGGCGGGCGATGGAGATGGCGCCTCGGATGGTGACATCGAGATCGGGAAATTCGCGCGAGGCGTACTCGGACGCCGAGTAGACGGAGGCACCGGCCTCGCTGACCATGACCTTGGACAGGCGACGCTTGCCGGACAGCAGCTTGACCAGTTCCGCGGCCAGCTTGTCGGTCTCGCGGCTGGCCGTGCCGTTGCCCACGGCGATCAGCTCGACGCCATGCTTCTCGACCAGTGCGGCGAGGGTATCCAGCGATTCGCGCCAGCGGTTCTGCGGCGCGTGCGGATAGATCACCGCATGGTCGAGGAACTGACCGGTGGCGTCGACTACCGCCACCTTGCAGCCGGTGCGCAGCCCGGGGTCGAGCGCCAGGGTGGCCTTGGGGCCGGCCGGTGCGGCAAGCAGCAGGTCCTTGAGGTTGGCGGCGAACACATCGATGGCATCATGCTCGGCGCGCTCGCGCAGGCGTCCCATCAGCTCGGTCTCGAGGTGGGTGTAGAGCTTGACGCGCCAGGTCCAGCGCACCACTTCACGCAGCCAGCGGTCGGCGGGGCGGCCTTGGTCCTCGATGCCAGCATGCCGGGCAATGGCGACCTCGGCGGGATGCACCGCAGCCTCGTCTTCGCCGGGCAGCTTGATGGTCAGGCCCAGCACGCCCTCGTTACGCCCGCGGAACATCGCCAGGGCGCGATGCGAAGGCACCTTGGCCAGGCGCTCGTCGTGCTCGAAGTAGTCGGAAAACTTGGCACCCTCCTTCTGCTTGCCGTCGATCATCCGGGCGCTGAGTTCGCCTTCGTCCCACAGGCGATCGCGCAGCCGTCCGACCAGCTCGGCATCCTCGGCGAAGCGTTCCATGAGAATCTGCTTGGCGCCGTCGAGGGCGGCCTTGGCATCGTCGATGGCCGGAGTATCGCCATCCGCCGGGCGCAGGTAGCCCTGGGCCTCGGTCTCCGGGTCGAGGGTCGGGTCGGCCAGCAGCGCATCGGCCAGCGGCTCGAGCCCCGCCTCGCGCGCGATCTGCGCCTTGGTACGCCGCTTCTTCTTGTAGGGCAGGTAGAGATCTTCGAGGCGCTGCTTGGTTTCCGCCTCGCGGATCTGGGCCGCCAGTGCGTCGGTCAGCTTGCCCTGTTCATCGATACTGGCCAGTACCGCCTCGCGGCGCTCTTCCAATTCGCGCAGGTAGCGCAAGCGCTCTTCCAGCGTACGCAACTGGCCATCGTCGAGACCGCCGGTGGCTTCCTTGCGGTAACGGGAGATGAACGGAACGGTGGCACCGCCATCGAGCAGTTCCACGGCAGCCGCCACCTGATTGGGACGGACGGCGAGTTCGTCGGCGAGGCGCCGGATGATCTGGGCTTGAGCGTCCATAAGATCCTTGACGTGTTTCTGAACCTGGGTACAGCGCCGCCGGGCACTGCACAGGGCGCCGGCCTGGCCTTGGGCTCGGGCCGGCGCAGGAAATGGCGACAAGGTACCACAAAGCATCCCAAGGGCGCAGAGCCAGACACGTCAATCGCGTTCGCATCCGCGATCGTCCCAGAAGGGACGGCTCGCCTCGCGCTCGATATCGGCCCGCGACAGGCCGATGTCCTTGAGCGTTGCATCGCTCAGTCGCCAGAGTTCCTGACGTTCGTGACGCACTTGCTGCCAGCGGCGCAGTCGTCTGAGCAGGCGCCGCCAGCCCGGTGCCATGGTGCGGTGGGTATCGCCTGACCTGGTAGCGTCCAGAGTTTCGTTGCAGAGTGCCATGAGCGTTTCCTCCTGTGGTGATGGAGGAAGTGTCGGCGGCAGGCTAAAATCAATCCAACGAATGTTACTGATGCCAGGCATCAAGACTGCTGATGGATGGGCGCCATGCTACAGACCATTGATCATGAACTGCTGCGCACGTTTGTTGCCATCGTCGACCACGGCGGGTTCACGCGTGCCGCCGAAGCCGTCAACCGAACCCAGTCCGCCGTGAGCATGCAGATCAAGCGACTCGAGGAGGATGTCATTCGACGCCCCTTGTTCGAGCGCGATGGGCGCCAGATTCGCCTGACCAGCGAGGGCAATACGCTGCTCGGCTATGCCCGGCGCATTCTCGACCTTCACGGCGAGGCGTTGAACGTGCTGCGCCAGCCCGACATGGTCGGGCGCGTCAGGATCGGTGTCCCCGACGATTACGTGATGCGCTTTCTGCCAGGCATTCTCAAGTCGTTCTCTCAGGTCTGGCCGCTGATCGACGTGGAGGTGCACTGTGAGCCATCGTCCCAGCTGCTGTCACGTCAGGATGGAAGCCTTGACCTGAGCATCGTGACTCGCGAAGTGGGACACGAGATCGGTGAGATCCTGCGCCAGGATGCCACGGTATGGGTCGTCGCCGAGAGCCACTCATTGCATCAGCAGTCTCCGCTGCCGCTGGCGCTCTTCGAGGAGCCGTGTTTCTGTCGCCGGCATGCATGCAATGCCCTGGCACGTGCCGGGCGGCAATACCGGGTGGCCTACAGCAGCCCCAGCCTGGCTACCCTGCAAGCGGTGGTCAGTGCAGGGTTGGCCGTTTCGGCCTGGATGAAGAGCCTGGTCGTACCGGGCATGCGCATCCTCGATGAGTCGGACGGCTTCCCTCCCCTGCCCGATGCCTCGATCGTTCTGCTACGTGCGCCTCAGGCTCACTCGCCGATCGTCGATGGGCTGGCACGCTATATCACCGAGGGCTTCAGGCAGTGAAGCTGCTCAGGCCGGCACGAACCTGAGTGCCAGGCCGTTGTTGCACCAGCGCAGTCCGGTGGGCTCGGGGCCATCCTCGAAGACGTGACCCTGATGCCCGCCACAGCGGGCGCAGTGATACTCCGTGCGTGGAATCAGCAGCACGAAATCGAGCTCGCTCAGCAGGTGGCCCTCGATGTGATCGAAGAAGCTCGGCCAGCCGGTACCGGAGTCGTACTTGGTCTCGCTGGTGAACAAGGGCAGGTCGCATCCTGCACAGCGATATTCGCCCTGGCGCTTCTCGGCATTCAGCGGGCTGCTGCCGGCCGGCTCGGTGCCGGCTTCACGCAGGATATGGAACTGCTCCGGCGTGAGCCGTTGGCGCCACTGCGCTTCGCTCAGTGTCAGTGGCTGGATGTCCGCGGCGCGTTCGAGTTCCAGCTTGGGCCGTGCGCCAGCCAGTCCCGGCAGCATGCCTGCCAGTCCACCTAGGCCCAGTAGCCCCAGAAAATGACGTCGACGCATGGCGTTTCCTCCCGCAGCGTCCCTGCCAACGGCGCGAGGCGCTGACGACAAAAAAAGGGAGAGCCCGAAGACTCTCCCTCTTGGATGCGGCGAGGCCACGAAGGTTCGACGAATCTCAGTCGAGTGACGGGCCTGCTGCCACGATGGCGTCGTCTACACCGGAGAACTTCTTGAAGTTCTCATTGAACTTGACGATCAGTTCACGCATCTGCTCATCGTATGAGGCGCCGTCTTCCCAGGTATCGCGCGGTACCAGCAGTGACGAGTTAACGCCCGGCACGCTGACCGGCACATCCAGGTTGAGACCGTCGATGCGCTGTGTCTCGGCATCCTTCAGGGCACCGGACTGGATGGCGCTGATCACGCTGCGGGTAGTGGGGATGCTGAAGCGGCTGCCACCCTGGCCGAAGCTGCCACCGGTCCAGCCGGTGTTGACCAGGTAGACGCGCGAGCCGAAGGCCTCGATGCGCTTGATCAGCAGGTCGGCATATTCACGCGCCGGACGCGGAAAGAACGGCGCACCGAAGCA
The DNA here is from genome assembly GCF_900113605.1 of Modicisalibacter xianhensis. GTDB lineage: Bacteria > Pseudomonadota > Gammaproteobacteria > Pseudomonadales > Halomonadaceae > Modicisalibacter > Modicisalibacter xianhensis. The sequence continues at coordinate 371,176 of NZ_FOPY01000001.1, forward strand.
GGTCGAGAAGGTTGCCTCGAGACCGGACGAGGAGCCCATCTCGGTGGAGCCGACCTTGGCGGTGTAGCCGGACAGGAAGTGATAGGCGGCAGCTTCCTTGGAGAGGACCGACACCGGCGGCAGCACGCCACTCATGTCGCAGGTCAGGAAGATGATCGCGTTGGGCTCGCCGGCGCGATTTTCGGCCACGCGCTTCTCGACGTGCTCGAGCGGATAGGCGGCACGGGAGTTCTGGGTCAGGCTATCATCGGCGTAGACGGCATGGCGGCGGTCGTCGAGCACGACGTTCTCGAGGACGGCACCGAACTGGATGGCTTTCCAGATGATCGGCTCGTTCTTCTCGGAGAGGTCGATGCACTTGGCGTAGCAACCGCCCTCGATGTTGAAGACCGTGCCCTCGCCCCAGCCATGCTCGTCGTCACCGATCAGGTAACGCGCCGGGTCGGCGGACAAGGTGGTCTTGCCGGTGCCGGACAGGCCGAAGAACAGCGTGGTCTCGCCATCCTCGCCGACGTTGGCGCTGCAGTGCATGGGCAGCACGTCCTTCTCGGGCAACAGGAAGTTCTGCACCGAGAACATGGCCTTCTTCATCTCGCCGGCATAGCGCATCCCGGCGATAAGCACGCGACGGCGGGCGAAGTTGATGATCACCGTACCGTCGGAATTCGTGCCGTCACGCTCGGACTCGCAGACGAAATGCGGCGCGTTGAGAATGGTCCACTCGTTCTTGCCCTTGGGGTTGTATCCCTCCGGACGCACGAACATGGTATGGGCGAACAGATTGTGCCAGGCCGTCTCGGTCGTGACCCGAATCGGCAGGTAGTGCTCGGGATCGGCACCCACGTGGAGTTCGGACACGAAACTGTCACCTTCGGCCAGGTAGTCTTCGACGCGCTCCCACAGCGCATCGAAACGTTCGCTATCGAAGGGCCGGTTCACACTGCCCCAGTCGATCAGTTCCGAAGTGGAGGGTTCGTCGACGATGAAGCGATCCGCCGGAGAGCGTCCGGTACGTACCCCGGTGTTCACCACCAGTGCACCGGTATCGGCAAGCTGGCCTTCGCCACGGGCAATGGCACTCTCGATCAACTCGGCGGCACTCAGATTGGTGTGAATCTTCACGGCGCGACGCTCTGTCGCTACCTGAGGAGCAGCTTGGGTAGTGGTCATTATGGTGTCCTGGGCCCGTGGGCCGATTCTCTCTCGTTAGCCAAAAGCGTTTTTCTTCCTTGCGCTCGGCGGTTTCCCCGCTTCTGTGTAGAGCACAAACTTTCCTTTACGGACGCTGGGCGTCTCGGGTCGTCATTATGGCAAAAAAGCGACAGTCCGGAAAACGCGCTTTTTCTCCCCCGGTATCGATGAAATGACTCAGCCGGGAGAGTTCCACAAGCATGACCTCATCAGTGCAGCGTCGGTGAATCACCATCGGGCGAATCGAGCATCGCCTCGATCTCGGCCGCACTGAAATGGTAACGGGTGTGGCAGAAGTGGCATTGGGTATCGATGGCCTTCTGCTCGGCCAGGATGTCGCGCAGCTCGGCCTCGCCCAGTGTCAGCAGGGCGTCGGCGATACGCTCACGCGAACAGGTGCAGCCGAAATGCAGCGGCTTGGGCTCGAAGACCCGGGCGGTCTCCTCATGGAAGAGCCGGTAGAGCAGATCGCGTTGCTCGAGAGTCAGCATTTCCTCGGCCGACACGGTGCTGGCCAGTGACAGAAGCCGGTCCCAGGCATCGGGATCGCGGTTGCTGGCATCATCGGGTAACTGCTGCAGCAGCAGCCCCGCCGACCGCTTGCCGTTGGCGGTCAGCCACAGGCGCGTCGCCAGCTGCTCGGAACGGTAGAAGTACTCTTCGAGGCAACTGGCCAGATCTTCGGCCTCGAGGGCAACGATGCCCTGATAGCGATTGCCCTCGCGCGGGTCGAGCGTGATCACGAGCTGGCCATCGCCGACCAGTTGCTTGAACGAGGCATCCTCGGCCGGCACGTCCGCATCATCGGCCAGTCGTGCAATGGCACGCAGTTCGCCACCGGGGTTGGATTCGGCCATCAGCAGGCTCAGCGCGCCCTGGCCGCGCACCTCCAGGCTCAGGGTGCCATCCAGCTTGACGGTCTCGGTAAGCAAGGCCGCTGCCGCCAGCAATTCACCGAGCTGGCGTTCCACGGCAGGTGGATAGGCCTGCTTGTCCAGCACCTCGGCATAGGTGGATTCCAGCGTGACGATCTCGCCGCGCACGTTGGTATCGTCGAAGATGAAACGCTGTATCTGATCGGTCATGAGTCACTATCGGTCTTGAAAGAATGAGAGAGCCTACCCGAGGTCACTCGGGGCGCTGACGCTGAAAACGCTGTATCTCGCGACGCTGCTTCTTGTCGGGCCGGCCCTGTGGGGCACTCATGGCCTGGTTCGCCAGACGGCGTTTCTCGGTTTCACTCTCGCGTCGCGCCTGGCTCTCGGGCGTCTCGCGGTAGAGTTCGCGGGCTTCGGGTGCGCCACGGCGCTGGTCGGACACTGCCAGCACCTCGACCTCCCACAGGTCCCAGCCCTGCGGCACCTTGATCAATGCGCCCGGTTCGACGGTCTTGCTGGTCTTCACCCGGGCACCGTTGTAATGGACCTTGCCACCTTCGATGGCCTTCTTGGCCAAGGCACGCGTCTTGAAGAAACGCGCCGCCCATAGCCACTTGTCGATTCGTACGCCAGTCATGGGACTCCGTCAGGATCCGGCCTGGAGCGGTGCGGTGGGTAGCAATGCCGCAAACCGATCCAGGACGATGAACTCTTCCAACTCTTTTTCGGGACGTGTGCTGTCGGGCTGCTTGATGCCCAGCAGGTGGCGAATGCCATACTCACGAGCGCTCTCGAGTACTGCCGGATTGTCATCGATGAACAGCGTGCGAGACGGGTCGAAGGGTTCGACGTCCTGCAAGGCAAACCAGAATTCCGGCGCTTCCTTGGGCATGCCCAGATCGGCGGAGGACACGATGGCATCCAGATAGGCCTCGAGACCGGTCAGGGGCAGCTTGAGCGCCAGGCTCTCGCGATCGGCATTGGTCGCCAGCACGACCCGCGGATGGGCCTGCTTGAGCCACTGCAGGAAATCCAGCGCATCGCTGCGCAGGCCGATGAGGTGCTGGACTTCACGCTTGAGCGCCACGATGTCCACGCCGAGCTCGCGACTCCAGTAGGCCAGGCTGTACCAGTTCAGGGTGCCCTGCTCACGGATAATCCGGGCCCGCACCTCGTCCTGGGTGGCCTCGTCGAGTCGATGCAATTCGACATAGCGACGCGGTAAATGTTCCAGCCAGAAATGACTGTCGAAGTGCAGGTCCAGCAGGGTACCGTCCATATCCAGCAGCACGGTATCGATGGCACGCCAGTCGATCATTGGCCAGAGGCTCCACAGCGATGGTAAAAGGGTGGGAGATTGCTACGTCTCATTGTACTGGATACCTTTGCCATGCCGCCAACGCCTCCCCGCAAGCCGAGCATCCTCTCCCGCGAGGAAGTCGCCCGTAGCCAGTTGTTTACCATCGAACGCCTGGACCTGCGCTTTTCCAACGGGGCCGAACGCACCTTCGAGCGCCTCAAGGGCGGCGGGCACGGTGCCGTGATGATCGTTGCCATGCCCGACCCGGATCACGTGCTGCTGATTCGGGAATACGCCGCGGGCTTCGATGACTATGCCTTGACCCTGCCCAAGGGCCTGGTCGACCCCGGTGAGGACATCATCACGGCGGCCAACCGCGAGCTGATGGAAGAGTGCGGCATGGGCGCGCGGAACATCGAACCGCTGGTCGAGCTTTCTCTGGCGCCCAACTACATGAATCACCGCATGCACGTGCTGCTGGCCAGCGACCTGTACGAAAAGCGTCTGCCCGGTGACGAGCCGGAGCCTTTAGTAGTCGAGACCCATTCGTTCAAGGAACTGCCGGCATTGCTTGCGCGCGAGGATTTCCACGAGGCACGTGCCATTGCCGCGCTGTTCATCGCCCGGGAAAAGTTGCGTAGCGATCGTGACCAGAACGATTGGTGGTGACAAAACCTGGCACAGAAAAACGCCGCCACGCAAGCGCGGCGGCGTCATACCGGACGTTACTCAGTGGAAAATCAGTTGGTGACACCCTCTTGAGTCGCGGTGTCGCCAGCCTGGGTGTTGGCGGAACCGGTCTGGGTGCTCATTTCATCGCTGGGACCACTGGGAATCTCGTCATCGGCACGCGGTTTTTCGGTCTCGATACGATATTCCTCGTCATCTTTCTTCATGGTGTCGCCATGCATGGTGCCATCGTGGCTTTCATCGCCACCGACCAGGCCAGGCTCCTCGGGATTCTTGGCAGTGCCACCCTTGACGGCAGTATCGCCAGCTTGGGTGTTGGCCGTTCCGGTCTGCGTGCTCAGGTTTTCACTCGGACCGCTGGGGATGTCATCATCAGCCCGCGGTACTCCATTGCCCGCTTCGCCGCTTCCATCACCGAATGCGGTACCACCTTCAGGCTTCATGGAGCCTTCTTCAGTGTTAGCCGATCCAATCTTTCCGCTTTCCATGCTATTCGTATCATCGGCGGCCAACGTCGTACCGGCAGAGCCGAACAAGATGGCGGCAATCAGAGCGCTATAAATTCCTTTCATGCTACTCCTCCTCATTCCTTGGTGGCAGCGTCTAGCCTAGGAAATCCTTGTCCGAATCTCCAAGCGTACCTAGAAGCTAGAAACGATACGCGGGTTTTGCAAATGTTGTATGGCTTCCGACTGTAACCACGCGATAACAATCGCATGTCGGCACTGCCAGCCGCTGGCGCTACTTGAGCCGAACCCAACGCTGCTGACGGTGACTGTCGAGCCCGGCTTCGAGCAGTTGCATCACGGCCAAGGCCTCGTCTGCCGTGACCGGATTGTCGGCCTCGCCGCGCAGGGCATCGCGCACGCCGGCATAGTAGGCCAGGTAATCGCCCGGCAGGGTCGAGTAGGACGTCGTCACCAGGGACGCCTGTTCTCCCTCGCCGTCTCTGGCCGTGAGTTGCCCATCACGCTCATCCTCGCCCCATGCCGGTGCGGGCGTCTCGCCGGCCTTGAGGCGATCCTCCTGAGGATCCAGGCCGAACTTGACGTAACTCCCTCGCGTGCCGTGCAGCGTGAAGCGCGGCGACTCGGCGGCCACCAGCGCAGCGGCGTGCAACACCACGCGCATGTCGCCATAATCGAGTAGCGCATGGAAGTCGTCGTCGACCTGTGCGCCCTCACGCCGTATGGCCAAGTCAAGCAGGATGGCATGAGGCATGCCGAACAGCACACGGGCCTGATCGAGCAAATGCGGCCCAAGGTCGTACCAGATGCCTCCCCCCGGCTTGGCCTGTTCCCGCCAACGGTCACGCACTTCGGGCCGGAAGCGGTCGAAGTGGGACTCGAAATGCACCAGGCGACCCAGGCGCCCGGACTCGAGAAGTTGCTGTACGGTCAGGAAATCACTGTCCCAGCGGCGATTATGAAATACCGACAGCAGCTTGCCGCTCGCATCGGCAAGGCTCTTGAGCAACCGCCCCTCGCGCAGCGTCACCGTAAACGGTTTGTCGAGCACGACATGCTTGCCGGCATTCAGGGCAGCCTTGGCCAAGGGGAAGTGCGTTTCGTTGGGCGTAGGTATCACGACCAGTTCGATGTCCGGACGCGCGAAAAGCGCATGGGGATCGGATTCGACCATCACGTCCGGCAAATCGGCATGCACCTTCCCTGCATCGCTGCTGGAAACGGCCGTCAGTTCCAGGCCCGGCGTCGCGGCAATCAGCGGGGCGTGAAATGTCTGGCTGGCGAAGCCATAACCCACCAGACCGACCTTGAACGTCTCCTTCATACAATCCTCCTTGTCACGTGAACGTCGCCTGAAGCAGAACCCATGACGCATGTCAAACAGACGAGAAAAACCGGCTGTCGACCTTCGTCTAACCGACCATACTTCATTTGTGGTTCTTCACCCACCGGAGATAGGAGAAGATATCGATGTGTTGTTCCGAAGAAAGTCTTGAACTGCTGGAATTCTGGTTTGCGTTGGAGTGCGAGCGGGAGAGGCTCGCCGAGGTCGATGACGAGGTGCTGCGCGAAGCGGCCTGAGGTTCTGCTCGTACTGCCAGGGAAGCGGCAATTCATCGAGGCCCGGCCAAGTGCCGGGCCTCGCCCTTCATAACATCTTCATAAAATCAGTCCAGCTTGGACAGGTCCCGCACCGCCCCCTTGTCAGCGGAGGTGGCCAGCAATGCGTAGGCCTTGAGTGCGGCGGATACCTTGCGCACCCGTTGAATGCTGGGTTTCCAGGCCTGGTTGCCTCGCGCCTCCATCGCCTCGCGGCGACTTGCCAACTCGGCCTCGCTGAGCTGAACATCGATCCGACGGTTAGGAATATCGATGCGAATCATGTCACCGTTTTCCACCAGCCCGATGGCACCACCGGCTGCCGCTTCCGGCGACACGTGGCCGATCGACAGGCCCGAGCTCCCACCGGAGAAGCGGCCGTCGGTCATCAGGGCACAGACCTTGCCGAGTCCCTTGGACTTGAGATACGAGGTCGGATAGAGCATCTCCTGCATCCCCGGACCACCGCGAGGTCCTTCATAACGCACCACAACGACTTCACCCGGCTTGACCCTGCCTTCCAGCACGTGCTCAACCGCTTGGTCCTGCGACTCGACCACATGGGCCGGCCCTTCGAAGACCAGAATCGACTCGTCGACACCGGCCGTCTTCACCACACAGCCATCCTGAGCAATGTTGCCGAACAGGATCGCCAGACCGCCCTCCGTCGAGAAGGCATGTTCGAGGTCGCGAATGCAGCCATTGGCGCGGTCGCCGTCGAGGCTCGGCCAGCGGGCGCTCTGCGAGAAGGCCTGCTGGGTAGGAATGCCGCCCGGTCCGGCCTTGTAGAACTCCACGACCTCGGGCGAGGGATTGCGCATGATGTCCCACTCATCGAGTGCGGCCTTGAGCGTATCGCCATACACGGTCGGTACCGAGGTATCCAGCACGTGGGCACGGTCGAGTTCGCCGAGGATCGCCATGATGCCGCCGGCACGATGACAGTCCTCGATATGGTACTGCTGGGTATTGGGCGCCAGCTTGCAGAGCTGCGGCACTTCCCGCGACAAGCGGTCGATATCGGCCATGGTGAAGTCGATCTCGGCCTCCTGGGCAGCAGCCAGCAGGTGCAGGATGGTATTGGTCGAGCCGCCCATGGCGATGTCGAGGGTCATGGCGTTGCGAAACGCCGCCTGGGAACCGATGGCCCGCGGCAGCAGGTGCGCCTCGTCGCCTTCGTAGTAGCGTTTGGCCAACTCGACGATGCGCTGTCCCGCCTCCTCGAACAAGCGGCGACGGTCGGCATGCGTGGCCAGCAACGTGCCGTTGCCGGGCAGCGCCAGGCCCAGGGCCTCGGTGAGGCAATTCATTGAATTGGCAGTGAACATGCCCGAGCAACTGCCACAGGTCGGGCAGGCGCTACGCTCGATCTCGGCGATGTCCTCGTCGCTGTACTTGTCGTCGGCGGCGTAGATCATCGCGTCGATGAGGTCGATGCCGTGGTCGAGCAACTTGGTCTTGCCCGCCTCCATCGGCCCGCCCGACACGAAGATCACCGGGATGTTGAGACGCATGGCCGCCATCAGCATCCCCGGGGTGATCTTGTCGCAGTTGGAAATACACACCAAGGCATCGGCGCAGTGTGCATTGACCATGTATTCGACGCTATCGGCGATGATGTCACGACTGGGCAGCGAATAGAGCATGCCGTCGTGGCCCATGGCGATACCGTCGTCGACGGCGATGGTGTTGAATTCCTTGGCCACGCCACCAGCCTTCTCGATCTCACGCGCCACCAGTTGCCCCATGTCCTTGAGGTGCACGTGACCGGGCACGAACTGGGTGAAGGAGTTGGCGACGGCTATGATCGGCTTGTGGAAATCCTCGTCGGTCATGCCGGTGGCGCGCCACAGGGCGCGGGCGCCAGCCATGTTGCGACCGGCGGTGGTGGTGCGTGAGCGATACTGGGGCATGGTTTCCTCGTTATGTGCTAGCCAACTTCACGCCGCCGTACGATCGACAGCAACGATCGTCACCGGACTGGCGCCGATGGTCTGTAGGGGTGTCCAGGTTGGACGCTCATTTTGTCATGACGTCGCAACGTTGCCTAGCGAAGCGACACGCATGGCACAGTTACCCTGCAATAACGAAAAAGCCCCGCGATGGCGGGGCTGCAAGCGAAGGCAAGACAACAAAGCACGTTCGCTACTTGAAGACGATCTTGGCCACGTCCTTGTAGTGCTGAGCAAAGTGCACGGTGACGCCCTCCTTGAGGTAATCCGGCAACTCCTCGTAATCGCGGCGATTGGCTTCGGGCAGGATGACTTCGAAGATATCGCTGCGCCGCGCTGCGATCACCTTTTCCCGAATGCCTCCGACCGGCAACACCTGCCCGGTCAGCGTCACCTCGCCAGTCATCGCCAGCGGGCGGTCGATGGCTTGATGCCGGGCCAGCGAGATCAGCGCCGTGGTCATGGTTACCCCGGCAGACGGTCCATCCTTGGGTGTGGCGCCTTCGGGTACGTGCAGGTGAATGAACGCCTCGTTGAAGAAGTCGGCGTCGGCGCCGTATTCGGCCAGGTGACCCAGCGTATAGCTGTAGGCAATGTTGGCCGACTCCTGCATCACTTCACCCAGCTTGCCGGTCAGCTTCAGGCCGCGGGTCAGCGCATGGACCTTGGTCGCCTCGATGGGCAGGGTCGCGCCCCCCATGCTGGTCCAGGCCAGGCCGGTCACCACCCCGACCCCCTTGAGTGCCTTATCCTTGCGGAACAGTGGCGCCCCCAGGTACTCCTCGAGATTGTTGACCGACACCTTGATGCTCTTCTGCTCGCTTTCGAGCAGCTTGACCGCCGCCTTGCGTACGATGCGGTGCAACTGCTTCTCCAGTTGGCGCACCCCGGCCTCGCGGGCGTAACCCTCGATCACCTGACGCAGTGCCGCATCGGTCAGGTTGATGCACTTCTTGGGAATGTTGTCGCGCTTGAGCAGCTTGGGCCACAAGTGATCCTTGGCAATCGCCATCTTCTCCTCGGCGATGTAGCCGGACAGGCGAATCTGTTCCATGCGGTCGAACAGCGCCCCGGGAATGGTATCGGGCTGGTTGGCGGTACACACGAACAGCACCTTGGATAGATCCAGACGCACGTCGAGGTAATGGTCGAGAAAATCGCTGTTCTGCTCCGGATCCAGCACCTCGAGCAGCGCCGAGGCAGGATCACCCTGAAACGATTGCCCCATCTTGTCGATCTCATCGAGCATGATCACCGGGTTCTCGACATCGACCTCCTTGAGAGCCTGGACCAGCTTGCCGGGCATGGCGCCGATGTAGGTCCGACGGTGCCCCTTGATTTCGGCCTCGTCGCGCATGCCGCCGACCGAGAAACGATAGAACTTGCGCCCCAGTGCCTCGGCGATGGAACGTCCGACAGACGTCTTGCCGACCCCGGGCGGGCCCACGAGCAGCACGATGGAACCGCCGACATCGCCCTTGAAGGTACCTTCGGCGAGAAATTCGATGATACGCTCCTTGACGTCGCCAAGGCCGTTATGGTCACGGTCGAGCACCTTGCGGGCATGCGCCAGGTCAAGCTGATCCTCCGATGTGACGCCCCACGGCATCGAAGTCAGCCAGTCGAGATAGTTGCGTGTAGTGCCATACTCCGGCGAGCCGGTTTCCAGCACCGCCAGCTTGTCGAGCTCGTCGTCAATGCGCTGCATGACCCGCTCGGGCACCACCCGCCCTTCCAGCCGCGCACGAAAGGTATCGACGTCGTTTTCACGATCGTCCTTGGAGATGCCGAGTTCCTTCTGGATGATCTTGAGCTGCTCACGCAGGAAGAATTCGCGCTGACGCTCCTGCATCTGGGCATTGACCTGCTCGCTGATCTCGCTCTGTAGCTGGGCGACCTCGATTTCCTTGCGCAGCAGCGGCAGCACCTTGTGCATGCGTGCCATGACCGGCAGCGTCTCGAGTATGCCCTGCAACTCTTTTCCCTTGGCCGAGGTGATGGCAGCGGCAAAATCGGTCAGCGGACCGGGCTCATGTGGGCTGAAGCGATTGAGGTAATGCTTGAGCTCTTCGCCATATAACGGATTGATCGGCAGCAGTTCCTTGATGCCATTGATCAAGGCCATCGCATAGGCACGTGCCTCGTCGGCTTCTTCGTCGACCGGCTCCTTGGGATAGGCAACCTCGACCAGATAGGGCGGTTTCTTCGACAGCCAGCGGACGATGCGGAAACGCCGCATGCCCTGGGCAATGAACTGGATCTGCTGGTCCTCGCCCTGCACCTTGTGAACCTTGACCGCCGTACCGATTTCCGGAAAGTGCTCGTGATCGAGTTCATTGGCGCCCACATCGCCAACGTAGGCCACCCCCACGGTATGGTGCGGCGTATCGGAGACACGCTGCATGGTCTCTTCCCAGCGCTGACGCTGAATCACCAGCGGCTGAACCTGGGCCGGGAAGAAGGGACGGTTGTGGATGGGCAGCAGATAGATGCGCTCTGGCAGGTACTCCCGGGTCGGGATTACCGCGCCGCTATGCTCATGGCGCTCTTCCTGGCTATCCATGAGGATTTCCGGTGCGTCTTGGTCACGTTCGCTCATCGTTCACCTTGCATCAGCTGGGCCTAATAGCCGTCATATGCCGAGGAATGTGGGCACGTCGCGAAAACTTCAAGTCGCGCCCTGGCATGGCAACGGGCTTTGCGTGGGATTCAGCCTAGAACAGAATCACAACAGCGACGGCAAGGGACGATCATTGATACGGATCTGGCCGGCCTCGATGGTGATCACGAGTTCCCGGGTATCCAGCGGCAGGCCCAGTTGCAAGGCGACAAGCGGAGGGACTCCGCTCCAGGTAAAGCGGCCGTCGAGACGCTCGCGCCAGGCCGACGCATCGGCATCGAGCAGATCGAGCACCTCCAGCGCTGCAGCGTCCTGGCCGTCGAAGACCAGTTCGCCATGACCTCGGGTATCGACCCCGAACAAGGGGCTCGACAAGGTGGCCCCCTCGAGGATAAAGCGCGGTGAGTCTTCCAGCATGGCCAGGATGACGGGCTCGAGACGCTTCAGAAGGCGGCGTCGCTCGGCCTCGTCGAGTCCCGACAGGTCACTCCCCTGCTGCTCGATCGCGGAATCCAACTGGCGGGCAAGCTGTCTGGCGGCCTGCCCATCGATGCGATCGAGACTGGCCGCCAACCGGCCTGCCAGCAATGACTCTCCGGCCACTTGCGCCTGCTCGAGCGAAAGCGACATGTCGAGACGCAACTGGTCATCGAGTCGTGTCTCGTCACTGTAACGCAGGCCGGTCAGTGTCAGCGGGGCGCGTTGCGGCCCTCGATAATCGAGACGATTGACGATCAGCTCATTGCGCTGATGAAAGAAGTAGTCGTCGGAGGTCTGATAACGACTGTTGAGATGCAGGGGGCCGGTGGACAACTCCTCCCGGCCGCGTTGCCAGCGAAGCGGGGCGATCTGGCCCTGTATCGCCACGTCGCCGATCCGCCCCTCGGCCGTGAACTCGGCCCCGGTGAAGGAAACAGCCACCTCGTCGTGTTCCAGTTCGAATCCTGCCACGTCCAGGCGCCCATCGGTCTGGCGATCCAAGGTGTGGAAGGTTGCCGTCCAACGCGGCTCGGCGGACGGCAACACATCGCCGAACAGCATGCGCGGGGAGGCGGCGTCGCCCTCATCGGCCAGCATGACCTGAACCGCGCCACTCATTCGGGTCGTCAGTACGCCATGCCGGGCAGCGTAGGGAACCTCGGCCTGCCAGCGGGCATCCCCGGCGGGAGCAAGCCGCAGCCGGCCCTGTGAATGGAACCAGCCCCGCTCCACCGCCTGGCGCTCGACCTGCCACTGTCCGTCTTCACGCAGGGCCTCGAGTGCGCGCGCCAGTTCCTGCTCGAAGACCCGGCTGGCATAGGCCTGCGCCCCGAGGTAACCGACCACGCCCACTACCGCCACAACGATGACCGCCCACCATGTCCTGCGCATTGCCTTCCCCTGACCGTGTGACCTTTTCTTGACGTAACCCTACCGGAAAAGCTGGCAAGCGAGGACAAGGCAGAACTAATGCAACCAGAACCACAGGTGCATCGCTCCCCAGGCATACACCCCCGCCAGAATATCGTCGAGCATGATGCCGAACCCGCCAGCTACTCGCCGGTCGACCCAGCGTATCGGCCAGGGCTTGATGATGTCGAAGACCCGAAACACCACGAAGCCCCACAGCGCCGACTCCCAGGAAAACGGCACTGCCGCCATGGTCAGCCAGTAACCGACGAACTCGTCCCAGACGATACCGGAGTGATCGTGGACACCAAGATCGCGCGAGGTCTTGTCGCACAGCCAGATGCCGATCAGGCTGGCAACCAGCGCCAGTCCCAGATACCAGGACAGCGGTAGCCCCGACATCAACCAGTAGAAGGGAATGGCCGCCAAGGTACCGAACGTACCGGGTGCGAACGGTACCGCACCGGAGCCCAGGCCGAAAGCCAGAAAATGCGTGGGGCGCCGCCAGACACTGGAAGGTGCACGGTTCATGACGACCCTCCCGGAAAGTGCTGCCAGCCTTTGATCGCGCGCGTATCCACGCCGGCGATGCCAGCCCCGTCACGCAACCTTCCAACCGGCCACAGGTCCACGCCGCACTCACGCAGACGACGCCGAGCTTCGTCCAGGGACGACGCCGGCAGGCTGAACAGCAATTCGTAATCGTCGCCGCCACACAGCGCTGCATGGCGAGCATCTTGCGTGCCAAGCAAGGCCTCCAACCCGGTCGCCAGGGGCAGTTGCGTCATGTCCAGTTCGGCGCCCAGCCGTGAGGCGTCGCACAGATGCGAGAGATCGGCCAGTAACCCATCGGAAATGTCGATGGCGCAGTGAGCCAGGCCACGCAAGGCCAGGCCGGCCGCCAGGCGGGGCTGGGGCAACAGGTAACGAGCCAGAAGCGGATCGTCCAGGTCGCGCCGGCCCTGCTGCCAGGCGCGCAGACCACCGTGACCGCCCCCCAGGGGGCCGGTCACGGCGATGATATCGTCAGCCTGGCCACCACTGCGGCACAACGCTGCGCCGACCGGCACTTCGCCGTGCACGGCCACGCTGATACTCAACTCGCCCCGTGTCACATCCCCGCCGACCAGAGCGACGCCGTATTCCCGACACAGCGCATGGAAGCCTTGGCTGAACGCGTCGAGCCAGGCCTCGTCGGCCTCGGGAAGTGTCACGGCCATGGTGCACCAGCGCGCCCACGCGCCCATGGCGGCGAGATCGCTCAGTGATACGGCCAGCGCACGATGGCCCACGGCCCAGGCGGGCGCCCCGGCAGGAAAATGCACGTCGACCACGGAGGTATCGACGCTGACTGCCAGTTGCTGGCCCGGCGTAGGGACCAGCAACGCACAGTCGTCTCCCGCGCCCAGCGCGACACCGGTCGTTTCGCCTTCGTTGCGCTGCACGAAGTAGCGGGCGATGAGCTCGAACTCACTCGGCATGTGGCTTGCCATCCGACCCGGCACGTCAGCGACGACGGGCGTTGACCTCGGCATTGCGCAGTCGCGCGGCGAGCTTGTCGAGAATGCCGTTGACATACTTGTGGCCGTCGGTGGCGCCGAACGACTTGGCGAGCTCGACCCCCTCGTTGATTACCACGCGATAGGGAACTTCGGGGCGCTTGGCCAGCTCGTAGGCACCGAGGCGCAGGATGGCCAGTTCGATGGGGTCGAGGTCGTCGAGGCGACGATCGAGCAACGGCGCAATGCTGGCATCGAGCGCGTCACGCTCGCGCACCACGTTGCTCAGCAGTTCATGGAACAGTGCCAGGTCGGCAATTTCCATGACTTTGTGCCAATTCTCGTGATCCTCGAGGTCCTCGTCGGCGACCTGGCTACGGAATTCGGCCTCGAGCGTACTGACCGGCTTGCCGGTCAACTGCCACTGATACAGGCCCTGCACGGCAAGCTCACGGGCGGCATGCCGTGCCTGGCGAGCATCCGTCGCAGCGGGACGTCTGGCATTCATCCTTCACCCCCGAAACGCTTCATCAGCGACACCATTTCCATGGCGGCCATGGCGGCTTCCGCCCCCTTGTTGCCGGCCTTGGTTCCCGAGCGCTCGATCGCCTGCTCGATGGAATTGACGGTCAGCACGCCATTGGCAATGGGCGTGTCGAACTCCAGTTGCAGGTTGCCCAGGGCGGCATTGCAACCACCCGCGACATACTCGAAGTGCGGCGTACCGCCACGGATCACCGCGCCGAGCGCAATCACTGCATCGGGCTTGACCACACGCAGCGCACGCTTGACCGCCAGGGGCAGTTCCCAGGCACCGGGTACATGAACGATGTCGATGTTATCCTCGTCGACGCCATGCCGAACCAGGCTATCGACGGCACCTTCCACCAGGCTATCCACCACGTGGTGATTGAAACGACCGACGACGATCACGTAGCGGCCATCGACGTCGGTGAAGGAACCTTCGACTTGGGAGATCGGTTGCATAATCTTTCCTGGCAAAAAAGGGGCTTATTCTAACGAGTCGCCGGCGTCCGCGGTATCACCGCCCAAGCGCTCCACCACTTCCAGGTCGAAGCCGGACAGCGCCGAGAACTTCCACGGGGAACTGAGCAGGCGCATTTGCCCTACCCCGAGCAGGCGCAGGATCTGTGACCCGGTACCGATCGTCAGGTAATTGCCAGCCCCATCGGAATCGCTCGAGCGTGGCGCCCGTGTTCGCTCGAGGAAGATATCGAGCTGGCTCTTGAAGTCCAGCGCCGTGCGCCCGTCATCGAGCAGCACGAACACCCCGGTGTCGGCCTGGGCCACCTGGGCCAGGGCGCCTTGTGCCGTCCAGCTCTGGCTGCCCGGCTTCTGCAGCGCCAGCAGGTCACGCAGGCTATCGGCCAAGTGTACTCGGACCGTGGTGGGCCGGTCGGGCTGCGGCTGCCCCTTGACCAGGGCCAGGTGATGCGACCCCTGAATGCGATCGCGGAACACGTGCAACGTCAACTCGCCGAACGAGGTATGCACCGGCATGTGTTCCTCGAGCTCGACGGTCTGCTCGTTGTGAATGCGGTAGTGGATCAGGTCGGCAATGGTGCCGATCTTGATGTCATGCTCGGCAGCGAAGCGCTCGAGTTCGGGACGGCGCGCCATGCTGCCGTCTTCGTTCATGATTTCGCAGATTACGCCACTCGGGTCGAACCCGGCCATGGCCGCCAGATCGCAGGCTGCTTCGGTATGTCCGGCCCGCCGCAGCACGCCGCCCGGCTCCGCCATCAGCGGAAAGATATGCCCGGGCTGCACGATATCGGACGGTTTGGCGTTGCGTGCCACGGCCGCCTGCACGGTCCGCGCACGATCGGCGGCAGAAATGCCGGTCGTCACGCCTTGCGCAGCTTCGATAGACAACGTGAACTTGGTACCGAACCCCGAACCGTTGTCGCGCACCATCAACGGCAGGTTGAGGCGCTCGCAACGCTCCCGGGTCATCGGCAGGCAGATCAACCCCCGGGCATGGCGGGCCATGAAATTGATGTGCGCGGCCTCGACCTTCTCGGCCGCCATGATGATATCGCCTTCGTTCTCGCGATCCTCGTCATCCATCAGGATGACCATCTTGCCCTGGCGGATGTCCTCGACCAGGTCTTCGATACGGGCCAGCGCCTGCCGGGACGGCGAATCCTGGGCAAGAGGCTGGGGGGCACCCTGTGAAGTGGGCTGGGAAGAGGAAGCCACCATCTGTTCTCCGGAATTCGTCTCGTGCGGAACTGTCGACGGGAGGCGACAGGATCAGGCCCGTTGGCCACATCTCCCGCGTTAGGTCGGCGGTCAGGGTACCTGTCTACGCGCGCATGCGCTAGTCCCGTGTCGGGCTTGTGATGGGCCCGGGGGACGCGTCAGCAATACGCTGGGGACGAGCGATAATACGCCAGTCACGACCCACCGCGCGGATGTCGTCGATCTGCAACGGCCGCTGCTGGGCCATGCGCTCGAGCCCGGGCAACGCGAACAGCGGACGCGCCTCGCCACCCAGCAAGGTCGGCGCCACGAACAGGTGCATTTCATCGATTAGTTCAGCGTCGAGCATGCTCCCAGCCAGGGTCGCTCCGGTCTCGAGCAACACCTCGTTGCAGCTCTCCTCTCTGGCCAGATAGGTCAACAACGCCGCCAGGTCGACCCGGCCGTTGATATCGCAGCCCAATACCAGTACCTCCGCACCGGCCTCCTCGAGCTTGCGCCGCCGCGGTGACTCGGCCGCGCAGGTGGCGATCAGGGTACGCCCGGGCTCACGCAGGCAGGCGGCGGCCAGCGGCATGCGCAACCGGGTATCGACGACCACACGCAGCGGTTGGCGCTGGCTGATGCTATCGGCCTGTTCGAGGTCCAGTTGCTCGGCACGCACGGTCAGCCGCGAATTGTCGAAGATGATCGATTCGACACCGGTCATGATCGCACTGGAGCGGGCCCGCAGGCGCTGCACCTCGGTGCGTGCCGACGGGCCGGTGATCCATTGAGACTCCCCGCTGGCCATGGCGGTACGCGCATCCAGGCTCATGGCCATCTTCAAGCGCACGAAGGGGCGTTGTCGACTCATGCGGGCGATGAACCCCGGATTGAGCGCCCGCGCCTGATCCTCGAGCAGCCCGACCTCGACCTCGATACCGGCCTCGCGAAGCCTGGCGATGCCCCGCCCTGCCACCAGCGGGTTGGGGTCCTGCATGGCCACGACCACCTTCTTCACGCCGGCGTCGATGAGCGCCACCGCACACGGGCCGGTGCGGCCCTGGTGCGAGCAAGGCTCCAGCGTTACATAAGCCGTGGCCCCCCTGGCAGCGTCTCCTGCCTCGCGAAGGGCGTTGACTTCGGCATGTGCCTCGCCGGCCTTGCGGTGCCAGCCCTCGCCAACCTTGCGGCGGTTCTTGACCAGCACGCAGCCGACGCGCGGGTTCGGGTCGGTGGTATAGAGGCCACGCCGCGCCAATACCAGCGCCCGCGCCATCCAGGTTTCGGAAGTCACCTTGGCCATGGGTATCCTTGAAGCGGGAAAACGCAATAGAGGTAATGACGACTGGCTGGCAGGATCAGAGGACCGGCAGGGTCCGTACCCGCCAGCCTAGCGCTCGTCATCCTGAGGGGGAAAGGAAGGCTCCTGGGCCAAGCGGTCGATTTCGGCCCGGAACTCGTCGATATCCTGAAAACGGCGATATACCGACGCGAAACGAATGTAGGCCACCTGGTCGAGTCGCTTGAGGGCGCCCATGACCTCTTCACCGATCTCCCGCGCCTCGATTTCGCGCTCACCACGGGCGCGCAGTCGCTGGCGAATACGCTCGATGGCCGCTTCGGTGGACTCGGCGCTGACCGGGCGCTTCTCGAGGGCCCGCAGCATGCCATCGCGCAACTTGCGCTCGTCGAAGCTCTCGCGAGACCCGTCCGCCTTGACCACGCGAGGCATGACCAGTTCGGCGGTCTCGTAAGTGGTGAAACGTTCGCCGCAGGCAGTGCATTGCCGCCGTCGGCGAACCTGATCGCCATCCGCGACCAGGCGGGAATCGGTCACTTTGGTCTCGTGCGTACCACAGAAAGGACAGTGCATCAGTCGGCATCCGTGTGCATGTTCATGGCATTGTAACGGTTTGCCGCAAAAGGCGGAAACGACGAATCTCCTTGCTTAACCCCGGCCCAACCGACCATGCTCATGTCTGCACACCAATCCCTAATGTAAGGAGACAACATGGGTTTCTTCGCCTGGATCATCTTCGGTCTGATTGCCGGTATCATCGCCAAACTCATCATGCCCGGCAAGGACCCGGGTGGCTTCATCATCACTATCATCATCGGGATCCTCGGGGCGGTCGTCGGCGGCTGGATCGGTACAGCACTGGGCTTCGGCTCGGTAGATGGCTTCAACCTCGGCAGCTTCGTCATTGCCGTGCTGGGTGCCATCGTGCTGCTGGTCCTTTATCGCGTCGTCAGGCGCTAAGGCATGCGGAGGCGGATCGGCTCGTCCCGATCCACCTCGGTAGAATGGCTGGCACGTCTGATGCAAGACAAGCGGAGTAAGGACGCAGACGAACGAGGATTCCCAGCCATGCCCGACATCTCCAGTGTCCAACGGCACGCCTTGCCGCCCACCCCCGCCAGAGCGCTGGAAGAAAGCGAATTCATCACACGGGCCGAAGCGCGACTGCAGGAAATCTATGGCCCGCGGGCCGGGGAAGTCCTGCGCCGCCTGCTGACCCTGCTGATGCACCAACGCAGTGCAATCGATGCCACGCCGCGCCCCTTGTGGAGCGAGCGCGATCAATGGCTGATCACCTACGGCGACACTCTGCTGGACGGTGACCGCCCGCCTCTGGAGGTGCTCGACGAGTTCCTTGACGAGCGCCTGCCGGACACATTCAGTGGCGTGCATATCCTGCCCTTCTTCCCCTGGAGCAGCGACGACGGGTTCTCGGTCATTCACTACCGCGAGGTGAACCCGGCGCTGGGCGACTGGGAACATATCCGCCGCCTGGCCAGCAAACGCGGTCTGATGGCCGACCTGGTCATCAATCATGTCTCGCGCGAGTCGCTATGGTTCGTCGACTACCTGACCGGAAGCCAACCGGGGCGCGACTATTTCATCGAGATGGACCCTGCAACCGACGTCTCGCAGGTCACTCGACCACGCAATACGCCATTGCTGGTACCGGTCTCCACGCGCCGCGGCACCCGTCACGTCTGGGCGACTTTCTCCGAGGACCAGATCGACCTCAACTTCGCCAACCCCGATGTACTGCTGGAGTTCGTGGGCATCATGCTCTACTACGTCGAGCAGGGTGTGCGCATGATCCGCCTCGATGCCATCGCCTACCTGTGGAAAGAGATCGGCACTTCCTGCATTCACCTTCCGCAAACGCACGCCGTGGTACGCTTGCTGCGCGCCATCCTCGACTTTGTCGCCCCGGGCACCCTGTTGATCACCGAGACCAACGTACCCCACGCAGAGAACATGAGCTATTTTGGCCTGGAACGCCTGGGCCTGTCGGGCCATGATCGAGTAAGCGAGGCTTCCGCCGACTACGCCACCCCCGACGAAGCCCACCTGATCTATCAGTTCACCCTGCCGCCACTGCTGATACATACCTTCACCAGTGGCGATGCCACGCTGCTCAGCGACTGGGCGCGCTCACTCCCGACATTGCCCTCCGGTTGCAGCTATTTCAATTTTACCGCCAGCCATGACGGAATCGGCGTACGTGCCCTGGAAGGGCTATTGCCACCCCATGAGGTCGAGAAACTGCTGGAGCTGATGCATCGCTTCGGCGGTTACGTGAGCATGAAAGCCAACTCTGACGGCAGTGACTCACCCTACGAAATCAATATCGCCTACTACGATGCCATGAAGGGCACGCGACGCGGCGCCGACGCCTGGCAGGTGGAGCGATTCCTGTGCAGCCAGAACCTGCTGCTGGCGTTGCAGGGCATTCCCGGCCTCTATTTTCACTCGCTGACCGCCACGCTCAACGATTACGAAGGCGTCGAACGTAGCGGCCATCTGCGCTCGATCAATCGCCGGCGCTGGAACAAGGAAGAACTCGAGGAGCTGCTGGACAGCCGCAGCACGCCGACGCGCGAAGCGTTCATGTCCCTCAAGCGTCGCCTTGCGCTGCGCGCCGGCGAGCCCTGTTTCCACCCCGAAGCCGCCCAGACGGTGCTCGACACCCCTCCCGGGTTGTTCGCCATCCAGCGCGGCCCGCTACCGGACGGTCGACGACTGCTGGCCATCTACAACATCAGCGACAAACGCCAGCCACTCGAGGTGCCGTCACTCAGGGAAAACACTTGGTACGATGTGCTCGAGGATGGCGCTCCCTGGCAGCCCGACGAGCCGGATACCCTTCGGCCCTATCGCAGCCTGTGGCTGGTATCCCAGCCATAGCGGCGGTCACGCGACTATTCAGCAAAACTTTATGGAATATTAAATACAACTATTATTCCGAACCGACAGCGTACGCTACACTTGCGTCAGTCTTCACTTCAGGAGTCAACCATGACCTTCCCGCGCCTGCTCTCCATAACCCTGGCTGCGCTCGCCCTCACCATGGGCACGGCCCATGCTGAAACCTTACGAGTCGGTATGTCTGGCAGCTACTACCCTTTTACCTTCGTTGAACAGGATCAGCTGAAAGGTTTCGAAGTCGATGTCATGAACGCCATCGGCGAATCAACCGGCGACGATATCGAATTCGTCACCGCCAGTTTCTCCGGCCTGGCCGGCATGCTCGACTCCGGGCGCATCGACACCATCGCCAATCAGATCACCATCACGCCGGAGCGCCAAGCCAAGTACGCCTTTACCGAGCCTTACGTCTACGATGGCGCTCAGGTGGTCGTACGCGAAGGCAACGACAGCATCAAGGGCGTCGAGGATCTCAAGGGCAAGACCGTCGCGGTCAACCTGGGTTCGAATTATGAAGACCTGCTGCACGAGCTTCCCTACGCTGACCAGATCGACATCAAGACCTACGAATCCAATGTCGAGCAGGACGTCGCCCTGGGGCGCGCCGATGCCTTTGTCATGGACCGGATCAGTGCCTCCCAAGTGATCAAGGACAAGCCACTGCCCCTGCAGCTTGCCGGCAAACCTTTCTCACGTATCGAAAATGCGCTGCCTTTCCGTGATGATGAAGCAGGCCGAGCGATGCGTGACCGCGTCAACGCGGCACTCGAGTCACTTCGTGACAGCGGCAAGCTTTCCGAGATATCCGAAAAATGGTTCGGTAGCGACGTCACCCAACCTTGACCTGCTGGCGGCCGGATACCCCGGTCGCCGTGCCTTTCTCCTGTCAGGCTGACCGCCAATGCACGCGCTCGATGTCGATTACATGCTGGGCCTCGTGCCCATCCTGCTGGGCTATCTGCCACTTACCCTGGAGATGGCCGTCGCCGGCATGGCCTGTGCCCTGATTTTGGCCTGCCTGCTGGCCGTCGTGCGCGTTCGCCGGTTACGCTTCCTCAATGCCCTGGCGATGCTGTTCATCTCCTTCTTTCGCGGTACGCCGCTGCTGGTTCAGCTGTTCCTGTTCTATTACGGCCTGCCACAGCTACTGGCCTTTCTGGTCGCGATCAATGGCATCACAGCGACCATCATGGGCCTGACCCTGCATTTCTCAGCCTACATGGCAGAGTCCATTCGCGCGGCTATCGTCGGTGTCGATCGCAGCCAGACAGAAGCCGCGCTATCCATCGGCATGACACAGGGCCAACTGATGCGGCGTATTGTCCTGCCCCAGGCGACACGCATCGCTACGCCGACATTGATGAACTACTTCATCGACATGATCAAAGCCACCTCGCTGGCATTTACGCTTGGCGTCACCGAGCTCATGGGTGCGACCCAGAAAGAAGCGGCCAGCAGCTTTCTCTACTTCGAGGCCTTTCTCGTCGTGGCAATCATCTATTGGATCATCGTCGAGGCACTTTCCTGGCTTCAGCGGCGACTGGAAGTCCGACTCAACCGAGCTTACCAACGATGATCGAACTCAAGGGCATCACCAAGCGCTTCGACGACCAGCCGGTATTCGAGAACATCGACCTGTCGCTTGCACAGGGAGAAATCATTGTCGTCATTGGGCCATCAGGTACCGGCAAATCGACCCTGCTACGCTGCATCAACTTTCTCGAGCGCCCCGATGCCGGGCATCTTACGGTCGGTGACCTCTCCTTCGACGTCACCCGCGCCACCACACGCGATATTCTCGCGCTGCGTCGCCGTACCGCTTTCGTATTTCAGAACTACGCGCTGTTTGCCAACAAGACCGCGCTCGAGAACATCAGTGAGGGAATGATAGTCGTTGACGGCCTTCCCAAGGCGCAGGCCCACGCACGAGCCCGGGAGATCCTCGAGCGTATCGGGTTGGCCGACAAGGCCGATGCGTACCCTGCCTCGCTGTCCGGCGGTCAGCAGCAACGCGTGGGCATCGGCCGGGCGATGGCCGCCAATGCCGAGGTCATACTCTTCGACGAACCGACGTCAGCCCTCGATCCGGAGTGGGTCGATGAGGTGCTGGGCCTGATGAAACAACTCGCCGCCGAGCGCCAGACCATGATCGTGGTAACCCATGAAATGCGATTCGCCCGCGACGTGGCCGACCGTGTGATATTCATGGATGAAGGCCGAATCGTCGAACAGGCCCCGCCAAGCGAGCTGTTCCATCAACCTCGCGATGAACGCACCCAGCGCTTTCTTCGCAAGGTGCTGCCCCAGGCTACGGTCTGAGTTTGTCATACCCTACCGGCCGCGTATCCGTTGCGATCTTCCGCTTTGAGCCTGAAGGCTCAGGAGCGGTGCAGCGATGACGATGCCCGGCTCGACGAGGCCGGCAACTGCCTGGCCAGCCACCAACCGACGATCATAGCGATCAACAGCGCCAGCAGCGGCGGCGTCGGCCCCGCCAGCGAGGCCACGGCCGGCCCTGGGCAGTAGCCGGACAGCCCCCAGCCTACGCCAAACAGGGTGGCGCCACCCAGCAGCCGGGCATCGAGATCGCGCCGCGTCGGCAACTGGAAACCTGCCGCAAACAGGGGATGGGGTTGGCGCAACACCCATCGGTAGCCAATGAACGTGGTGATCACGGCACCGCCCATGACGAAGGCCAGCGTCGGGTCCCAGTTGCCGAACAGGTCAAGGAAGCCCAGCACGCGGGCCGGGTCGGTCATGCCCCCGATTGCCAGCCCCAGGCCGAAAAGCAATCCGGCCAGGTACGCCATCAGTGTCTTCATGCTCAGCCTCCCACATGCCTGACTACAAACACGGTGACGATAGCCGCTGCCATGAAGGTCAAGGTGGCGGCCAATGAGCGCGGGGAAAGTCGGGCCAGCCCGCAAACGCCGTGTCCGCTGGTGCAGCCACTGCCGATGCCGGTACCGACGCCCACCAGCAGCCCGGCGATGAGCATCGTCGTCACGCCAGCGACAGGCTCGCCAACCACGGCGCCTGATTGCCCCACCACATTGCCAAGACCGCTACCTGTCAGCGCCAACAGCAACGGTCCGCTGACCAGCCCAGCGACAAAAGCCACTCGCCAGGCACTGTCGCCCTGCGGCCGGTCCAGCAAGAGTCCCGAGACAATCCCACTGATTCCGGCGATGCGCCCCAGGCTGGCCATCAGCCACACCGCCGCCAGGCCGATCAGCACCCCGCCGATCAACCCCTGAATACTTGCCATCCAGTCCATTGCCTCCCTCCTCTACGACTTCCGGGGCTGGCCGAAGGCGTTGATGGGCACCTTGAGGTAGACCCGACCATTGTCTTCGGCCGGCGGCAGGTGCCCGGCACGCATGTTGACCTGGACCGAAGGAATGATCAGCTTGGGCATGCCCAGCGTGCTATCGCGCTCAGTGCGCATGGCAACGAAGTCCACCTCGTCGACACCTTGGTGTACATGGACGTTGTCCCGGCGCTGCTCGCCGACCGTCGTCTGGCAGGCATAATCTTCGCGACCCGGCGCCTTGTAATCGTGGCACAGGAACAAGCGGGTCTCGTCGGGCAGCGCCAGAACCTTCTGGATAGAGCGGTACAAGGTGCGCGCATCACCACCGGGAAAGTCACAACGCGCTGTGCCGTAGTCGGGCATGAACAGGGTATCTCCGACGAAGGCGGCATCGCCGATGACATAGGTGAGGCAGGCCGGTGTGTGTCCCGGCGTATGCAGTACACGAGCTTGCAACCTGCCGATACTGAACGTGTCACCCTCCTCGAACAGCCGGTCGAACTGACTGCCATCTCTAGCGAACTCATCACCACTATTGAACAGGTCGCCAAAGATGGACTGGACTTGGCTAATCTTCGCCCCGATACCGGTCTTCCCACCCAGGCGCTCCTGCAGGTACGGCGCCGCCGTGAGATGATCGGCATGGACATGCGTTTCGAGGATCCACTCGACCGCGAGCCCTTCGCGCTGAATGAATTCGATGATCCGGTCAGCCGACTGCCAGCCCGTGGCGCCCGAGGCATAGTCGAAATCCATGACCGAATCGAGAATTGCACAGGCTGTGCTGTCGGGATCGCGCACGACGTAGCTGAAAGTATTGGTGGGCTCGTCGAAGAACGCCGTGACCTCTGGATTGCTCATGAAACAGCCTCCCTATCGCAACGCTTGTCAGGGGGTAGTATACACGAACAAAAGGAATAACGTTATTCACTTTTCATATATACATCCGACCTGCCAGTGCACGGCGGACTAAACCTTGCCCTGATTGTCCAGTTCGACCGCTTCGTGCATCCGCTCCAGAACATCGGGAAAGGCCGCTTGCACGCGGTTCCAGCTGGGAATGAACGGCTTGTCGCGCGGATATTCGAGAAATGCCTTGCCGGCCTCCATGATATTGCTGGCGAACAGTTCCACGGCTTGTTCTTCACTGTGCCGGTCGAGTTTCAGTCCATTCATGATGGCGTCGTTGTCGTAGGTCTCGATCAGGTCCAGGGCAATGCGATAGTAGGTGGCCTTGATGGTACGAAAGCTCTCGGCACTGATCTGCACACCGAGGGTGGCCAGCTTGCGATAGAGCGCCTTGGCGATGTCCAGGCTCATGCGGTTGAGGCCGCCCGTGGCATCGCCCTCGGAGACTGGCTGATGCTTGTGATCGTAGACGTCGGCGATATCCACCTGGCACAGGCGCTTGGTGGAATAATTGCGATGCACCTCGGAGAGCACGCCGATCTCCAGGCCCCAGTCACTGGGAATGCGAATGCCATCGAGTACGTCGGTACGCATCGAGAACTCACCGGATAACGGGTACCGGTAGCTGTCCAGATAATCGAGAAAAGGCAGCGGACCGTAGATTGCCTTCAGCGCGCGCAGCATCGGAGTCACCATCAACCGCGCTACGCGCCCATTGAGCTTGCCGTCGGCGATCCGCGAGTAGTAGCCCTTGCAGAACTCGTAATTGAACTGCGGGTGTGCAACGGGGTAGATCAGACGCGCCAGCAAGCCGCGATCGTAAGTGACGATGTCGCAGTCATGCAGCGCGACCGCTTCGGTGCGTCGCGAGGACTGCACGTAACCGGCGCAATACCAGACGTTACGTCCCTTGCCGGGCTCCTGGGGGGAAATCCCCTCCGCTTCGAGTTCGGCATCCAGCGCCTTGAGCCGCGGACCATCGTTCCACAGGATACGATGGTGTTGCGGCAGCTTCGAGAAAAACTCCCGGGCACGCAAGAACTGGTCGCGGTCGGCCCGGTCGAGGCCGATGACGATTTCGTTGAGATACGGCACCCGAGTCAGCTCATCGACGATGTTGGCCAAGGCCGGGCCTTCGAGTTCGGAGTAAAGCGAAGGCAGGATCAGGCCCATGGGCCGACGCTTGGCGAAACGCACCAGATCGGCCTCGAGCTCTTCCACCGGACGCCGAGTCAGGTTATGAAAGTTGGTGATGATACCGTTCTGGTAGAAATCGCTCATGCCAGCTCCTGTCCAAGCCAATGTTCCATACCTTCGGCCCAGCCACGCGGCCCGGTTTCCACGGTGCGATAAAGGCGGGGATGATCTATCTCGACGGGATGAGAGTGCATGCCACGGATGAGTACCGCCGCATCGCAGGCGTTCAGCAGCGCAACGTCATTGGGCCCGTCGCCCAGCCCCAGCGACCAGGGATTTATACCGCGCAGCGCACCAAGGCGTGCCACGAGCCAGCTCACTGCCCTGCCCTTGTCGATGTTGCCCATCACGTGCCAGAACCGCCCGCCCTGCGTCAGTACCAGGTCATCGTTGGCCAGCAGGGTCCGGAACGCGTCGAGCATTGCCTCGCTATCGTCCCAGAGCAACGGAATGCTGCCTTCCCGCTCGCGTGCCTGCCCGGCCCGCGCTGCATCCAGACCGGTCGCTTCGATGATTGCCTCGATCGTCATGTCGGGCAGGCAGCGAAAGGCCACTCCCAGCCTTTCACGAATCACTGCGAGCCGGCGCATGAGGAAATCACTATCCACGCTCAAGGCTTTCACTCGCAGCCCATCGACATTGGCAGGGTCGCGATCCAGACGGGCATGCTGCCAGGCAGCAGGTAAACCGATGATGGCGCCGTTCTCGGCGATGAAAGGCGTCTGCTCGAGGCCAAGCGCCTGCCGCAAGGGAAGCAGCTCCGCGCGGGTCTTGCTGGTTACGGGAATGACCGGCACGCCAGCGGCGTCCAAGCGCTCCAACCAAGGCCGAGCCGGCTCCCAGCCGTAATCGTGATGATCGAGCAGCGATCCATCCAGGTCAGTGAAGACCAGGCGCAGCGGTGGCGAAATGGTCTCCTGCATTGCAAACCCTCTCGCGTGCTTGGCGATTCACCCGATGTCATCGCCCTATGAGTGTGCATAAGCACGTTGCATGCCAATTCCGCAAACTCAGGCACTGGCCAGCGGTTCCAGGTCACCGAGGGTGTCGCCAGGTGGCCTATTGCCTTATGGAGAAGCTCTTCATGTTCATTTTTGGTGCAATCCATGAAAGTTACGTTTTTCTACGCATATTGGCTGGCAGGAGCCGCTAATTCGCGATGCAGAAATGGTATTCTTACCACGTTGGAAAGCGCTTCACTTCAGGAACAATAGCAGATGGAAACGTCACCCAAGTGTATTCTCGTCATGGGCGTCTCGGGCTCGGGAAAGTCGCATATCGGCCGGGCCTTGGCCAAAGAGCTAGGTTGTCACTTTATCGATGGGGACGATCATCACAGCGCAAGCAGCATCGCCAAAATGTCACGCGGCGAACCGCTTAGTGACGACGATAGAAAAGACTGGTTAGTGACCCTCTCCGGCCTCTATCGTGATTACCATTATCGCGGCGAGTCGGTAGTCATCGGCTGCTCTGCACTGAAGAAACGTTATCGGGATGTCCTGCGCCAAGGCGCACCGGAACTCGAGATTCTCTACCTGCATGGCAGTCGCGAGACACTGCTGCAACGGCTTACCTCGCGCGACTCACACTTCTTTCATGGCGAGCACATGCTGGATAGCCAACTCGAGGCCCTGGAGATCCCCTTGGCCAGTGAAGCCTGGCAAATTGATATCCGCCAGTCCCCCGAGGATATCGTCGAGCGCTACGTCATTTACCTACGCGATAGCAGGCATGCCTGATTAGGCATAGGGTGAAAAAATGCCAGCCGGAAGGCTGGCATTCGGAAGAGACATCAATGATGTTTTTCGGCCAGAGCGACCAGTCCTGCCAAGGTCGCCCGGTCGCTATCCACTTCGACAATGTCCTCGAAACCTGCCTGTTGCATGGCCAGCCGATACAGGGCATTGAGCGCGCTGGAGCCGACCAGAATGACGCGACGGGCCTCGGAATGAAGTGAACGCTGGGTGCGGACCTCGCTACCGATCATGACACCGGAAATGAAGCTACCGACCTGATTGTCGGCAAGTCCCGCATAGAGATGCCTGCTTCGCGCCTCGAACAAGGCATGCAGCAAGCCCGCCGGGTGTGCCGCCGCCTCGAGCCCCTGGTGGAAGGCTGTCGCCTCGAACTCGGCCGACTCCCGGGCCGGCTCGCCGGGCAAGGTATGAAAGCGCACTGCATGATAGAGTTCCCCCGTCATGGCGGTGACAAAGTCGACCAGCTTCCCCTCCTCGAGGCGCGCCCACTTGCTATGCGTCCCCGGCAGGCAGCACAACGCCTCGCTCGTCTTGGCAATCGACAGGGCACCGAAGGCTTGAATCTCCTCGCCGCGCATGACGTCGACGTGCTCGGAACTCACGATCTTGACGCCCGGCACGATCCAGGCGTTGTCCAGCCCGGGAGCCGCCACGACATGGCTGGCCAGCGCATCGGCATCGACCGGCAAATCCAGTTGCGGCGCCTCGCTCCAGCCGCGCTTGGAGCCCACCATGCCGGCCAGGT
Source organism: Modicisalibacter xianhensis (assembly GCF_900113605.1). Classification (GTDB taxonomy): domain Bacteria; phylum Pseudomonadota; class Gammaproteobacteria; order Pseudomonadales; family Halomonadaceae; genus Modicisalibacter; species Modicisalibacter xianhensis. The sequence continues at coordinate 399,115 of NZ_FOPY01000001.1, forward strand.
AGACCGGCACCCGCCCTTCCTCTCGCCACCCGCCGACCTGGGCGGCACAGTAATGGGGAAACTCGGCGCTGCTCAGCGAACGCAGGCCGGCATCGGAACGCCGGCTATCCAGCACTTCGCCGGAGTCGCGATCGACCAGGAAGGCGCGGAAGTTACTGGTTCCCCAGTCGATGGCGATGAGTCTCGACGACGTCATGCGTCCGCCTCGCGCTCGAGACCGTCTGCCTGGGCCAGGCCTTCCTTGACGCGACACCACTCGGCGACCAGACCACGCGCACAGCGTTCCACCTCCTGCGCCGACCAGCCCGGCCGGTACACGCTGCCACCGAAGCCGAAGCCGTCGATACCAGCAGTGATCCACTCGCTCATGTTGGACTGGTCGATGCCGCCCACGGCAAAGACCGGCATGTCTGACGGCAACACGGCTTTCATGTCCCGGTAATAGCCAATCCCCAGGCGTGCCGCGGGGAACAGCTTGAGCGCACTGGCGCCTGCACGGGCCGCGGCCAGCGCCTCGGTGGGCGTCATGCAACCGATCATCGGTGCCAGGTCCTGCGCCACGGCTTCACCGATGACGGCAGGATCAGTGTTTGGCGTAATGACCAGGGGCGCATCAAGATCGGCAAGGCGACGGCAAGCCTCAGGATCGAGTACCGTGCCGGCGCCGATCACCACATCATCGGGACAGCGCTTGGCGACCCGCTCGATACTTTCCCAAGGACGTGGCGAATTGAGCGGAATCTCGATCAACTTGAATCCCGACGCGACCAGGGCATCGAAGATGCTGTCGATCTCGTCCGGCCTCACCCCACGCAGGATCGCCGCCAACGGCAGCTCCCTCATGGCCGCGTTCAGCGCGGCACGGCGTGTCTCGTTCATAACCTCTCCTTACCACTCGGCAATACTGCCGTCCTCATGCGTCCAGACCGGGTTGCGCCAGCGATGGCCCACCTTGGCGCGCTCCTCCACGAAGGCCTCGTCGATCTCGACGCCCAAACCCGGCCCCTGCGGGATCTCGCAGAACCCGTCCCTAATGCTCAAGGCCGACTTGTCGACTAGATAATCGAGGACGTCGTTGTCCCGATTGTAGTGGATCCCCATGCTCTGTTCTTGGATGAAGGCATTGTGGCTGACGGCATCGACATGCAGCGACGCAGCCAGCGTCAGCGGACCGAGCGGGCAATGCGGTGCCAGCGCGACATCGTGGCATGAAGCCAGCGACGCGATCTTCAACCCTTCGCTGATACCCCCACAATGCGACAGGTCAGGCTGGACAATGTCCACCATGCCCTCGGCCAGCAGGTCGCGGAACTGGAAGCGAGTATGCAGGCGCTCACCTGTGGCGATCGGATAGCCCAGGCCGGTGGCAATATGCTTGAGGCTCGGCAGGTGCTCGGGCAGGACCGGCTCCTCGACGAACATCGGGTGGTACGGCTCGAGTTCGCGCAGCAGCGCCTTGGCCATCGGCCGGTGCACACGGCCATGGAAATCGATGGCAATACCTACATCCGGACCCACCGCCTCGCGGGCCTCGGCCACGCGCGCCACGGCGTCGTCGATCTTGCGATGCGAGTCGACGATCTGCATTTCCGGCGTCCCGTTCATCTTGAACGCCGTGAAGCCCTGATCGACCAGCGCCTTGGCACCGGCCCCCACGTCGCTGGGACGATCGCCGCCGGTCCAGGCATACATGCGCATTTTGTCGCGTACCTGACCACCCAATAGCTGGTGGACGGGAACGCCCAGGTCACGCCCCTTGAGATCCCACAGCGCCTGATCGATCCCGGCAATTGCACTCATCAGAATCGGCCCGCCACGATAGAAACCGGCACGGTACATGGTGTTCCACAGATGCTCGATACGATGCGGGTCCTGGCCAATCAGGTAATCGGCCAGCTCGTGTACCGCCGCCTCGACGGTCGCTGCCCGCCCTTCCACCACCGGCTCACCCCAGCCGTAGCAGCCTTCGTCAGTCTCGATCTTCAGAAACAGCCAGCGTGGCGGTACCTGCCAGGTCTTCAGTTGGGTAATTTTCATGACGATCCTTTTACGATTCTTCCGACTAGACCAGCCACATGGCCAGGTTGGGCCAGAACAGCAGCGCGAACAGCACGCACAACTGGATGGCGATGAACGGCAGCAGCGACACGAAGATGTCCTTGAGGCTGATCTCCGGCGGCGCCACCCCCTTGAGGTAGAACGCGGCCGGCCCGAACGGCGGCGACAGGAACGACACCTGCATGTTCACCGCGAACAGGATGCCGAACCAGATCGGGCTGTAGCCCAGCTGCTCGATGATCGGCACGAAGATCGGCAGGGTCAGCATCGCCACCCCGATCCAGTCGAGGAACATGCCCAGCACCAGCAGGATCGCCATCATCACCAGAATGATCACGATCGGCGATACCTCCAGGCCCAAGATCATGCCCGAGATGAAGCGGTTGCCGCCCATCAGGTTGTAGACCCCGACCAGTGCCGCCGCGCCGATGCCGATCCAGATGATCATGCCGCAGGTCATCAGCGTCTGGCCCAGGCTCTCGTGCATGGTCCTCAACGAGAACTCGCCGCGCAGCACCACCGCCAGCAGCACGCCGAACACGCCCATCGCCGCCGCCTCGGTGACCGAGGCCACGCCGCCGTAGATCGAGCCCAGCACCAGCACCGCGATCAGCGCCGGCACGATGATCGCCTTGAGCGCCTGGCCCTTGGTGGCGAAGGTCTCCTGGCGGTCGGCCTCGGTCAGCGGTGGCCCCATGGCCGGGTTCTTCAGGCAGCGCACCAGCACGTAGGCGATGTAGGAGAGCATCAGGATCACCGCCGGGGTGATCGCCGCGGTGAACAGGTCGGCGATCGAGACGCTGGCGATCAGGCCGTAGATGATCAGCACGATCGACGGCGGCATCATGGTGCCCAGCGAG